>JAIXTM010000022.1 GCA_027483945.1 Hyphomicrobiales bacterium | reverse complement strand
TCCCGACCATCCACGTCTTCGGTCGGATTGGGATACCTTGCTGCCACCACCGCGCTCCACGCCCGGCACCCCCCACCCCTAGCCCCTCCCCGCCGCTGCGCGGGAGGAGGGGGATGCGCTCACTGCCATTCTTGCGTGCTTCGAGGCTCGCCGTTCCGACGAGCGCCTCAGCATGAGGACCGTTAGAACTGGCTGCATCCATCCGAAGCCTCGTCCTTCATCGAAGCCTCATCCTGAGGTGCCGCGCAGCGGCCTCGAAGGACGAGGCGTCATCCTCAACCGTCATTGCGAGGAGCGAAGCGACGAAGCAATCCACCGGCCGCAACCGCCCTCTGGATTGCTTCGCTTACGCTCGCAATGACGACCAACATCCTGCCCCGAACCGGCGTCAGCGCTTGCGCGTCACGAAGATGTTGATCTCCAGCTCCGGATCGGCCGGGTCCGTGAGGTCGGTGGCGTATTCCTCCACGAAACTGTCCTCCACCGCGATGTTCTTGGCATCGAGATAGGCGGTGATGGCCTCGTAGGTGGAATCGATCTCCTCATAGGGCGCCTTGTGCACGAAGCGCAGGGCCGGGCCCTCCGGCGTGCGCGTCATGGCGAACCCCTCCGGCAGGGCGGGCGGCGATGCCGGTGCTTCGACCGGCAGCATGGCCTGGAAGCGGAAACCCTCGTCATTGGTCTCCAGGAACCGGGCGAGGGGCTTGCCGGCCGGCTTCAGGCCGGACTGCACCGCCTGGTCGTGCAGGCGCTTGAAGGTCTCCATCAGCATCGAAAAGCCGTTGTCCCAGGTCGTCCGGCCCTCCCGGGCGAGGGCCGGCTTGGCGGGCAGCGTCACCTCGTCCATGTCCGCGGGATTCGCCGACGGGCCGACAAGCGTCGGATAGGGCTTGAACGTCGTCGCCGCCGACCGCGGCGGTTCCGGCGTCTGCGGCATGGTCATGGGCGGCGCTGCCGGGCCTGCGCCCGGCCCCGGCATGTTCGGGGCGGGCACGCTCGGCGCGGGGACGGGCGGCACCGGCGCCGGGGCCGGTTCGGCCTGGGGGGCCGCCGGGACGGGCGAAGGGGTCTGCGGAGCCTGCGCGGTCGCGCCCCCCGCGACCAGGAGCAGGACCGCGAGCCACCCGAGTGGAATCTTCAACCTGACCGCCATCGTGGTCCTCCGCGGCGAATCGGCCGCCATGCCATGCCCCAAGGATAGGACGGCCCGATGACGCTGGGGAGGTTCAAGGGTAGCGCAAGGGGCCGATTTCGCCCATATAGCGCCCTGTCAGCCCGGACCCAGCCTCCATGACCGTGCCCAGCCCGCTCGTCCATAGCCGCTACTGGAAGATGAACGGCCTCGGCAACGCCATCGTCGTGCTGGACCTGCGCGAGAGCCGGGCCGCCGTGACGGCGGACGAGGCGCGGGCCATCGCCCGGCAGCCGGCCACCGCCTTCGACCAGCTCATGGTCATCCACGCCTCGACGATACCGGGCATCGACGCGCGCATCCGCATCTACAACAATGACGGTTCGGAAGCGCAGGCCTGCGGCAACGGCACGCGCTGCGTCGCCTGGGTCATGCTGGGGCCCGACCACGATCCGGCCCGCGCCCGCCTGACGCTGGAGAGCCGCGCCGGCCTCCTCCACGTCACGCGCGCCGACGACCTGACCTTCACCGTGGACATGGGCGCCCCGCGCCTGAAATGGGACGAGATCCCGCTCGCCGAGGAATTCCGCGACACGCGGATGATCGAGCTGCAGATCGGCCCGATCGACGCGCCGGTGCTCCATTCTCCGTCGGCCGTCTCGATGGGCAATCCCCACGCGATCTTCTGGGTCGACGACCCTTACGCCTACGACCTGGAGCGGTTCGGGCCGCTGCTGGAGAACCATCCGCTCTTCCCCGAGCGCGCCAATATCGAGCTCGCCGCGGTCAAGGCGCGCGACCACATCGTCCTGCGTGTCTGGGAGCGCGGGGCGGGGATCACGCTCGCCTGCGGGTCCGGCGCCTGCGCAACCCTCGTCGCCGCTGCGCGCAAGAAGCTCACCGACCGCAAGGCGCGCGTCACGCTGCCGGGCGGCGATCTCTTCATCGACTGGCGCGAAAGCGACGACCACGTCCTGATGACGGGCCCGGTCGAGCTGGAACATGTGGGCAGCTTCGCGCCGGAGATCTTCGCGGGCGCAGCCTGATGGGCGTCGACGTCCTCACCTTCGGCTGCCGCCTGAACGCCTACGAATCGGAGGTGATGGGCGAGCAGGCCCGCGCCGCCGGCCTCACCGACATCGTCGTCCTCAACACCTGCGCCGTCACCGGCGAGGCGGTGCGCCAGGCCCGCCAGGCCATCCGCCGCACCGTGCGCGCGAAGCCGGGCAGCCGCATCGTCGTGACCGGCTGCGCGGCGCAGACCGGCGCGGACGCCTTCGCCGGGATGGAAGGCGTCACGGCCGTCATCGGCAATGCCGACAAGCTCGATCCCGGCCTGTGGCGGCGGCTCGCCGACGGCGCCGCGCCGGAGCCCGGCATCTCCGACATCATGGCGGCGCGGACGATGGAGGCGCCGCCCGTCGCCGGCCATCGCGGCCTGCCGCGCGCCTATGTCCCGGTCCAGACCGGCTGCGACCATCGCTGCACGTTCTGCATCATCCCGTTCGGGCGCGGGCCGTCCCGCTCCCTGCCCATGGGCGCGGTGGTGGAGAGGGTGAAGCGGCTGGCGGGGAACGGCGCCGCCGAGATCGTCGTGACCGGCGTCGACATCACCGCCTATGGCGGCGACCTGCCGGGGCGCGCGACGCTCGGCCTCCTCGTCCAGGCGATCCTGCGCCACGTGCCGGACCTGCCGCGCCTGCGCCTCTCCTCCATCGATTCCGTGGAGGCGGACGAGGCGCTGCTCGACGCGATGGCGAGCGAGGCCCGGCTGATGCCGCACCTGCACCTCTCGCTGCAGGCCGGCGACGACATGATCCTCAAGCGCATGAAGCGCCGCCATTCGAGGGACGACGCGATCCGCTTCTGCGAAGCGATGCGCGCGCGCCGGCCGGACATCGTCTTCGGCGCCGATTTCATCGCCGGCTTTCCCACCGAGACCGAGGCCATGTTCGGCCGGACGCTCGCCTTGGTGGAGGAATGCGGGCTGACGCACCTCCACGTCTTCCCGTTCTCGCCTCGCGAAGGCACGCCGGCGGCGCGCATGCCGCAGGTGGACGGCGCGGCGATCCGGGAGCGGGCGGCCCGCCTGCGGGAACGGGGCGAGGTCGCCCTGGGCGCGCACCTTGACGCGCAGGTCGGCCGGCGCCTCTCCGTCATGGCGGAAGGCGGCGGGCTCGGCCGGACGGAGGCCTATGCCAGCGTCGTCGTGCCGGAGACGATGCCCCCCGGCACCATCGCCGACCTCGCCATCGCCGCCAGCGACGGCCGCCGGCTCATCGCCGCCGAGGCCGCCTGAGCGTTCAGGCGGCGAGCGCCCAGGTCACGGCCTCGCCCAGCGTCCCCGCCACGTGGACGGCCCGGGACAGGTCGTGCTTGGCCGAATAGACGTTGCGGATCGCGACGCAGCGCAGCCCCGCATTGGCGGCGGCCGAGACGCCGGCATGGGTGTCCTCGAAGGCGAAGCACTCCTCCGGCTTCACGCCGAGGCGCTCCATGGCGAGGAGGTAGCAATCGGGATGCGGCTTGCTGCGGGCCACGTCGTCGGCCGAGATCGCCTCGTCGAAGAACGATTCCAGCCCGTAGCCGCTGATCGTGCGGCGGATGCCGTCCCCGTTGGCGCCGGTGACGACCGCCATCTTCAGGCCCCGCGCGCGGCCGAGATCGAGCATCGCGCGGGTATCGGGCATGAGCGGGAAGGGCTCGCGGGCGAGGGAGGCGCGCGTCGCCGCGTTCTTCTGCGCTGCCAGCACGGCCGGTTCGACCGGCAGTTTCAGGAGGGCCACCATGGCCTCAGCCGTCTGGGGAGTCGGCACGCCGACGCAATGGTCGATATAGACCGCCTCGGTCAGGTCCCCGCCATAGGCCGCAATCGTCGTGCGCCACATGGCAAAGTGGACCATCTCGGAATCGACGAGCGTGCCGTCGTGATCGAACAGGAGGGCCTTCAGCGCCATCGTCGGACTCCGTAGGAAGACTACGGCTCTTGACCACAAACGAAACGGGGCCGCAAGGGCCCCGTTCGATCCGTCACGGCGTGAACGTCCGCCGCCGGCGTTCAGAGCCAGGGACGGCTGTCCGCGATCTTGGTCTCGAAGGCGGCGATGGAGGGCGCCTTCTCCATCGTGAGGCCGATATCGTCCAGGCCGTTCATCAGGCAATGCTTGCGGAACGGGTCGATGTCGAAGGCGATCGAGCCACCGTCGGGTCCCTTGATCGTCTGGCTGGCGAGATCGACCGTCAGCGTCGCATTGGCGCCGCGGCGGGCATCGTCCATGAGCTTGTCGAGGTCGGCGGGGCTGACCACGATGGGCAGGATGCCGTTCTTGAAGCAATTGTTGTAGAAGATGTCGGCGAAGGACGTGGAGATCACGCAGCGGATCCCGAAGTCCAGGAGCGCCCAGGGCGCGTGCTCGCGGGACGAGCCGCAGCCGAAATTGTCGCCCGCCACCAGGATCTGCGCGTTCCGGTAGGCCGGCTTGTTCAGCACGAAGTCCGGGTTCTCGCTGCCGTCGTCCCGGTAGCGCTGCTCGGAGAACAGCCCCTTGCCGAGGCCGGTGCGCTTGATCGTCTTCAGATACTGCTTCGGGATGATCATGTCGGTGTCGACATTGACGATCTCGAGCGGTGCGGCGACGCCGGTAAGCGTGGTGAAGGGCTGCATGTCAACCTCCGGAAACGTGGTGGGCTGTTCCCATCCGGCCCCGCCATGGTCAAGCGAAATGTCTCTCAATAGGGTATTGCAGCGTCTCTAATACCTCATTAGAGATGATTATACCTCATTGAGGCGGCTGTCATGACGTCCTTCGAGCCTTCTTTCATCCGCTCGATCCGTTTCGACCACGAAACAGTTCGGGCACTGAGCGATATTGGGACTGGCCGCGGACGGCAGGATCTATTCCGGGAGCGCGCGCCCGAGATTCTGGAGCACTTGCGGCGGCGGTCGATGATCGAAAGCACGGAATCGTCGAACCGGCTCGAAGGAATCACCGTTCCAGCGGCCGTTCTGCAGCATCTGGTCCGCGACAACGCGAACCCGGCGGAAGGAAATCGCCCCCAAGGCGAGATCGCTGGATATCGCAACGTGCTGAATCTCGTCCATGAGGCCAGCGACGTCATGAAGCCCTCGCCGAATCTGTTGCTGCAGATGCATCGGGACCTGTTCAAGTTTTCGGGCGGCGCGGGCGGGCGTTGGAAGGCAACGGATAACCTCATTACCCAGACGGCGCCGGACGGGACCGTCCTCGTGCGGTTCAAGCCAATCGCCGCCTGGCAGACGCCCGAGGCGATAGCCCATCTCCATCGACGATACACGGCGGAGATCGCTGAGGGCCTGGCCAACCCCCTCGTGCTGATCGCGCTCTACGTCCTGGACTTTCTCTGCATTCATCCATTCGCCGACGGGAACGGGCGGATGGCGCGGCTGCTGACCGTCCTTCTTCTGTACCGCCATGGCTATGAGGTCGCGCGGTGGATCTCGATCGAGCAACTCTATGAGCGGACCAAGGACAGCTATTACGACACGTTGTACCAATCGTCCCAGGGCTGGCACGACAGCCGGCACGATCCGATGCCCTGGATCGGCTATTTTCTGTCGGTGATCCAGGCAGCCTATTTCGACCTGGAATTCCGTCTTGGCGACCTGAACAGCACTCACGGCGTCAAGAAACAGCTTGTCCTGGACGCGATCGGGCGGGCCGGTAACAGTTTCCGGATCAGCGATATCGAGCAGGCTGTGCCCAGCGTTGGTCGGGACCACATCCGTAACGTGCTGCGGGAGCAGCGCCAGGCCGGGCGCCTGCGCTGCGACGACAAAGGTCGTTACGCAAGGTGGCGCAAGATCTGAACGTCAGTCCCCCATCGCGATGAGGCCGGCATTGCCGCCCGCGGCCGCGATGTTGATCGTCACGGTCTGCTCCGTGGCGAAGCGCAGCAGGTAATGCGGGCCGCCCGCCTTGGGGCCGGTGCCGGACAGGCCGTGCCCGCCGAAGGGCTGGGTGCCGACCACCGCGCCGATGATGTTGCGGTTGACGTAGATGTTGCCGACGGACAGCCGCTCGACCACGTGGCGCACCGTCTCGTCGATGCGCGAATGGACGCCGAGGGTGAGCCCGTAGCCGGTCGCCTCGATGTCCTCCAGCACGCGGTCGAAATCCTTCGCCCGGTAGCGCGCAACGTGGAGGACGGGCCCGAACACCTCCTCCTTGAGGTCGGAGGGCCGCGCCAGCGCGAAGATATGGGGCGCGACGAAGGTGCCCTTGTCCGCCTCGGCGGGAAGCGCGCCTTCATAGAGGAGTTTCGCATCCTTCCTGGCACGGGAGATGTAGGTGTCCAGCCGCTCCTTGGCTTCCGCGTCGATCACCGGCCCCACATGGACCGACGGATCGGCGGGGTCGCCGATCTTCAGCTCCCGGGCGGCGCCGATGATCATCTCCACGACCTTGTCGGCGACATCCTCCTGCACGATCAGCAGGCGCAGCGCCGAGCAGCGCTGGCCGGCGGACCGGAAGGCGGAGGCGACGACGTCGTCGGCGACCTGCTCCGGCAGGGCGGTGGCATCGACGATCATGGCATTGATGCCGCCCGTCTCGGCGATCAGCGGCACGATGGGCCCGTCCTTGGCCGCGAGCGTGCGGTTGATGATCCGCGCCACCTCCGTGGAACCTGTGAAGACCACGCCCGCGATGGCGGCATGGCCGACGAGCCGCGCGCCGACGTCGCCGGCGCCGAGTACCAGGTGCAGGGCTCCCGCCGGCACGCCCGCCTCGTGCAGGATGCGGACCGCCTCGTGGGCGATGAGCGGCGTCTGCTCGGCGGGCTTGGCGACGACCGCGTTGCCGGCGGCCAGCGCCGCCGCGACCTGGCCGGTGAAGATGGCGAGCGGGAAGTTCCACGGCGAGATGGCGACGAACACGCCGCGCGGCCGAAGCGAGAGGCGGTTGTCCTCGCCCGTCGGGCCGGGCAGCGCCACGTCCTGCCCGAAGAGCTTGCGCGCCTCGGCCGCGTAATAGCGCAGGAAGTCCACCGCCTCGCGCAGCTCGGCGACGGCATCGTCGATGGTCTTGCCGGCCTCCGCCTGCATCAGGCGGATCAGGAGACCCTGCCGCGCCTCCATCGCGTCCGCCGCGCGCTCCAGCGCCGCGGCACGGGTTCCGACCGGGGTCTCGCTCCAGGCGCGGTAGCCCTTGAGCGCCGCCGCGACGGCGCGGTCGGCGACGTCGGGCGAGGCTTCGGAGACCTGTGCCAGCGTTTCGCCATTAGCCGGGTTCCGCACGGGGCGGGCCGTGCCGGTCACGGCGGCTCCGTTCACCAGCGAGGCCACCGAGGCCGGCAGGCGGGCTTGGGCGATCTGGTCCATCAGGCTCTCCAGGCTGTCGCGGTGGCCCAGTTCGACGCCGGCCGAGTTGCGGCGGTCGGGGGCATAGAGGTCGTCGGGCATCGGGATGCGGGGATGGCGGGCGGCCGAGGGCTCGCCGATCACGGCCCGCGGGCGCTTCAGCAGCGCGTCCACGGGCACGTCGGGATCGGCCGCCACCGACACGAAGGACGAATTGGCGCCGTTCTCCAGGAGGCGTCGCACCAGGTAGGCCAGCAGGTCCTTGTGCCCGCCGACCGGCGCATAGGTGCGGCAGGCGGCCTGCGCCTCGTCGTCGAGCAGGCGTCCATAGAGCGTTTCGCCCATGCCGTGCAGGCGCTGGAACTCGTAGCCCTCGACATTGCCGGCATGCTCGATGATGAGCGCGACGGTCAGCGCGTTATGCGTGGCGAATTGCGGATAGATGCGCGGGCGCAGGGCCAGGAGCTTCCTGGCGCAGGCGACGTAGTTCAGGTCCGTCATCGCCTTGCGGGTGAAGACGGGATAATCGGCGAGGCCCCGCTCCTGGGCGCGCTTCACCTCGCTGTCCCAATAGGCGCCCTTGACCAGCCGCACCATGAAGCGCCGGTCGAGGCGCGCCGCGAGGTCGGCGATGAAGTCGATCACGGCCCCGGCGCGCTTCTGGTAGGCCTGGATCGCGAGGCCGAACCCGTCCCAGCCGGCGAGGGAGGGGTCGGCGGCCACCGCCGCGATCACGTCCAGCGACAGTTCCAGCCGGTCGGCTTCCTCGGCATCCACCGTGAAATTGAGGTCGTGCGCCTTGGCCTTGCGGGCGAGGTCGACGACGAGCGGCACCAGCTCGGCCATGACCCGCTCGCGGCCCACCGCCTCGTAGCGGGGATGCAGCGCGGAGAGCTTCACCGAAATGCCCGGCCGGTCCGGCAGCGGCCGGTTGCCCGCGGCCCGGCCGATGGCGTCGATGGCGTCGGCATAGGATTTGAAATAGCGGGCCGCGTCCGCGGCGGTGCGGGCGCCTTCGCCCAGCATGTCGTAGGAATAGCGGTAGCGGCGGGCATCGCCCGCGGAGGCCTTCTTCAGCGCCTCGCCGATCGTCTGGCCGAGCACGAAATGGTTGCCCATGATCCGCATCGCCTGGCGCGTCGCGGCGCGCACGGTGGGCAGGCCGAGGCGCTTGGCCATCTGGCCGAGCACGGTCTCGGGCGTCTCGCCGGGCTGGATGACGCGGGCGGTGATCCCGAGCGCCCAGGCCGACGCGTTGACCAGGAAGGCTTCCGAGCGGGATTCGTGGTGGGCGAAGTCGCCCTGCCCGAGCTTGTCCTCGATCAGCCGGTCGGCGGTGGCCCCGTCGGGCACGCGCAGCAGCGCCTCCGCCAGCACCATCAGCGCCAGGCCCTCCTTGGTGGAGAGCGCATATTCCCGCAGCAATTCCTCGACGCCCCCGAAACCGCCGCTTTTCGCGCGGATCGCCTCGATCAGCCGCCGGGCGCGGGCATCGGCCCGGGCCTCTCCCGCCGCATCGAGGCCGACTTCCTCAAAGAGGCGCCGCGCGACGGTGGCATCGTCGCCGGCGAACGGGGCATTGAAGGCGGGGAGCGGGGCGTGGACGTTCATGGGCGGCACCTGCGGCAATCCGATGCCGCGAGGTTAGGCGATCTGGCGCCGTGCTTCGATAGCTGATAATGCCGAATCGCCGCGATTCCTCCAGCGATACGGGCTCATGGCCGTGACTTCATCGGATATCGACCGGATCGACCGGCGCATCCTCGCCCTGCTCCAGACCGACGGGCGCATCGCGACCGTGGATCTCGCGGAGCGGATCGGCCTGTCGCCGACCGCGACGAGCGACAGGTTGAAGCGGCTGACCCGCGACGGGTTCATCACCGGCTATGGCGCGCGGGTGGATCCGCTGGCGCTCGGCCTCAACCTCCTCGTCTTCGTCGAGGTCTCTCTCGACAAGACGACGCCGGACGTGTTCGAGCGCTTCGCCGCCGCCGTTCTGCGCGCGCCGGAGGTCCTGGAATGCCACATGGTGGCGGGTGGCTTCGACTATCTCGTGAAGGCGCGCGTGGCGGACATGGTCTCCTACCGCCGTTTCCTCGGCGACACGCTGCTCGCCCTGCCCGGGGTCACCGAGACGCGGACCTATCCGGTCATGGAGGAGGTCAAGCGCGACGGGCCTCTTCCGGTCTGACGCCAGTTTCTTCTCGGACGCTGGCCCCTTCCGGTCCGACGCGAAGTGTCGTACCCGGTCCCCGGCAGGAGGCCCGCATGCCGGACCTGAAGACCGTTCTGGCGGAGATCACGGCGGCGATGCGCGCCGAGACGACCCGCGGCGCGGTCGCCGACTACATCCCGGAATTGCGGCGCGTGCCGCTCGACCGTTTCGGCATCGCGGTCGTCCTGCGCGATGGCGAGGAGGTGACGGGCGGCGATGCCGACCAGCCCTTCTCGATCCAGAGCATCTCCAAGGTCTTCACCCTGACCCTGGCGCTGGGCCGCGCGGGCGACGGCCTGTGGCGGCGCGTCGGCCGCGAGCCGTCGGGCGACCCGTTCAACTCCATCGTCCAGCTCGAGCACGAGCGCGGCATTCCGCGCAATCCGTTCATCAATGCCGGCGCCATCGCGGTGACCGACGTGCTCATGGCGGGCAACCGGCCCCGCGAGACGCTGGCGGAGACGCTGCGTTTCCTGCGCTTCGTCGCGGAGGACGACGACATCGCCATCGACGAGGCCGTCGCCCGGTCCGAGCGCGAAACCGGCTTCCTCAACGCCTCGCTCGCCAATTACATGCGCGCCTTCGGTGTCGTGCAGGGGGACGTGGAGCACGTGCTCGGCGTCTATTTCCATCATTGCGCCATCGCCATGAGTTGCCGGCACCTGGCGCGCGCCGGCCGCTACCTCGCCTTCAATGGCCGCATCCCCACGCTCGGCGCGGGGATCATCAACCCCGACCGCGCCCGGCGCATCAACGCGCTGATGCTGACCTGCGGCCATTACGACGGCAGCGGCGACTTCGCCTTCAGCGTCGGCCTGCCGGGCAAGAGCGGGGTCGGCGGCGGCGTGCTCGCGGTCGCGCCCGGCACGGCGTCGATCGCCGTCTGGTCGCCGGGCCTCGATGCCAAGGGCAATTCGCTCCTCGGCCGCATCGCTCTGGAGCGGCTCGCCCGCGCGATGCAATGGTCGGTCTTCGGCTGACGCCTCAGTACAGCCCGCTGCCGGTGAAGCCGCCGGACGGACCGGCCAGGTCGAGCGGCCGGCCCGACGGCGCGATCTCGCGGCCGGGCGGCCCCTGGATCCAGCCCGGCGGGATCGGCCGTTCCGGCTGCGCGTAGAGCGGGCGCTGCGAGGGCGGTGCATAGCCCGGCTCGGGCCGGTAGGGCTGCGGCACCGGCTGTGCCGGGCGATAATCCGGCTGCGGCTGCGGCCGGTAGCCGTAATCGCGTTGCGGCACCTGCGAGGCCGCGACGGGCGGGGCGTAAACCGGCTGCCGCTGGTCGGGGCGCTCCTGCCGCGCCGGCGGATAGGCCCGCGCCACCATCGTATCCTCGGGCGGCGCCTCGCCGAGCGGCGCGCGGCCGCCGCGGGCGTCCGCCATCTCGTCGTCGGACACGAACGGATCGTTCTGGATGTCGTCCGAGGGCAGGAGGGGCTTGTGGAGACCCGGCAGCTTGGGCGGCACGCGCACCGGCGTCGCCGGGCGGCCCGGCTCCAGCCGCGGCGCGAACTTGATCGCGGGCTTGCAGATGCGCCGCGTGCCGTTGGGGTTATGCCGCGCCAGGTCCATGTGGAAATGGTCGTAGTGGAACATGTCCGCGCCCGGCCCGAGCACCGTGCTGAAATAGCGACAGGCGCCGACGAAGACCTCGCGCAGGAAATCCTGCTCCACGGCCGGACCCTTCCAGCCTTTGAGGACCGTGATCTCGCGCCCGTCCGCCAGGCGGAAGGACATGACGTCGAGCGCATTGCCGAAGGAATGCTCCGACATGCGCGCGCCGCGCTGGTTGTTCATCGTCCGGCAGGAGTAGGAGCCCGCCTTCATCTCCACGACGCCGGCGCCGAAATAGAGCTCGGCCGCCGGCTGCACGACCTCGGCGATCCAGACATCGGCCATGGAGATCATCGGGCAGGCGAGGACGAGCTTGCTCTTCAGGCCCATCGTGCCCTGCGCCAGCGCCTCGACACGGAACGGCTTCTCCATGCCGCACACGCCGCGATCGATGGGGGCCATGGGCGTGATGACGGCGGAGGGGCGGACCTCCCCGCGCGAGACGCATTCGTTCTCGGCCTGGGCGCGCCAGGGCTCCCGCTGCTCCACGCGGAACCCGCAGGCTGACATCGCCACGCCGACGAGCGCCAGCATGCCGCCGCCGAGGGCGGCGCGCTTCCACTGCGCGGCAGACTGGGGCCAAAACGCAACACGGCCGAACATTCCGCGACATTCGACCGAACGGATTAACGAAAGCTCAACGCTCGCGCTTCGCTTGGGCGGAATTCGGAAGGCCGGTCACGAATCCGGGCAGGGCGTCTCGGTCATCCGCCAGGAGGTGACGTTCTGCTCCATCCGGCAGGACGCGAGCCGGGCCACGCCGGGCGTCCTGATGCAGGCCTGTTCGCCGACCTCGTAGCGCTTGCCGCCGGCCCGGCAATAGCACTCGGAGAACGCCGTCTCGGCCCCGACGCGGACGGGCGGCCGCCGGCTCTGGGCGCCCGCTTCGGCGGGGGCGAGAGCCAAGACAGCACAGGCGACTGCGCCTGCCACCAAAGCCGCCCTGCGTGAAATCGAAGTCGGACATCCGGCCATGAAGACCTCCGAACTTGCCGCCGCAGCGTCCTCCTCCGCCCGACCTCCGTCAAGCACGGGATTGATGCACGTATCATGATATGATACGCTCCGATCCATTGCATGATTCAGTCCTTTTCCGACCGACGCACGCAGCAGGTCTTCGATGTCGAGATCACGGATTACCATTGAGGCCAAGACGATGACCGACAGGCTCCCTCCCCTTCACCCGGGCGAAGTGCTCCGGGAGGAATTCATGAAGCCGATGGCGCTGACCGCTTATCGGCTCGGCAAGGCCTGCGGCGTGCCCCGGACCCGGATCGAACGCATCGTGCGCGAGGAGGTGGGCGTCACCGCCGACACCGCCCTGCGGCTCGGGCGCTATTTCGGCACTTCCGCGAGCTTCTGGTTGGGTCTGCAGGACGATTACGACATCGAGACCACGCGGCAGCAGATCGCGGCGGATCTCGACAGGATCGAACCTGCCGCCGCCTGACGCGGCCTCTGCATGGACGCCTCCGCCCCCCTCCTGTAGAGGGACACCCATGAAATTCCTCGACCAGGCCAAGATCTTCATCGCGTCCGGCGGCGGCGGCAATGGCTGCGTCTCGTTCCGGCGCGAGAAGTTCATCGAGTTCGGCGGGCCCAATGGCGGCGACGGCGGGCGCGGCGGCGACGTCGTGGTCGAGTGCGTGGACGGCCTCAACACGCTGATCGATTACCGCTACCAGCAACATTTCAAGGCGGAGCGCGGCATGCACGGCATGGGCAAGGACCGCCACGGCGCCCGCGGCCAGGACATGGTCCTGAAAGTGCCCCGCGGCACCCAGATCTTCGAGGAGGACGGCGAGACGCTCATCGCCGACCTCATCGAGCCCGGCCAGACCTGCGTCCTCGCCCGCGGCGGCAATGGCGGCTTCGGCAACGCCCATTTCAAGACCTCGACCAACCAGGCGCCCCGGCGGGCCAATCCCGGCCAGCCGCCGGAGGAACGCTGGATCTGGCTGAAGCTGAAGCTCATCGCCGATGCCGGGCTCGTCGGCCTGCCCAATGCCGGCAAGTCGACCTTCCTGGCGACCGTCAGCGCGGCGAAGCCCAAGATCGCGGATTACCCCTTCACGACGCTCCATCCGGGCCTCGGCGTCGTGCGCGTCGACACCCGCGAATTCGTCCTCGCCGACATTCCCGGACTCATCGAGGGTGCCCATGAGGGCGCGGGGCTCGGCGACCGGTTCCTGAGCCATGTGGAGCGCTGCCGCGTGCTGCTCCATCTGGTGGACGGCACCGGCGACCATGCGGGCAAGGCCTACAAGGTCATCCGCGGCGAGTTGGAGGCCTATGGCCACGACCTTGCGGACAAGCCCGAGATCGTCGCACTGACCAAGGCCGACGCGCTGGACGAGGAGACGCTGAAGGAACAGGTCGCGCGCCTCAAGCGCGCCGCCGGCCGCAAGCCCCACGTCATCTCCGCCGCCGCCGGCCAGGGCGTGGAGGCGGTCCTGCGGGAACTCCTCGCCGTCATCGACGCGGCGCGCGAGGCCGAGGCTCCCGCCGCGGCGCCGGCGGAATGGCGGCCATAGTCAGGGCGCGATCATGATGCTAGCATTCCGTACAGGAGTGCTAGCAATGGCCAAGCAATTGAATGTCCGCAGCGATGCGGCCCACCGTCTGGCGACGCAATTGTCCCGCCGGCTCAACCTGTCGACGACGAAGGTCGTCGAGCAGGCGCTTCTGGAGCTGGACCGGAAGGTGCCGGAGCCCGCGGGCGGCGATCTTTCGCCCGACCAAGAGGCCGACCACCGCGCGTTCATGGAGCTTGTCCGCTCGGTCCAGCGGTTCAAGAAGCCCGGCGCCACCTCCGATCATGCCGATCTCTACGACGAGCGCGGCCTGCCCGCATGATCGCGGTCGATACGTCGGCCCTGATCGCGATCGCTCTCGCCGAGCCGGAGGCGGAGGCGTTCGACCGGCTGATCGTCATGCGCACGGGACTGATCGGCGCGCCGACCTTGCTGGAAGCCCATATGGTCTATCGCGGCCGGATGGGTCCCGACGCGCCCGATATCCTGACGCCGCTGAGCCGGCGCCGTTCGGTCCGGATCGTCCCCTTCGACGCCGACATGATGGAAACGGCGAGGGTGGCCTTCGACCGCTACGGCAAGGGCAGGCATCCCGCAGGCTTGAACTTCGGGGATTGCATGGCATACGCGGTGGCGAAGACGCGCGGCATACCGCTCCTCTACAAGGGCACGGACTTCGCGCAGACCGACATCGAGCCCGCCTGGACGCCGTGACAGACCTGCCAACCCTCTCCAGCTTCCGCCGCATCGTCATCAAGGTCGGCTCGGCTTTGCTCGTCGACCGCGCGCGCTCGCGGCTCAAACATGCCTGGCTGGCCTCCCTCGCGGAGGACATCGCCGAACTGCACGGGCGCGGCGTGGAGGTGCTCGTCGTCTCCTCCGGCGCCATCGCACTCGGCCGCACGGTGCTCGGCCTCGCCCCCGGCGACCTGAAGCTCGAGGAGAGCCAGGCCGCGGCCGCCGTCGGGCAGATCGCCCTCGCCCGCTCCTGGGCGGAAGCCTTGTCCCATCACGGCCTCACCGCCGGGCAGATCCTGGTGACGCTGGACGACACCGAGCAGCGCCGCCGCTACCTCAATGCCCGCGCCACGATCCTCAAGCTCCTGGAGCTGAAGGCGGTGCCCGTCGTCAACGAGAACGACACGGTGGCGACGAGCGAGATCCGCTACGGCGACAATGACCGGCTCGCCGCCCGCGTCGCGAGCATGATCGGAGCCGACCTCCTCGTCCTCTTCTCCGACATCGACGGTCTCTACACCGCGCCGCCCGCCTCCAACCCGGATGCGCGGCATCTTCCCGTCGTGGAGCGCGTGACGCCGGAGATCGAGGCCATGGCCGGCGGCGCCGCGTCCGAACTCTCCCGCGGCGGCATGAAGACCAAGATCGAGGCCGCCAAGATCGCGGCCGGCGGCGGGGCTCACATGCTCATCGCCAAGGGCGAGGCCAAGAACCCGCTGAAAGCCATCGCTTCCGGCGCCCGCTGCACCTGGTTCCTCACCCCCGCGACCCCCGCCAGCGCCCGCAAGGCCTGGATCGGCGGCTCGCTGGAGCCGCGCGGCACGCTCGTGGTCGACCAGGGCGCGGTGACGGCCCTGCGCCGGGGCAAGAGCCTTCTGCCCGCCGGCGTTACCGCCGTGTCCGGCGCCTTCCGGCGCGGCGACGCGGTGATCGTCGCCGGGCCGGACGGGCGGGAGATCGGCCGGGGCCTTGCCGCCTACGATGCCGAGGACGCCGCCCGCATCAAGGGCCGCTCCTCCGGCGACATCCCGGCGATCCTCGGCTTCGAGGGCCGCGCCGCGATGATCCACCGCGACGACCTCGTGCTCGGCGCCGCGCCGAAGGCCTGATCGCTGCCGCCGCGGCCGGACCTGTGATACAGGACGATGCCGGCCTGACCGCCCCTTCGATAAGGATGAAACCCGTGTCGCCCAACGCCGCCTCGCCCCTGTCGCTTGCCGCCGCCTCCGGCGCCGACATCCCGGCGCTGATGGACGCGATCGGCCGGCGCGCCGGCGCCGCCGCCCGCGCGCTCGGGCTCGCCCCGGCTGCGAAGAAGGACGAGGCCCTGCGCGCCATGGCCGCCGAGATCCGCGCCGCCGCGCCGGCGATCCTCGCCGCCAACGCCGCCGACATGGCGGATGGCGAGAAGGCGGGGCTCGCCGGCTCCTTCCTCGACCGCCTGCGCCTCGACGATGCGCGGCTGGAGGCCGTCGCGAAGGCGGTGGAAGACATTGCCGCCCTCACCGATCCGGTGGGCCGGGTTCTCGCCACGTTCGAGCGGCCCAACGGCCTGAAGATCGAGCGCGTCGCGACGCCGCTCGGTGTCGTCGGCATCATCTTCGAGAGCCGCCCCAACGTCACCGCCGATGCCGGCGCGCTCTGCGTCAAGGCCGGCAACGCGGCGATCCTGCGCGCCGGGTCGGACAGCCTGCGCACCTCCTCGCTCATCGCGGACGCGATGCGCCGGGGCCTCGGCCATGCCGGGCTGCCCGAGGACGCGATCATCATGGTGCCGGTCAAGGACCGGGCCGCCGTCGGCGAGATGCTGAAGGGCCTTTCCGGCGCCATCGACGTGATCGTGCCCCGCGGCGGGAAAAGCCTCGTCGAGCGCGTCCAGACCGAGGCGCGGGTGCCGGTCTTCGCCCATCTGGAGGGGATCGTGCACGTCTATGTCCACGCGCCCGCCGACCTCGACCTGGCCAGGCGCCTCATCATCAACGCCAAGATGCGGCGCACCGGCATCTGCGGCGCCGCCGAGACGCTGCTCGTCGACCGGGCCTGCGCGGCAACGCATCTGAAGCCGCTCGTGACCGCGCTCCTCGAGGCTAGCTGCGCCGTGCGCGGCGACGACGCGGCCCGCGCCGCCGACCCCCGCGTGACGCCGGCGAGCGAGGCCGACTGGTCGACCGAGTATCTCGACGCGATCATCTCCGTGCGCGTCGTGGACGGGCTCGACGCCGCCATCGCCCATATCGAGGCCTACGGCTCGCACCATACCGACTGCATCGTCACGGACGATGCGGCGGCGGCCGAGCGGTTCCTGGCGGAGGTCGATTCCGCCATCGTGCTCCACAACGCCTCGACCCAGTTCGCCGATGGCGGCGAGTTCGGCTTCGGCGCCGAGATCGGCATCGCCACGGGCCGCATGCATGCCCGCGGCCCGGTCGGCGTCGATCAGCTGACCTCGTTCAAGTACCGCGTGCGGGGCACGGGGCAGACAAGGGCCTGACCGGAGGGGCGCGTGGCCGACCACCGCCGCATCGGCCTGCTCGGCGGGTCGTTCAACCCGCCCCATGCGGCGCATCGGCTGGTGAGCGTCGAGGCGATGAAGCGGCTCGGGCTCGATGCCGTGTGGTGGCTGGTGACGCCCGGCAATCCGCTCAAGGACAACCGCGCCCTGCCCCCGCTTGCCGAGCGCCTGGCGCTCGCCCGGCAGGTGGCGGCCCATCCGCGCATCGTCCCGACCGGGATCGAGGCGAGCCTCGGCACGGTCTATACGGTGGACACGATCCGCGCGCTGAAGCGCCGCTTTCCGCGGGTGCGCTTCGTCTGGCTCATGGGCGCGGACAGCCTGCGGGATTTCCACCGCTGGAAGGACTGGCGGCGAATCGCAGGCATGGTCCCGATCGCGGTCTACGACCGGGAGGGCCTGCGCCTCGCCGCCCAGGCCGGCCGCGCGGCCCACGCCATGCGCGCATTCCGTCGGCCGGAGCACACGGCGCGGGCCCTTGCCGGAACAAAGCCGCCCGCCTGGGTCTTCCTTCACGGGAAGCGGTCGGCCCTCTCCTCAACCCTGCTGCGAAGCCGCACGCACGGGTTGCGGAAACCGGACCGGATCGCGCCGTCACATTGAAGAAATGTGCATGAGCGATTATAGTGGAGTGGTGCGGGCGAGACCCGCGCGATTGAACGAGGATCCCAAGCTGAGCTCTTGGTCTCTGCAGGAGGCGCACGACAACGTGCCTCGCCAGGCCGCCGGCGGTGCCGCCGGGTCCGGCCACGCCCGTCCCGGGGACAGCCATCGGGACACCGACTTCGCAAACCCGCTCGATCTCGTCCGGTTCTGCCTGGATGACATGAAGGCCGAGGAGATCGTGGAGATCGACCTCGCCGGCAAGACGTCCATCGCGGACACGATGGTGATCGCGACCGGCCGGTCGAACCGCCATGTCGGTTCCATCGCCGAGCGGGTCATCGGCGCGATGAAGGATCACGGCTTCGGCTCGGTGAAGGTCGAGGGCATGCCCGCCTGCGACTGGGTGCTGATCGATGCCGGCGACATCATGATCCACCTGTTCCGCCCCGAAGTCCGCGCCTTCTACAATCTCGAGAAGATGTGGGGCGCCGACCGCCCGCGCGAACGCGCGGCCGGCTGACCGGCCTTACGCCTGACAGCCGCCCGGTGAAGGTCACGATCATCGCCGTGGGGCGGCTGAAATCCGGCCCCGAGACCGCGCTCGTCGACCGCTATGCCGAGCGCGCCGTCGCGCTGGGACGCACGCTCGGCCTGTCGCCTTTCGCCATCGTCGAACTGCCGGAGAGCCGGGCCCGCCGCCCGGAGGACCGCCGCCGCGAGGAGGCCGACGCGATCGGGCAGGCGGCCCTGGGACAGGTGCTCGTCGCCTTCGACGAGCGTGGAACCTCCATGGACAGCGAATCTCTCGCAGCCCGGATCGGGCAATGGCGGGATGGCGGCCGGGCCGGCCTCGCCCTCGTCGTCGGGGGGCCGGACGGGCTCGACCCGGGCATCCGCGCGAAGGCCGACCTCGTCCTCGCCTTCGGCGCGCTGACCCTGCCGCACCAGATCGTGCGGGCGCTCGTCGCCGAACAGGCCTACCGCGCCATGACAATCCTGTCCGGACATCCCTATCATCGCGCCTGATGACGCGAATCGCCGCCCATCTGCCGCGGACCCTGCCGCGCCTCTTCCTGACCGGAGCCGCGGCCTGTCTGGCGCTTGCCCCGGCGGGCCTGGCCCAGGCGCCGCAGATGCAACCTGCACCCTCCGCGCAGGGTCCCACCGCGACGCCGCAGGGCGACGGCGATGCCGCCGCGCGGCGCGAGGCGGCGCGCGCGCTGCGGGCGCTCGAGCTCAAGGAGCTGGAGGACGGGGCCAAGGCCGCCGCAGATGCGCGGACAAAGGCGGAGGCCGAGGCCGCCGCCATCCAGACCGACCGGGCCCGCCTCAACCAGGCGCTGATCGATACCGGGGAGCGCGTCCGCGCCGCCGAGAACCGCGCCGCTCAGGCGGAGGACAGGCTCGTCACGCTGCGCACCACCGAAGAGGCGATTCGCGGCTCGCTGTCGGGCCGCCAGGCGGTGATCGTGGAGGTCCTGGCCGCCCTGCAGCGGCTCGGTCGCCGCCCGCCGCCGGCGGTGCTGGCGCGGCCCGAGGACATGCTCCAGGCGGTGCGGACCGCGATCCTGCTCGGCGCCGTCCTGCCCGAGCTGAAGGCCGAGGCGGAGCTTCTCGCTTCCGACCTCGCCGAGCTCGCCCGGCTGCGCGACGCCGCCGGCCGCGAGCGCGAATCGGTCTCCGCCGAGCTGAAGACCCTCGACGAGGAGCGCGAGCGTCTCGCCGCCCTCGTCGCCGCCCGCCAGCAGCAGCTCCAGCTCGCCGAGCGCAGCGTCGCCGCCGAGCGCGAGCGCTCCGCCCAGCTCGCGGCGAGGGCCCAGTCCATGCGCGACCTCGTCGAGGGCCTCGACAAGGAGATCGCCGAGGCGAACCGGCAGATGGAGGCCGCGCGCCTCGCCCGCGATACACAAAGCCGCGAGGCGCGGGAGCGTTTCGCCGCCGCCGCGGCCCTCGGTCCGGCCCGCCTCGCGCCCAAGATTCCCTTCCCGGAGACGCGAGGCGCCCTGCCGCTGCCCGTGTCCGGCACGCTCGCCGTGCCCTTCGGCGCGCCCGACGGATTCGGCGGCACGACCCGCGGCATGTCCTTCCAGGCCCGCCCGAAAGCCCTGGTTTCGGCGCCCGCGGACGGCTGGGTGGCCTTTGCCGGCCCGTTCCGCTCCTTCGGGCAGATGGTCATCCTGAACACCGGATCGGGCTATTACGTGCTCCTGGCGGGCCTCCAGCGCCTCGACGTCGAACTCAACCAGTTCGTGCTGGCGGGCGAGCCGCTCGGCGTCATGGGTGAAAGCGCCGCGCCCGGCGATACGCCTTTGGACGGTGACAGGAGCGGCCCCGTCCTTTACGTTGAGTTCAGGAAGGACGGAGCGTCCATCGATCCCGGACCCTGGTGGGCGAAGACCCCCGGTCCCCGATCCGCCCCCGAGCGGCGCACCGACGGCTCCGGACATTCAGGCGGCACAAAGGTTCGCGGATGATGCGCAAGGTTTCTCTTCTTCTGGCGGGCGTGGTCCTCGGCGCGGGAGCGGCGGGCTTCGTCCTGGAGACGCGGCTTCTGAGTTCCACGAGCGCCGTCGCGGCGGCGCCCGAGACCTACCGGCAGCTCAACCTCTTCGGCGACGTCTTCGAGAAGATCCGCTCCGATTACGTCGAGAAGCCGGAGGAATCGAAGCTGATCGAGTCGGCGATCAACGGGATGCTGACCTCGCTCGATCCCCATTCCAGCTATATGGACGCCAAAACCTTCAAGGACATGCAGGTGCAGACCCGCGGCGAGTTCGGCGGGCTCGGCATCGAGGTCACGATGGAGGAGGGCCTGGTCAAGGTCGTGTCCCCGATCGACGACACTCCCGCCGCCCGCGCCGGCGTCCTGGCCAACGACGTCATCACCCATATCGAGGACGAGCAGGTCCAGGGGCTGACGCTGAACCAGGCGGTGGAGAAGATGCGCGGCCCGGTGAACACGCCGGTGCGCCTCAAGATCCAGCGCCAGGGCCGGTCGGACGCGCTGGAGGTCCGCCTCGTGCGCGACGTGATCCGCATCCGCGCCGTCCGCTCCCGCACCGAGGGCGAGGACATCGGCTATGTGCGCATCACCCAGTTCAACGAGCAGACCTTCGACAATCTGAAGGCCGCGGTGGAGAAGATCGCCACCGACCTGCCGGGCGACAAGCTCAAGGGCTACGTCATCGACCTGCGCAACAATCCCGGCGGCCTGCTCGACCAGGCGATCCTGGTCTCCGACGCCTTCCTCGACCGGGGCGAGATCGTATCCACCCGCGGCCGCAACGCCGAGGAGACGCAGCGCTTCAACGCCAAGTCCGGAGACCTGACCAAGGGCAAGCCGATCGTGATCCTGGTCAATGGCGGCTCGGCCTCCGCGTCCGAGATCGTGGCCGGCGCCCTGCAGGACCACAAGCGCGCGACGCTGATGGGCACCCGCTCCTTCGGCAAGGGCTCGGTCCAGACCATCATCCCGCTCGGCTCCAACGGCGCGGTGCGGCTGACCACGGCGCGCTACTACACGCCGTCGGGCCGCTCGATCCAGGCCAAGGGCATCGAGCCGGACATCCAGGTCATGCAGGAAGTCCCCGAGGAGATCCGCGGGAAGGACGAGACCAAGGGCGAGGCCGGCCTGCGCGGGCACCTGCGCAACGGCGACAAGGACGAGAAGTCCGGCTCCTCGGCCTACGTCCCGCAGGACGCGACCAAGGACAAGCAGCTGATCGCGGCCTTCGAGCATCTGCGCGGGGTCCGCAAGGACGCCGCCGCGCCGAGCGGAGCTTCGCCCTCCGCCAACTGACCGGGTCCGGCGGTTTCAAGAGCCCGCCGGCGCCTCCCCCTCGACGGCCCGTCCCCGCACACACAATATGCGGGCGCGGGCCGTTCCTGATTCGGACGCCTGTTCCGGTCCGCGACGGTGCGAAAACGCGTGACCGACACGACCCAGGACGAAATGACCGCGCCGCTCAAGGGCGCGAAAGCCAAGGCCGGCAAGGGCGAGGGCAAGCCGGGCCTGTTCGCCCGCCTGCCGCTCATGCGCGTGGCTTTGGGATTTGCCGCAGCGGTCGCGGTCGCCGTCGCGCTCTATGCCGGCCTCGTCCACGATCCCTATGGCGGCGAGCCGCATGTCGTCACCACCATCGTTCCCCGCGCGGTGCCGGACCCCATCGCCGAGGCGCCCGCCGCCCCGCGCGGCCCGGCCACGGCCGGGGACCTGGAGCGCCAAGCCGGCGTCACAGTCGTGCGCCCCGCCGGGGCCGGCGCCCCGGGCTCCATCGTGATCTCGCTCGGCGAGAGCGGCGACGTCCGGCTCGCCCCGGCCCCCGATCCCCGCATCGCCGAACAGACCCGGTTCGGTGTGGCCCCGCGCCTCGGTACCGGCGGGCTCAAGGCGATGCAGGTCTATGCCCGCCCGGTCGTGCCCCTGCCGGGCGGCGCGGCCGCGAAAGGCCGCATCGCCATTGTCGTCGGCGGGCTCGGCATCAGCCAGAGCGCCACGGCCGACGCGCTGGCGCGCCTGCCCCGCGCCATGACGCTCGCCTTCGCGCCCTATGGCTCGGATCTGGAGCGCAACGTCGCCGATGCCCGCGCGGCCGGTCACGAGGTCATGCTCCAGGCGCCGATGGAGCCCTTCGACTATCCCGACAACGACCCCGGCCCCCACACGCTGCTGGCCTCGGCCAAGCCCGGCGATACGGCCGAGCGCCTCGCCTGGCTGTTCGGCCGTTTTCCCGGCTATGTCGGCATCATGAACTTCATGGGCGCCAAGCTCACCGCCGAGGAGAACGCCATCGCCCCGATCCTGCGCGAGATCGGCGGGCGCGGCCTGTTCTTCCTGGACGACGGTTCCTCCCCCCGCTCGGTCGCGACCGGCGCGGCGGAGAAGATGCGCGTCCCGGCCCGCAAGGCGGATGTCGTGGTGGACGCGACCCTCACCCCCGCGGCGATCGACGCCGCCCTTGCCCGGCTGGAGAAGCAGGCGACGGAGAAGGGCCTCGCCATCGGCTCGGCCTCGGCCCTGCCGCTGACCGTGGACAGGCTCGCCCGCTGGTCGCAGTCGCTCGAGGCCAAGGGCATCCTGCTCGTGCCGGTGAGCTCGGCCTGGAACGCCGCGCCGTGACGCTGGCGATGGCAGGCGCGGGGCCGGCCCCCAGCCGGGAGCCCCATCCCGGATACCGTCCCTGCGTCGGCATCGCCCTGTTCGACGCGGCGGGGCGCGTCTTCCTCGGCCGGCGCGTGCGTGCCCGCGACCTCGGGCCGGAGGGGGAGGACTTCGCCTGGCAGATGCCCCAGGGCGGGATCGACGCCGGCGAGGACCCGTTCCGGGCCGCCCTGCGCGAATTGTGGGAGGAGACGGGCGTGCGTTCGGTCCGCCTCATCGCCGAGGCGCCGGACTGGTACGCCTACGACCTGCCCCCCGCCATCGCCGGCCAGAGCTGGAAGGGGCGTTATCGCGGCCAGACGCAGAAATGGTACGCGCTGCGCTTCACCGGAGCCGACGGCGAGGTCGACATCGCCGCGCCGGGGGACGGAAGCCACAAGGCCGAGTTCGACGCCTGGCGCTGGGAGAATCTCGCCCGGGTCCCCGAGCTGATCGTGCCGTTCAAACGGCCGGTCTACGAGCGCGTGGTCGAGGCCTTTTCCCCGCTTGCCGGCGCCTGAGGCCTCAGCCGCCGCCACAACCGCCCGTCGATGGCCGACAGGCCGAGCGCGATCAGCGCCATGCCGGCCACGTGCTCCATCGTCAGCCGCTCGCCCAGGATGCCGACGCCGAGCAGGATCGCGCTCGGCGGGATGAGGAAGGTGACGAGGGCGACGTTGGTGACGCCCACCCGCGCCATCAGCCGGAAGAAGATGATGTAGGCAAACGCGGTCGAGACGAGGGCCAGGCCCGCCAATGCGCCCAGCGCCTTCATGCTGGGCATCGGCAGGGCGAGGGACCGGTCGACCAGCAGCGAGAGCGGCAACAGGATCACGCTGGAGGCGACGAGCGGCCCGAACGCCGTCTGCATCGGCGTGATGCCGAGCGTGCGGAACTGCCGGCCGATCGTCCCCGAAATGGCGTAGGACACGGCGGCGGCGATGCAGGCGAGCTCGGCCAGCACCGCCCGGTCGAGCCCGGTCAGGACGCCCGGCCCGATCATCACCGCGACGCCGGCGAGCCCGGCCAGGACGCCGACGACCTTGCCCGCGGAAAGCTTCTCGTCGTCGGTGAAGACATGGGCGACGAGGACGGTGAAGAGCGGCGTCGTCGCGTTGAGGATGGAGGCGAGCGCCGAGGCGATCTCGGTCTGGGCCCAGAACAGCAGCCCGAACGGCACGACGTTGTTGAGGAGCCCCATCACGAAGAACAGCCGCCAGAGCGCCGCGCCGCGCGGCAATCTGTGGCCGAGCGCGACGAGGCACAGTCCCAGGGCGATCGCGGCGAGCAGCACGCGTCCGAAGACCAGCGTCAGCGGCGGGATCTCCGCGACCGCGATCTTGGCGAAGAAGAACGAGCCGCCCCAGATGAAGGACAGGAGGCCGAGCAGGCCCCAGTCCCTGAGGGACATGCGCGTCGTGATCGGGGTCATGGTCCCTCCAGGGAGGGCACCAAACCTGAATCGGCCTGGCCGCGCCACCCGATTTCCGCGCATGCGCGGGCGAGCGTCGCCGCCCTCGGGACGGCGCTCAGTCCCGATCGCCGGTCTTCAGCGCGACGTCGGAGGCGAAGCGCGCATCCTCCCCCGCGGCAAGATGCGGCGCGCTGGCGGCGACCGCATCGAGGAGCGCCGAAAGCCAGGGCCCTTCGGACTTGGCGAAGTCGCCGAGCACGTGGTTGTGCACCAGCGCCTTGTGGCCGGGATGGCCGATGCCGAGACGCACGCGCCGGTAATCGTTGCCGAGATGGGCGGTGATCGACCTCAGGCCGTTATGGCCGGCATTGCCGCCCCCGGTCTTCACCCGCACCTTGCCCGGCGCGAGATCGAGCTCGTCGTGGAAGACGACGATGGCGCCCGGCGGCACCTTGAGGAAGCGCGCGGCCTCGGCGACCGAGCGTCCTGACTCGTTCATGTAGGTCTGGGGCTTCAGCAGCAGCACGCGCGCGCCGCCGATCGTCGCCTCGGTCGCCTCGCCCTGGAACTTGCGGCGCCAGGGCTGCGCCCGGTGCTCGCGGGCGATGGCATCCAGCGCCATGAAGCCGACATTGTGCCGGTGGCGGCTGTATTCCGGCCCGGGATTGCCGAGCCCGACGAAGATCAGCATGGCTGGCTTTCCTGTCCCGTCCCGGACGAGAACGGCCGCGCATGAACGAACACGCGCGGCCGCCGACTCTGATATGGACCGGCCCGCGGGCCGGAAGGGCCGTCAGGCCGGAAGGACCGTCAGGCCTCCGAGGCGGCCGCCTCGGCGCCCTCCGCCGCCGTCTCCTCGCGGAGCACGGTCGGGGCGAGCAGGGTCACGATGGTCAGGTTGTCGTGGCTGACCGCGGTCACGCCCTTGGGCAGCTCGATGTCGTTGAGGTGGACCGAGTCGCCGACCGACAGCGAGGCCACCGACACGTCGATCGCTTCCGGGATCGCGTCGGCCGGGGCGAGCAGGCTCAGCGCGTGCTCCACGATCTGCAGCGTGCCGCCGCCCTTGAGGCCCGGGGACTTCTCCTGGCCGGTGATGTGCACCGGAACCTCGACCTTCAGCTTCTGGCCGGAGGTGAGGCGCAGGAAATCGACATGAACGGGCGTGTCCTTCACCGGATCGAGCTGGTAGTCGCGCGGAATCGCCCGGGTCTTCTTGCCGTCCACGTCGATCTCGAAGACCGTCGTCTTGAAATGGCCGGCGAAGATCAGCTGCTTCGTCTGGTTGAAGTCGAGGGCGATGGTCTGCGGCGCCTGACCGGCTCCGTAGATGACGGCGGGAACGCGGCCTTCGCGACGAACGGCCCGGGCGGCCCCCTTGCCGGCCCGGTCCCGCGCCACGGCCGTGATGTGCTTCACGTCGGACATGGAAGTCTCCTGAAATGGGAAGGCCGCGGGGTGTCGCCCTGCGGCCGGCTTCGTGCCTCCGATCCCGTGCCTCCAGGGGTGTCTGGCGGGGAAGGCGCGCGGCTTATAGCGCCGAAGGCGGGAAACCGCAAATCGGTGGCCGGCGGCTCAGGTCGCCGCCTTGTGCACGTCGAAACCGCCGGTGGGGAGCGGCTTCACCACGAGCCGCTCGCCGTCCTCGATGGTCCCGACCGGCACGTCCCGGTCCGGCAGGACGAGCGTCGCGCTGCGGTTCACGAACACGACGACGTGCCGCCCCTCGCTTGCGCCGCGAGCCGCCCAGTCCTTGAACTGGCGGTAGAAGGGCGGCTGCTTCCAGGCGCCGGGTGCGCCGGGATCGACCTGCGCCAGAAGGAAGCGCGTGACGGGGTCGACGGTCAGCACGAACTTGGACCGCTCCGGCTTCCATTCCGGCCCGAGGAAGTCGGTCGTCATCCAGAAGCAGTGGAAGGCCCTGCAATGGTCGGGCCTGGTCTCGTGGATGCCGCAGCCGCGCCCGGGCAGGCAATGCTGGCACCAGCGGCCCATGGGCTTGGGAACGGCCGGCACCTCGTAGACCTTGCAGCACAGCGTGCAGGTTCCGCAGGTGCGGCCCGGCGCGGGCGTGGTGACGAAGGCGGCCGGATCCAGCATCAGGCGGGGACGAGCCCGATCCGCGCGTCCCGGTCCCGCAGCCAGGCGGCGACGGGGATCGCCGCGAGCACCATCCAGGCCTTGCCGACGATCTGGCCGCCCAGATAGTCGAGGCTGCCGAAGGCGAGGTGGAGGAAGACGGCGCTGTCGACCACCAGTCCGATCATGCTGGAGGCGATGACGGCCAGCACGAAGCGCCGGCGCTGGAGCGGCGTGTAGACGGCGAAGTCCGCCAGCTCCGACAGGAGGAAGGCCGCGGCCGACGCCCAGACGATGGACGGCGGGGCGAGCCAGGCCGACAAGGCCGTGCCGACGGCGATGGCGACGAGCGACATCCACGGGCCGAGGCGGCGCTGCACGAGGTCGCGCAGCACGAGCGCGATGCCGATCATCAGGACGCCGCTCGGCGCCGACAGGCCCGGCGCGACAGGAATGAGGCAGGGACCGTTCGGCACGCAGACCGTGCCGACATTGCCGATCAGCCAGTTGGCGGCCGGGATCGTCAGCGCGAAGAGGGTGAGGAAGACCAGCCCCTCGGCGCGGCGGCGCGACGGAGTGGCGGTCTCGGCGATCTCGGTCATCGTTCAGCTTCCATGGCGATGGGCGCTGCGATACCGCGCGAAGCCCTCCGCACGCAAGCGGCAGGCCGGGCATTCGCCGCAGCCATGGCCCCAATCGTGGAGCGTCGACCGGTCCCCCATATAGCAGCTGTGGCTCTCGCGGATGACCAGGCCGGCAAAGGCCTCGCCTCCGATCTCGTCCGCCAGGGCGAATGTCGCCGCCTTGTCGATCCACATCAGCGGCGTGTGGAGGACGAGCCGCGTCTCCAGCCCGAGATTGAGCGCGACCTGCATCGCCTTGATCGTGTCGTCCCGGCAATCCGGATAGCCCGAATAGTCTGTCTCGCAGACGCCGAGCACGATGTGGCGGATGCCGCGCCGGTAGGCGAGCGCCGCCGCGAAGGTGAGGAAGATCAGGTTGCGTCCCGGCACGAAGGTCGAGGGCAGGCCGCCTTCTTCCATGGCGATGGCGACGTCCCGCGTCAGCGCCGTCTCCGACATCCGCCCCAGGACGCCAAGATCGATGAGGTGGTCGTCGGCAAGCAGCCCCCGCCCGTCCGCTCCGTCACCGAGCCCCCCGGGCACCGCCAGCGCCCGGCGGATCGCCTGCCGGCAGTCCAGCTCGACCCGGTGGCGCTGGCCGTAATCGAAGCCGACCGTCTCCACATGGGCGAAGCGCCGCAGCGCCCAGCCGAGGCAGACGGTGGAATCCTGCCCGCCGGAGAACAGGACGAGGGCGCGGTCGTCGGCACGATCCATTGCAACAGCCTGCGTCATGTATTACTTTCTGTGCAAAGTAATACGAGGGCTCGATGGCTACGAGGATGACTGTCAAAGGTCAAGTGACCATCCCCAAGGCGGTGCGGGATGCCGCCGGCCTTGCGCCGGGCGATCTCGTCGAGATTGTCAACGATCGCGGCGCGGTGCGCATTGTCCGGAGCAGCCGGGAAGCTGAATATCGCGCGCGGATCGCCAAGCTTCGCGGCTCGCTGAACCTCGGCATGAGCGTGGATGCCTATATGGACATCGCCCGCGGCGACCGCTGATGCTGATCGACACGAACGTGATCCTGGACGCCCTCGTCGAAGGATCGCCCTTCGCCGACTGGTCGATCGATCGTCTCTCCCGCGCCACCGGCCCGCGGCTGATCAACGCCGTCGTCTATGCCGAGCTGGCCGGCGGCTATCCGAGCCGCGAGAGCCTTGATGGGGTTCTTGCGACCATGGAGATCACGCTGGCCGAGATGCCGCGATCGGCGCTCTACCTGGCCGGGCGGGTTCACCGCGATTACCGGAACCGGGGCGGGCAGAGGACGCGCGTCCTGGCCGATTTCATGATCGGTGCGCACGCCGTGACGGCTGGGCTGCCGCTCCTGACGCGCAACGGACGCGATTACCGCGCGGCCTTTCCCAGCCTAACGGTGATCTGCCCCGAGACGGACGGCTGATCAGTCGAACAGGCTCGACACGCTCGATTCCGTCGCCGTGCGGCCGATGGCCTCGCCCATCAGGGCGGCGATGGGGACGACGCGGATATTGTGCGCCACCTTCACCGCCTCGGTCGGCTGGATGGAATCGGTGATGACCAGTTCCTTCAGCTTGGACGAGGCGATGCGGGCGACCGCGCCACCGGAGAGCACGCCGTGGGTGATGAAGGCCCGGACCTCCTGCGCGCCCTGGGCGAGCAGGGCCTCGGCCGCGTTGCACAGCGTGCCGCCGGAATCGACGATGTCGTCGACGAGGATGCAGCAGCGCCCCTCCACGTCGCCGATGATGTTCATGACCTCCGACTCGCCCGGCCGCTCGCGGCGCTTGTCGACGATGGCCAGCGGCGCGTCGATGCGCTTGGCGAGCGCGCGGGCGCGCACCACGCCGCCCACGTCCGGCGAGACGACCATGACGTTGGACGTGTCCAGCCGCGCCTTGATGTCGGCGACCATGGTCGGCGCCGCGAAGAGGTTGTCGGTCGGGATGTCGAAGAAGCCCTGGATCTGCCCGGCATGGAGATCCAGCGTCAGCACGCGGTCGGCGCCCGCATGGGTGATGAGGTTCGCCACCAGCTTGGCCGAGATCGGCGTGCGCGGGCCGGGCTTCCGGTCCTGGCGGGCATAGCCGAAATAGGGGACCACCGCCGTGATGCGCTTGGCCGACGACCGGCGCAGCGCATCGATCATGATGAGCAGTTCCATCAGGTGGTCGTTGGCCGGGAACGAGGTCGACTGGATGACGAAGACGTCCTCGCCGCGCACGTTCTCCTGGATCTCGACGAATACCTCCATGTCCGCGAACCGCCGCACGACGCACTTGGCCAGCGGCACGTCGAGATAGGCGCCGATCGCCTCGGCCAGGGGAATGTTTGAATTGCCCGCGACGAGCTTGATGGACGTGGTCATGGATGCCGGATTCCGTCGGCCGGCTCCGGCGACATGACGACAGGCCGCCGGACCGGGCCCGTTGGCCCGGCTCTTAGCAGCGTCAAGCTTCCGTCACAATATCCGCGCGCCGGCCCGTCCCCAGCGGCCTCGCGCCCGGCCCTCATTCGGCCTCCGCCGCCTCGGCGGTGACGCCCGTCGGCGAGGCCTGGCTCTGGACGAGGAAGACGGTGATGCCGTCCAGGCTCCTTCGGGCGAGGCCCTGCAGCGTGGCGTCGTCCATGCCCGCCCAGGGGTCGGTCAGGGCGCCGACCCGCGCCGGGCTCTCCCCGGCGACGCGCTGGGTGCGCTGGGCCGCGTCGTCATAGATGTCCCACACATAGGTGACGCCGCTGGAGGGCGCCGCCGCCAGGTGCCCGCGCAGGCGGTAGCGGGCCGGCGAGCCCGCGGCGACGAGGCGCATCTGCCGCTGGGCCGCCTCGGCGGCCAGGAACCCGGCGAGCCGGTTGCGCACCGCCTCCGGCGGCCCGTCCAGGCTCTCCAGGCTCACCGGCAGGTCCGGCGGCGCGGTGCGCAGCGTCGTCTCCAGGCAGCCGGCCAGCGCAAGCGCGACGAGGCTTGCGATCGCAGGACCGGCGCGCCGACGCGACAGGTGCATGTTTCCCTCCTCCGCCCCCCGGCGGAACGGCCGGGACTCTAGCCCCTGCCGCCCGGCGCGGCCAGCCGCCTTGTGGTCCCTGCGACGCCGGCCCGGGATGGCGGCGCGGCGGCGCATCGCCTACATGGAGACGATGATCGGCCGCAACATTGACCGGGACCTGCCTCCGGACGAATCCGCCTTCGAGGACGAGCCGGACGCCGCGCACGAGAGCGCGGGCTCGCAGGTCGAGATCCTCGTCGAGGCGACGCCGGAACGGCTGCGCTCGGGCATGGAGGTCATCGGCCGCTTCGTGAAGACGCTGCCCCAGCGCCCGGGCGTCTACCGCATGTTCGATGCGGAAGGCGACGTGCTCTATGTGGGCAAGGCCAAGAACCTGAAGGCCCGCGTCTCGGCCTATGCCCGCGGCCAGGCCCATACGAACCGCGTCGCGCGGATGATCGCCGAGACCGCGGCGATGGAGTTCGTCACCACCCATACCGAGACGGAAGCGCTGCTGCTGGAGGCCAACCTCATCAAGCAGCTGCGGCCGCGCTACAACGTGCTGCTGCGGGACGACAAGTCGTTCCCCTACATCCTCGTCACCAGCGAGCACGCGGCCCCGCAGCTCGCCAAGCATCGCGGCGCGCGCAACCGCAAGGGCGATTATTACGGCCCCTTCGCCAATGTCGGCGCGGTCAACCGCACGATCAACGCGCTCCAGCGCGCCTTCCTGCTGCGCACCTGCTCCGACAGCTATTACGAGAACCGCACGCGGCCCTGCCTGCTCTTCCAGATCAAGCGCTGCTCGGGGCCCTGCACCGGCGAGGTGTCGCATACGGACTACGCGGCCCTCGTGGACGAGGCCAGGCTGTTCCTGTCCGGCCGGTCCTCGGCGGTGAAGCAGCGGCTCGCCGGCGAGATGCAGCAGGCCTCCGCCGATCTCGAATTCGAGCGCGCGGCCCGCTACCGCGACCGCCTCGCCGCGCTCTCGGCCGTGCAGACGAACCAGGACATCAACACCCAGGGCGTCGAGGAGGCGGACGTCGTCGCCCTCGCCCAGGAGGCGGGCCAGACCTGCGTGCAGGTGTTCTTCTTCCGCAACCACCAGAACTGGGGCAACCGGGCCTATTTCCCGCGGGCCGACCGCACCCTGTCGGAGGCGGAGGTGCTGGGCGCCTTCCTCGCCCAGTTCTACGAGGACAAGCCCGCGGCGCGCCTCGTCCTCATCTCCCATCCGGTCGAGGATATCGAGGTGCTCGCCGAGGCGATGTGCGTGCGCGCCGGCCACAAGGTCGAGATCCTCGTGCCCAAGCGGGGCGAGAAGGCGGACCTCGTCGCCTATGCCCGGCGCAACGCGCAGGAGGCCCTGGGCCGCCAGCTCGCCGACACTCAGGCGCAGACGCGGCTCCTCGCCTCGCTCGGCGAGGCCTTCGGCATCGAGCGGCCGATCCGCCGCGTCGAGGTCTACGACAATTCCCACATCATGGGCACGAACGCGGTCGGCGCCATGATCGTCGCCGGGCCGGGCGGGTTCATGAAGACGCATTACCGGACGTTCAACATCCGCTCCGAGGAGCTGACGCCCGGGGACGATTTCGGCATGATGCGCGAGGTGATGCAGCGGCGCTTCTCGCGCCTGCTCAAGGATGCGCCGCCCGGCGGCGAGCCGCGCGATCCCGATGCCTTTCCGCTCTGGCCCGACCTCGTCCTCGTCGATGGCGGCAAAGGCCAGCTGGATGCGGCGCGCGGCATCCTGGAGGGCCTCGGCATCACGAACGTCGCGCTCGTCGGCATCGCCAAGGGCCGGGACCGGGACGCCGGCCGCGAAACCTTCTTCGCCGAAGGCAAGCCGCCGTTCCGCCTGCCGCCACGCGACCCCGCGCTCTATTTCGTGCAGCGCCTGCGCGACGAGGCGCACCGCTTCGCCATCGGCGCGCACCGCGCGAAGCGCAAGCGCGAGCTGACCCGCAGCCCGCTCGACGAGATCGCCGGCATCGGCCCGGCCCGCAAGCGGGCGCTCCTCCTCCATTTCGGCACGGCCAAGGCGGTGTCCCGCGCCTCGCTGGAGGACCTGATGGGCACGCCCGGCGTCAACGCCGCCACGGCCAAGCTCGTCTACGACCATTTCCACGAGCGGAGCGGGTGAAGGGGGAGCACGACGCCTCGTCCTTCGAGGCTCGGCTTGCGCCGAGCACCTCAGGATGAGGCTATCGATAGGTTCGCGCCCCCCAACAAGCGGTCCTCATGCTGAGGTGCTCGGCAAAGCCGAGCCTCGAAGCACGCAGGATGGCGGTGCGCGCGCCTCCCTCGTAAGCCGGCAGCGAGCCTGATCGCTCCCGGCAGGGGGAGGGTGGCTTGGGCTGACGCCATCTCCGGTTGACGCTCTCTCCCGGCCCATGCTTTCTCGGATCGCCATGACGATGAGCCGATCGCCGCGCCGATCCCGGGCGTTCAGCCTGCCGAACCTCCTGACCTATGGCCGGATCGCCGCGATCCCGGCCGTGGTCGTCTGCCTGTTCTGGCCCGGCGACCTGTGGTCGCGCTGGCTCGCCTTCTCGATCTATGTCGCGGCCGGCATCACCGACTATTTCGACGGCTATCTCGCCCGCGCCTGGTCCCAGCAATCGGCCATCGGCCGGATGCTCGACCCCATCGCCGACAAGCTGCTCATCGCCGCCTGCCTGCTCATGCTCGTCGCCGACGGCACGATCGAGAGCTGGGACCTGTGGGCGACGATCATCATCCTGTGCCGGGAGATCCTCGTCTCCGGCCTGCGCGAATTCCTCGCGGAGCTGCGTGTCTCCGTGCCCGTCTCCACCGTCGCCAAGTGGAAGACGACGGCGCAGATCGTCGCCGTCGGCTTCCTCGTCGCCGGCCCGGCGGGCGAGCGCGTCCTGCCGGGTACGACGACGATCGGCATCGTCCTGCTCTGGGCCGCCGCTCTGCTCACCCTCTATACGGGCTGGGACTATCTCCAGGCCGGCATCCGCCACCTGATGGCGGAGGACGAGAAGGCGCCGTGAGGATCCTCTATTTCGCCTGGGTGCGCGAGCGCGTCGGCCGCGGCGAGGAGGAGATCGCGCTGCCGGAGGGCGTGACCACCGTCGCCGGGCTCATCGACCACCTCGCCGGGCGGGACGAGGGCTATGCCTATGCCTTCGCCGAGCGCGACACGATCCGCGCCGCCATCGACCAGGAGCTGGTGGAGCACGACGCGCCGCTCGCCGGCGCGCGGGAGATCGCCTTCTTCCCGCCCATGACGGGCGGCTGAGCCGTGCCGGCCCGCATCTCCGTCGCCGTGACGGACGCGCCCGTCGACATGGCCGCGGAGATCGCCGCTTTGGGTGAAGGCCGGGCCGATATCGGCGCGGTCGCCACCTTCACCGGCCTGTGCCGCGACGAGGGCGGCACGCTCAACGCCCTGCGCATCGAGCATTATCCCGGCATGGCGGAGGCGCAGATCGTGAAGGTCGCGCAGGACGCCGCCGCGCGCTGGCCGCTCCTCGCGGTCCGGATCGTCCACCGCCACGGCACGATCCGCCCGGGCGAGACCATCGTCTTCGTCGGCACGGCGTCGGCCCATCGCCGCGCCGCCTTCGCCGCCGCCGATTTCCTGATGGACTACCTGAAGAGCCGCGCCCCCTTCTGGAAGAAGGAGATCGCGGCCGACGGCACCGAGCGCGACTGGGTGGCGGCCAAGGCCGACGACGAGGATGCCCTCGGCCGGTGGAGTTGAGCCGCGCGTCAGGGATGCGCTCACCGCCATTCTGCGTGCTTCGAGGCTCGGCTTCGCCGAGCGCCTCAGCATGAAAACCGTTGTCGAGAGCTGAGTCTCACAGAAGCCTCATCCTGAGGCGCCGCGAAGCGGCCGCGAAGCCTCGTCCTGACGTGCGAGGCGAAGCCGAGCCTCGAAGGACGAGGCGTCACGCTCGTCGCCAGCCTCACCCTCGCCGTCATTGCGAGGAGCGAAGCGAGGAAGCAATCCACCGGTGGAAACCGCTCTTTGGATTGCTTCGCTTCGCTCGCAATGGCGACACAGGCTGTCATTCCCGGCGGCGCGCAGCGCCGGGAAGGGAATCCAGCGAAAGCCTGGCATAGGGCTCGCTGGCTGGCGCTGTTCTGGATCCCCTTCCCTCGCTTCGCTCGCCGGGGATGACAGGAGAGCGTGCGACGGCCGGGGAAGGCGAGTGACCCTCAGGCCGCCTTGGCGAGGCTCTCGAACAGGCCGCGTCCGTCCGTGCCGCCGACCAGCGCATCCACGAAATTCTCCGGATGCGGCATCAGGCCGAGCACGTTGAGCTTCTCCGAGTAGATGCCGGCGATGGCGTTGATCGAGCCGTTCGGATTGGCCGCGTCCGACACCTCGCCATCCGCGTCGCAATAGCGGAACGCGATGAGGTCCTTGTCCTGGAGACGCTGCATGGTCGCGGCGTCGGCGACGTAATTGCCCTCGCCATGGGCGATGCACACGTCGATGACCTGGCCGGCCCTGTAGCGGGAGGTGAAGGGCGTGTCTGTCCGCCCGACCTTCAGGTGCTGGCGCTTGCACACGAAGCGGCGGTTGACGTTGCGCATGAGGACGCCGGGCAGGAGCCCCGCTTCGCAGGCGATCTGGAAGCCGTTGCAGATGCCCAGCACCAGCCCGCCACGGGCGGCATGGGCGCGCACCGCGTCCATGACCGGCGCGCGCGCCGCGATGGCCCCGCAGCGCAGGTAATCGCCGTAGGAGAAGCCGCCCGGCAGGACGACGAGGTCGGTCCCGTCCGGCAGCGCCGTCTCGGCATGCCAGACATAGGCCGGCTCGCGGCCGGTGACGCTCGACAGGGCGGTGCCGACGTCGCGCTCGCGATTCGATCCGGGGAAGACGATGACAGCGGACTTCATCGGCTTCAGCCCACCAGTTCCACGCGGTAATTCTCGACGACCGTGTTGGCGAGCAGCTTCTCGCAGGCGGCCTTCAGCGCCGCCTCGGCCGTGCCCTGGTCGTTGATGTCCAGGTCGATGTCGAAGACCTTGCCCTGGCGCACGGACGCGAAGCCCTCGAGCCCGAGGGATGCGAGCGCGCCCTCGATGGCCTTGCCCTGGGGATCGAGAACGCCGGATTTCAGCGTGACCGTGACGCGCGCCTTCATGGATTCCTCCGATCGATGGCGGGGGGCTTAGCGCGTTTCGGCCGGGGGCTCAACGGCCGCGTGGAGCGAATGCGGCGCCTCGCTTGGCGCCGTGCTCCGCCGCGCGCCGGCCGAGGCGACGAGCGCCCCCGCCACGATGAGGCCGCACGCGCCCGCCAGCGCCCAGCTGGCCTGCGCATAGCCCGCCGCGACCAGGGTCAGCGTCGAGAGGACCGGCGCGGCATAGCTGGCGACGCCGAGGAACGAGACGTCGCCCTTCTTCATCCCGATGTCCCAGAGCAGGAAGGCAAGGCCCATCGGCCCCGCGCCGAGCCCGATGGCAGAAACCCAGGTCCAGGCGTCGCCCGGCCAGACCGTGGTCTCGGCGGCAAGATGCGCCGCCAGCGCCAGGGCCGCCGAGACGAGCAGCGTCACCGCGACGCTTTCCGTCGGCACGTCCGCGACCCGCCGCGAGAGGACCGAATAGCCCGCCCAGAGGACCGCGCCCGCGACGGCGCAGGCATAGCCGGCGATCGCCTGCGCCCCCGGCGGCACGGCCGCGCCGCCGCCCATCCGGTCGCCGACGATGAAGAGCACGGCGGCGAGGCCGAACCCGGCGCCGACGAGGTGGCCCGCCCGCAGGCGTCCGCCCGGCAGCAGGATCGCGAAGAGCACGATCAGGAGCGGCCAGAGGTAATGCAGGAGGTTGGCCTCCGCCGGCGGGGCGAGCTTCAGCGCCGAATAATAGAGCGCGGTGTCGCCGAAAAGCCCGGCGATCCCGAGGGCCAGCGCCGGCGGATGCGGCCTCAGGAGCGCGGCGCGCCCGCGCGCGACCGCGATCAGCACGGCCAGCGTCCCGCCGAGCCCCAGCGTCATCGCGACGAGCTGGAAGGGCGGGATGGCGCCGGTGCCGGCGGTGAGGAGGGCGAGCAGCGACCACAGCGCGATGGCGCCGCAGCCGATCAGGGTGGCGGAGCGGGAGGTCATCGCCTGCTCATGCGACAGGCGGATGCCGGATGTCGAGTGGGCAGGAGCCCAAGCCGGGCTGCGTCATCCCCGGCCGGCGCGCGAGGCGCGGCCGGAGATGACCATGGAGGGTGACGCCTCGTCCTTCGAGGCCGCCGCTGCGCGGCGTCACCTCAGGATGAGGCTTCGGTTGGCAGCGAGCACGTCACGACGGTCCTCATGCCGAGATGCTCGCGGTAGGCGAGCCTCCAAGCACGCGCCATTGTCGGACGGTTGGATTGTCATCCCCGGCGGTCTGCACCCGGGGCTGACAGCCGCCTCACCCGTTCGCGATATACTGGCCGCCGTTGATCGTCAGCACGGCGCCCGTCATGAAGGCCGCCTTCTCGGAGGCGAGGTAGCAGACCGCCTCGGCGATCTCCTCGGCCTTGCCGAGCCGGCCGACCGGGATGCCGCCGATGATCTTCTTCAGGACGTCCTCGGGCACCGCCGCCACCATGTCGGTGTCGATATAGCCCGGGCAGATGCAGTTCACCGTGATGCCCTTGAACGCGTTCTCCTGCGCCAGCGCCTTGGTGAAGCCGATGACGCCCGCCTTGGCGGCCGAATAGTTCGTCTGCCCCATCTGGCCCTTCTGGCCGTTGATGGACGAGATGTTGATGATGCGCCCGTAGGAGCGCTCGCGCATCCCGTCGATCACGGGCCGGGTCATGGTGAACATCGAATCGAGGTTCGTGGCGATGACCGCCTTCCACTGGTCGAAGCGCATGCGGTGGAACATGCCGTCGCGGGTGATGCCGGCATTGTTGACCAGCACGTCCACCGGGCCGAGCTCGGCAGCCACCTTGCCCAGGCCCTCGGCGCAGGCCGCCTCGTCGGCGACGTCCCATTTGTAGACGTGGATGCCGGTCTCGTCCTTGAACTTCGCCGCCGCCTCGTCGTTGCCGGCATAGGTCGCGGCGACCTGATAGCCCGCCGCCTTCAAGGCCCTGGAGATCGCCGCGCCGATACCGCGCGTGCCCCCCGTCACCACCGCAACCCTCGCCATGTCCGTTCCTCCGTTAGGCTTGTTGTCTCAGTTGCGCAGCGCTTCGCCGATCGTGTCAAGCACGACCTGCCGGCTCCGGTCGATCTCGTGGTTCCAGAACCGCAACACGCGGTAGCCGGCCTCGGCCAGCCGCGCGTCGCGCACGCGGTCCCGGGCCTCCCGCCTGTCGTACCCATGCTGGCCGCCGTCGATCTCCACGACCAGACGATGGCGCAGGAAAGCGAAATCCACGATGTAGGGCCCGATTGGCACCTGCCGCCGCGGATGGAAGCCCTGAGGGCGGAAATTTTCCCGCAGCCAGTTCCACAGCTTGATTTCCTGCGGAGTCATGCGCCTTCGCAAGGCACGCGCTTGCCCCGGACGAGAGGACGAAGGCTTGGCCCACCCGTCCGGCGCTGCGCGCCGGCCACCCTCCCCTCGCGGGGAGGGATCAACCCGGGCCGTCGGGTCTTGCAGCGTTCCGTCACCATCCGACGGTAGGGCCCGGGAAGCGGGCCCTGATCCCTCCCCGCGAGGGGAGGGTGGCGCGAAGCGCCGGGTGGGTCCGGAGGCCAGATCAGCGCTCGACAGTGAGCGCGACGCCCATGCCGCCGCCGATGCAGAGCGTGGCGAGGCCCTTCTTCGCGTCGCGCTTCTCCATCTCGTGCAGCAGCGTCACCAGGATGCGCGCGCCCGAGGCGCCGATCGGATGGCCGATGGCGATGGCGCCGCCATTGACGTTCACCCTGGACGTGTCCCAGCCCATGTCGCGGTTCACCGCGATGGCCTGTGCGGCGAAGGCCTCGTTGGCCTCGACGAGGTCGAGGTCGGAGACCTTCCAGCCGGCCCGCTCCAGCGCCTTGCGCGCCGCCGGGATCGGCCCCGTGCCCATGATCGCCGGGTCGACGCCCGCGGTGGACCACGAGGCGATGCGCGCCAGCGGCTTCAGGCCCCGGCGCTCGGCTTCCTTCGCCGACATGACGACGAGGGCCGCCGCGCCGTCATTGAGGCCGGACGCGTTGCCGGCGGTGACCGTGCCGTCCTTGGAGAAGGCCGGACGCAGCTTGGCGACAGCGTCCATCGTGGCGCCGTCGCGGATATATTCGTCGGTGTCGACGACGATGTCGCCCTTGCGGCCCGAGATCGTGACGGGGACGATCTCGTCCTTGAAGCGACCGCCCTTCTTGGCCGCCTCGGCCTTGTTCTGGGAGGCGACGGCGAACTCGTCCTGCTCGGTGCGGGAGATCTGCCATTTCTGCGCGACGTTCTCGGCGGTCGTGCCCATGTGGTAGCCGTGGAACGCATCCCACAGGCCGTCCTTGATCATCGTGTCGATGAAGGCGACGTCGCCCATCTTGGTGCCCGAGCGCATATGCGCCGCATGGGTGGACAGCGACATCGATTCCTGGCCGCCGGCGACGATCACCCTGGCATCGCCATTGGCGATCTGCTGCATGGCGAGCGCCACCGCGCGCAGGCCCGAGCCGCAGACCTGGTTGAGGCCCCAGGCGGTGGAGGAGACCGGCAGGCCGGCCTTGATCGCCGCCTGGCGCGCCGGGTTCTGGCCCTGGGCCGCGGTCAGCACCTGGCCGAGGATCACCTCGTCCACGTCGCCCGCCTCGACCTTGGCCCGCTCCAGGGCGGCCTTGATGGCGATCGCGCCGAGCTCGTGGGCCGGCAGGGCCGCCAGCGCCCCGCTGAAGGAGCCCACCGGGGTCCGCGCCGCGCCGACGATGACGATGTCGTCCTGAGCCATGTCTCTCTCCTGAATATCGTTCAGGCTGGATTGTCCCGCCCGGTGCCCGTCCGTCAAGCGTTCGATGGCTCAGGCACATTGCCTGTTTCGCACGCAATTTGGCCTTCGCGCATGCAATCAGCAGTTTCCGCGCCGCAACAGACGTCCTATCGTGGTTTTCGGGGCTGACGAGGAGACCAAGCCAGACATGGCGACGGAGAGCGATCCGATCATCATCAAGAAATACGCCAACCGGCGGCTCTACCACACGGGCACGTCGAGCTACGTGACGCTGGAGGACCTGGCCGCGATGGTCCGCGCCGGCGAGGATTTCGTAGTGACCGACGCCAAGTCGGGCGAGGACATCACCCGTCCGGTCCTGGCGCAGATCATCTTCGAGGAAGAGACCAAGACCGAGCAGAATCTCCTGCCGATCGCCTTCCTGCGCCAGCTCATCCGCTTCTACGGCGACAGCATGCAGGGGCTGGTCCCCAGCTATCTCCAGTTCTCGCTGGAATCGCTGACGCGCGAGCAGGAGACCTTCCGCGCCCAGCTCGCCAAGACCGTGGAGGGCAACCCCTTCGGCCAGGCCGCGCTGCACGCGGTCGAGGAACAGACCAAGATGAACATGGCCATGTTCCAGGAGGCGTTCAAACTCTTCAATCCCTTCGCCGCGCAGGCCGCCGCCGCCGAGGCGAAGGCCGAGGCCGAGGGCCATGACGGCAAGACCGGCAAGCCCGGCGAGGCCAAGGGCGCCGACCTGGACGAGCTCAAGCGCCAGGTCGCCGAGATGCAGTCGCGGCTCGACAAGCTGGGGCGCTGAGCGCTCAGGCCCGCGCGGCGGCCGCCATGTCCCGCAAGGCCGCGCCGGCCTCGGCCGGCGCCATCACGGCCGGGCGGCCGATCAGGTCGCCCTGGAGATAGTCCACGCCCCATTCGGCGAGGACGCGGGCATTGTCCTCGCTCTCCACCCACTCGGCCACCGTCGCGATGCCGAGATTCTGGGCGAGGTCGACGAGGGTCCTGACGAAGAACCGGTCGTCGGCGGAGATGGCGAGGTTCTGCACGAAGGCGCCGTCGATCTTGACGAAATCCACCGGGAACCGCCGCAGGTGGCGGAACGAGGTGTGGCCCGAGCCGAAATCGTCGATCCCGAGCGTGACGCCCAGCGCCTTCATGCAGTTGAGCCGCGCGGTCAGCGCCTCCGGGTCGTCCACCGCCGCGGTCTCGGTGATCTCGACCATCAGGCGCTCCGCGATGCCGGGCCGGGCGCCCACATGGGCCGCCAGCGCCTCCAGCCAGGCGGGATCGGCCAGGCTCAGGGGCGAGACGTTGACCGACAGCCGCGCCGCCGGATGGACGCTCAGATGCTCCGCCGCCAGTTCCAGCACCCGGGCGTCCAGCAGCTTGATGACGCCGAGCTTCTCCGCCTGCGGCACGATCTCGTGGGCGCCGACCAGCTGGCCCTCGGAGCCGACGATGCGGATCAGCCCCTCGTGGAAGGCGACATCGCGCGTGCGGGCATCCACCACCGGCTGCAGCGCCAGCACGACGCGGCGTTCGTTCAGGGCGCAGATGAGCTCGTGGCGCTGCCCGGCCGCCGTCTCGCGCGGATCGCGCCGCATCGACCGGTCGAACAGGGCGAACCCCTCGCCGGCGGCCTTGGCATGGCGCAGCGCGTCCTCGGCGCAGCGCACCAGCGACAGCCCGTCGGCGCCGTGGAGCGGGAAGACGGCCGCGCCCATGGCGAGGGCCGGGGTCAGGGGCCCGAGCGCGGTCGCGACCGGCTTGCCCGAAATGCTGTCCTGGAAGCGCGATGCGGCCTGCGCCACCTGCTCGGCGGAGCACGAGGCGAGGATCGCGCCGAAGCGGTTGCCCGCATAGCGGCTGACGCTGTCGCTGCCGCGCAGCGCGCCGTTGAAGCGGGCGCCGACCGTGCGGATCACGATGTCCGCCTCGTCCTCGCCGAAGGCCTCGTTGAGCTCGGTCAGGCCGAGGATCGAGGCGGCGACGATGGCCACCGAACGGCCGGAGCCGCGGGCCGCCGCGACCTCCTCGTCCAGCCGGCGGATCAGGGCCGCGCGCTGGGAGAGCGCCGCCTCGGGCGCCACGTAATCGTCGAGCCGCGACAGGCGGCGCACATGGAGCACGCCATGGGCGCGGGAGGGACGCCCGTCGGCGCCGGCGAAGCAGCGGCCGAGATCCTCCACCGCGAAGAGCCGGTCCGGCGCGGTGCGCAGGAGATAGCGCGTCCGGAACGGCACGCCGGCGGCGCGGTCGGCATCGCCGAGCTCGGCGATCGTGTCGTGGGGCGAGCGGCCCGAACCCGGCTCGATGCACAGGGCGAAGGCGCGCCCGGTCGCCAGGCTGCCGGGCTCGCGGCCGATGAGGTCCTTCAGGTTCGGCCCGAAGCTCAGCGCGTCGCCGGCGATGTCCCAGTCGTAGACGATCTCGCCGAGCGCGGTCAGCGCCTGGCGCGGATCGAGCGGCGCATCGTCCTGGCTGCCGGACCTGTCCATCACAGCGTGAAGCCCCCGAGGCATCATGGGCTCGCGCCGCGCTGGGACCCAGACGCCGCGTTGCCGGTTGATATGTCTCGAAATGGTGCGGACAACAGGGTTAACGAACCCTAAAAATCGGTACGCCGCTTGCAAGAAGAGCGTCAGGCGGCGCGCCGGTGCCTCGTTTCGCTCCGGAGCCGGCCCGATTGGGGAGAGACATGGATCAGGCGAACGACAGGGACGGGACGAAAGCGACCGCCTTCCGCGTCGGCGGGCGCCCCGATCCGGTCTTCCTGACCCAGCTCATCGCGGCCCGGCTCGGCGTGCCGCAGCAGCGCCGCATCCGCCGCGCCGGCCCGGAGGAGGCCGCGGCGTCCTACCGCGCGCGTTCGGGCCTCGCCCGGCCCATGCCGCCGGTCTTCAGCGATACGATTGCGTGACGGGGCGAGCCCGTCGCCGTGAGAGGCAGCTCCAGGCCCTGCGCCCCCTCACCCTGTCCCTCGATGTCATCCCCGGCGGCGCGCAGCGCCGGGGATCCACAACAACGCCGAACATCGAGCACGGCCGCCGCTGCTCTGGATCCCCTTCCCCTCCGCCGCTGACGCGGCTCCGGCCGGGGATGACCCGGGAAAGGTGGAATGCCGTTTGTCTCCCTCCCCCCGCTTGCGGCGGGGAGGGTGAGGGTGGGGGGCGGTGGGACGGGGTTCTGTCCTTCGAACGAGAGCTCCACGCCCGGCGCCCCCTCACCCTGTCCCTCTCCCCCGATGGGGGCGAGGGGATGGTGACCGTCGCGGCCTCCCCCCTCTCCCCGCCCGCGGGGAGAGGGCAGGGGTGAGGGGCGGTGGGACGGGGTTCCGTCTTGCGGGTAAGAGCTCCACGCCCGGCACCCCCACCCCTGACCCCTTCCCGCCGCTGCGCGGGAGGAGGGGATGCGCACTCCACCATTCGTGCGTGCTTCGAGGCTCGCTTCGCGAGCACCTCAGCATGAGGACCGTTGTGGGAGGTGCGGTCTATC
>JAIXTM010000001.1 GCA_027483945.1 Hyphomicrobiales bacterium | reverse complement strand
CGCATCCCCCTCCTCCCGCGCAGCGGCGGGGAGGGGCTAGGGGTGGGGGGTGCCGGGCGTGGAGCGCGGTGGTGGCAGCAAGGTATCCCAATCCGACCGAAGACGTGGATGGTCGGGACGGGCCGACCATGACGACCGGGGTGGAGGTCGATGGGAGTAGCTCACCGCCACGCCCTCCCCACCGCCTCCCCGTCATGCTCGGCCCTGTGCCGAGCATCCACGCCTTCCTTGCGATGACCGGATCAGCCTCGTCGTCCCACCCCTCACCCCGACCCTCTCCCCGCGAGCGGGGAGAGGGGGAGAGCCGCCGTGGTCCCCGTCCCCTCGCCCCCAACGGGGGAGAGGGACAGGGTGAGGGGGTGCCGGGCGTGGGATGCGATGGCGGCAGCATGGCATTCCAATCTGACCGAAGACGTGGATGGTCGGGACAGGCCCGACCATGACGACCATCCAGTGTCGGCGGACAAAGGTATGCGACCGCTTGCGACTCACAGCCTCCCCGTCATGCTCGGCCTTGTGCCGAGCATCCACGCCTCAAGCACGCGGCCAGATACGCATCCCATCGTCATCGCGGGCGCGGCGGAGCGATCCGGCGCCGGGTCGGACGCATGGACTGCTTCGTCGCCCCGTTCCTCGCAATGACGCGCAAAAGCGCCGCCTCACAGCCGCCGCAGGGCCACCTGCTCGATGCGGTGGCTTTCGCCCTTGCGCAGGATCAGGCTCGCGCGCCGCCGCGTCGGCACGATGTTCTCGCGCAGGTTGACGAGGTTGATGCGGCTCCACAGCCGCTCCGCGGTCTGAAGCGCCTCCGCCTCGGAGACGTCCGCATATTTGCGGAAGAACGAACGCGGATCGCGGAACGCGGTCTCGCGCAGCTTCATGAAGCGGCGGATATACCAGTCGTGGAGCGGATCCTCCTCGGCGTCGAGATAGACCGAGAAGTCGAAGAAATCGGACACGAAGGGGATCGCCGCGCCGTCCTTGGGCAGGCGCGCCGGCTGGAGGACGTTGAGCCCCTCCACGATCAGGATGTCCGGCTGATCCACCTCGATCGTCTCGCCCGCCACCACGTCATAGGTGAGGTGGGAATAGACCGGCGCCTGGACATGCCGGCGGCCCGCCTTGATGTCCGACAGGAAGCGCAGGAGCGCGCCCGTGTCATAGCTCTCGGGGAAGCCCTTGCGCTCCATCAGCCCGAGCCGTTCCAGCTCCGCATTGGGCCACAGGAACCCGTCGGTGGTCACCAGTTCCACCTTCGGCGTGTTGGGCCAGCGGGCGAGCAGGGCCTTCAGGACGCGGGCAGTCGTGGACTTGCCGACCGCCACGGAGCCCGCAACCCCGATGATATAGGGCGTCTTGGTCTCGTTCTCGGCGAGCAGGAAGCGCCGCGTGGCCTTGAACAGGCCCTGCGTCGCCGCGACGTAGAGCGACAGCAGGCGCGACAGCGGCAGGTAGATCGCCACGACCTCCTCGAGCGAGATCGGGTCGTTGAGCGACTGGAGCCGCTCCACCTCCTGCGCGGTCAGCGTCAGCGGCGTGTCCGCGCGCAGGGATGCCCATTCGGCGCGGGAGAAGGTGCGGTAGGGGGCAAGTCCGTCCTCGACATGCTGGTCCATGCCCGCTCCGCTCATCGTCAGGACCCCGCCGTCGCTCAGCGCGGCCGGGATGCCTTCTCGTCCAGGCCGCTTCGCGCGGTGCGCCGCTGCAGCGCGTCAAGCACATCCTGCAACGGAACGCCCCGTCCGTGGAGCACGACCAATAGGTGATAGAGCACGTCCGCGGCCTCGTCCCGCAGCTCCGCCTCGCTGCCGGCGACGGCGGCGATGACGGCTTCCGTCGCTTCCTCGCCCAGCTTCTTGGCCGCCCGCGGCATGCCGTCCGCGAGCAATCTGGCGGTGTAGCTCTCGGCCGGGGACGCGTCCGCCCGTTCGGCGACGATCGCGGCAAGATCGGCAAGCGTGAAGGAGCCCATAATCAGTCCATCCGCATAGGCAGGCCGGCAGCGGCCATGTGAGCCTTCGCCTCGCCCACGCTATAGGTGCCGAAATGGAAGATCGAGGCCGCCAGCACCGCGCTGGCATGGCCGTCCCGGACGCCGGCGACTAGGTCATCGAGATTGCCGACGCCGCCGGAGGCGACGACCGGCACCGAGACCGCGTCGGCGATCGTGCGCATCAGGCCGATATCGTAGCCGGACTTGGTGCCGTCCTTGTCCATGGAGGTGACGAGAAGCTCCCCCGCGCCGAGGGAGACGACCTCTCGGGCATAATCCACCGCGTCGATGCCGGTCGGGTTGCGCCCGCCATGGGTGAAGATCTCCCATTTCTCCGGATAGCCGGCAGAGACCTTCTTGGCGTCGATGGCGACCACGATGCACTGGTCGCCGAATTTCTCGGCCGCTTCGCGCACGAAGTCCCGGCGCGTCACGGCGGCCGTGTTGATCGAGACCTTGTCGGCGCCGGCGAGCAGCAGCCGGCGGATGTCCTCGACCGTTCTCACGCCCCCGCCCACCGTCAGCGGCATGAAACAGGCCTCCGCCGTGCGCTGCACGACGTCGAGCAGCGTGCCGCGCTCCTCGTGGCTCGCGGTGATGTCCAGGAAGGTCAGCTCGTCGGCGCCGGCGGCGTCGTAGGCCTTGGCCGCCTCGACCGGGTCGCCGGCATCCACCAGGTCGGCGAACTGCACGCCCTTGACGACGCGGCCGTCCTTGACGTCGAGGCAGGGGATGACGCGGATCTTGAGCATCAGCGGGCCTCCGCCGCCCTGGGGGCCACCTTGGCGGCCGCGATGGCGGCGAGCGCCGCCGCCGGGTCGATCCGGCCGTCATAGAGGGCGCGGCCGGAGATCGCGCCTTCGATGCGCGGATGGCGCCGCCGCACCATCTCCTCGATGTCCGCGATCGAGGCGAGGCCGCCCGACGCGATGACCGGGATCGGCGAGCGGTCGGCCAGAGCGGCCGTCATCGGCCAGTTGACGCCGGCGAGCACGCCGTCGCGGGCGATGTCGGTATAGACGATGGCCGCCACGCCCGCATCCGCGAAGCGGTCGGCGAGGTCGTGGGCGCTGAGCGTCGAGGTCTCGGCCCAGCCCTCAACCGCGACCATCCCGTCGCGGGCGTCGATGCCCACCACGATCCGGTTCGGAAAGGCGCGCGCGGCCTCTCGCACGAAATCCGGCTGGCGGACGGCCGCCGTGCCGATGATGACCCGGGCGACGCCCTTGTCGAGCCACCCCTCCACCGTCGCCATGTCCCGGATACCGCCGCCGAGCTGCACCGGCATGTCGGGCACGGCCTTGAGGATCGCGTCCACGGCGGACGCGTTCATCGGCTTGCCGGCAAAGGCGCCGTCGAGGTCCACGACATGCAGATGGCTGAAGCCCTGCGCGAAGAAGGATGTGGCCTGGGCGCCGGGATCGTCGTTGAAGATCGTCGCCTGCGCCATGTCGCCCCGCACCAGGCGGACGCAGCGCCCTTCCTTGAGGTCGATGGCGGGAAAGAGGATCACGGCCGCCATCCCAGGAAGTTGGCAATGAGCTTCAGGCCGAGCTTCTGGCTCTTTTCCGGGTGGAACTGGGTGCCGGCCATGTTGTCCTTCGCGACGATGGCCGTGACCGGGCCGCCGTAATCGGTCAGCGCCAGCACGTCCTGCGGATCGGCGGGGGTGAGCGCGTAGGAATGGACGAAATAGGCGTTCTGTCCCGACGGCCCGAGCGGGATGTCCGCTATCAGCGGGTGCTCCGCCTGGGGATGGAGGTTGTTCCAGCCCATATGCGGGATCTTCAGCGCGGCGTCGTATGGCCGGATCAGGGCCACGTCGCCGTGGATCCAGTCGAGCCCGGCCGTGGTGGAATATTCCAGCCCCCGGCTCGCCATCAGCTGCATGCCGACGCAGATGCCGAGGAACGGCTTGCCGTCCCGGCGCACCGCCTCGGTCATGGCCTCGACCATGCCCGGGACCGAATCGAGCCCGCGGCGGCAATCGGCGAAGGCGCCGACGCCGGGCAGGACGATGCGCTCCGCCCGGCGCACCGCGTCGGGGTCCGCCGTCACGACGATGGGTATGGACAGACCCGCCTCGCGCGCCGCCCGCTCGAAGGCCTTCTGCGCCGAGTGCAGGTTCCCGGAGCCGTAATCGATGATCGCGACGGTCACGGACGCCTCTCCGGGTCGGGGAACAGGCCGAGCACCGGCCCGCCGGTTGCGGGAACGGCAGCCGGAGCCGGCCGCGGCGCGGGCGCGGGCCGCCACGCGTTCGACGCCGCGCCGGTGCCCCGGCTCCACAGGAGCGCCGCCTTGTCCTCGGCGCCCTGGGCGTCGTCGGCGACGACGACGAAGGCGGCGGGCCGCCCCTTTCGCGCCAGGTGCCAGGACCGGATCGCGGCGGCCTCCAGCCCGATCAGCAGCGAGACGGCGAGCTCCGCGCCCATGGCCGCGAGGGGATGGACCCCGAGCAGCCCCAGCGCGGCGATGAGCGCGAGATCGAAAAGGAGGACGAGGAGCGCGACCAGCCACATCCGGTGCCACAGCGCCCAGATGAGCGTCAGCGCGAAGGCGAAGACCGAGAAGCCGTCCTTCACCAGCACCGCCGCATCGAAGGCGCGCGCGTCTCCCGCGCCCGCAGGCGGGGCATGAACGATGTAGCTCGCCATGGCCTTGCTCCGCTCGAGGTCCGTCGGGTTACAGGGCGCCCTTGGTGGAGGGAACCCGGCCGCCTTCCCGCGGGTCCACCGCCAGCGCAGCGCGCAGCGCCCGGGCGAGGCCCTTGAAGCAGCTCTCCGCGATATGGTGGCTGTTGACGCCGTACAGCGTCTCCACGTGGAGCGTCAGCCCCGCCTGGACCGCGAAGGCCTGGAAGAACTCGCGCACCAGCTCGGTGTCGAACTCGCCGATCTTCGGCGTCGGGAACGCAGTGCGGAACACCAGGAACGGCCGGCCGGACACGTCCACGCAGACGCGGGTCAGCGTCTCGTCCATGGGCAGGTGCAGGTCGGCGTAGCGGGCAATGCCCTTCTTGTCGCCGAGCGCCTTCGCGATGGCCTGGCCGAGCGCGATGCCCGTATCCTCCACCGAATGGTGGAAATCGACATGCAGGTCGCCCTCGACCTTCACGTGAAGGTCGATCAGCGAATGGCGGGCGAACAGCTCCAGCATATGGTCGAAGAAGCCGATCCCGGTGGCGATCGAGGCCTTGCCTTCGCCGTCCAGGTTCACCTTTACGGCAATCGCCGTCTCCGCCGTCTTGCGGTCGATCTCACCGGCGCGCATCGCCGCTTGCTCCCTCGTGAGGCGCCGGACGTCCCGGCCGCCGCGCGGCTTCTACCAAGGGGCGGGACCGATTGCCACCACCGCCTTTGTCATTCGGCCTTCGATGATTAAGTGTGGCTCAAGACCCCGCCACCCCGTCCTCCCCGACCCCGCCGGATCCCATGAGCGACCCCCAGACATTCCACGGCACCACCATCGTCATGGTCCGCAAGGCCGGCCGCGTCGTCATCGGCGGCGACGGCCAGGTCAGCCTCGGCCAGACGGTCGTGAAGGGCAATGCGAGGAAGGTCCGCCGCCTCGCCAAGGGCGCGGTGATCGGCGGCTTCGCCGGCGCCACCGCCGACGCCTTCACCCTGTTCGAGCGGCTGGAAGCCAAGCTGGAGCAGCATCCCTCCCAGCTCGCCCGCGCCTGCGTCGAGATGGCGAAGGACTGGCGCACCGACCGTTATCTCCGCCGCCTCGAGGCGATGATGCTAGTCGCCGACAGGGAGGTGAGCCTTCTTCTCTCCGGCACCGGCGACGTGCTGGAGCCCGAAGCCCTGCCCGACGGCGCCGTCATGGCGATCGGCTCCGGCGGCAATTACGCCCTGGCCGCGGCGCGCGCGCTCATCGACCGCAGCGACCTCGACGCCGAGGCGATCGTGCGGCGCTCGCTGCAGATCGCCGCCGAGATCTGCGTCTACACCAATGGCAACCTGACCATCGAGGCCCTCGATGCCACCCGCTGACACGATCCTCCCCGCCCCCGCCGATCTCGACCGCATCGTCCCGGCGGTCGATGCCGACGGCGTCGCCTTCCGGCCGATCCGGCCCGAGGATCTGCCCATGATCGCGGACTGGCTCGCCCGTCCGCATTGGCGGGAATGGTGGGGCGAGCCGGAGCCTGAATTCGGCCATATCCGCGACATGGTGGAGGGACGTGACGATACCCGGCCCTACATCTTCCACGTCGACGGGCGGCCCGCCGGCTATATCCAGGTCTGGTATATCGGCCCGCACCAGACGCCCGAATGGGCGGCCGACAATCCATGGCTCATGGAGCTTCCCGCCGATGCGGTCGGCGTCGACCTCTCCATCGCCGACGGCGCGACCCTGTCGAAGGGCATCGGCACCCGCGTCCTGAAAGCCTTCATCGCGCGGTTGCGCGCCGCGGGCCTGCGCAACATCGTCATCGATCCCGACCCGGAGAACGGCCGGGCCGTCCGCGCCTATGCCAAGGCCGGGTTCACGCCCGTGCCGCACCTGGAGGGCCGCACCGAGGGCGTCCTCATCATGCAGCACGTCGTTCCGGAATCCCGTTGATGAAGCCGGAGCAAGCGCGATGACCGAATTTTCCCCTCGCGAGATCGTCTCGGAACTCGACCGTTTCATCGTCGGCCAGAAGGATGCCAAGCGCGCGGTCGCCATCGCCCTGCGCAACCGCTGGCGCCGGCAGCGGCTGGAAGGGCCGCTGAAGGACGAGGTCGTCCCGAAGAACATCCTGATGATCGGGCCGACCGGCTGCGGCAAGACGGAGATCTCCCGGCGCCTCGCCAGGCTCGCCGGCGCGCCCTTCCTGAAGGTCGAGGCCACCAAGTTCACCGAGGTAGGCTATGTCGGCCGCGACGTGGAATCCATCGTGCGCGACCTCGTCGAGGTCGGAATCGGCCTCGTCAGGGATGCGCGCCGCAAGGAGGTCCACGCCAAAGCGCATCTGGCCGCCGAGGAGCGCGTGCTCGACGCACTGGTCGGGCCGACCGCGAGCCCCGGCACGCGCGACGCCTTCCGCCGCAAGCTGCGCGCCAACGAGCTCGACGACAAGGAGATCGAGGTCGAGCTGAACCCCACGGGCGGCGGCGGCATGCCCATGTTCGAGGTGCCTGGCGTTCCCGGCGCCTCCATCGGCGCGGTGAACCTGTCCGACATGCTGGGCAAGGCCTTCGGCCGCCAGGGCAAGCCGCGGCGCATGACCGTCGCGGACGCCTACGAGCCCATCGTGGCGGAGGAGAGCGACAAGCTCATCGACCAGGACGCCATCGTCCAGGAGGCGATCCGCCAGGTGGAGAACAATGGCATCGTCTTCCTGGACGAGATCGACAAGATCACGGCCCGCGAGGGCCGGGCCGGCGCCGACGTTTCCCGCGAGGGCGTGCAACGCGATCTCCTGCCCCTCATCGAGGGCACGACGGTCGCCACCAAGCACGGGCCGGTGAAGACGGACCACGTCCTCTTCATCGCATCGGGCGCCTTCCACGTCGCCAAGCCGTCGGACCTCCTGCCCGAGCTGCAGGGCCGCCTGCCGATCCGCGTCGAGCTCTCCTCCCTCGACATCGACGATTTCCGGCGCATCCTCACCGACACCGAGGCGAGCCTGGTCCGCCAGTCCGTGGCGATGATGGCGACCGAGGGCGTCTCCCTCGTCTTCACCGACGATGCCGTCGACGCGATCGCCCGGGTCGCGGTGGAGGTGAACTCCAACGTGGAGAATATCGGCGCCCGCCGCCTGCAGACGGTCATGGAGCGCATTCTCGACGATATCTCGTTCCACGCGCCCGACCGCGGCGGCCAGACGCTCACCATCGACGCCGCCTATGTGGAGGCGCAGGTGGGCGACCTTGCCCGCAACGCCGATCTCAGCCGGTTCATCCTCTAGGCCGGGAACGAACGCCGCACCGGTGGATTCCCGCAGGCATGAATCTGCCTGATCCGCCACCGCCGCAGGACGACCTCTCCGTCAGGGCTCGGCTCATCCATGAGCGCCTGTGCGGCGTCTTCGGCTGCCCGATTCCCTACTTTCATTCCTTCGACCCGCTCAGCGAGCTGATCTCGTCGCTGTTGTCGCATCGCACGCGCAACGCCGATTCCGGACGTGCGTTCAAGGCCTTGCGGGCCCGTTACCGGGATTGGGCTTCCCTGCGCGACGCGCCGGTCGCCGAGATCGAGGCGCTGATCGCCGGCGTCACCTGGCCCGAGCAGAAAGCGCCGCGCCTGAAGGCCGTGCTGGCCGCGATCACCGAGCGCCACGGCGCCCTGACGCTCGATTTCCTCGCCGGGATGGAGCCCGACGCCGCCCGTGCCTGGCTGCGCGCCATCCCGGGCGTCGGTCCCAAGACCAGCGCGGCGGTCCTCTCCTTCTCGACGCTGCGGATGCCGGCCCTGCCGGTGGACAGCCATCACCACCGCGTGGCCGTCCGGACCGGCCTCATCGATGCCCGTGTCGATGTCGGCGCGTCCCATGCGGTCCTGCGCGCCCAGCTGCCGCAGGACTGGAGCGCGCAGGACCTCTACGACAACCACGAGGTGCTGATGCTGCACGGCCAGCGCTGCTGCTTCGCCCAGCGTCCGGCCTGCCATCGCTGCGTCCTTCTCGACATCTGCCCGACCGGGGCCGCGCTCATGGCCGGGCGCGGGGAGGCGGGCGCCGTCGCCTGAGGCCTTGCCTCCGGTTCGGTTCTGGCCCACCACCGGATCATGTCGCTCCTTCGCTCCAGCATGGTGGCGGGGGCGGGCGCCGTGGCGTCCCGCCTGCTTGGATTCGTGCGCGACGTCCTGATCGCCGGCCTTTTCGGCGCGACGCCCGTGGCCGACGCGCTGCTGGCGGCCTTGCGCATCCCCAACCTGCTGCGTCGGGTGCTTGCGGAGGGCGGGCTCAATGGCGGCTTCGTGCCGATCTACCACCGCCGCCTGCGCGAGGGCGGACGCGAGGCCGCCGATGCCTTCGCCTCCCGCGCCGTCGGGCTGACGCTTCTCGCGTCGCTGGCAATGGTGGGCCTCGCCATGCTGGCGGGACCCTGGCTCATCCTTGCCTTCGCGCCGGGCTATGCCGCCGACGGCCTCCTGACGGCACAAGCCGCCTCCTACCTGCGCGCCGCGCTGCCGTTCCTGCTCTTTGCCATGATGTCCGCCCTCGTCGTCGCCTGGCTCAACGCCGAACGGCGCGTCGCGGCCGGCGCCGTCGCCACTGTCGCGATGAACGGGGCACTGGTCCTCGTGCTCCTCTGGCTCGGCCGCAACGCCGTAGGCGGCGAACCGGCTAACGCCGCGTGGTCGTTCGCCGCCGCCTGGAGCCTCGCCGGCCTCGTCCAGCTCGTGATCGTCCTGGCGGCGGCGCGGCGTCTCGGCTTTCGCCGCCGCCACGTCCTGCCGCGCCTCGACGCGGACCAGCGCCGGCTCCTGGCGGCGACGCCCGCCGCCCTTGCCGCCGCCGGGTCGGTCCAGTTCATCCTCGCCTCGGCCTCCATGGCCGCGTCCTTCACGCCGGGCGCGGTCGCCTGGCTCTATTACGCCGAGCGGGTGGTGCAGCTCCCGCTCGGCTTCATCGCGGTGGCGGTCGGCACCGTCCTCCTCCCGGAGCTGGCGCGAGACGCCGCGAGGGACAGCGCCGGTGGCGGCCTGTCCGTCCGTGCGTTGGAGCTCGCGCTGGCCCTCGCCATGCCGGCCGCTGCCGCGCTCCTCGTCCTCGCCGGTCCCATCGTCTCGGTCCTGTTCGAGCACGGACGGTTCGGCCCCGCCGATGCCCGGGCCAGCGCGGCCCTGATGGCGGGCCTCGCGCCCGGCCTCGTCGCCGCGGCCGCCGGCCAGGTCCTGCTCCAGACCTGGCTCGCCCGCGAGGCGGCCCGGGTGCCGTTGCTCACGCTACTGGCCGGGATCGTCGTCGCACCGACAAGCGCGCTTTCGTTGGCCCCGATCCTCGGCCCCGCCGGGTTCGGCCTGGGGGTCAGCCTCGGTCTCGCCGTCCAGGCGGCGCTCCTCCTCGCAGGGCTGATGCGCGGCGGCGGCTGGACCTGGCCTGCCGGCATGACTGGCAATCTGGCGCGCCTCGGCCTTTCGTCCGCCGCCATGGCCGCCGCCGTCGCCTGGGGGGCCATGGTCGCCGCGCCCTGGCTCGACGCCGCCAACCCCGTCATCCTGCGCGCCGGCACGCTGGCGGTCCTGTGCGTATCCGGCATCGGGCTCTACGGGGCGATGGCCGCGCTTCTGGGCGTCGTGCGGGTCCGCCGGCGCCCGCCCGCTTGCGAACCGCCCCCGCGATTGCCATAACGCCGCCGCCGATTTTGCGGCCTTCGCGAAGGACGATCGACCATGGCGTTTCAGGAGCGCGTCTTCTCCGGGATGCAGCCCACGGGCAATCTGCATCTGGGCAATTATCTCGGCGCCATGATCCGCTGGATCGAGCTGCAGAAGACGATGGACTGCATCTATTGCGTCGTCGACATGCACGCGATCACCGTCTTCCAGGATCCGGCGGAGCTGACAAAGGCCACGCGCGAGGTCACGGCCGCCTACATCGCCTGCGGTCTCGACCCGAAGCGCTCGATCATCTTCAACCAGAGCCAGGTGGCCGAGCACGCCGAGCTCGCCTGGGTGTTCAATTGCGTATCCCGCCTCGGCTGGCTGAACCGGATGACCCAGTTCAAGGAGAAGGCGGGCAAGGACCGGGAGAATGCCTCGGTCGGTCTCTACGCCTATCCCAACCTCATGGCCGCCGACATCCTCGTCTACCGGGCGACCCATGTGCCGGTCGGCGAAGACCAGAAGCAGCATCTGGAGCTGGCCCGCGACATCGCCCAGAAGTTCAACGGCGACTTCCGCCAGGCCATCGTCGCCCGAGGCCACAACGCGGACGGCTTCTTCCCGCTCCCGGAGCCGTTGATCCAGGGCCCCGCCACCCGCGTGATGAGCCTGCGTGACGGCACCAAGAAGATGTCGAAATCCGACCCGTCGGACTATTCGCGCATCAACCTCACCGACGATGCCGATTCCATCGCTCAGAAGGTGCGCAAGGCCAAGACCGACGCCGATGCGCTGCCCTCCGAGGAGGCGGGCCTGAAGGGCCGGCCGGAGGCGGAGAACCTCGTCGGCATCTATGCCGCGCTGGACGGCACCAGCCGGCAGGCGGTGCTCGACCGGTTCGGCGGCGCCCAGTTCTCGGCCTTCAAGGCGGCGCTCGTGGACCTCGCGGTGGCACGCCTGGCGCCCATCGGCGAAGAGATGCGCCGCCTCGTCGCGGACCCCGCCCATATCGACGCCATCCTGCGGGACGGCGCCGACCGGGCCCGCGCCATCGCCCGGCCGAACATGGAGGCGGTGAGGGACATCGTCGGCTTCATCCGCTGATCGCGCCTCGTCTTCGGCGCGCGGGTTGACCCGGCGCCGCGGCCCGGCCAGCATCCTTCACCCGGGATGTGAGGACGCGGATGCGGACGCGGCGATCCTACGAGGCCGGTCATCGGCCGAAATTCCTCGTCGTGGTCGACGAGACCGCCGAATGCGACCGCGCCTGGCGGTTCGCCGCGCGCCGGGTCTCCAGGACCGGTGCTGCCATGATCATGCTCGCCGCCGAGCCTGCCCCCGGCGCCCAGGACTGGCTCGGCGTCGAGGACATGCTGAAGGCGGAGGCGCTCGGCAAGGCCGAGGCCGCCTGCCAGCGCGCGGCCGAAACGGTCCGGGCTCTGGCCGGAATCGAGCCCGAATGCGTGGTGCGCCTCGGCGATGCCGCGACCGAGATCGCGACGCTCATCGATGCGGACGAGGACATCGCGCTTCTGATCCTCGCGGCGGCCGAAGGCGTGGACGGCCCGGGACCCCTCGTCTCCACCCTGGCCACCAGGCAGGTCGCCAAGCTGCCCGTCCCGGTGGTGATCGTCCCGGGCTCGCTCAGCGATGCCGAAATCGACGCCCTCGCCTGAAGGCGGCTGGAATCGTTCTAACAGGATGACTATGTTCAAGGCAGCCGGCCGGCCTTGACCCGGCGCGGCGGGAGCCATTCATGTTCATCCAGACCGAAGCCACGCCGAACCCGGCGACCCTGAAATTCCTGCCCGGACGGACAGTCCTGTCGACGGGCACGTTCGACGCCCATTCCATCGAGGCCGCCGCGGCGTCGCCGCTCGCCCAGCGGCTGCTCGCCGTGCCCGGCGTCGCCGCCGTTTTCCTCGGCTCCGACTTTGTCACCGTCACCAAGGCGGACGGCGAATGGCATCACCTGAAGCCCGCCGTCCTCGGCGCCATCATGGAACATTTCATGTCCGGCGCGCCGGTCATGGTGGACGGGGCGGCCACGGACGATGACGAGGAAGGCGAGTTCTTCGATCCCGCCGATGAGGGCATCGTCGAGACGATCAAGGAGCTTCTGGAGACCCGGGTGCGCCCGGCCGTCGCCGGCGACGGGGGCGACATCACCTTCCGCGGCTTCCGCGACGGCGTCGTCTACCTCGCCATGAAGGGCTCCTGCTCGGGCTGCCCCTCGTCCACGGCGACGCTCAAGCACGGGATCCAGAACCTCCTGCGCCATTTCCTCCCCGACGTCCGCGAGGTCGAGGCGGTCTGACCGGCCGTCCCGCTTCCCCGCGGCCTCCGGTCTGGTCATGGTAGGGGCGTGATTCGGGACCTGCCGGAGGTCGCCAGCTTGCGCGTTCTTGCCATCGACACGGCGCTCGGCGCCTGCTCCGCCAGCGTGGTGGAGCGGGGCGCCGCCGAACCCATCGCCGCCGAGACGCTCTACATGGAGCGCGGCCATGCCGAGGAGCTGGTGCCCCTGATCGACCGCGTCGTCGCCCGGGTGCCGACGCGGTTCGAAGGGATCGACCGCATCGTCGTCACGATCGGTCCTGGCAGCTTCACCGGTCTGCGGATAGGCCTGTCCGCGGCACGTTCCATTGCGCTGGGCCTCGAAATCCCCGTGATCGGCGTCTCCACTTTGTCCGCGCTCATCGCCCCGGCTCTCGCCACCGAGACCGGGCGTGTCATTGCTGCCGCCATCGATGCCCGTCACGGCAATGTCTATATCCAGGCCGTCGCGCCGGGCGGCCGGCCGCTTCTGGCCCCGCGCGTCGCCTCGCTGCGCGACGCGGTGCGCGCTCTCGGTTCGGGCGGAATCAGCCTCGTCGGCCCCGCCGCGCCGGTCGTCGCCAGCGACGCCTTCGCGCTCGGCCTCGATGCCAGGGTGGTGGACGCCGCCCCGGCCCCCGACATAGCCTGGGTCGCGCGGCTCGGAATGGCGGCCGATCCGGCGGACGCGCCGGCGCGCCCGCTCTATCTGCGGCCGGCCGACGCCAAGCCCCAGGATCACGGGCGCCTGCCCCGCCAATGAGCTTCCTCGACCGCTTCCGCACGATCGGCCCTCCGCATGTGGAGCCGCTGCGCACGGCCGATGCGGGCGAGGCGGCCGCCATCCATGCCGCAGGCTTCGCCCGCGGCTGGGATCTCATCGACCTGCAGGCCATGATCGCCGACCGGGCGGTGCGCGCGGACGGCCTCTTCGTGGGCAAGGTGCGGCGCCTCGTCGGCATCCTCATCTCCCGCTCCGTCCTGGATGAGGCCGAAATCCTGACGCTCGCCCTGGCGCCTTCGATGCGCGGGCGCGGCTGGAGCGGCATGCTGCTGCGCGCCCATCTCGACGCCCTGGCCATGGCCGGCACCCGCACGATCTTCCTTGAAGTCGAGGAGGACAACGCGCCCGCCCTGGCGCTCTATCGCCGCTACGGCTTCCAGCCCATGGGCCGGCGCGAGGCCTATTATCCGCGCCCCGGCGGCAAGCCCGCCGCCGCCCTCACCATGCGCCGCAGCCTGGCCTGAACCGCGCCGGCCTTCCGTTTCGCGGCGCCCTTGGCTAAGACCGGTGCCCAGCCATGCCCAAGCGAGCCAGCCAGACGCCTGCCGATACGCCCGCCGCGCGCCGCGTCGCGGCGATCGAGCGCGCCTGCGCCCAGCAGGGCCTGCGCATGACCGGCCAGCGCCGCGTCATCGCCCGCGTGGTCGGCGAGGCGGACGACCATCCGGACGTCGAGGAGCTGCATCGCCGCGCCATGGTCGCCGATGCCCGGATCGCCCTGTCCACCGTCTACCGGACGCTGCGGCTGTTCGAGGATACCGGCATCATCGAGCGTCACCAGTTCCGCGACGGCCGCGCCCGCTACGAGCGTGCCGAGCGCGAGCACCACGACCACCTGATCAACATGGAGACCGGCGACGTCATCGAATTCCGGTCGCAGGAGATCGAGGACCTGCAGGCTCAGATTGCCCGAAAGCTCGGCTACAGGCTGGTCTATCACCGGCTGGAGCTCTACGCCGTGCCGCTGCGCGACGAGGACTGAGCGCCGCCCTTGCGTCGGCTTGCGGACAATCCGGGCCGCGCCAACAAGCGCGCTTCTTTTTGGCGGCGAAGCGCTCTAAAGAATGAAGGGGCCGGGCAGGCATGGACCGGCGGCGACAGATCGAGACAGCGTGACCCAGACGTCCAAGCCGGCCGGAAAGCGGCTCTTCGTCAAGTCGTATGGCTGCCAGATGAACGTCTACGACGCCGAGCGCATGGCCGACGCGCTGGCGCCGGAGGGCTTTGCCGGGACCGCGGACGTCGCCGATGCCGACGTTGTCGTCCTCAATACCTGCCATATCCGCGAAAAGGCCGCCGAGAAGGTTTATTCCGAGCTCGGGCGCCTGCGCGTGCTCAAGGGCGAGCGCGCGGCGCGGGGGCTTGAGACCACCATCGTCGTCGCCGGCTGCGTCGCGCAGGCGGAAGGCGCGGAGATCCAGCGCCGCATGCCGGCCGTGGACCTCGTTGTCGGCCCGCAGAACTACCACCGCCTGCCCGCGCTCCTGGAGCGTTCGCGGAACGGCCCGGTCGTGGACACCGAGTTTCCGCTCGAGGACAAGTTCGACCACCTGCCGGCGCCGAGCCGTGAGGCGATGCGGGCCCGCGGCGTCTCCGCCTTCGTCACCGTGCAGGAGGGCTGCGACAAGTTCTGCGCCTTCTGCGTCGTTCCCTATACCCGCGGCGCGGAGGTCTCGCGGCCGGTGGCGCGGGTCCTGGCGGATGTGGAGCGCCTGGCGGGCGCGGGCATCCGCGAGATCACGCTCATCGGCCAGAACGTCAACGCCTATCACGGCGAGGGCCCCGGCGGCGGCGACTGGACGCTGGCGCGGCTCATGAGCCGGGTGGCGGAGGTGCCGGGCATTGCCCGCATCCGCTACACGACGAGCCATCCGCTCGACATGGACGACGCGCTCATCGCCTTGCACCGCGACCTGCCCCAGGCGATGCCTTACCTGCATCTGCCGGTGCAGTCCGGGTCCGACGCGATCCTCAAGGCCATGAACCGCAAGCACGATGCCGCTTCCTACCTGACGATCGTGGAAAAGGTCCGCGCCGCCCGGCCGGACATCGCCCTGTCCTCCGACTTCATCGTCGGCTTTCCCGGCGAGACCGACGCCGATTTCGAGGCGACGATGGCGCTCGTCGAGGCCGTCGGCTTCGCCGCGGCCTTCTCGTTCAAATACAGCCAGCGCCCCGGCACGCCGGCCGCCGATGCCCGCGATCAGGTGCCGGAGCCGGTCAAGGCCGAGCGTCTCGCCCGGTTGCAGGAGCGGCTGGAGCAGCAGCGCCAGGCCTTCAACGCCGCCTCGCTGGGCAAGGTCATGCCCGTCCTGATCGAGCGCGAGGGCCGCCATCCCGGCCAGCTGGTCGGCAAATCGCCCTATCTGCAGGGCGTGCATTTCGACGCGACCGGCACGGGTCTGCGCATCGGGGACATCGCCGATGTGGAGATCGTCGCCTTGAGCACCAACAGCATGACCGGCAGGCTCGTCGGCTCGCGGGCGAGCGCCGCATGACGGAACGAGGCGCCCGGGCGGCGCAGGGCAGGGAGAACGCGGTTTGCGCAATGACGCCACAACGCTGACGCGCGACATGAATGCGCGACCTGCATCCGCCGGTGAGCAGACCGAGATCACGCTCGCCTTCGACGATAACCGGCTCGCCAGCCTTGTCTTCGGCCATTACGACCAGAATCTCGCCCATCTGGAGCGCCGCCTTGGCGTCATGGCCAATGCCAACGGCAACCACGTGGTGCTGAAGGGCCTGACCGAACCCTCCGAACAGGCCCGGCGAGTCCTGGAAAATCTCTATCGCAAGGTGAAGACGGGCGGGACGGTGTCCATGGGCGATATTGACGGGGCCATCGAAGAGACCTCGGTGCAGAAATCCCTGTTTCCCTCCGTTAACGGCGACCCGGCGCGAGGCACGTTCGAGGCGGTCCACACCCGCAAGCGCGGCGCCGTGAAGGCGCGCAACGCTGCGCAGGATGCCTATCTCCGGGCGCTGAAGCGCCACGAACTCGTCCTCGCCGAGGGTCCGGCCGGCACGGGCAAGACCTGGCTCGCCGTGGGCCATGCCGTCTCGCTGTTGGAACAAGGCGTGGTGGAGCGCCTCATCCTGTCCCGCCCGGCAGTGGAGGCTGGCGAGCGGCTCGGCTTCCTGCCCGGCGACATGCGCGAGAAGGTCGATCCCTATCTGCGGCCGATCTACGACGCGCTCTACGACTTCATGGAGGCCCGCCACGTGGAGCGGGGCCTGCAGACCGGGATGATCGAGATCGCGCCGCTCGCCTTCATGCGCGGGCGCACCCTCACCAATGCCGTCGTCCTCCTGGACGAGGCGCAGAACACCTCGTCCATGCAAATGAAGATGTTCCTGACGCGTCTCGGCGAGAACTCGCGGATGATCATTACCGGCGACCCGACCCAGATCGACCTGCCCCCGGGCCAGAAATCCGGCCTGGTGGAGGCGGTCGGCCTGCTTTCGAAGGTCGAGGGCATCGGCTACGCCTCCTTCGGCGAGGCCGACGTGGTGCGCCACGATCTCGTGCGCCGGATCGTCAAGGCCTACGAGGATGCCGCCCGGTCCATGCAGCCGGAGGCGCGCCGGCCGTGACCGGTCGACGAGCCCTCCCGGCCCTCGACATCGTGGCGGAAAGCCCGCTCTGGCAGGCCATGCCGGAGATCGAGGCCGCTGCCGCCCGTGCCGTTGCCGCCGCCTGTGCGGTTTCGGGTCGGCGCTGGCAGCCGGGCGCCGAGGTGAGCCTTCTCCTGGCGGATGACGCGACCCTGCGCGAACTCAACCGCGCCTGGCGAGGCAAGGACAAGCCGACCAACGTCCTCTCCTTCCCGGCCGTGCCGCAGGACCAGCTTCCGCGCTCACCGGTCATCGGGGACATCGCGGTCGCCTACGAGACCGTGGCGCGCGAGGCGCACGACGAGGGCAAGGCCCCGCTTGACCACGCCACCCATCTCGTCGTCCACGGGATGCTGCATTTGCTTGGTTTCGACCACGAGAGCGAGGCCGAGGCGGCCGAGATGGAGGCGCTGGAGGTGAAGGCCCTGGCCGGGCTCGGTATCGCCGATCCCTATCGCGACGCGCCGGAAACGGATATCGAGGCGCCAGACAGGAGAACCGGGACCTGACCGTCCCTTTCAAGGAACCATGAACGATCGAAGTCCCAGCGATGCCGGCCAGCCGCCCCAGGGCGGCCGCTGGCGCGAGCGCCTGCTGGGGGCGCTCCGGATCCGCAACGCATCCTCCATCCGCGAGGGGCTGGCCGACGCCCTGTCGGTGACGACGCCGATGGCGGAGTTTTCGCCGCAGGAGCAGGCCATGCTCCAGAACGTGCTGAAGCTCCGCAACTTGCGGGTGGACGACGTGATGGTGCCGCGGGCCGACATCGTCGCCATCCAAGGCGAGGTCACGCTGGGAGAATTGCTCCAGGTCTTCCGCACCGCCGGTCATTCGCGCCTGCCGGTCTATGGCGAGACGCTGGATGATCCTCGCGGCATGGTCCATATCCGCGATTTCCTCGACTTCCTCGCCGCCAGCGCCGAGGGCAGCCGTCGCCGCCGTCGGAGCAACGTGCCGCCTTCGGGTCCGAACCTTGCCGGCGTCGACCTGTCGCTGCCGCTCTCCGCCGCGCGGATCCTGCGTCCGGTCCTCTATGCGCCGCCCACGATGCCGGCCTTGGACCTTCTGGCGCGCATGCAGGCGACGCGCACCCATATGGCGCTCGTCATCGACGAGTATGGCGGCACCGACGGCCTCGTCTCCATCGAGGACATCGTGGAGACGGTCGTCGGCAACATCGAGGACGAGCACGACGACGATGAGGCGCCGATGATCGCCGAGAGCGGCGACGGGACCTTCACGGCGGACGCCCGCGCAGGGCTCGACGAGGTCTTCGCCACGCTTGGCGTGACGTTGGAGACCGAGGAACTGTCCGAGGAAGTGGATACGCTGGGCGGCCTCATCATCGTGCTGGCTGGCCGCGTTCCCGCGCGGGGCGAGGTCGTGCCGGGCCCCCAGGCGCTTGAATTCGAGGTGCTCGACGCCGATGCGCGCCGGGTCAAGCGCGTGCGGATCATCCGCCGTGCGCGGGACGAGGATACCGACCCGCCCCCGCCCGCCATGACCGATCTCGATCCCCGCCCGGTTTCCGGGGATGAGCCGCGCGAGCGGCGCGCGTGACGCTGGCGGGACTGGCCGAGCGGGTCATCCTCGCCTGGGGCTGGCCTCGCCGTCTGATGGCGTTCGCCTCAGGCGCCGTCGGCGCGCTGGCGCTCGCCCCGCTCGACCTGTTCCCCGCCCTCGTGGTCTCGATGACGCTGGCCGTCTGGCTGATGGACGGAACGGCCGGCACAGGCTGGCGCGACGCCCTGAAAAGCGCCTTCGGGCTCGGCTGGTGGTTCGGCTTCGGATTCTTCCTCGCCGGGCTCTGGTGGCTCGGCGCGGCCTTCCTGGTCGAGGCCGACAAATTCGCCTGGGCCCTGCCGCTCGGCGTCCTCGGCCTGCCGGCGGGCCTCGCGTTGTTCCATGGCGCCGCCTTCGCCCTCGCCCGCCTCGCCTGGAGCCAGGGTGCCTCGCGCATCCTTGTCCTCGCCGCCGCGCTCGGCGGAGCCGACTGGTTGCGGGGCCATGTCCTCACAGGCTTTCCGTGGAACAGCTACGGCATGGCGCTCGGTACCCATCTATGGACCGCGCAACTCGCTTCTGTGGTCGGGCTTTACGGGCTCGGGCTCCTGGCGGTCGCCATTGCCGCATCCCCGGCCACCCTCGGCACGACGCGCCGCCGCCCGTGGGCGTCCCCCGTGACCGGCGCGCTGGTCCTCGGCGCGCTCGCCGCCTACGGTGCCTGGCGCGTGCCGACGATACCCGTGGCCGAGGTGCCAGGCGTGAAGCTGCGCATCATGCAGCCCAACCTGCCCCAGGACGCCAAGTTCCGGCCCGAGAATGCCGGCGCGATCATGCAGCGCTACCTCTCGGTGAGCGACCGGGCGACATCGCCCGCGACCATGGGCGTCGCCGACGCGACGCACCTGATCTGGCCCGAATCGGCCTTTCCTTTCGTGCTGGCGCAGCAACCCGCCGCGCTCGCGCAGATCGCCGCCCTGCTGCCGCAGGGCGTGACGCTCGTCACCGGCGCGGTTCGGGCCCTGCCGTCGCTGCCCGGCGAGAACGCCCGCTATCGCAACGCCATCCACGTCGTCGGCCATGACGGTACGATTGGCGCCAGCTACGACAAGGTGCACCTCGTCCCCTTCGGCGAATATCTGCCGCTGGCGCGGCAGATCGAGGCGTTCGCCGCGTTCCTGGAGAGGATGGGCATCCGCCAGTTCGTGGCCGTGCCCGGAGGTTTCGAGGCAGGGGAGCGGCGCTTGCCCTTCGCCGTGCCGGGCCTTCCTCTCGCCGCTGCGCTCGTCTGTTACGAGGCGATCTTTCCCGGCGCCGTCATGCCGGAAGGCCCGCGGCCCGGCCTGATGCTGAACCTGACCAACGACGCCTGGTTCGGCGACACGCCGGGCCCCCACCAGCATCTTGCCCAGGCCCGGCTGCGCACCATCGAGGAGGGATTGCCGATGGTGCGCGCGGCCAATTCCGGCATATCGGCCGTGATCGATCCTTACGGACGGATACTGGCTTCCTTGCCCCTGTCACGGGACGGGGTCATCGACTCGAAGTTGCCGACTGCCCTTGCGCCCACAATCTATGGGCGATATCCGGATGTATTCTTTGCAATGATGTTTGCGGTCTTTGCATTGTTGGGCATGAGGGGTGCGAATCGCCGCACCGTCTGAAGCGCTTCGGGGGAACGCTATGACTGCATCGAAGGAAAAGTCGCCAAACCCCATCGACAAGCATGTCGGTGCCAGGGTGCGCATGCGGCGCATGCTGATGGGCATGAGCCAGGAACGGCTGGGCGACGCCCTGGAACTGACGTTCCAGCAGGTCCAGAAATACGAGAAGGGTACCAACCGGATCAGCGCGAGCCGGCTCCAGCAGATCGCGAAGATTCTCGCCGTGCCGGTGGAGTTCTTCTTCGAGGGCGCGCCGGGCGGGGAGCCCCGCGACCCGGCAGGATTCGCCGAGGCGGGCGGGCAGGGCTATGTCAGCGACTTCATGGGCACGGCGGAGGGCGTCGCGCTCAGCAAGGCCTTCATCCGCATCAAGAATCCGAAGGTCAGGCGTCGGGTCATCGAACTGGTTGCCGCTCTTGCCGAAGAGGATATGGCCGAAAGCGCGGCCTGACGTTCGTCGAAACGAACGAATCCGCTTCCGCGCCTTGACCGCAACCCGGCTCCCTGTCACAACGTCGCGCCGTTTTTCACGGCCCTGAAGGCCGTTGTGACAGGGAATCCGATCAGTGCCGCGCGCCAATTACCTCTTCACCAGCGAGTCCGTCTCCGAGGGCCATCCGGACAAGGTCTGCGACCGCATCTCCGACGAGGTCGTCGATCTGTTTTTCCGGGAGGCTGCCAAGGCCGGGATGGATCCGGCAGAGGTGCGCGTCGCCTGCGAGACGCTGGCCACGACGAACCGCGTCGTCATCGCGGGCGAGGTCCGCACGTCTCTCGATGAGAAGACGCTCAAGCGCAAGGTGAAGTCCGCCGCCCGCAAGGCGATCAAGTCGATCGGCTACGAGCAGGACGGGTTCCATTGGAAGAACGCCAAGATCGACGTTCTCCTCCACTCCCAGTCCCCCGACATCGCCCAGGGCGTCGATGCGAAGGGCAGCAAGGACGAGGGCGCGGGCGACCAGGGCATCATGTTCGGCTATGCCTGCCGCGAGACGCCCGAATTGATGCCGGCGCCGATCTATTATTCGCACAAGATCCTGGAAGTGCTCGCCAAGGCCCGCAAGGCCGGCGAGGGCGAGGCCGCCAAGCTCGGCCCCGACGCCAAGAGCCAGGTGACCGTGCGCTACGAGGACGGCAAGCCCGTCGGCGTCACGCAGATCGTGCTCTCCACCCAGCACCTGGACGAGAGCCTCAGCTCCGCGGATGTCCGCAAGATCGTCGAGCCCTATATCCGCAGCGCGCTGCCCGATGGCTGGATCGGCAAGGATACGGTCTGGCACGTGAACCCGACCGGCAAGTTCGTCGTCGGCGGCCCCGACGGCGATGCCGGCCTCACCGGCCGCAAGATCATCGTGGACACCTATGGCGGCGCGGCGCCCCATGGCGGCGGCGCCTTCTCGGGCAAGGACCCCACCAAGGTGGATCGCTCGGCCGCCTATGCGGCCCGCTATCTCGCCAAGAACGTGGTCGCCGCCAAGCTCGCCGACCGCTGCACGATCCAGCTCGCCTACGCGATCGGCGTCTCCGACCCGCTGGCGGTCTATGTCGACCTCCACGGCACCGGCAAGGTGGACGAGGCCAAGCTCGAGAAGGCGCTGCGCGAGGTCATGAACCTGCGCCCGCGCGGCATCCGCGAGCACCTCAACCTCAACAAGCCCATCTATGCCCGCACTGCCGCCTATGGCCATTTCGGCCGCAAGGCTGGCCGCGACGGCGGCTTCTCCTGGGAGCGCACCGACCTCGTCGACGCGCTGCGCAAGGCGGTCGGCTGATCCGGTGAGCTCGGGCGGCGACGAGGTGCGCCCGGCGGGCGCCTTCTACGGTCGCCGCCGCGGCAAGCGCCTGCGCCAGGCCCAGGCCGAGCGCGTCGAAACCGGCCTGCCTGCACTTCGGGTGCCGGCCGATGGTCCGATCGACCTGCAGGCCCTGTTCGGGCCCGGCTTCGGCACCTATCGTCTTGAGATCGGTTTTGGCGGCGGGGAGCACCTCGCCGCCGAGGCCGCCCGCGAGCCGGCCACCGGCTTCATCGGAGCCGAGGCCTTCGTCAACGGCGTCGCCAAGCTGGTCGCCGAGATCGAGGACAGGAATCTTCGCAATATCCGCGTCCACGACGCCGATGCCAGCCAGCTCCTTCCCCGCCTGCCGGCCGGGGCCTTCGCGCGGATCGACCTGCTTTACCCCGATCCGTGGCCCAAGCGGCGCCAGCGCAAGCGCCGCTTCGTCAGCGACGAGCGGCTGGGCGAGATCGCGCGCCTCCTGAAGCCCGGCGGCCTGTTCCGCTTCGCGACCGACATCGACGATTATGCCGCCTGGACGCTGATGCACGCGGCCCGCCGGACGGACCTCGTCTGGACGGCGTCCCGCGCCGACGATTGGCGCGTTCCGTGGGACGGCTGGACGCGCACCCGCTACGAGGCCAAGGCCGTCCGCGAGGGACGGGCCCCGACCTACCTGACGTTCGTCCGGCCCTGAGCCGCCGCCGGCTTTGCGGCGCTTGCCTCGCGGATATGCAGGAAGCGCAGCACGCGCTGGGCCGTTCCGTGGGTCAGCTGGTCGTAGCTGTCCATGGCCCGGTCGAGGTCGCGGACGCTGGCCTGTCCTTCTCCGCGCAGCTTCACCAGGGCCTTGGCCGTCGACCAGGCCCAGTTCTGCGCCTTGCAGACGATCAGCAGCAGATCCTGGTCCGACCCGAGGAACAGCCGCTCCGCCGTAGGTAGGGAGATGTTGGCGAGAGCCGCGACCGCGCAAACGCTCTCCTCGAACTGCCCCCGATGGGCATATTCGGTAATGACGAACTCGTTCAGCTCGTTGCGCTCTACCGCGCCCATGATCTCGGCCAGCGCGGCTTCGTAATTTCGGCTGAGCGCCGGACGGGCCAGGTCGGCCTGGATCGGCGCGTCCGCCCCGCTGCTCGCCACCTTCTCCGCGATGACGACGGCGCCCTGGTCGATGGCGTGGCCGATCAGGCTGGAATCGGCGCTCGGCAGGCTCGCGGAGAGACGCTGGCGCGCCGCTTCCTTGGCCACGGCCATGAGCTGGCGCAGATGATCCTGCGGCACGTCGATGCGCTGGCTCAGGAGGAGGCGCAGCGCGTCGTCGGCTCGCGATTTCTCCACGAGCGCGTCCAGCGTGCGCGGCGAGAGCCGGGCGGCGCCGTTGCCTGCGACCGCATGGGCGACGACATCGTCGCCCTTGGTCACCAGGACGTCGGTGACCTGTTCCGACAATTGCTGCCTCTCGCTGATCGCCAGCATGTGGTCGCGGCCCCGGGCTATCGCGACCGATACGAGGTCGGCGTCGCTGAGGCGCGGCGAACGCGTCAGGACGGGCCGCGCCACGGCGATCTCGTCATGGGCCAGCGAGCGGATCACGCCGGGCGGAGCGTTCGGCACGTCGGCGAGCCGCCGCGCAAGATCGGCGCGCGCCCGCGTCTCGATCGCGGCGGTGAGCCGCGCGATCACGATGTCGAACACCTCCACGTGCTCCGGCTGATAGGCCTCGGCATCGAGGAGGAAAAGGTCGGTGACGCGCCGAAGGGTCTCGACGCGGCGGTCCTTTGACCCGCGCGCGATCGATTCCTCCAGCTCGGCAACCAATGAAGACACGGCCATCATCGCAATACGTCCCCGAGCCGGCAGGATAGGGGCCAACCGTCACCGGAGGGTTACCGGCTCCGGAAGCCTTCGCCGTTTTCGCGCATGCCGGCCCGGCAAGCCGCTTGGCCGCGGCCCGTGTCTCGGTCTAGGGTCGGCGCCGATGGAGCGGGACCCCGTTAGGCTGGCGTGGCGGAGCGGTCGGGCCGGACACCTTCTGGTGTTCGGCCTTCTCGTGTTGGCCCTGCCGCTGGCCTTTGTCACGATCGACCTGCCGCGCATGATGGTCGCCGACGCGCTGCCCGGCGCAGCGCGGGTGCCGTTCCTTCAGATTGCCTATGACTGGCCGCCCTTCGTGCGCCGTCCCGAGCGGATCGTGCTGTTCGAAGGCTTTCCCCTGAGCCGGACGGGCCTGCTCGTCGCCGCCCTGTCGTGGATCGCGCTTGTTTTCGTGCTGCGCGCCTTCGCCCACGTATTGATCGACCGCTGGCGCCTCCGCTCCGCGGACCGCGCATTGCGGGATATCTCGGCACGCCTGGCCCGCAGGCTGACCCAGGCACGGACGATCCAGGGGCTGGACCTGACCGAAGCGATGGGCCGGGCTGCCGCCGATCTGGCGGCCGTGCGCAACGCGCTCGCGCAGGCCCTCACCCTGCCGGCCTTCGCCGGTGCCCGCATGGCGCTCGCCATCGCCTACGCCGCGTGGCTCGACTTGCGGCTCGGCCTTGCCGTCGCGTTGATCGCCCTCGCGCTCATTCTGCTGTCGCATTGGCGCCGGCGGAGCGTGGCGGGGTCAACCCGCGAGACCGCCGCCCGCGCGGTTCGCATCGGCAAAGCCAAGACGGAACTCGTCCGGCGCTGGAAGGCGGTCCGTGCCCATGGCGCGCAAGAGGCCGAGCTCGCGGCCTTCGCCGCACGGCTCACGGCGCCGTCTCCCGAAACCGACCGCGGCGATGCCATTCGCCGGCTGCGCGACGCATTCGCTGATCTCGCCCCCTTCGCCGCGCCCGCGCTCGCGGGCCTCATCGCAGTCGGCGGCGGGCTCGGCGTGCCGGACGCCGTCGGTGCGCTCGTCGCGACTGCGCTCCTGCCGGCGCCTGCCCGCGGCATCGCTCGCTGGCGCGAGGACCGTGCGCTCGCGGGCGAGCGGCTGACCCGCGTCTCTGAACTGATGGGCGCGCTGCGCGCCCGCCGGGAGCCGGACGGGGCCACTGCTCCCAAGTCTCCCGAGGGCGTGGTGATCCTGGACGGCCTGGTCGCCGCCGATCAGGTGGCCGGCCTGCGCGTCGGGCCCGTCTCGTTGGAAGCGCCCGCACCCGTCCATGTCGCGCTCATGGCGCCTGGCGACCAGGAAGCGGAACTCCTGGCCGCCACGCTGGCGGGCCTGTCCGTCCCCGCGACGGGCTCGGCCGCCATCGCCGGCATCGATCCCGGCGCCGTACCGGCCAAGGTCAGGGCGCGGCGCATCGCCTTCACCTCCGCCGAACCCGTCCTGTCTCCCGGCGCGACGTGGATCGAGAACCTCGCCTACGGCCTGTCACCGGAGGCAAGGAATGCGCTGCTCGATTCGGACATCGCGGCGGTCCTGCGCGCTGTCGGGCTGGAACGGATCATCGATGCCCGCGCCCTCGGCGCGCCGGTCGATCCCCGCCAGCATCCGGCTTTGGCCGAGGCGGTGCTGCCCGCCCGCCAGGCAGTCCACGAGCGTCTCGGCTCGGCCGGCCTCGGCGATCTCGTGGAGCGCTTCCGGCCCGACGCCTACAATCCCTATGCGACGATCGCCGAGAACATCCTGTTCGGCGTGCCCGTCGGGGATACGTTCGACGCCGGTCATTTGGCGTCTCATCCCTTCTTCCGTGCGGTGATGGAGGCCGAGGGCCTGGCCCCCGTCCTGGCGGAGATGGGCCTGTCCATCGCCACCACGGTGACGGACATGTTCGCGGACATTCCCGCCGGCCATCCGCTGTTCGGTCGGCTTTCCTTCATGGCGGCGGACGAGCGCGAGATTTATGAGGCCCTGGTGGCGCGCCGTGCCCGCAGCCGCCGCGGCGAGGGGGCGACCCGCGACCGCGACCGGCTCATCGCGCTGGCCCTGCGCTACATCGAGACGCGCCATCGCCTCGGCCTCGTCGACGAGGCGATGGAGGCCCGGCTGCTGCGGGCCCGGCGCACCTTCGCGCAACTCCTGCCGCCGGCGCTGAAGCCGGCCATCGATTTCTACGACCCTGGCAGCCTCTGCCGCGCGGCGACGCTCGCCGACAACCTGCTCTTCGGCAGGATCGCCTACGACATGGCGGGCGCCGAGGCGAAGGTCGGGGCAGCGGTGCGCGGCGTCATCGCCGACATGAACCTGGAGCGGGATGTGGTGCGCCTCGGCCTATCCACCCGCATCGAGGGACCGGACGGCATCAGGCCGGATCTCGCGGTTGCCGTCGATCTCGCCCGCGCGCTGCTGCGCCGGCCGGAGGCTCTCATCGCATCACGCCCCGATTTCGGCCTTGACGGGCCCCAGGGCGCCCATCGGATCGCGAGCCTGCGGGAGGCGTTGTCCGGCCGCACCTTCATCGCGATCTTCTCCGGTGAGGAGCCGCCGCCGGGCTTCGATCAGGTCATCCGCCTCGACGCCCAAGCGGCGTCGCGTGGTTGAAACGGTCCGGCCCTTGCGCGTTCCGCCCCGCTCCGATCCTCCCGCTGCGGAAACCGCCATGTGCGCTGGCGCACCTCGGCCCTATGTCGCAGGGTATAGGAGCGATCGATGATGAGCGCAGAAGGGGCAGACGGGCTGCGCGTCACGTTCTGGGGCGTACGCGGGTCCATTCCCACCGCCGGCGCGGAATTCGCGCGGTACGGCGGCAATACCGCGTGCGTGGAGGTCCGGCTTGGCGACCGCCTCTTCGTCATCGACGCGGGCTCCGGTATCGCCAGGCTCGGCAAGGCGCTGCTGGATGACGGCACGCCCCATGTCGACCTGCTGCTGAGCCATCTTCACCTGGATCATGTCGTCGGACTGCCCTTCTTCAAGCCGGCCCTGACGCCAGGACGCAGCGTGACGATCCATTGCGGCAACCGCGAAGGAGAAACGGCCGAAGCCGGGCTCGCCCGGCTGTTCTCGCCGCCGATCTTCCCCGTCACGCTGGACCAGCTCCCGGCCGACGTGCGCCATGTCGGCTTCCGCGCCGGCGAGACGCTCAGCTTCGCCGACGGCACACGGGTCGACACCCATCCGCTCAACCACCCCCAGGGCGCCACCGGCTACCGCTTCAGCCATGCCGGACGCACGCTCTGCTATCTGAGCGACCTGGAACATGATCCCGCCGGACCGGACCCGGCGCTCGTCGCCTTCGTCCGCGGTGCCGACGCGGTCATCTACGACGCGATGTTCTCCGAGGCCGAATATTGCCGCTGCGTCGGCTGGGGCCATTCGACCTGGGAAGCGGGAACGGCTTTGGCCGACGCGGCCGGGATCGGCCAGCTCATTCTCTTCCACCACGATCCCCGGCATGACGACGCGGCGATGGACGCTTTCGCCGAGGCGGCCGTCGCGGCCCGGCCCGGCACGGTCGCGGCCCGTGAAGGCCAGACGCTCGTCTATCCTCCGGCCTGACGATGCGGCCGAGACCGCTTGCGCAGGCCGCCTGGACGGCTAATGTCCCGCCGCTTCGCGACCGGGGGGCGCCGTGATCTCGCTTCTGTTCGCTGTCGGGGTGATCGCCGCCATCCTGTCGGCCATCCTCGTCATGACGTTCATGCCCTTGATGCGCCGCTATGCGCTGGCACGGCCCAATGCCCGGTCCAGCCATCGCGAGCCGACGCCCCAGGGCGGTGGTATCGCGGTGGTGGGTGCGACGCTCGCCATCATCTGGCTGCTCATGGCGCTCTTGGGCGGCTCGCCGCTCGGCCCGCTGGTCCTCACCGCCGTGGTGGCCGGCCTGGCGCTGGTCGGCGGCATCGACGACATCCGGCCGCTTCCCGCCTCGATCCGGCTCGTCTTGCAGACGCTGGCGGTTGCGGCCCTGCTGGCTGCGGAGCCGTCCCTGCGGGTCCTCCCTGACATGGTCCCCGTCTGGGTCGAACGGTCATTGATCCTGCTGGCCGGCGTCTGGTTCGTGAACCTCGTCAACTTCATGGACGGGCTCGACCTGATGACGGTTGCGGAGATGGTGCCGCTCTGCGCCACCGTGGCGGTGATCGGCCTCGCCGTCCGCGATCTCGACGCCATGGTCATCGCCGCGGCCCTGGCTGGCGCCCTGATCGGCTTCGCGCCCTTCAACCGGCCGGTCGCGCGTCTGTTCCTGGGCGATGTCGGCTCGCTTCCCATCGGTCTGCTCGCCGGCTTCTGCCTCTGGCAGATCGCGGGCGCGGGCGCGCTCGCAGCCGCCCTGATCCTGCCGCTCTACTATCTTGCCGACGCGACGATCACCCTTTTCCTGCGGTTCCGGCGAGGCGAGCGGCTCGCCGAAGCCCACCGGTCGCATTTCTATCAGCGCGCCACCGACAACGGCTTCTCGGTCAAGGCGGTCACGGGGCATGTCTTTCTCCTCAACCTCGTCCTGTCGGGCCTCGCGGTCCTGACGCTCTTTTTTCTGAATCCGTGGATCAAGGTGGCCCTCGTGGCCGTGGCGGCACTGCTTGTCGGCCTGCTGCTCCATCGTTTCGCGACACCGCGGGAGGCCCGGTCGTGACCGGGCGTATCGTCGCGGTCACTGGCACGACGGGCTTCGTCGGACGCGCGTTGGTGGCAGGGCTGGCCCGTCGCGGCTGGCGGGTGCGCGCGCTTCTGCGCCGTCCCGGCGAGGTGCCGGCCGATGTCGCCGGCGTCGTGATCGGCGACCTCTCGGCGCCGCGTCACCTCTCGGAGGCTCTGGCGGGCGCCGAAGCGGTCATCCATTCCGCCGGCATCGCCCATGCCATGTCGGGGCGTCCGGAGGACGATTACCGCTCCATCAACACCGAAGGCACGCTGGCCCTCGCCAGGGCCGCGCGCCGCGCCGGCATGCGCCGCTTCCTGTTCCTGTCGTCGGTGCGGGCCCAATGCGGGCCGTCCTCGCCGGCGCCCGTGCGGGAGGCCGACGAGCCGGCTCCCACGGACCCTTACGGCCGGTCCAAGCTGGCGGCGGAGCAGGGGCTCGCGGAACTCGACCTCGATTGGGCTGCCTTGCGCCCCGTCCTCGTCCACGGCCCGTGGGTCAAGGGCAACATGGCCGGTCTGATGGCGATGGCGGATACGCCATGGCCTCTGCCGCTCGGCGGGTTCACAGGCCGGCGTTCCCTCGTGGCGGTGGAGAACCTTGTCGACGCGGCCGCCTTCCTCCTGGACGCGCCGGGGCCCTTGCGGCGGCCCTATCTCGTCGCTGATCCGGGGCCGATGACGGTTGGAGAAATCGTGGTCGCGCTTCGGCGCGGAATGGGGCGTCCGCCGCGCGTCGTGCCGGTTCCGGCCGCCTTGATGGGAGCTGCCCTGCGCCTTGCAGGCAGAGGCGAATGGGTGGAGCGCCTCAATGGCTCGCTCGTGGCGATGCCCGAAGGCCTTCTCAGTGCAGGGTGGCGCCCACCGGTGCAGGGCCCTGACGCCCTTGAGGCGCTGGGGCGGGCGCATCGCCGGCCCGGCGCCTGAATTCCGGCACCGCTTCCTCGAACACAGCCTCCGCCGCAGCGCGGTCGCCCGCTTCCACCGCGCCCGCCAGCCGCTCGATCCAGCCGTCCAGCCGCTTGCGGTCGGCGAAGACCGGCTTGGCGGCCATGACGCCGTCGATGCCGGTATCGGCCAGCGGCTCCTCCCGCGCGAACAGGATCTCGTGCAGCCGCTCGCCCGGCCGCACGCCGGTGATCTCGATCTCGATATCCTCGCCCGGCTCGAAGCCGGCGAGCCGGATCATCCGCTCCGCGAGGTCGAGGATGCGCAGCGGCTGTCCCATCTTCAGCACGAAGACGGCGGCCCGCTCGTCCGCGTCGCGCGCCTCTTGCGCATGGCTGCCGGCGGTGAGGACGAGATCGGCGGCCTCGCGCACGGTCATGAAGTACCTGACCATGTCCGGATGGGTGATCGTCACCGGACCGCCGCGGGCGATCTGCGCCTTGAACTTCGGCACGACCGAGCCGACCGAGCCCAGCACGTTGCCGAAACGCACCGCGATGAAGCGGGTCGCACCCTGCTCACTGGCCGCCTCGGCGTCGAGCGCCTGGGCGTACATCTCGGCAAAGCGCTTGGTGACGCCGAGCATCGAGACAGGGTCGATCGCCTTGTCGGTGGAGATCATCACCATGGCGCGCACGCCGGCCGCGAGGGCCGCGTCGGCGACGTTGATGGAGCCGAAGACGTTGGTCTTCACGCCCTCCCCCCAATGCGCCTCGAGATAAGGCACGTGCTTGAGCGCGGCGGCGTGAAAGACGACGTCGGGCTGCGTCTGCGCCATCACTTCGAACAGGCGCTGGCGGTCGCGGATGTCGGCGATGATGCCGGTGACACGGGTGGCGCCGCCTTGCATCGCCAGCGTCTCGGAGACCTGGAACAGAGCCGGCTCCGAGCTCTCCAGCACGATGATCTCGGCGGCGCCGAAGGCGGCCGCGCGCAGGCACATCTCGCTGCCGATGGAGCCGCCGCCGCCGGTGACGAGCACGCGCTTGCCGGCCATGAACCGTTCCAGCCGCGCCCGGTCGATCTCCACGCTGGAGCGCAGGATCAGGTCCTCGATCTCCACCGGCGCCAGCTCCGCGCTGGACAGGCCTTCGCCGAGGGTCGCCACCCGCATCAGGGGCAAACCGAGCCGGCGCGCTCCGGCGATCAGCCGTTCCGGCTCGGCCTCGGGCGCCAGCGCGGACGGCGTCGCTACGAGCCGGCGGATCGTCGTGCCTCGCTCGGCAAGATCGGCCACCGCCTGGTCGAGATCGGCGATCAGACTGAGGACCGGGATGCCGCGGATCGCCTGGCCGAGATCGGCCTCCCGCGGCGAGAGGATCGCGACAGGATGCAGCTTGCGGAACGTGCCGGCCTCGATGGCCCGAAGGACGACCTCCACCTCCACGGCGCGGCCGAGAAGGAGGACCGGCACGGTGGCCTCGCGGGAGATCGTCTGCCGCGATTGGGCGAACTTGATGTAGCGATAGGCAAGGCGCGGGCCGCCCAGAAGCGCCATCTGCACCAGCCAGTACAGGCCGAGCGCGATCTTGCCGAAGAAGAATTCCCCCAGGAGGTCGCGGGAGAGGAGGATATAGTCCGCCACGAGCAGGACGAGGGTCAGGACGCTGACCGCCCGGAAGATGTTGAACAGGTCCGGCAGCGACGCGAAGCGCCATTTCGACTTATAGAGGCCGAAGAGGTAATAGACGACGCCCGCCACCGCGATCAGCCCTGGCAGGATCTGCGGCAGCAGCGCCACGCGCTCGGCCAGCAGCAGACCTTCGAACCGCACGTGGAAGACGATGGTGATGGCGAGGGCCGTCGCCGTCAGATCGTGCAGGACGACCAGCGATTTCTTCAGGCGGTTGGTGATCATGGCCGGACGCTTCTGTGGGCGCAGGCCGGCTTTGTCAAATCCACGGGCCGCCAATCCTGCCGTTGCCATGCCGTCGGAAGCCCGCTACGCAACGGCATGGACGTGATCTCGCTCCAGATCGAGGGCCTCCTTCTCCTGCGGCCGCGGCGCCACGCCGACGAGCGCGGCTGGTTCGCCGAGACCTACCGGCGGGACGTCCTATGTGCGGTCGGCGTCGACGACCGTTTCATCCAGGACAACCAGTCCGTCTCCGCCCGCGCCGGCACGGTGCGCGGCCTGCACTTCCAGAAGCCGCCGCAGGCCCAGTCCAAGCTCGTCCGGGTCCTGTCTGGCGCGATCCTCGACGTCGCGGTGGACCTGCGCGGCTCCTCGCCCACCTTCGGACACCATGTCGCCGTCGAGCTGGATGCCGCGAAAGGCGAGATGCTCTACGTGCCCCACGGCTTCGCCCACGGATTCTGCACGCTGAGAAACGACACTGCCGTGACCTACAAGTGCGACGCCTATTACGCGCCCGGCCATGAGGGCGGCCTGCTCTGGAACGACCCGGCTCTGGGCATCGCCTGGCCGGTCGAGGCCGGCGCCGCGACGGTCTCGGCCAAAGACCAGGCGCTGCCCCGGCTGGCCGAGCTCCCCTACATCTTCCCTTGAGGGCTTGAAGAACGCGATGCGCATCCTGGTCACCGGCGGCGCCGGCTTCATCGGTTCGGCCCTCGTGGACCACCTCGTCCGCGAATGCGGGCACGAGGTGGTCACCATCGACGCCCTGACCTATGCGGCAAATCCCGCCTCGCTCGACGCGCTGAAAGGCGATCCCCGTCACCGGCTCATCGAAGCCGACATCGCCGATCTGGGTCGCATGCGCGCCGCGTTCGGCGAGGTCCGCCCCGAGGCGGTGATCCACCTTGCTGCCGAGACCCATGTGGATCGCTCGATCCAGGGCCCCGGCGCGTTCGTGCGCACCAATGTGCTCGGCACCCAGGTCCTGCTCGATGCCGCGCGCGGCGCCTACGAGGCGTTGGAAGGCGAGGCGAAGGCACGCTTCCGCTTCCTCCATGTCTCCACCGACGAGGTCTTCGGCTCGCTCGGTCCCGAGGGCGCCTTCGACGAGACGAGCCCCTACGACCCGCGCTCGCCCTACTCGGCGTCCAAGGCCGCGTCCGATCACCTCGCCCGCGCCTGGTTCCACACCTATGGCCTGCCGGTCATCGTCTCGAACTGCTCCAACAATTACGGGCCCCGGCAATTCCCGGAAAAGCTCATCCCGCTGATGATCCTCAACGCGATGGAGGGCCGCGGCCTGCCTGTCTACGGTGACGGGCTCAACGTCCGCGACTGGCTCCACGTGGAGGATCACGCCCGCGCCCTCGGGCGCATTCTGGAGGCGGGGGCGCCGGGCGCGACCTACCTCGTCGGTGGCCGCGCCGAGCGCACAAACCGCTGGATCGTGGAGACGATCTGCGCGGAGATGGACAGGCTGCGTCCGCAGAACGCGCCTCATGCCCGGCTCGTGCACCAGGTCGCCGACCGGCCCGGCCATGACCGGCGCTATGCGATCGACCCCTCGCTCATCGAACGGGAGCTCGGCTGGCGGCCGCAGCGCTCCATCGAGGAGGGGTTGGCCGAGACCGTGGCCTGGTACGTCGCCAACGAGGCCTGGTGGCGCCCCCTGCGCGACACGGTCTATGGCGGCGAGCGGCTGGGCCTCGTGAAGCCCTCGGGCCTGTCCTTCCTGCGATGAGCGCGCCCGTCCTCGTCATCGGCCGTAGCGGCCAGCTCGCCACCGACCTCCGCGTCGCGCTGTCTGATGCCGGCCGCCCCTTCGTCCAGGCCGGGCGCCCGGATTTCGACCTGACCGATCCCGACGCGCCGGCCCGGCTCGTTGATCGCGTCGCGCCCTCGCTCATCGTCAACGCGGCCGCATACACCAATGTCGACGGCGCGGAGAGCGAGCCGGATCTCGCCCGCGCCCTCAATGCCGCCGGCCCGGGCCGCCTCGCCGCCGCCGCGGCCAGGGCCCGCGTCCCGCTCATCCACGTCTCCACGGACCAGGTCTTCGGCGAGAGCCATGACCGGCCCCACGGGGAGGACGACCCGCCGGAGCCGCTCTGCGTCTATGGACGCACCAAGCTCGAGGGGGAGAACGCGGTGCGGGAGGCCGATCCCGCCGCCCTCGTCGTGCGCGTCTCCTGGGTGTTCGGGCCCTCGGGCCAGAACTTCGTCGCCAAGGTCCTGTCCTGGGCCGCCGCGCGGGCGCACCTGACGATCGTCTGCGACCAGCGCGGCAAGCCCACCTATTCGCCGGCGCTGGCGCAGGCCCTGCTGACGCTGGGCGCGCGGATGGAGGCGCAGGGACCCGGCGCGCCGGCCGGCCTGTTGCATCTGGCTGGCGAGACCATCGTCACCCGCGACGTGCAGGCCCGCGCCGTCCTGGAGGCCTCCCGCGTCCGGGGCGGGCCGTTCGCGCAGGTCGATCCGATCGCCACCGCCGATTTCCCGACGCCCGCCCGGCGCACGCTCAACGCGGTGCTCGACACCGGCCGCGCCGCGCGGCTTCATGGCATCGCGCTCGGGCCGTTCGGCCCGGACCTCGAGACCACACTCGACCGGCTGATCGGTCCGCCCAAGGCCGACGCCGGCCAGAAAGCCTGATCCATGAAGGGCATCGTCCTCGCCGGCGGCTCCGGCACCCGTCTTCACCCGGTCACGGCAGCCATCTCCAAGCAGCTGCTGCCCGTCTACGACAAGCCGATGATCTATTATCCCCTGTCCACGCTGATGCTGGCGGGGATCAGGGACATCCTGATCATCTCCACCCCGCGCGACCTGCCGCTCTTCCGGGCACTCCTGGGGGATGGACACCGGATCGGGCTCAACCTGTCCTATGCAGAGCAGGCGGCGCCCAACGGCATCGCCGAAGCCTTCATCATCGGCCGCGACTTCATCGGCGAGGATGCCGTCGCGCTCGTCCTCGGCGACAACCTCTTCTATGGCGACGGCCTGTCCGATCGCGTCCAGGCCGCGGCGCGCCGCGTGACGGGCGCCACTATCTTCGGCTATTGGGTCTCCAATCCGGAGGCGTTCGGCGTGCTGTCCTTCGGGCCGGGCGGCAAACCCTCCGGGATCGTCGAGAAACCGAAGGATCCCGCCTCCAACTGGGCGGTGACCGGGCTCTATTTTTACGACAACGACGTGGTGGAGATCGCAGCCGGACTGAAGCCCTCGGCGCGCGGGGAAATCGAGATCACGGACATCAACCGCACCTATCTGGAGCGCGGCGCGCTGCACGTGGAGCGTCTCGGCCGCGGCTATGCCTGGCTCGACACCGGCACCCATGCCGCGCTGCTGCAGGCGGCCGAGTTCATCCGCACCATCGAGGAGCGTCAGGGCCTGTCGGTCGGCTGCGTCGAGGAGGTGGCCTGGCGCATGGGCTTCATCGGGACGGAAGCCCTGGCTGCGCTCGCCCGGGACGCCGGCAAGTCAAGCTATGGCGCCTATCTGACGCGCATCCTGGAACAGCGCGACGGGCCGGCGGCCTGAAATCGCGGGATACGCGCCAGAGAATGAAGGGGTCTCGGGACGCCTGATCAGGACCGCGTCTTGCGGCGCAGGCGGACGATGACGTCGACCCGCGAGATCTCCATGCCCTCCGGCGGCTCCGGAACGTTGCCGACGGAGATCGCGTCGCCGGGAAGGTCCACCAGCCGCTCCTCGTCCTCGACGAAGAAATGGTGGTGCTCGGACGGGTTGGTGTCGAAGAAGGCCTTCGAGCCGTCCACCGGCAGCTGGCGAAGCAGGCCGGCCTGCGTGAACTGGTGCAGCGTGTTGTAGACGGTCGCGAGGGAGACTGGCACGCGGGCCTTGGTCGCCTCTTCGTAAAGCATTTCGGCCGAGACGTGACGGTCACCCTTGGCGAAAAGCAGCCAGCCCAGCGACATGCGCTGGCGCGTCGGCCGCAGGCCCGAACCGCGCAGCATCTCGCGCAGGTTGTGGAAGGGGCAGCCATCCGACACGGCCCGTCCCGCGGGCTTGTCCATGCCGTTCGCCTGTCCGTGCATCGTCTCGTTCGCCTTGAGGTCGTCGCTTGGAAGGGCGCAGCAGCAGGCGCACCCGGCGCTAACATAAGGCCTGGGGCCTGCCGCCGCAATGCTTGGCGCGGTGTCGGTGCGGTCGCAGGCGCCGCGCCCTTCCGGCCCGCCCGGCGCTGTGTTAGGGAGACGCCTGCCGCGCAGGCTCCGCGCGCCAAGACAAGGGACCCGTCCGATTGATGGAACGCCGCTCGCACTACGATTACGAAGAGCTTCTGGCCTGCGGGCGTGGCGAATTGTTCGGTCCCGGTAATGCGCAGCTGCCGCTGCCGCCCATGCTGATGTTCGATCGGATCACTGAAATCTCCGAGACCGGCGGGCCCAACGGCAAGGGCTTGGTACGCGCCGAATTCGACATCCGGCCGGATCTCTGGTTCTTCGGCTGCCACTTCAAGGGCGACCCCGTGATGCCGGGCTGCCTCGGCCTCGACGCGCTCTGGCAGCTCACCGGATTCTTCCTGGGTTGGCTCGGCGAGCAGGGCCGCGGCCGGGCGCTCGGTGTCGGCGAGGTGAAGTTCTCCGACCAGGTCCTGCCATCGGTGAAGAAGGTCGTTTACGGCGTCGACTTCAAGCGCGTCTTCCGCTCCAAGCTCATCCTCGGCATCGCCGACGGCTGGCTCGAGGCGGACGGCAAGCGCATCTACGAGGTCAAGGACATGCGTGTCGGCCTGTTCCAGACCACGGACGCTTGAACTTTCGCCCCAAGGCCCGCAGGTAAGGCATCCCGGCCGCCGGGACCCATCGAGACCGCGCCACTTGAAGGCGGCGCGCCGCACGAGGAGCATCACATGAGACGCGTCGTCGTCACCGGGATGGGCATCGTCTCATCCATCGGCAACAACACGCAGGAGGTGACCGCCTCGCTGCGCGAAGCGAAGTCCGGCATCGTGACGGCGCAGGAATATGCCGATCGCGGCTTCCGCTGCCGCGTCCATGGCGCTCCGACCCTCGATCCCGAGGAGCTTGTTGACCGCCGCGCCATGCGCTTCCACGCCACCGGCACCGCCTGGAACCACGTCGCCATGGATCAGGCGATCCGCGACGCCGGCCTGACCGAGGCGGAGATCTCCAACGAGCGCACCGGCATCGTCATGGGCTCGGGCGGCCCCTCCGCCCGCGTCCTGGTGGAATCGGCGGACAAGGCCCGCGAGACCGGCTCGTCCAAGCGCGTCGGCCCCTTCGCCGTGCCGAAGGCCATGTCGTCTACCGCCTCCGCGACGCTCGCCACCTGGTTCAAGCTCAAGGGCGTGAACTATTCGATCTCGTCCGCCTGCGCGACGTCGAACCATTGCATCGGCAACGCCTACGAGCTGATCCAGTGGGGCAAGCAGGACCGCATCTTCGCGGGCGGCTGCGAGGAACTCGACTGGACCCTTTCCGTCCTGTTCGACGCCATGGGCGCTATGTCGTCCAAGTATAACGACACCCCGGCCAAGGCCTCCCGTGCCTATGACGTGAACCGCGACGGCTTCGTCATCGCCGGCGGCGCAGGCGTGCTCGTCCTCGAGGAATACGAGGTCGCCAAGGCCCGCGGCGCCAAGATCTACGCGGAGATCGTCGGCTATGGCGCGACGTCCGACGGCTACGACATGGTCGCCCCGTCTGGCGAGGGCGCGATCCGCTGCATGCGCCAGGCGCTCGCGACGGTGAAGACGCCCATCGACTACATCAACCCCCATGCCACCTCGACGCCCGTCGGCGATCTCAAGGAGATCGAGGCCATTCGCGAGGTCTTCGGCACCGGCGACAAGTGCCCGCCGATCTCGGCCACCAAGTCGCTGACCGGTCATTCGCTGGGCGCCACCGGCGTGCAGGAGGCGATCTACTCGCTGCTGATGATGAACAACGGCTTCATCTGCGAGAGCGCCAATATCGAGGAGCTCGATCCGGCTTTCGCCGACATGCCCATCGTCCGGCAGCGGATCGACAATGCCAGGATCGGCACCGTCCTGTCGAACTCCTTCGGCTTCGGCGGCACCAACGCCACCATCGTCATGAAGCGCCTCGACGCGTGACGCGCGAGGGCACGGGGGGATAGCCAATGACGAAGCTGATGCAGGGCCGGCGCGGCCTGATCATGGGCGTCGCCAACGATCATTCCATCGCCTGGGGCATCTCCCGGACGCTGGCCGAGCATGGCGCCGAGCTGGCCTTCACCTATCAGGGCGAGGCGCTGGGCAAGCGCGTCACGCCGCTCGCGCAATCGGTGGGTTCGTCACTCGTCCTGCCCTGCGACGTGGAGGACATCGCCTCTGTCGATGCCCTGTTCGAGCGCCTGAGGGCGGAATGGGGCAGCCTTGACTTCGTCGTCCACGCCATCGGCTTCTCGGACAAGAACGAGCTCAAGGGCCGCTATGCCGACACGACCCGCGCGAATTTCTCGCGCACCATGGTCATCTCGGCCTTCTCCTTCACCGAGATCGCCAGGCGTGCCGCCGCGCTGATGCCCGATGGCGGCTCGCTACTGACGCTGACCTATGACGGCGCCAACCGCGTCATGCCGAACTACAATGTCATGGGCGTCGCCAAGGCGGCCTTGGAGGCGTCCGTGCGCTACCTCGCCGGCGATTACGGGCCGCAGGGCATCCGCGTGAACGCCATCTCCGCCGGCCCCGTGCGGACGCTCGCCGGCGCCGGCATCGCCGATGCCCGTCTCATGTACAATTACCAGAAGGCCCATGCCCCGCTGCGCCGGACGGTGACGATCGAGGAGATCGGCGGCTCGGCGCTCTATCTCCTGTCGAACCTGTCCTCCGGCGTCACGGGCGAGATCCATTACGTGGATTCCGGCTACAACATCATCTCGATGCCGCGGCCCGAATCGCTCAAGGCGCAGGAAGCCGCCGGCGCCTTGGAGGCCTGAACAGGCCATGTCCACGCTCGACACCCTGGTCTCGCTCGCCGCGATCTGGGTCGTCGCCTGCCTGACGCCGGGTCCCAACGTCCTGTTCTTCGCCGCCACCGTCCTGTCGTCCAGGCGCGCAGCCGTCCTCGCCGCAGCCGCCGGCATCCTGACCGGAACCGCCATCTGGGGCCTGTCGGGCCTGCTCGGCCTGTTCTGGCTTTTCGAGGCGGTGCCGATGCTGGCACTCGCAGTGAAGATCGCCGGCGCGGCCTACCTTGCCTATATCGGCTTCCGGATCATCCGCCAGAACTGGCGCGCCGCGCCGCTGGCGGCGATCGACGGGGCCGTGCGACCGCGCCGGGATATCTCGCCCCGCCGCGCCTTCGTCACCGGGCTCCTGACCAACCTGTCCAACCCCAAGTCGCTCGTCTTTGTCACCTCGCTCTTCGCCGTGACGCATCTGGCCCGGAAGCCCCTGGCCGTCGGCCTCGCCGGCGTCGGTCTCATGCTGGCTATCTCCACGCTCTACTACGTCCTCTGTGCGGTCCTGCTGACGGCGGCGCCGAGCGCCACGAACGGTCCTCTGGGGCGCTATGTGTCCATCGGCGTCGGTGCGCTGATGATGGCTTTCGGCGTGCGGATGGGGCTCGACCGCTGAGGCGGTGGCCTGCCCAGGGCCGCTGCGGCGCCTTGACTTATCCGTGTTGCACTGCCACATGAGCGCCAAGGGCTCATGCCCTTTGCGGATCCGGCCGCGTGAACCGGTCGCCTTCTTCAAGGCGATCGTCCTGCCGGACCGCCTTGAACTCCCTGAACAGCCCAGATCACGCGGGGCGTTTGACCCCCGACAGGCGGCGTGCCGGTTCCGGCGCGCGGCCCCGCGCGGATTTTGTGATCCGCGTTCACCGAAAGACACGTGAATTGACCACTTTCTCCGAACTGAACCTCGCCGCCCCGATCCTCAAGGCGCTGGCGGCCGAGGGCTATGAGACTCCGACCCCGATCCAGGCGCAGGCCATCCCGCCGCTCCTCGCCGGCAGCGACCTGCTGGGCATCGCCCAGACCGGCACCGGCAAGACCGCGGCCTTCGCGCTGCCGATTCTGGACCGTCTCGCCCGCGACCGCCGGCCCCTGCGCCCGCGCACCTGCCGGGCGCTGATCCTTTCTCCGACCCGCGAGCTCGCCGGCCAGATCGCCGACAGCATCCGCGCCTATGGCCGCAACCTGCGCGTCGCCGTTTCCGTCGTCGTCGGCGGCGTCTCCATCGGCCCGCAGGCCCGCGCGCTGCAGCAGGGCGTCGACGTGCTGGTGGCCACGCCCGGCCGCCTCGTCGACCACATGTCGTCGCGCAACATCGACCTGCGCCAGACCGAGGTCTTCGTCCTCGACGAGGCGGACCAGATGCTCGATCTCGGCTTCATCCACGCGATCCGCCGCATCGTCGGCGCGTTGCCGGAGCGCCGTCAGAACCTGTTCTTCTCCGCCACGATGCCGACCGCCATTGGCGCGCTGGCCGGCGAGCTCCTGACCGATCCTGTTCGCGTCGCGGTGACGCCCGTCGCCACGACCGCCGAGCGGGTGGAGCAGCGCATCATCCTGGCCGAGGGTGCCGAGAAGCGCAGCCTCCTCGTCAAGCTGATGCAGGATCCCTCGCTCAGCCGCATTCTGGTCTTCACGCGCACCAAGCACGGCGCGGACAAGGTCGCGCGGCATCTGGAAAGCGCCGGCATCGAGGCCGCCGCCATCCATGGCAACAAGAGTCAGCCCCAGCGCGAGAAGGCGCTGGCCGGCTTCCGCGCCGGCCGCACCCGGGCACTGGTAGCCACCGACATCGCCGCCCGCGGCATCGATGTCGACGGCGTCTCCCACGTCATCAATTTCGACCTGCCCAACGTGCCGGAATCCTATGTCCACCGCATCGGCCGCACCGCGCGCGCCGGCGCCGCCGGCATCGCGATCTCGTTCTGCGATCGGGAGGAGCGGGCCTATCTGCGTGACATCGAGAAGGTGACGCGCCAAACCATCCCGACGACCGACATCGAGGGCAATCCGGTGGAGCGTCCCTCGGCCTCGGCCGGCGGCCGTCCGCCCGCCAAGGGCCAGCGGCAGAACAATGGCCATCGTGGCCAGGGGCGGCCCGATGGATTCCGCTCCGATCAGCCGCGTGGCGATCAGGCCCGCCAGGGCCAGGGCCGCAATGCGGCCAAGCCCCATGGGGGCCGCGACATGGCGGCGCGCGACGGACAGGGCCGCCACGCGGCGGCTCGTGACGGCCAGCGGCCGCAGGGCCGCGGCCATGGTGCCCCGGCCCCCGGTGGACCGGCCGCGCTTGTGCGCGAATCGGCCGGCCATGGGGGCAAGCCGCATCGCGGCAACTGGCGCGGCGGACGCGGTCGTTCGGCTCCCCAGGCCTGACGATTGCCCTGAGCCGGCGGCTCCGCTAGGCAGGTCTCCAGCGAGGGGCGGCCGCAAGGCCGGCCCCTGCGAGATCACGCCTGACACGGAGAGACTTTCATGGCGATCACCCGCATCGGCGCCGGCGCGCGCATGTCCAAGGCCGTCGTCCACGGCAACACCGTGTACCTTGCCGGTCAGGTGGCGGAGACGAGCGCGGGACGTTCCGTCGGCGAGCAGACCGCCGAGATCCTCGCCACGATCGACGATCTGCTGAAGCAGGCCGGGACCGACAAGACCAAGCTGCTCATGGCCAATATCTGGCTCGCCGACATCAAGACCTTCGGCGAGATGAACGCCGTCTGGGACAAGTGGGTCGTGGCCGGGAACACCCCGGCCCGCGCCACCGTCGAGGCCAAGCTCGCGGCACCCCAGTACACGGTCGAGATCGCGGTCGTCGCCGCCATCTGACCTGCCTTTACGGAACCTCCTGCCTGCCGGCCGCGTTCGGCTCTGGCAAGCGGATCAGGAAGCGGCGGCCCGATTGCGTGGCCGCCGCCCGCCCGCATCCATCAGGAGGTCTCCTATGACCCATCGCCTTCTCGCGGCGGCTGCCGCCCTTTCCCTGTCGATCGCCGCCGGTGGCGCCCTTGCGCAGACCACGCTCGTCGTGCCGGAGGACAATACCGGGACCATCGTGCTGACGCCCTCAGGCGAGACGGTCGTGCGCCGCACGATCATCGAAGAGCGCGTGGTGCCCTCGCCCTGGCGGGGCCAGGTTCGGGTCGGCTCGCGCGTCCCCGCCGATGTCGACCTGTACGCGTTTTCCGACGGCGCGGTGGACGAGGAGCCGGGCATCGAGCGCTATCGCTATTTCGTCTCGCCGGACGACAAGATCGTCCTCGTCGAGCCGCAGACGCGCCAGGTCGTCCGGATCATCGACCGGAACTGACCTTTCGGCCTCCCGTAACGAGAAAGGCCGCCCACCGGGCGGCCTTTCCTGTTACTGTGATGCTTGGCGCTCAGTTCAGCCGGGACTTCACGTCCGCGATCGACTGGGCCAGGACGGCATCGCCCGCCTTGCCCGACACGCTGTCGCGCAGGATCAGCTCGGCGGCCTTGACCGCGGCCTCCGCGGCCGCGGTCCGCACGTCGGCGAAAGCCTGGTTCTCGGCCTGCGCGATCCGCTCCTCGGCGGCGGCCGTGCGGCGCGCCACGAAGTCGTTGAGCTTGGCCTCGGTCTCCTGCGCGAGACGTTCGGCCTCCGTCTTGGCGGCGCGGACGATGGCCTTGGCCTCGCTCTCGGCAGCCCGGCGCTTGGCCTCGTACTCCGCGAGCAGGGCCTCGGCCTCCTCGCGCAGGCGCGTGGCCTCCTGGAGCTCGCGGGCGATGCGCTCGCCCCTCGCGTCCAGCGATGTGCCGAAGGCGCTAAACGCGCCGGCCTTCCAGACGATCGCCATGAAAACGGCGAAGCCGATGCCGACCCAGAAATTGGTATCCTGAAGAATGGCCATCGGCTTACCCCGCGTCCTTGGCGTCGACCTTGGCAAGGGCGGTCTCCACGGCGGCAGCCGACGGAGCCTTGCCGAGGATCTGCGCGACGATCGCGCCGGTCGCATCGGCGGCGATGCCGTGGACCTGCGCCATGGCCTGGTCGCGGCGCTTGGCGATCTGCGCCTCGGCCTTGGCCAGTTTCTTGGCGAGATCCGCCTCCAGCGACTTGCGGGTCGTCTCGGTCTTGGCGGCGAGTTCGTCACGGGCTTTCTGCGCGAGCCCGTTGGCTTTGGTGCGTGCTTCCGTCATGGCGGCTTCATAGGCCGCCACGGCTTCCGCCACCTGCGCCTTCGCCTTGGCGGCGGCGTCCAAGTCCTTCGTGATCCGGGCATTACGCCCTTCCACGATCGCCGTCAGGCGCGGCACCACGAACTTCGCCATCGCCCAGTAGAGGACGACGAAGGTGATCGCGAGCCAGATCAGCTGCGAGCCGTAGGTCTCCGTCTGGAGCGGCGGAAAGACCGTCGGATCACCCGAGGGAGTAGCCATCGTTCAAGGATCCTGGTGAGCGCTCTGGCGCCCCGGACCAGCCGGGATACGCCGATGCCGACATGGGGAAAGCCTGACGATTAGGCCTTCAGGTACAGCAGGAAGCCGATGACGAACGCGAACAGGCCGAGACCTTCCGCGAGCGCCGCGCCGATCAGCGCGCGGGCGAACTGGCTGTCGGCCGCGGACGGATTGCGCAGCGCGCCGGCGAGGTAGTTGCCGAAGATGTTGCCGACGCCGAGGGCGGCGAGGCCAACGCCGATGGCGGCAAGGCCGGCGCCGAGCCAGGCAAACGCGGTAGCGGTCATGGGAGTGCTCCTTGGGATGCGGGATGTCTGGAGGTTGAACGGACCTGGTCGATCAGTGACCCGGGTGGAGGGCGTCGTTGAGGTAGATGCAGGTCAGGATCGTGAAGACATAGGCCTGCAGGCCCGCAACGAGGAATTCGAGCGCGGTGAGCGCGACGATGATGAGGAAGGGCAGGGGCGCGAGCACCGCGAAGGCGCCGGCGCCCAGCAGCGCCACGATGAAGCCCGCGAAGACCTTCATGGCGATGTGACCCGCGAGCATGTTCGCGAACAGACGCACCGACAGCGAGATCGGCCGCGACAGGAAGGAGATCAGCTCGATGACGATCAGGAACTGCTTGAGGCCCGGAGGCGCGCCCTGGGGCACGAACAGGTCCAGGAAATGCAGGCCGTGCTTGGAGAGGCCGATCGCCAGCACGGTGAGGAAGACGAGTGCGGCGAGCGCGAAGGTGACGATGATGTGGCTCGTCACCGTGAACCCGCCCGGGATCATCCCGAACAGGTTAAGCGTCAGCACGAAGCAGAAGAGGCTGAACACGAAGGGGAAATACTGCATCCCCTCCTTGCCGGCGGCACTGCGCACCGTGTCCGCGACCAGACCGTAGATCATCTCGGCGACCGTCTGGAGCCGGCCCGGCACCACGCTCGCCGTCCGCGTCGCCTGGGCGAAGAACAGCACGATGCCGCCCACCGCCAGCGTCATGAACAGGGCCGAGTTGGTGAAGTTCAGCGGCACGCCGCCGACCTCGCCCAGGGGCACCAGGGTCTTGATCTGGAACTGCTCGAGCGGTGACGCCGCCATGATTGCCTTCTCGATCCGTCTTGACCTTGCGCCCGGGCTTACGAACCGCCGGACCGCAGGGAGGACTTGTAGATATTCCAGAAGCCGGTCACGAAGCCGAGGATCAGCCCCGTCACGAGCCCTAGGGGAAACCAGCCGGTCGCAAGGTCCGTCAGCCACCCCAGGAGCAGGCCCGCCATGGTGCCGCCGACGAATTCGGACACGTGCTTGAGGGCCCGGCCATAGGCAGCCCCTTCCTTCACATACCCCTTGCTTCTGTCCCGGCCGGTTTCGGCCTGGAACTTGTTCAAGCGGGCGTCCAGATCGCGCAGACGATCAGGCAGGTCGGTTCCGCCAGGCGGGACATTCGTCCCGTCGCCATCCGGCCCGTCCGATTTTGATCCGTTCGCCATCGGTCGATCCGTTGCGTGCAGGAGCCTTGCCGCCCCCCGCCCGAAACCGCGCGAACCCATATAAGGGGGTGTCATCAGTGTCAAGTTGACGCGGAAGTGGGTCAAGACGCTGAAATATAATGGAAAAGACGCGATTCTTACGCAAACGCGGGGCCGGTGCGTTTGGTCGCACTCTGTCGAAAGTCGAGCGTGAAAGGCCTCAGCCCGCGTCGCGCAGCTTTTCCGCCATCTGCAGGTCCACCGAAACGAGGTCCGAGACGCCCCGCTCGGCCATTGTCACGCCGAACAGGCGATCCATCCGGGCCATGGTGATCGGGTTGTGCGTGATGACGATGAAGCGGGTCTGGGTCTGTTGCGCCATGTCCGCCAGGAGGTCGCAATAACGCTCGACATTCGCGTCGTCGAGCGGCGCGTCCACCTCGTCCAGCACGCAGATCGGTGAGGGATTGGTGAGGAAGACAGCGAAGATCAGCGCGGTCGCGGTCAGGGCCTGCTCGCCACCCGATAGGAGCGTCATCGTCTGCGGCTTCTTCCCCGGCGGACGCGCGACGATGTCGAGCCCCGCTTCCAGCGGATCCTCCGCATCGACGAGCCGCAATTCCGCGTCGCCGCCGCCGAACAGGGTCGCGAACAGGCGCTGGAAATGCCCGTTCACGACCTCGAACGCCGCGAGAAGGCGCTCCCGGCCCTCTCGGTTCAGGCTGCCGATCGCCTGGCGCAGGCGCTGGATCGCGGCGGTCAGGTCCTCGCGCTCGGCGACCAGTCCCTCGCGCTTGGCCTCGACCTCCGCCAGCTCATCGTCGGCCCGCAGGTTCACGGCACCGAGCCGTTCCCGGTCCGCCCGCAACTCGGACAGCCGCGCCTCCACCGAGCCGAGGTCCGGCGTCGGTCCGTCGCGGTCGAGCCCCGCTTCCAGGCGCAAGGCTTCGGGTGTCGTATCCAGGCTTTCCCTGATGGCCCGCACGATCTCCTGAAGCCGGAAATGCGCCGCCTCGCGCCGCGCCTCGGCGCCGGCGCGTTGCTCCCGCACGGCGGCAAGCGCGTCGAGTGCCGCCCGTGCCGCCCGGTCCGCCTCGGCCTGCGCCGTCTCGGCCCGCGCCAGGTCGTCCGCCGCCTGCCGACGTCGCGTCTGCGCCTCCTCGATCTCATTGAGGACGATGCGCCGGCGCTCGCGGAACAGGTCGGGCGCGTCGACCAGCGTCGCCAATTCACTGGCCGTCGCCTCGCGCCTCTGCGTCAGCTCCGCCACGACCTCGGCCGCCCGCGCCGCCCGACCCTGCCATGCGGCACGATCGGCAGCGATGGCCGCCAGCCGCCGCCGGCGAAGGTCCGCCTCGCGCTCCAGGGTCTGCACGTCTGCGCGCGCCGTGGCGGCGGCGCTGCGTGCTTCCGCGACCGCCGTCCGCGCCTGCGCCAGCCGTGCCTCCAGCTCCGCCGTGTCGTCGTCCTCGCTCCGCGCAGCCTCGGCCGCGGCGAGCGCGGCTTCCGCTTCCGCGAGCCCTGCATCGAGCCGTGCCTTCGCTTCGGCCAGCGCGGCCGTGCGGCTGATGCGCTCCGCCAGGCGCCGCTCGGCTTGCGCCAGCGCTTCGCGGGCCTGGTCCGAGACCCGGCGGGCCTGGCGGGAAGCCTCCAGGGCCTGGCTTTCGGACGCTGCGGCCTCGCGCACCCCCGCCTGCTCCTTCTCCAGGGTCGCGCGAGCCTCGGCTGCCCGGCGTTTGGCTTCGGCGAGCGAGACTTCAAGCTCCGCGAGGCGGTTGCGCTCGGCCAGCCGCCGCGCGGCAGCGGAGGGAGCATCGGCCACGGCATGGAACCCGTCCCAGCGCCACAGATCGCCTTCGGGTGAAACGAGCCTTTGGCCCGGGCGGAGCTTCCGGGCGAGCGCCGGTCCGTCCGCCCGTGCGACGACGCCGACCTGCCGCAGGCGTCGCGTCAGGGCCGGTACGCCGGACACCGCGTCGCTCAACGCCCTGGTGCCTTCCGGAAGGTTCGGGTCGACATCGCCGGGTGCCCCGCTCCAGCGGATCGGGGCGTCTGCGGCGTCCGAGGCGTCGAGATCGTCGCCGAGCGCCGCGCCGAGCGCCACTTCGTAGCCCTTCGCGACGGTCAGCCGGTCGAGCACCGGGGGGAAGCGTCGGTCCGCCGGCGGCGCGACAAGCTTGCGGACGGTGGCGATCTCTGCCTCGAGCCGCTGCAGGGCCCGGTCGGCCTCCGCCAGCGGTGCCCGCGCGGCATTTTCCGCGTCGCGCCGCGCGCTCAGAGCCGCGCGCGCCTCCGCGGCGGCTTGATCGGCCCTCTCCGCGAGGGTCCGGGTCGCCTCGTCCTCGGCAGCGAGCCGGGCTACGAGACCGTCAAGATCCTCCGCGCCCGAGGCCGCCGCCAGGTTGCGTTCGACCCCCTCGCGCTCGGCTCGGATTCGCCGCACACGCTCGGCTTCGTCGCGGATGCGCCGCTCGGCGGCGGCCTTTCGGGCGGCCGCGTCGGACGCTAGCGCCTGGAGGGCTCCGGTCACGGCCTCGGCGTCGGCTAGGGCGGCCTCGGCGACGGCGAGCGTCGCGCGCGCGGCGGCATCGGAGCCTGCCGCCTCGGCGGCCGCCCGTTCCAGCTCGGCCGCCTCGGCGGCGAGCCGTTCCAGGCTCTCGGCCGCGTCGGCGTCGGTGCGCGTCTCGCGCGCAATGTCGCGGTCGAGCTCGCCGACGCGCCGCTCCAGCTCGGCCTTGCGCTCTCGGGCGCGGGCCTCCTCGCCGTCGAGCGCCTCCCTGGCGAGCGTCAGACGCTGCAGCGCCGCCGCTGCGGCCGCCTCCGCCTCGCGCAACGGCGGCAGTGCGTGGGCGGCGATAGCCTGGTGCCGCGCCGCCTCGGCCTGGGCGCGGGTGCGCTCGGCCACGGCCAGCGTCTCGGCTTCAAGCGCCCGGTCTGCCACGGCCGCCTGATCCCGGGCGAGGGTGAAGCCGATCGCCTGGACGAGGCCTTCCTGCTTGCGGATCTGCGCGGCCAGTGCCCGGTAGCGCTGGGCCTGCCGGACCTGGCGCTTCAGGTTTTCCGCCTGTGCGTCGATCTCGGCCAGCACGTCCTGGAGACGCGTGAGGTTCTCGTCCGCGGCCTTCAGCCGAAGCTCGGCCTCGTGACGGCGCGAATGCAGGCCCGCGATGCCCGCGGCATCTTCCAGGATACGCCGGCGCGCCTGCGGCTTGGCGGCGATGATCTCGCCGATCTGCCCCTGGCGCACCATGGCGGCCGAGCGGGCCCCGGTCGCGGCGTCGGCGAAGAGGAGCTGAACGTCTCGGGCCCGCACCTCGCGTCCGTTGATGCGGTAGGTCGAGCCCTCCTCCCGGTCGATCCGGCGCGAGACCTCAAGGATGTCGGCGTCATTGAAGACGGAAGGCGCCGTCCGGGCGCCGTTGTCGATGGTGAGGACGACCTCGGCATGGTTGCGAGCCGGGCGGCCCGAACTGCCCGCGAAGATCACGTCGTCCATGCCCGAGGCGCGCATGTTCTTGTGCGAGCTCTCGCCCATCACCCAGCGCAGCGCCTCGACGAGGTTGGACTTGCCGCAGCCATTGGGGCCGACGACGCCGGTCAGCCCCTCCTCGATCAGGAATTCCGACGGTTCGACGAAGGACTTGAAGCCTGTGATGCGAAGGCGCGTGAGCTTCATCGCCGCGCCCTCGCCCTGCCGGCGGAGCGCCCGTTACGGGCCGACGAGCGGCTTGAGGATCTCGTCGAATTCGGCAACCGTGAGGGCTCCGGTGCGCTTCTGGCCGTTGATGAAGAATGTCGGCGTGGAATTGACGCCCAGCTTGTCGGCGCCGTGGTTCTTCACGCCGTTCACGGCGTCATAGATGTCCTGGCGTTTCAAGCACGCCTCGGCGCTTTCCTGTGTAAAACCGGCCTGCTTGACGAGATTGAACAGGGCGTCCACCGGCTTGTCGACGAAGACCCATTGCCGCTGCTTCTCGAAGAGCAGGTCCGTCATCGGATAATAGCGCTCATTGCCGTTGCAGCGCGCCAGCATGAAGCCGGCTGTCGCCAGCGGATCGAGCGGGAATTCCCGCAGGACGAAGCGGACCTTGCCCGTATCGACATAATTGGCTTTCAGGGTCGGCCAGGTCTTCTCGTGGAACGTCGCGCAGTGCGAGCAGGTGAGCGAGGCGTACTCGATCACCGTGACCGGGGCGTCGGCTTTGCCGAGGATTACGTCGCCGAGCTTGCCCTGGAACGCCAGGTCCTCCTTCGACTGCGCCATGGCGCCCGGGCCGAAGCCCGCAGCCAAAGCCGCCGCCAGAATGCCGGCCGTCAGGGCCGAACGCCGCGTCACCAAGCTCATCTGCCAAACCTTTCACGGAATTCCGTTCGGGAACGGACGTAAATCTCCGCCGCGAATGTGGCAAGACCGGCGCGAAGTGCGTCCGGACGGGTCACGACTTCGTGCGGGCGTCCGACAGGACCGCCTCGCCAAGTGCGCGCAGCGCCGCCTGCAATCCTTCCGCCTCGACGCCGGCGACCTTTTCGGCCACCTGATGCTTCACCGCCGGAGAGGCGGGCTCGGCCCGTGGGCGCGGCGGCGCCTTGCGCGGCAGAGGGCCCTGCTTCAGCACCAGCCGCCCGATGCAGCGCCAGCCCAGATGCGCGTTGATGCGGTCGATCAGGACCGGCGCCCGGTGCTGGAGCTCGAGCGCGAAGGCACTTTCCACGCGGATGACCAGCGTCGCCGGCTCGGACGGGGCCTCGCTGCCCGCCGGCCGCCGCGGCCAGTCGATCCGGGCGGGGGCGCAGCGCGCCGCCAGCGCTTCGCCCGCGATGTCCGGCCAGGCGAGAATCAGCGTGGAGCGCGCGAAACCCTGCCGCTTCAGCGCGTCGCCGAGGCATGGATCGATCAGCTCTCCGACAAGGCGGGCGCGCGCCATCTGTCCTCTCGACCCGGTGTCCGGGCATGGGTTAGACCGTTGCCGACCATGGTAGCGCCGCTCACGCCCGACAAGAAGCCCGCAATCGTCGACGGGCCCGTGCTGAGCGCCGAACTGCTTGCCTGGTATGACAGGCACAGGCGCGTCCTGCCCTGGCGCGCGTTGCCCGGCGAGACTGCGGACCCCTACCGCGTCTGGCTGTCGGAGATCATGCTCCAGCAGACGACGATCGCGGCGGTGAAACCCTATTTCGAGCGCTTCCTGTCGCTGTTCCCGGATGTCGCGGCTTTGGCGCAAGCGCCTTCGGAGGCCGTCATGTCGGCCTGGGCCGGGCTCGGCTATTATTCCCGCGCCCGCAATCTCCATGCCTGTGCCAAGGCGGTCGTCGAGGAGCATGGCGGGCGTTTTCCCGACACCGAAGATGGGCTGCGCGGCCTGCCTGGCATCGGCGCGTATACGGCAGCGGCCATCGCCGCCATCGCCTTCGGGCGCCCGGCCGCGGCAGTCGACGGCAATGTGGAAAGGGTCGTCACCCGGCTGCGCGCCATCGGCGATCCGCTGCCGGGCGCCAAGCCGGTGATCCGTGCGCAGACACTGGCGCTGGTGCCGGCGGACCGGCCGGGCGACTTCGCTCAAGCCTTGATGGACCTCGGCGCCACGATCTGCACACCGCGCCGCCCGGCCTGCGCGCTTTGCCCGTGGCGCGATCCCTGCGCCGCCCGCCGCGCCGGGATGCAGGAGGCCTATCCGGTCAAGGCACGCAAGCGCGAGAACCCGGTACGGCGCGGTGCGGCCTTCGTCGCCCTGCGCCGCGACGGCGCGATCCTGCTGCGCACCCGCCCGCCCAAGGGCTTGCTCGGGGGCATGGCGGAGGTCCCCGGCAGCGGTTGGAGCGAAGCCTACGATTCGGGCGCGGCCCTGCTCGATGCCCCGCTCGATGCGCGCTGGAAGCGGCTGCCGGCGCCCGTCCGGCACGTCTTCACGCATTTCCCGTTGGAACTGACCGTCTATGTCGCCAGCGTCCCGCGCTCCGAGCCCGCGCCGGAGGGATGCCGCTGGACGATACCGTCCGCGCTCGCGGGAGAGCCGCTGCCCAGCGTGATGAAGAAGGTGATCGCGGCCGCGCTCGAAGCAGGCCGCTGAAACCGTTCAGGCTGCGTCGGCCATCGCGCCGCGCATGGCGGTTCGGAACGTGTCGATCAGGACGGACTGGCCGTTCCGTTCCACGCACCAGAACGTCCAGCCGTTGCACGACGGAAGCCCCTGCGCCAGCGCGCCCACCTTGTGGATCGACCCGACGACCGGGCCCATGGCCAGCGTGCCGTCCGCGCGCACGATGGCGCTGAAGCGGCGCTTCTCGTCCGTCACGGTCTCGCCGGCTTTCACGTGCCCGGCCTCGATCAGCGACAGGAAAGGCACGCGCGGCTCGGTCCGCTTGGCAGGCGCGGTGGAAAAGGCTGCCGGATCCACCGGCGTCACCGCGGCGATCCGGGCGCGGGCGGCATCGGCGTAGGTGTGATCACGCTCGAGGCCCACGAAATGGCGGCCGAGCTTCTTGGCGACGGCGCCGGTCGTGCCCGTGCCGAAGAACGGATCAAGCACCACGTCGCCGGGATTGGACGAGGAAAGCAGGACGCGGGCGAGCAGAGCCTCCGGCTTCTGGGTCGGATGCACCTTGCGGCCCGCCTCGTCCTTCAGCCGCTCGTCGCCCGTGCAGAGCGGAATGAACCAGTCCGAGCGCATCTGGACGTCGTCGTTGCCGCCCTTGAGCGCTTCGTAATGGAACGTGTAGCGCCGCGATTCGGGGCCGCGTGCGGCCCAGATCAGCGTCTCGTGCGCATTGGTGAAGCGCCGGCCCTTGAAGTTGGGCATCGGGTTGGCCTTGCGCCATACGATGTCGTTCAGGACCCAGAAGCCGAGCTCCTGGAGGATCGCGCCGACGCGGAAGATGTTGTGGTAGGAGCCGATCACCCAGAGCGAGGCGTCGGGCTTCATGACGCGCCGCGCGGCCAGGAGCCAGGCGCGGGTGAACGCGTCGTAATCGGCAAAAGAGGCGAACTTGTCCCAGTCGTCGTCCACCGCATCCACCAGGCTCGAATCGGGCCGGTGGAGGGCGCCCTCCAGCTGCAGGTTGTAGGGCGGATCGGCGAAGACGAGGTCGACGCTGGCGGGCGGCAGGCGCTCGAGGCCTGAAATGCAATCGCCGACGATGACGCTGTCGAGCGGCAACGCAGCCGACGGCTCGGCAAGGCGGACCGAACGGGAGGAGGATCCCATCCGAGGCGCCGGCGCGGCGTTCCCGTTACGCATGACCTGAACCCGGGACGCAGCGCCGGCGACCCCGGTACGCGAGGTACCCATGAGCAACACCGGTGAACGCAACTGACGACCCGGAAGGTGAAGGTTTTAGGTAAAAGCCGCGTTTCGCCGCGCGTGCTTCTCGTGTGCCTTTTTGGGGCTGCAGATTTTGCCGGGTCGCACGCAGGAGACGGTGCGGAAACGGGCCCGGCCAGGCATCACGACGGCATGTCTCGCCTTTGCCGGCGGCAAGCCCGAGGAGGACCCGTCGGCGGTCGGATCGGCACCCGATGGCGGCGTGCCGATGCCTTTCAGCGCGAGTAGCGGTCCTTCAGCGGCGCGAAGGAATAGCGGTGCAGCGCGCAAGGACCGTGGACCTCCAGCGCGGCCCTATGGGCGGGCGTCGGATAGCCCGCATGCGATTCGAAGCCGTAAAGCGGGAAGGCCCGGCCAAGCCGCGCCATCATCCGGTCGCGCGCGACCTTGGCCACGATCGACGCCGCGGCGATGGAGGCGATCAATGCGTCGCCGCCGACGACGGCTTCCGCGCCGCAGGGCAGGTGCGGGCAGTCGTTGCCATCCACCAGCGCGTGGTCGGGCGCAGCGACGAGCCCCGCCAGCGCCCGGCGCATGGCGAGCAGCGTCGCCTGGCGGATGTTGATCCGGTCGATCTCCATCGCCGACACCGATGCGATGCTGACCATGGCCCGGGCGAGGATGGCATCGGCCAGCGCTTCGCGCTCCTGCCGGTCCAGCAGCTTGGAATCGCACAGGCCGTCGGGGATGTCGGAGGGATCGAGGATCACCGCCGCCGCAACGACCGGCCCGGCCAGCGGCCCGCGCCCGACCTCGTCGATGCCCGCGACCAGCTTCAGGCCCCGGCGTGCCAGCTCGGCTTCCCGTGCATAACCGGCGAGCGGCCGGGCCTCGGCGCGCCGGATCCGGGCGAGCGCCGTCACCGCACCAGGCCCCGGAGGAAGCCGGTCAGGTCGTTGGTCACGTGATGCACATGCGGTTCCAGCACCGCCACCTGCTCGTGCGGCTCGCGGAACGGATCGAGCGTCTTGGGGATGATCAGAACGGTGCGCATGCCCAGATCGTGCGGGACGTTCAGGTTGCGCTCGATATCCTCGAACATGGCGGCCCGCGACGGATCGATGCCGAATCGGCTCAGGAAGATATCGTAGGCCGCTCGCTCCGGCTTCGGAACCAGTCCCGCCGCCGCGATGTCGAACATGCCGTCGAACAGCTCGGCGATGCCAAGCTTGCCCGTCACGTTCATCGCGTGGCCGACCGAGCCGTTGGTCATGACGAATTTGCGGCCGGGAAGTGCGGCGATGGCCTCGCTGAGCGCCGTGTCGGCGTCCAGATGGGCAAGATCGATATCGTGGACGAAGGACAGGAAGACGTCGGGATCGACGCCGGCCTCCTCCTGAAGCCCTTTCAGGGTCGTCCCGTACCGGAAATAGAAATATTTCTGCAGCGCCCGCGCCGAAAGCCCGTCGCAGCCGAAGAGCTGGGAGACGAACAGCGTGATCCGCTCGTCCACCTGCGGCCAGACGCGGGCCTCGTGCGGATAGAGCGTGTTGTCGAGGTCGAAGATCCAGTCGGTGACATGGGCGAAGTCCGCAGCCGCGTCGGCGGGCGCGCCGCGTCCGGCGGATCCGCCATCCGGCGTGCCCATGTCGCCCCCGGCGCTCACCGCTTGATCAGCGTTCCCGCGCCATGGTCGGTGAAGAGCTCGAGCAGGACCGCGTGCGGCACCTTGCCGTCCAGGATGACGACGGCCTCCACGCCCTGCTCCAGCGCGTAGATGCAGGTCTCGACCTTGGGGATCATCCCGCCGGTGATCGTGCCGTCGGCGATCAGCCGCCGGCATTCCTCGATCGTCAGTTCCGGGATGAGCTTCTTGTTCTGGTCGAGGACGCCCGGCACGTCGGTGAGCAGCAGCAGGCGCTTAGCCTGCATCGCGCCGGCGATGGCGCCCGCGAACGTGTCGGCGTTGACGTTAAAGGTCTGGTTGTCCTCGCCTGAAGCCACCGGCGCCAGCACCGGGATCAGCTCGGCCTTCAGCACGGCGTCGAGCACATCGCGGTTGACCCGCTGCGGCTCGCCGACGAAGCCAAGATCGATCACCTGCTCGATATTGGAATCGGGGTCGATCACGGTCCGGGTCACGCGCGTCGCCGTGACCATGTTGCCGTCCTTGCCGCACAGGCCGATGGCCCGCCCGCCCTCGGCCGAGATCCAGCCGACGATCTGCTTGTTGAGCGAGCCGGCCAGCACCATCTCGACGACCTCGACGGTCGCCTGGTCGGTCACGCGCAGGCCGTCGCGGAATTCCGACTTGATGCCGAGCTTGTCGAGCATCCGGCCGATCTGCGGGCCGCCGCCATGGACCACGATCGGCTTCACGCCGGACTGCTCCAGAAGGACGACGTCCTCGGCGAAATCCTCCGCCGCCGCGGCATTGCCCATGGCATGGCCGCCATACTTGATGACGACGACCTCCTGGTCGTAGCGCTGCATGTGCGGCAGGGCCTGGACGAGGATCTCGGCCTGGGTGTGGACGTCGGGCAGGGTCGGCATCGGCGAAGCTCCTCGGCGGCGGCCTGCTTCTAGCGGATCGGGGCCGGCCCCGGAAGCCGGGAATCGCCCGATGGCGATGGGACAATCCTCGCCTTCAGCGCCGCCATTTCAGGAGGGCGGCCAGGGCGAGCAGGGCCCAGCCCGCCATCAGCGCCACGCCGCCCACCGGCGCCGCATTGGCGATGGGCAGCCGTATCCGGGCGATCGCCGGCAACGCGACGGAGCCGACGAACAGGACAAGGCCCAGGATGAAAGCGAGGGCGGCCAGCCGGGTCAGCAGGCGGTTCGTGGCGTTGAGCGCGGCGCAGAGCGCGGCGAGGCCCAGCGCCGGCGCGTGGGCGAGCGCCATGGCGGCGGCGCTGGTCAGGGCCGCTCCACCTCCGCCGCCATGATAGGACCAGGCGGAAAGGCCGACGCCCGCAAGGCCCGCCAGCGCGGCCAGAACCAGGATCATCCTGTCGACGAAGCCCACCGCGAATCCCCCCGAATCGACCTTGCGCCGCCCGTCCATCTAGCCGCGCGCAGGCGGCGGAGAAAACCGGTCGATCAACCCGTCCGCACCGGCAAGCCGCGCTCGGCCAGAAGGCGCACCATCGCGGCGCGCAGGTCCGGCATGCCGAGCCCGGTGCGGCTGGCCGTGGCCACGACCTCCGGAAAGGCGGCCGGCCGCCGCTTCAGCGCGGCGAGCGTCGCCTCGTGCACGGCTTTCAACGCGCTCACCTTCACCGAATCGGCCTTGGTCAGCACGATCTGGTAGGACACGGCCGTCTCGTCGAGCATGTCGAGGATCGTCAGGTCCACCGGCTTCAGCCCATGACGGCTATCCACCAGCACGTAGACGCGGGCGAGGTTGGAACGCCCGCGCAGATAGGCCTTGATGAGCTTCGTCCAGGCCTTCACCCGCTCCTCGGGTGCCGCGGCATAGCCGTAGCCCGGCATGTCCACCAGCGTGAATGCGCCGCCTATGTCGAAGAAGTTGAGCTCCTGCGTCCGCCCGGGCGTGTTCGAGGTACGCGCCAGCGCCTTGCGGCCGGTGAGCGCATTGACGAGGCTCGACTTGCCGACATTCGACCGGCCGGCGAAGGCGAGCTCGATGCCCTTCATGGGCGGCAGGCCCTCGAGGTCCGCCGCGCCGCGCAGGAACGTCGCCTCGCCGGCAAACAGCTTGCGGCCGGTTTCCAGGTCGTCGGCGGAGGCTTTGGGGGCGTCGTCGCTCATCGGCGAGCCTTAGCCCGCTTCAGCGGCCCGCTTCAAGGCGTCGATGTCGGCGCCGCGGATCGCGTCGAGGTTGCGCGCGATGCGCTCTGGCGGCCAGTGCCACCACGCGATGGAGAGCAGCGCTTCAACGACGCTGTCGCGGAAGCGCATCTTCACGACCCGCGCCGGGTTGCCCGCGACGACCGCGAAGGGCGGCACGTCCCGCACCACCACGGCCTTGGCCGCGACGATGGCACCGTCCCCTATCGTGACTCCCGGCATGATCGTGGCGTCGCGTCCGATCCAGACGTCGTGGCCAACGAGCGTGTCTCCCCGCGACGCCGATTGCGGCGGACCGCCGTCCCAGCCCTGGGCGAAGATGCCGAACGGATAGGTCGAGAAGCCGTCCAGCGCGTGGTTGGCGCCGTTCATCACAAAGGTCGTGCCTGTCGCGAAGGCGCAGAAGGACCCGATCGTCAGCCGGTCGCCGACGAAGTCGAAATGGTAGAGCACCTGGCGCTCGAAGAAGCGCTCCGGCTCGTTCGCATCGTCGTAATAGCTGTACGGCCCGGCCGTGACGTTGGAGCGGGAAGCAGCCAGCGGCTTCAGGAAAACGACGCGGGGAAGGTCGGGAAGAGGATGGATCGCGTCGGGATCGGGTCCCGGGGCAGCAAAGGTCACGGCGGTTGGTCCGATTGATAGCGTCTGGATGGGCAGGCCGCAAAACACGGACGCCCGGCTGATGGCCGGGCGTCCCGATGGGTCTGACGCGGGCGGGACCTTACGCGCCGGCCTTGCCGCCGAACATGCCCTTCAGGTTGTCAAACAGCTCAACCTTCACGCCATTCTTCTTCATGATGAACCATTGCTGAGCGATCGAGAGCAGATTGTTCCAGGTCCAGTAGATCACCAGGCCCGCCGGGAACGAGGCGAGCATGAAGGTGAAGACGATGGGCATCCAGGTGAACATCGTCTTCTGGACCGGATCGGTCGGCTCCGGGTTCATCTTCATCTGCACGAACATCGTGATGCCCATCAGGATCGGCCAGACGCCGATCAGGAGGAAGGCCGGCACCGCGAAGGGCAGGAGCCCGAACAGGTTGAAGATCGAGGTCGGATCGGGCGCGGCCAGATCGCGGATCCAGCCGTAGAACGGCGCGTGCCGCATCTCGATCGTGATGAAGAGGACCTTGTAGAGGGCGAAGAAGACAGGAATCTGCAGCAGGACGGGCCAGCAGCCCGCCACCGGGTTGATCTTCTCGCGCTTGTAGAGCGCCATCAGCTCCTGCTGCTGCTTCACCTTGTCGTCGGCATAGCGGTCGCGGATCGCCAGCATTTCCGGCTGGACCGCCTTCATCTTCGCCATGGAGGCGTAAGACTTGTTGGCCAGCGGGAAGAACAGCGTCTTGATGATGACCGTGACGACCAGGATCGCGATGCCGAAATTGCCGACCAGCTTGTAGGAATGGTCGATCAGCCAGAACATCGGTTTGGTGATGAAGTAGAACCATCCCCAATCGATCATCAGGTCGAAATTCTTGATGTTGTAGGCGTCCTTGTAGGCGTCGATGGCCGACACCTCCTTGGCGCCCGCGAACAGGCGCGTGGTCGACTGGACAGTCGCGCCCGCGGCCAGCGGCTGGGCCTGGCCCAGCATGTCCGCCTGGTAGAAGCGCGGGCCGTTGCCGGAATTGGTGGAGAAGCGCCCGTCGAACGGCATCGTCTGGTCCGGGACCAAGGCCGCGGCCCAGTACTTGTCGGTGATGCCCAGGAACCCGCCCGTCACGCCGCGCCAGGCCTTGGCCCGTCCGTTGCCGGCCGGCTCGGCTTCCTTGTCGAGCGTGTCGTAGGTGATCTCCTGCAGGCCCTTGTCGCCGAGGACGCCGATCAGGCCCTCGTGCAGGATGTAATAGCCCTGGGTGACGGGCTTGCCCTCCCGGAACACGCGACCGTAATGGAACAGGCTCGCCGGGTTGCCGGACGTGTTCTCGACGCTGTCGGTCACGGTGAACATCGCCGTATCGTCCACCGCGATCTGGCGGCGGAAGGTCAGGCCCTGGCCGTTGGACCAGGTGAGCGTCACCGGCGCCTGGGCGGTCAGCCGGTCGCGGTCGGCGGTCCAGACCGTGTCCGCGGTCGGCAGCGCCGTGCCCGGCGCCCCGGCGACCCAGCCGAACTCGGCGAAATACGCGTTCGGCCCGCCCGAGGGGGAAAACAGGATGATGTTGGGGCTGCGAGGGTCGACCGTCTCGCGGTAACCCTTGAGCGCGATATCGTCGATGCGGCCGCCCTTGAGCGAGAGCGAGCCGGCGATCTTCGGCGTGTCGATGACGACGCGCGGGCTGGCGGCCAACGCCGCCTCGCGGGTCTGCGCGGCGGGAGCGGGCGCCGTGCCGGGCGCCGTGACCGCCTCGGCCCCGCTCGGCTGCGGCAGGACCGATGAGCCGGCCGGCACCGATCCGGGCGCCTGCGGCGTCCCGTTCGGCTGCGCCTGCTGCTGCGTCTGCGCCTGCTGGCGCGCGCGCTGCGCCTCCGGGACCGCGTAGAAATAATTCCAGCCCACCAGCACGATCACCGACAGGGCGATGGCAAGGAGCATGTTCTTGTTGTCGCTGGTCATGGACGCGTCACGCCTGGGCTAGCAATCGATCCCGGCGGAGCGGGATCGCGTTGGGACGGGGCCTTCGCGGTACGAGCGGCCGCGAGAGCCCGCTCGATATCGTCGAGAAGCTCGGGGAAGGCCACCGCCAAAACGTCGCGGCGGCCGATGAAGACGATGTCCCGCCCGGCGGGCACGAGGGCCGCCTGCTGGCCGATCGCGGCCCTCAGGCGCCGGCGGATGCGGTTGCGCTCCACCGCGCCGCCTTCCTTGCGCGTGACGGTCAGGCCGACGCGGGAGGGCGCGGTGCCGTCCGGACGGACGAGCGCCTGCATCGTGATGCGGGGCGTACGAAAGCGGCGGCCAGAGGCCGCCGCGAGAAACTCAGACCGTTTGGTCAGCCGGCCGATCATGGAAGCCCTCGCGAGGCAGGGCCGGGCGGTGTCCGCCGCCCGTGATCTCAAGCCGAGAGGCGCTTGCGTCCATGGGCGCGGCGGGCCGCGATCACCTTGCGGCCGCCCTTGGTCGCCATGCGGGCGCGGAAGCCGTGGCGGCGCTTGCGCACCAGCTTGCTGGGTTGATACGTCCTCTTCACGGCCGTTCTCCGTAGGCGTGGGGAGCGCTCGTCACGCTCGACCCGTCGGTGTCGTTGAATGGGGCTTGCCGAAGCCGGAAAGCCGGACGGCGCCGCCGGAGCGGGCAGCCGAACTCGGCGCGGCTTATGGCGGATGCTGGGGCTAAAGTCAACGCGCGGCGCGGAGGATCACGAGCGCGCGACGGCGGCCCCGGGCGGGATGCGCGGCAGCCTCCGCCGCTCTATGGTCCGCGGGCGTTATGGGCGGGGCGAGGGTGTTGGCGATCGTGCGGGGTCAGGGATCGGAATGGCGCGCCACTGCGCTCAGGCTCGCGCCGTTCGCGCTCCTCATCGCGGGCGCGGCGATCGTCTTCGCGTTCGGGCTGCACCGCCACCTGCGCCTGACTGAACTCGCCGAGCACCGCGCGGAACTGAAGGCGCTGGTCGACGCCCATGGCTGGCGCGCCCTTGCCGCCTTCGCGCTGGTCTATGCGGCCCTGGTCGCACTTTCGATCCCCGGCGCGCTGGTCCTGACCGTGATGGCGGGCTTCCTGTTCGGCTGGGTCGCCGGCGGAACGGTGGCGCTCCTTGCCGCGACGCTCGGCGCGACGCTCGTCTTCCTCGCCGCCCGCACCGCCATCGGCGACGCGCTCGCAAGCCGCGCCGGACCCCGGCTGGAACGGCTCATCGCCGGCTTCCGGGCCGATGCGATATCGTACCTGCTTTTCCTCCGCCTGGTGCCGGCCTTTCCGTTCTGGCTCGTCAACCTGGCGCCCGCCCTCGCCGGCATACCCCTCGGCACCTACGTGGCGACGACGCTCGTCGGCATCCTGCCGGGAACATACGCCTTCGCCCTGCTCGGCGCCGGCCTCGACAGCGTGGTCGAGGCGCACCGCGTCGCCTATGAGGCGTGCCTTGCCGCGGGACGGGAGGGGTGCCGCATGCGCATCACCGTCAAGTCGCTTGTCACGCCGGGGCTGATCGCCGGCATGCTGGGGCTCGGCCTTGTCTCGCTGATCCCCGTCCTCCTGCGCCGGTGGGCGGGACGGCGCCTGTCCGGTCTCGACGGCGGGCGCGGCCTGCCCTAGTCCTTGGACGAGCCGCCGCCGCAAGGACATGCAAGCCTCCATGGCCGACCCCGCCCAGACCGTGCTGAAGCCGGATCTCTGCGTCATCGGCGCGGGCTCCGCCGGCCTCTCCGTGGCGGCCGCGGCCGCCATGTTCGGCGTTCCAGTCGTGCTGGTGGAAAAAGGCGAGATGGGCGGCGACTGCCTGAATGTCGGCTGCGTGCCGTCCAAGGCTCTGATCGCGGCGGGTGCCCGCGCCGAGGCGTTCCGCACGGCCGGCCCCTTCGGCATCGCCCCGGTCGAGCCGCAGGTGAACATGGCGCGGGTGCGCGACCATGTCCGCTCCGTGATCGGCGCGATCGCCCCGAACGATTCCGTGGAACGGTTCACTGCGCTCGGCGTGCGCGTGATCAGGGCCGAAGCCCGCTTCGTATCTCCCGGCGCCGTGGAGGCGGGGGACGCGCGGATCGAGGCGCGGCGCTTCGTCATCGCCACCGGTTCGCGCCCGGCCATGCCGGCCATCGAGGGCCTGGACCGCGTCGAGGTCCTGACCAACGAGACGGTCTTCGACCTGACGCGAAGGCCCGAGCACCTCATTGTCATCGGCGCTGGCGCCGTTGGACTGGAACTCGCCCAGGCCCACCGGCGCCTCGGCGCCACTGTCACGGTGCTCGACGCCGGACCGGCCTTGGCCGGCGCGGATCCGGAACTGGCCCGCATCGTCGTGACGGCCCTGGAGCGCGAGGGCATCGACCTGCGCGAGGGTGTCCGCATTCTGCGGGCCGAGCCGCGCCGGGGTGGCCTGCGCCTCATAATCGATGACGGTGCAGGCGGCGAAATTGGCATCGAAGGCTCGCACCTGCTCGTCGCTGCCGGGCGCGTGCCGGTCACCGAGGGTCTTGGCCTCGACGTCGCCGGCATCCGCGTCGAGCCCGACGGGATCGGCATCGGAAATGACCTTCGCACCGACAACCGGCGCGTCTATGCCATCGGCGATTGCGCCAGCGCGAGGGTCGCCGGGCCCCGCCTGACCCATGTCGCCAACGCCCATGCCGGAATCGTCCTGCGTTCGGCCCTGTTCCGCCTGCCGGCGAAGCTTGACCTCGCCGCCCTGCCGCGGGCGCTCTACACCGAGCCCGGTCTTGCCACCGTCGGCCTGACCGAGGACGAAGCGCGCGCCCGCCACGGCCGCGTGCGCGTGGCACGCTGGCCGTTCTCGGAGAACGATCGGGCGCAGGCCGAGCGGATGACAGCCGGCCATGTGAAGATCGTCATGGACAGGCGCGGGCGGATCTTGGGCGCCCATATCGTCGGTGCGCATGCCGGAGAGCTCATTACGCCCTGGACCATGGCCGTCGCGCAGAGGCTGAAACTGTCCGCCATGACGGGTTACGTCGTGCCCTATCCGACCCTGTCGGAAGCGGGGAAGAGGGCGGCGATCGCCGACCTGCAGCCGCTTGCCGCCAGTCTTTGGACGCGCCGGCTGATCGGCTTCCTGCGGCGGTTCGGATGAGGAGCGAGACCGGCCCTGCGGCGGCCGCGTCCGCCCCGCCTGTCCCGGCCGCCGAGGCGGCGCCGAGCGAGGGGCGCATCGGCCTGTCCGGGCGCCTGCTCGTTCTCACCGTCGCCTTCGTGATGTTGGCCGAGGTGCTGATCTACGTGCCGTCCGTCGCCAATTTCCGCCGCAACTGGCTGAATGACCGCCTCGTCGCCGCCCAGACGGCGGCATTGGTGGTCGAAGCCTCGCCGGAAGGCATGATCCCGCCGGATCTCGTCTCGCGCCTGCTTCAGGGCATCGGAGCACGGGCCATCGCGGTGAAGATCCAGGGCTCGCGGCAATTGCTGTCCGCCTCGCCCATGCCGCCTGAGGTCAGCCGGACGATCGACCTGCGCGAAGCCGCGGCCTGGGAACTCATCTGGGACGCGCTGACGCTCCTGGTCGGCGGCGCTCACGGCAACCCCGTGCGCGTCATCGGCGGGCCGGGCGCCGGCGATGCCGCCTTCGTCGAGCTCGTCATCGACGAAGGCCCGCTGCGGGCGGCGATGCTCGTCTTCTCCCGCAACATCCTGATCCTGTCGCTAATCATCTCGGCCATCACGGCCGGGCTGGTCTATCTGGCGCTGCACCTGCTAATCGTGCGCCCGGTCCGGCGAATGGCGGCGGGTGTCACCGCGTTCGAACGCGACCCGGAGGATGCCAGCCGCATCATTGCGCCTTCCTCCCGCGATGACGAGATCGGGCTCGCCGAGCGCGCCATCGCCCGCATGCAGGCGACGCTCGCCGCCGAGCTGCGGCAGAAGAAGCATCTGGCCGCCCTCGGCCTGGCCGTCAGCAAGATCAACCACGACCTGCGCAACATGCTCGCCGCCGCCCAGCTCATGTCCGACCGCCTGTCGGAGGTGGACGATCCGGCGGCGCGGCGCTTCGCCCCCCGCCTCATCGCCACCCTCGATCGGGCCATCGGCTTCTGCCAGGCGACGCTGTCCTACGGGCGTGCGGCCGAGCCTCTGCCCCAGCGGCGGCCGATCCCCGTCGCAGCGCTCGCCGAGGACCTGCGCGTGGCTCTCGGCATCGAGGAAGGCGGCGCAGTCCGCTTCCGCACGGCGATCCCGGACGGGCTGACCGTCGATGCCGACCCGGACCAGCTCGCCCGCGTCCTCCTCAATCTGGGCCGCAACGCGGTGCAGGCCCTGACCCAGGCCGGCGCCAGCGACGGCGAGCCGGTTCTGCGGCTGGAGGGTCGCCGCCAGGGCGCGGCGACGGTGCTCACGCTCGCTGACAATGGCCCGGGCCTGCCGGCCAAGGCACGGGCGAACCTCTTTGAAGCGTTCCAGGGCGGCGCCCGCGCCGGCGGCACGGGGCTCGGCCTCGCCATCTCGGCGGAACTTGTCCGCCTTCACGGCGGAACGATCATGCTGGAGGAAGGCACCCCAGGCGCTGCCTTCCGCATCATGATTCCCGATAATGGCGCCTTCGCCTGACGGCCGACCGGCGGCGCCGTACGGACCGCCGGCGGGGTTGCTTTCGCGCACAAGGTGTCTTAAGTCCGCGCGGGTCGGACGCGGACGGACCGCTCAGGTTCCCGCAGGCGGCAGGCGCCCGTAGCTCAGCTGGATAGAGCACCAGACTACGAATCTGGGGGTCAGAGGTTCGAATCCTTTCGGGCGCGCCATTTCTTCATAGTGAACCAATAACTTAACGACAGCGCTCAAATGGCGTAACCCGCGACCACGGTCTTGGTCGCGTATATGTCGCGATTCTGTTGGAGTCCTTGAGGGAGCCCGAGGGCGCTGGGAAGATCGAGGTTCAACAGGTAGAGTGCGCAGCGAACCCGCCTTATCGCTGACGCTCAATCTCGCCTCTTGACGAGCGCAGCGAATTTGCTGAACGGCGAGATTTATCGTGAGCTGTTCCCGATGCCGGATGCCTTCGGAAGAACCATTCAGCTGTTCCTTGTCGATGGCACTCCGAACGGACTGATCATCGCCTCGATCCATGGCTGGACTGGTTCGGTTCTCGTCGCCACGCAGTCGACCTTTGCGCAATTGCTAGCTCGGCCTGAGGTCGATCGCACGGGCATCTACATTCTTTTCGGGCCCGATCCCTCAGACGCGTTATCCATGCGAGCCTACATTGGGGAGGCTGACAGCGTTCGTGAGCGCATCGGCCAAAGCGCCGGCGATCGAGGATTTTGGGAAGCCGCCGTTGTCGTGACGACGAGCGATGAGGCGCTCACGAAAGGTCACGTCCGCTACCTGGAAGCACGCTTGATCGAGCTAACGACGAGCGCGGCGCGGGTGACCCTGGACAATGGGCAAATGCCGAGTCCGGACAAGCGGCGGCTTCCAGAGGCTGACAAAGCAAACATGGAAGCGTTTCTTGCGAACTTGAAAGTGGTTCTGCCTGTCGTTGGTCTGGACCTGCTGAAGCCGCGCGCCATCGTGGCTAAGGCTTCCGCATCAGCCCCGCTCGGAACGGAGGTGCGGTTCGAAATACGACATAAGAGTGGGGTGAAGGCCACTGCCGTTGAGGAGGAAGGCGAGTTCATCATCCTTGAGGGGAGCGAGGCTTTGAAGGAGGCCGGCTACTCCGGGATGAACTCATATGGTGAACTCAAGCAGGAGCTGATCGCTAAGGGCATCCTGGCCGCGTCAGATGACGGATCGCGGTATCTCTTCAATCGAGCACACGCGTTCAAGAGCCCTTCCGCAGCTTCAGCTGTCGTTCTTGACCGCAACTCGAACGGGCGTCTCGAATGGAAGGTCGTAGGCTCCAAACAGACCTACCACCAATGGCAGCAGGACAAAGCGCAACTCGCTCTCGCTTGATTCAGAGGCTCTCTCACTCGCCAGGACGTCTTCTGTTCCTAGCTGATCGATCGATCTGTCCTTCCAACCGCTCCAGCGTTGCGCGGATCGCCTTCACGTCACCGCGCTGCTCGATGATCTGGTCGGAAAGCACGCGCTGGCCCTCGAGCGTGCGCTCGTTGCGGGTTTGAAGCTCGGTGCGGAGCGCCGCAACTTCGGTTCGGCTCGCCGCCTCAATGGCGGTCGTCCGGGAGGCCAACACAAGCTGCATCGCCTCGACCGTCGCGACGCGGTGGTGGATGCCGGACGCCCACCAGACGACCGCAACGGTTTGCACGATCAACGTTCCGATCAGCGCCAGCGGCACCTTCTTGTCAAAGTGCCACGGCTCCGGGGGTTCATCCGACATCAGCGCTGCCCCTGTTTGCAGACGGCCGTCCAGGCCGCGTTGTGTTCTTTCACGGCCTGGATCGTCGGGTCGGTATCCCGGCGCGACCACCGGATCGGCTCGAATGCCGAGCAGGCGACAGCGTCAGTCCGTCCGCCGGTAGCCGTCGTCGTCGCGCAGCCGGTCAGGATCAGTATCGCGAGAAGCGGCAGCGCGGCGAGCCTCGCGAGCCGCCGCGATAAAGTGAAGCGCATGGGTTGCGGCCCCCGCTACGGCCTCGGCCCGGCCGGCGCCACGCGCCCGTCGCTCGCGAGCCGCCTCGGCGACCGCGAGCAGCAGGCGGGCAAGCGCCACCACGGCCGAGAGCCAGCTCACGCCTGACCCTGCCGGCTCTGAAGAGCGGGCGTGTCGGTGAGGAAGCGCAGCACGGTGCCGACGATGCCGATCGCGGTCACGGCGAGTCCGGCGCGCTCGGAACCGAGCAGGTCGACCCAGTCGGCGGCCTGCAGCACGCCGACCGCGGCGATGACGAGATTGAAGAGAATGGTCTTCCAGCCTTTCAGCATGGTGGTCTCCTGTTGAGCGCCCGAGATCGGCCGGGCGCGGGGCCGTGGGAAGCGGAAGGGAGAAGAGCAGAGCCGCGTTCTGGGCAGCGAGGCGGAACCGGGCCGATCCGGGCAGAACCGGGTGCCGCCTCAGGCTTCATTGGTCGACAGTGCAGCGCCGTTCGAGGCGAGCACGGGCAGGATCGGCGGCGGGACCGGCACGGGGGCGGGCCAGACCACAGCGAGCACGCGCTTGGGGTCGAAGCTCGCGACCGACACCTTGTTACCCTGGTTGCCGCCGATCCCGAGGAGGTTGCCATGCTCGTCGCGCCCGAGCAGGAAGAAGACGTGCCCGTGGCGCGGTCCGCGCTCCAGCACGACGACGCAGCCGACGACGGGCTTAGTGAGGCGCATGCCCCAGCGCAGGTAGGAGCGCGCCGCGGCCGAGCGGGACGACTTGATCCCGGCCTCCTCCAGCACGCCGCCGACGAAGCCCGCGCACCAGGGCGTCTCGTCGTCGGTGAAGGGCGCACGAATGCGGGTCCACCAGCGCAAGATCAGCGGGTTGTGCTTGCGGCCAGCGATCTCGCGCTGGCCGAGATAGCCGCGCGCGATGCGCAGCCAGACGGGCTCTGTCATGAGAGTGCTCCAAATGAAAACGGCCGCCCGGAGGGGCGGCCGTGGGTTGGGGACTGGCTGGTCGGATCAGGCGGCGGGCACGTCGCAGAACAGGTAGTGGATCGCCACTCGCACCTTGCCGCCGGTGAAGTTCGCCCCGTTCGCCTTCAGGCGCACGGGCGTGTCGGAGTAGAAGGCCGTCGGCCCGATCACGCCGGCGTTGGTCGAACCGGCCGCGATCCCGAGCGAGCCGCCGAACTTGGAGGGCTCGGAGGCCGTGCCGCAGTCGTAGGAGCTCGCGCCGGTGATGGCCTGGGTCGTGCGGGTCGAAACGCCGATAACGACCGCCCGGTTCGGGATGACACGGCTCGTGTCGACGGAGGCGCCGGTTAGCGTCACCTCGTCATCGAGCACCCGCACGCTCGTTGCCGCGCCGGAGGCGAGCCCGACAACCGGCCGCCAGCGCGTGCCGTCGAACAGGATCTCGGCGCCCTCGTCGAGCACCACCGCGCGCCAGCCCGCGCGCGGCACGAGGAAGGTCCAGCCGCCGTCCTGGAACACTGCGATGTGCCCGGCATGTCCCGCCCAGGCGCCGCCCGGCGTGCCCGCCACGAGGTAGCGGGCGCCCTCGAGGGGAGAGCCGGGCGGGCTTGCGAGATCCCGGTCAACTAGCGCCAGGAACACGAGTGCGTCGATAAGGAGCAGCGCCTCGTTCACGGTGACGTGCTTCTGCGCCTGGTCTGCCGCGAGCTGCGGCAGGCTCAAGTGAGTGGTCGCCATGGATGACCTCTAAAGAGTGTGTATGACCTGGGCCGGGATGCCGGCGCCGTAGGCGCGTGAGACCTGGGCGACGCTCCAGGTGAGTGAGGCCGGCGGCACCCCGAAGTCAGCCGCTTGCTGGGCGGCGGTGTAGAGGAACGCTGGTAGCGAGGCCCGCACCGACCGGACAACCGTCGCGCCGTTCAGGATCGAGACCGCGTAGTCTTCCGCCTCCTCCCCGAGCGGCACTTCGGCAAGCCAGGCATCGCCGCCGATGCGGGCGCGCCTGATCCACGTGAGGCGGACGTCACCCGTCGCTGGATCACGCCACGCGCGCAGCTGCACGGGCGTGAACGGCCGCAGGCCGCGGCCGGTATTCGTGAAGGCGACCTCCTCGGCAAGGGTCGCCCTCCGGTCCCTGCGGCACGGGCGCGATCCGCCACCCGATGCCGGTGCCGATGCGCGAGACAGGGAACGACGGCCGGACCTGCCGGGCCGGGTCGAGGAGCACGAAGCGCGTGCCGACCGGATGGGTGACTACGGCCTGCTCGGTACCGCGCTGGCCCCGCAGGAGCCGTGAGATTCGATAGCGCCCGGGTGCGATCAGAATCGCGGAGGCGAGCTGGACCACCTCGTCGCCGATGAGCGCGCCGTTCGCGCCGGCGAGGATGCGATCGTCCGACAGGCTCTGGAGCGTGCCGAAGTCGAGCTGCACCTCGACGCTGCTTTGCACGTCCCAGCGCCATACGGGACCGGGAGCAAGTGGCGTCACCAGCGCCCCTACGACGGAGGGCACGATCGCGACGGCCGCCACCGTATAGTCGAGACCGTCGGCCGTGGGCTGGAAGAGCGAGGCGCCCCGGAACCGGCCGCCCCCGAGCGGGCAGGCGGCCACATAGAAGCTCGCGGCCGTCGCCTCATGGGCCTCGATCATGAGCGGCACATCGAGAAGCTCGACCCGGACCGGCGCGATGGGCTCGGGCACCAACGGCGGGAGGGAGCCGCTGCCGGTGCCGCTGCCCAGGAACTCCGGATTACCGCCGGCCGCGACGCCTCGCACGAGCACGAGGCCGGGCTTGCCGTAGGTGACGGACGTGACCCGGAACCGGCGCGTCGCGCCGTCGACCGGCACCTCGACGAGGTCCGTCGGCTCGATCCTGAGCGCCCGCGTAGGTAGGCGCAGGTCAACCGCCTCGCGGCCCTGCCACATCTCGCGCAGCGCTCGCTGGCCGATGACCTGCGCCTGCTCGACCGAGAGCACGATCGGTAGGCTGAAGGTGGTGACCGAGTCCGAGCGCCCCACCTGCTTGCGCACCGTCACGGTAGAGGACTGATAATCCCGGCCCTCGTCGATGTGAACCACGTCGACAGCGATCGGCAGCTCGGTGTCCTGCGTCCGCTCGAGCTTTACCCGCGAGCGGTCGGCGTCGCCGTCAGAGGCCCCGAGGTCGTCCGCGGCGATCACGACAACAGTGCCGGTCCCGCGCTTCACGAACACGAGCACCCCGTCACGCTCGACGGCGTCGAAGAAGTAGGCCGTCTGAAGCACCGCGATCATGTCGCGCACGGCCTTGCGCTCGGTGACGACGTAGCCGACCACCTCGTCGTCGAGGGCCTCGGTGTCGAACTCGTCGTCCCCAAGCCCCGCCTTGCGGCAGAGGTCGGCGACGATCTCGGACAGGCGCATATTGCCGATCTTCCCTTGCACCCGATGGCCGAGCCGGTAGTTCGTCCCGTCCGCCCACACCCGCGTCAGCGCCGGAAACCACGGGTAGGGCCTCGCGTCCCAGCACCAGACGAGCAGCCGCTCCAGCATCGGGCCGCCGTAGACCGGCGAGACGGGGTTGTTGGCGGGCTCTCGCCAGAACTCTTCCGTCGCCTCGATCGCGGCGCGCTGGACGACACGGTCGACACCGAAGTTCGAGTAGTAGGGGGCGAAGCTCTCGGCCGACTTCGGGTCGATGAACACGTTCGGCTGGTTGGTCGCGCAGTTCACCGTCGGGAAGCCGTACTCGGTGAACCAGATCGGCTTCGAGCGCGGCGCCCAAGCCGTCGCCGGCCCGACAGGCAAGCCATTGACGCGCGGGACGTGGCCCGTCTCCCACCAGAGGCGGATGTCCTTGAGCGCATAGAAGCGGTCGTCGATGGCGGTGCGCTGCGGGTCGTAGCCGCGCCGGGCGAGATCGCGGTCAGCCGGACCGGCATAGAAGTAGTCGACGAGCTCGCCCCCGGCCCAGCCGGCCTTGATGGCGTCCTTGTCCGTGGTCGCCCGGGCCTCGTCGGTGACGGGGAAGTAGGCGTCGATGCCGACGAAGTCGACGTTCGGGTCGGCCCAGAGCGGATCGAGGGGGAAGTCGACGTTGCCGCCGCCGCGGTCGTGGTAGCGGTACTCCGACCAGTCCGCCGCATAGGTGACGCGGCAGCCTGCGCCGAGCCGCGCCTTCGTCTCGGCCGCGATCTGCCGCCAGAACGCGATTGCCGGGTAGCTCCCGCCCGCGTCCCGGATGCGGTTCAGGCCCACCATCTCGGATCCGACCGCGAAAGCGTCGACGCCGCCGGCCTGCTCGCACAGGGTCATGCAGTGGCGCACGAAGCGCAGGTAGCCGTCGGACCGGGTGAAGAACCCCGCCACGTCCGCGGCCCCGCCGGTGATGCGCCCGCGCCAGGGGAACGGCGCCGGGTCGGGCGGCGGCACGTCCATGAGCAGGAAGGGGTAGAACAGCACCTTGTAGCCGCGGCTCTTCAGGTACTGGAGCGCGCGCACCATTGCCCCGTCCGCGATGGTGCCGCCGTAGTAGAGCCCGAGCGAGCCGTTGGGCTTGGTGAAGGACGAGACGAGCGGCCAAGCGGGTAAAGGCAGCGGCTGCCCGTCGGTATCGTAAATGGGCCGGCCCACTCCCATGACGGTCTAGGTCCCAGGCCGGGCGCCCGGGAACTGGTCCTGGTAGAGGCCGACCTCGGCTTCGGGCCGGATCGAGCAGGTGGCCACGTCGATGGAGGTGCCGAACCAGGCGTAGACGACGCTGATCCACGCGACGTTCGGCAACTCGCGTTCGAGGTTGTTTATGGCGACCGCGAAGTCGGCCCGCTTCTGGCCGGAGTGGGCGTTGAGGGCGGCGGAGCTGCCCGGCGCGGCCGAGGGCGCGCGGTGGCGCGTAGAGTAGACGAGTTCGGGGTCGTAGGCCCACTCGCCCGAGGCCGGGATCAGGCACACGCCCTCGACGAGGTGGCGTGCGTCGGGCACGCCCTCGCCTGAGCCCCGGAAGACCTCGATCTCGAAGTTCGGGAAGCGGTTGCCGAACGCCGTGAGATACAGGTTCTCCAGGACAACATAGGCGAGGCCGCGGAAGGCAGGCGTGCGGTCGGCGCCCTCAACGGCTTGGATCAACGGGTCGGGCGCCTGCTCGTCCTCGCCGTAGTGGAGCCGGATCTCGCCAACGTGCTCGGGGTCGAGGGGCTGGCCGTCGACCCAGATGCGGTAAATCGAAGTGACCGGCCCTTCGCCGATCCCGAGCGCCACGTCGGCGTAGTAGTGGTAGCTCGTCGTGGTGACGGTCTGGCCGCGCCCGCCCACGCCGCCCTTGCCGCCCCCGCCGACCGTCTCGGTCGTGGTGCGCACCTCCTCGCGGATGCCCCGTGCCCAGATCACGTTGGCCGGCAGCCGCCCGCGTCCGTAGACCTGCGGCACGACCAGGCCGAAGGCCGAGCCCGACAGGCGGATGTCGGTGACCTTGCCCTGCTCCGCCTTGCGGCGTTCGCCCTGCGGCCCGAACAGCTCTTGGTCGATGATGCCGCCGACGACGCTGCCCAGCAGCGCGCCCAGGCCCTGACCGAGGCCACCGCCAACCGCGCTCCCGAGCGCGCTGCCCGCGAGCGTGAGGACGAGCTGGGCCATGGTGGTTCACGTGGTCACTTCGAAGGTGAGTTGCGGCAGGCGGTTGCCGTAGGGCGTGATGTAGAGGCGCTCCAGGACGACGTAGGCGAGCCCGCGATAGGCGGGCGTGCGATCCGCTCCCTCGACTGCCTGGACCAGCGGGTCGGGCATCTGCGCCTCGCCGCCGTTGTGGACCCGCATCGCGCCGACATGGGCCGGGTCGAAGGCGTTCCCGTCGGCGAAGACGCGCGGCACCGAAGCGATCGGGCCGCCGCAGAGGCTGACGGCGAGGTCGCAGTAGTAATGGTAGGACACGGTGTTGGTGGTCTGGCGCGAGCTGCCGCCCCCGCCCTTGCCTCCGCCGCCGACGGTCTGGGTCTCCGTGCGGACCTCCTCGTCGAAGCCGCGCATCCACAGGATGTTCGAGGCGAGCCGGCCCTTGCCGTAGAGGGTCGGGATCACCGAGCCATAGGACGAGGACTGGACCCGCAGATCCTGGAGCCGCGCGCCGTATACGGTTTGGTCGGGCGTGAGTTGCTGGTCGACGATGCCGCCGACATAGCCGCCAATAGCGCCCCCGATCGCACCACCGATGCCAGGCAGAAGGAGGTTGCCGAGGACGTAGCCGCCGACCGTAAGCACCAGCTTGGCCATATTTCATGCTCCGCTATGAGCATTTGCCTATTGACGCCGTTCGGTGAATGATAGAGGCTTGCTCTATCGTTCATAGGCGTAAGTGATGGTGGTTAAGCTTCGAGACATCGCGGAGGTTCGCGCCGGCTCGGTGCCGCTCACGGGGCCGGGTGACGCGGTCTACGTGCAGGCCCGCAACCTTCGCGGTGGCACCTTGTCCATCGACGACGCGGTTCGTGGTCCCGCGCCCGTTCGCGCAGCCGACCGAGCCCGAATCGCAGGGAACGATCTGATCGTGAACTCACGCGGTCAGTCCAACCGAGCCGTGCTCGTTCCCGACGTCGACGGAGAACTCTTTGCCTCACTCGACTTGCTGCTAGTCCGTCCGCAGACCGGTCGCGTGTTGCCCGCGTTTCTGGCGGCCTACCTGAACTTGCCGTCGACCCAGGCCACCTTGGCCGAGCACAGAACGACGGCGACGCTTCCCCGGCTGCCGATTGAAGCCCTAACCGAACTCGCGATTCCATTGCCGGATATCGCGAAACAGGCGGCCATCGCCGCTCTCGCCGAAGAGGCGAGACGCGAGCGGTCTCTTGTTCAGGATCTGATGGGAAGGCGCGAACGCCTCCTCGACGAAATCCTCCGCCGAGCGGCGGAGGGTGCACCCATGCCGAGTTGGCGCTCGGCATGGGCTTCCGAGCGTCCCGACCCCAGTGAAGCCGTGGTCGGGGCTGTTTCCACTCTGACGAATGGAGTTCCTACAATGGCGAAGTCTTCTGGAAGCAGCAAGGGAGGGGGCACGCGCCACGTCGTCCCCGCCCCGGGTGGCGGCTGGAATAACGTGCGCGGTGGTGCGAGCCGCGCATCGAGCCACCACGACACCAAGCAAGACGCGGTCGATGCGGCACGCAAGCAGAGCCGCGCCGAGCATTCCGAGCTTAAGATTCATAACCGGGATGGCCGCATCGCGCAGTCCGACAGCCACGGGAACGATCCCGTGCCGCCGAAGGGCTGATCCGACCGTCCGCGGAGGGCGTTCGCGCCCTCCGCTCCATCCCATTTCAGGAGTTCTCGCTGCATGACCGACAAAACTCGCCAAGACACCGTCAATGCCGCCGCGTGGGCCGCATGCGACACCTTTCGGGGCGTAATCGACCCCGCTCAATACAAGGACTACATCCTTACGACGCTCTTTCACAAATACATCTCGGATGTCTGGAAAGACCACTACGAGGAGTATAAAGCGCGGTTCGGGGATGACGAAGAGCGCATCCTTCGCAGGCTAGAGCGCGAGCGCTTTGTGCTTCCGCCCGGAAGCTCCTTCGATGAGATCCATGCCCAGCGCAATACCGACAACATCGGCGAGCGCATCAACATTGCGCTGACCGCGATTGAAGACGCGAACAAGGCCAAGCTCGAAGGCGTGTTTCGCAACATCGACTTCAACTCCGAGATCGCCCTCGGCGAGACGCGTGACCGCAACCGGCGGCTCAAGAACCTACTCGAGGACTTCGCCAAGCCGGCGCTGGATCTGCGGCCGAGCCGGGTTGGCGAGGACGTGATCGGCGAAACCTACATTTATCTGATCTCGCGCTTCGCTTCGGATGCCGGCAAGAAAGCGGGCGAGTTCTTCACGCCGCGGAGAATTTCCGAGCTCCTAGTCCGTCTCGCCCGGCCGCGGCCCGGGGATCGCATTTGCGATCCGACCTGCGGCTCTGGCTCGTTGTTGATCCGCGCGGCTGAGGAGGTTCAAGCGGCGGCGGCGCGCGAGAAGCTGCCCGAGAGCGAGGCCAGGAACTACGCCCTGTTCGGCCAGGAGGCGAACGGCGGCACCCAAGCACTCGCGCGCATGAACATGTTCCTGCACGGGCAGGACGGGGCGCGCATCGAATGGGGCGATACGCTCAACAACCCGAAGCTCGTCGAGGGCGAGGCGCTGCTGCGCTTCGACGTGGTGGTTGCGAACCCGCCCTTCTCCCTCGACAAGTGGGGCGCCGAGAACGCAGCGCGTGATCGCTTCCGTCGCTTCCACCGCGGCGTGCCCCCAAAAGGACGCGGCGATTACGCCTTCATCCTCCACATGATCGAGGCTGCGAAGCCCCGCTCAGGCCGGGTTGCTGTCGTCGCCCCGCACGGAGTGCTGTTCCGTGGCGGCGCGGAGGGACGCATCCGGCAAGCGCTCGTCGAAGAGAACCTGATCGACACGGTCGTCGGTCTGCCGGCTCAGCTTTTCCCCTCCACCGGGATCCCGGTCTGCCTCGTGGTGTTCGACCGGTCGCGCGAGGCCGGAGGTGCGCGCGCCGGCGAAGACGGCGTGCTCTTGGTGGACGCGAGCCGCGACTTCGTGCCGGGCAAGCGGATGAATAGCCTTGGACCCGAGCACCTGGACCGGATCGTCGAGACGGTAAAGGCGCGGGCTCCGGTCGAACGCTATGCGGTCGTCGCGAGCCGGGCCGAGATCGCCGGCAACGGCTATAACCTCAACATTCCGCGCTACGTCGACACGTTCGAGACCGAGGATGGGATCGACGCGGCCGCGATCCAGCGCGAAATCGTGACACTGGAGGCGCAGCTCGCCGAAACGCGCAAGCGCATGGACGGTTTTTTGCGGGAGCTCGGCGTTGATGTCTAAAGGAAACTCCCAGCCCCGTCTCGGCACATACTTCCGAAATCGGCAGGAGCCTGGAGAGCCGGGTCTGCCGACCCTGAGCGTTACGATGCGTGACGGGCTCATGCGACGGGAAGAGCTGGAACGGAAGATGGACACGACGTTGTCCCCAGCCGAGCACCTACGCGTGCGCCCTGGGGACATCGCCTACAACATGATGCGCATGTGGCAGGGCGCCTGCGGGGTCGCCGATCGAGACGCTATGGTGAGCCCCGCCTATGTCGTGTTGCAGCCGACGGAGCAGATCGACTCCCGATTCGCTTTTCACTGGTTCAAGTCTCCTCGGATGCTGCATCTGCTGTGGGCCTATTCGCACGGCATCACGGACGACCGGCTGAGGCTATACTATGCCGACTTTGCGAGCATTCCGGTCACACCGCCTCCTCTCCCCGAGCAGCGGCGCATTGCAGCTGTGCTGGACGCATGGGACGAGGCGATCGCTACTACTGAACGGCTGATCGCAGCGAAGCGGCGCAGACTACTCGCCGTGAGAAAAACGGTGCTCCTTGACCTTACCGATACTGAGGTGCCGCTCTCTGATTTGGCGGAGATCTCGACCGGCATTCCGGCGCCACAAGACAGAGGAGCATTTGCCGAGAGCGGTCCTCGCTTTGTTCGGGTGAGCGACCTCGCCGCCTTCGCCGGAGAGCAACCCGACGAGCCGGAGTACCTCGATCCTGGGTTCGCCAGGACCGCTCGGCTCCGCCTATTTCCAGAGGGCACGGTCCTCTTTGCGAAGAGCGGGATGTCCGCAACGCTGGCCCGGGTCTTAAGGCTTCCAGTCCCCGCACACGTTGTGAGTCACCTGGGCGCGGTGAATGCGCGGGACAGCGCACACCAGTCGTTCCTGTATCACTGGCTTACCGAACACCCACCCTCAAGCCTTCTACAAGGAGATGGATTTCCATCGATCCGCATTTCGGAGGTCGGGAGCCTTCCTATTCCCAACGTGGGCGCGAACCGGGCGGCGGAGATCGGTGAAATGCTCGACATGTTCGAAGACGACATCAAGCGCGAGCGGCAACGCGGGGACTGCCTCCGCGTTCAGAAGCGCGGCCTCATACAAAAGCTGCTCACCGGTGAGTTGCGCGTTCCGGCGAGCGCGGATGCGTTGATGCCGGGCGGGCGACTTGTCAGGGAGGCCGCCGAGTGACCTCCCCAGCCTTTCCCACCTCGGAAGCCGGCGGGCCGCAGCTCCAGGCCATACACACGCTCGCCAATCTTGGTTGGCGTTATCTCTCGCGAGCGGAGGGCGAGGTTCAGCGCCGGGGACGGCTCGGCGAGACCCTTCTCGAAGACGTGCTGACCGAACGGCTGAGGGCCCTGAACGTGATCGAGCAGCGCGGCCGCGCTTATCCGGTTACCGACGCCGCGGTGGCAGAAGCGATCGGACGGCTGAAGGCCGCTACCGGCGACACGAGCGCCGGACTTCTCGGCGCCAATGCTGCCGCGACCGATATCATTCAGCTCGGCACTTCTATCCCGATCACGATCGAGGGCGAGACGCGCGGGCGGCAATTGCGCTTCATCGATTGGGAGCGCCTGGATAACAACGTTTTCCATGTCACCGCCGAGTTCGCGGTTGAGCGGGCGCGCTCGATCGACACACGCCGGCCCGACATCGTGCTCTTCATCAACGGCATTCCGCTCGCGATCATTGAAGTGAAAGCCTCGCAGATCGAGGCGAAACAGGGCGTCAGTCAGCAGATCCGGAACCAGGGCTCGGAGGAGATCCCGCGCCTGTTCGCGACGACGCAGCTCCTTGTCGCGGCAAACCCGAGCGAGCCGCTCTATGCAACCGTAGGGACGCCGGCAAAATTCTGGGCTCTGTGGCGCGAGAAGGAGATTGCTGAAACCGAGATCGCGGCCGTCATCAACCGTCGCCTACCGCCGGCCGAAGCCGCGGCCATCTTCGCCGATTTCGCTCCGCATCGGCGCCGGCACGAAGGGTTGATGGAGGCAGGCGGACGCTTGCCGACCGCGCTCGACGAAACGCTCGTTGGCCTGCTCTCCCCCGAGCGCCTGCTCACCCTTGTGCGCGGCTTCACCCTCTTCGACGCCGGCGCAAAGAAGGTCGCCCGCTATCAGCAGTTCTTCGGGGTGCGCAAAGCATTGGAGCGCCTGTCGCAGTTTGACGAACGCGAGCGGCGCCGCGGCGGCGTGATCTGGCATACGCAAGGCTCCGGCAAGTCGCTCACGATGGCGATGCTGGCCCGCGCCATCGCCGATCGGGTGCCGAACCGCCGGATCATCCTGGTGACCGACCGGCGCGACCTGGACCGACAGATCCGCGATAACTTCCGGGCGACGGGCTTGGTCGTGCATCAGGCCGAATCCGGTCGCGACCTCGCGCGCCTCGTGGAGAACAAGGCCGAGATCGTCACCACGCTCATTCACAAGTTCAAGGCAGCCCTGCGCTCCCGCGATCTCGTCGACGAGAGCCGCGATGTTTTCTTGCTGGTGGACGAGAGCCACCGCAGTCAGGCGATCAAGGACGACGAGAGCCTGCACCGGCAGATGCGTCGCGTGTTCCCGAATGCCTGCTACATTGGCTTTACGGGAACGCCGCTCCTCAAGAAGGAACGGAGCACCTTCGATCGGTTTGGCGGTCTTATCGACCGCTACGCGATCGACGAGGCGGTGCGGGACAAGGCGGTCGTGCCGCTTCTGTACGAGGGGCGTCATGTCGAGACGGAACTCGACCAAGGCGCCATCGACAGGTGGTTTGAGCGGACGGTCAAAGGCCTGAGCGACGCCCAGATCGCCGACCTGAAACGCAAGATGAGCCGAGGCCGCGAGGTGCACGCGGCCGAGCCTCGCCTCCGCGTCATCGCGTTCGACGTGTCGGAGGATTTCGCCCGCAACTGGAAGGGGACGCCGTTCAAGGCGCAGCTCGTGGCTCCGAGCCAACGAGCGGCCGTGATCCTGAAGGAGTTGCTGGACGAATTTGGCGAGGTGACGAGCGAGGTGGTCATCGCGCCCTCTGACGACCGCGAAGGTCACGAGGAGGTCGACGAGGAGCCGAGCGAGGAGGTCGCCCGCTTCTGGAAGCGCGTGAAGACGCAGTACGGCACGCCCGAGCGTTACGAGGAAGCCGTCATCGAGCGGTTCAAAGGCCCAGACGCGCCCGAGATCGTGATCGTCGTAGACAAGCTGCTGACCGGCTTCGACGCCCCGCGCAATCGGGTGCTCTATCTGGCCAAGCCGCTGCGCGACCACGGCCTCCTTCAAGCGATAGCTCGCGTCAATCGGCTTTATGAGGACGACGAGACGGGCGTCGAAAAGGACTTCGGGCATGTCATCGATTATGCGGGCGTGCTCGGGGAACTCGACCGGGCGTTGACCGCCTACAGCGCGTTAGAAGGCTATGCTGAGGCGGATGTAGCCGAGGCGCTCGTCAGCATCCGTGAGAAGACGGAGAGCTTGCCCGACCTTCACGCCTCTCTTCTCGATCTCTTCAAAGGCATTCGGAACGCCGGCGACCAGGAGGAATATGAGCGCCTCCTCGCTGACGAGCTCCTCCGAGATGACTTCTACGCTCGCCTGCGCGCATACGCGAAGGCGCTTGCGCTCGCCTTTTCGTCGGAGGACTTCCTCCAAGGCACGGATGCGCGAACGCTGGCCGGGTACAAGGCGGACCTGAAGCGGTTCGAGAACCTTCGCCGATCGGCAGCCCGTCGCTACGCCGACGTCATCGACTTCGCCGAGCACGAAGCGCGTATTCGCAAGTTGCTCGACCGACATATCTCAGCAACCGATGTGGTCCCGATCGTCGCGCCGGTGAACATCTTCGACGAGGCGGCCTTCCGGCGGACGGTCGCGGAGGAGACCGGCAGCACGGCATCAAAGGCCGATGCGATCGCGAGCGCAACGGCTCGCACCGTCACCGAACGCATGGATGAAGACCCGGTCTTCTACAAGCGCTTCTCAGATCTGGTTCGCCAGACAATCGAGGAGTTTCGTGCCGGGCGCCTTTCCGAGAAAGACTATCTCGACAAGATCATCGCACTACGCAATCAGGTCGTGAACCGCTCAAGCGCGGATGAGGCTATCCCGACCGAGGTGCGCAACGATGACCTCGCAAGTGCGCTCTACCGCAACACGGAGCCTCTCCTGAAAGACGTGATCGGCAACGACGTTTCTTCGATCTCGGCGCAGACCGCAGCCGCGTTCGCAGCGATCGTTCGCCGACATCGAAAGATTGGCTGGCAAGCCGATATTGATGTCCAAAATGAGATCAGGAACGCAATGGACGACTTTCTCTATGACGAGGTGAAGGGGAAGCACGGCATCTACGCTCTCGATGCCGCCACCATGGACCGCGTGATCGATAATGCGCTCGCTATCGCCCGGCGGCAGGCGGCTTCGTGAGCGCGGAAGAACACATCCTGCAGATCGGAAGCGTCGCTGTACCCTTCACGCTGCAACTGAAGCAACGCGGTACGCTCGGGATCACAGTGTTCCCGGATGGGGCCGTGCTTGTTTCGGCGCCGCAGGGTGCCGAGCTCGACGCAATCAGCGCACGACTCCGGCGACGTGGCGCCTGGATTCTTCGCACTCGTCGCTACTTTGAAGCGTTCAGGCCTCGAACTCCTGAACGCAGATACGTGAACGGAGAGACACACCGCTTTCTCGGGCGCCAACTTCGTTTGTCCCTGCGCTCGGATGAGGCAAGTCGCGTGCACGTAGAGGGAATGCTTCTCGTAGTCGGCGGCGCAGAACTGACCGACCACAGCACCATCCGCAAGCGCGTCTCCGCATGGTACAGCTCGCAAGCTCGTCAGATCTTTGCTGAGAGGCTTCAGGCCTGCCTCGCAGACTTCGCGCCTGAAGGTATCAGCAGCCCTAAGCTAACCGTCCGCCGCCTTACCCATCGCTGGGGAAGCATGTCCCGAGATGGAAGCCATCTGGTTCTAAACGTACGTTTGGTAGAGGCTGGTCGGCCTGAAATCGACTACGTCATCACTCACGAACTCTGCCACATCTTACACCCTAACCATGGTCGATCGTTCTTCGAACTGCTTGATCGAAAGATGCCGGATTGGGCAAAACGGAAGATGCGCCTTGAAAGGGCGCTCGCCTAGGCTGGGAACCGAAATGCATGACGCACCCTCGGCCGCCATGTCGGTGAGAAGCCGTGCTCAACCACCCGGCCTGCCTCCTGATAGCAGTGGATCAGTCCGTCGCCGGGCGCTAGGAAAGCGCAGTGGTGCGCCGGCCCCTTGCCGGCCCCGAACAGCAGGATGTCGCCCGGCAGCGCATCGTCAGGATCGATCTCCTCGCACCGCTCCTTGAAGCCGAGATACATGCGAGGCTCGGCACGATAGAGGTGCCAGGTCGGCGTGTAGTCGAGCGCGATCGGAACAGGCCCGACGAAGGCTTCGGCCACGCCGCGCACGAACCCGATGCAGTCGCAACCGGCGCCCTTCACGGCCGCCTGATGGTGCCAGGGCGTGCCGAGCCAGGTGCGCGCCTCCGCGATCACGTCCTCTCGCGTGAACGGCATGCTCAGTCCTTCACCGGGTAGGAGAAGACCTTATCGTTGCCCGGGATGTGCGGCTCGCCCCGGAAGTTCAGGACGTTGCCGAAGCGGGCGTGGCAGGTCTCGATGGTCTTGTCGCAGCCGGCCACGAGGCGGACCTGGTCACCCGCCTCGACCGGCCGCGGCATGGGCGTGAATAGGGTGACCGCCTGCCCAACATGCCCCAGCACCTCCGTCGCGGCGCCGGCGTTCGCGCCGGTGAGAAACGTGCAAACGCCGAAGGTGTAGAAGCCGGACGGCCGCGCGGTCGGCACGACGAAGGCGTCGGCGGCCGTCACTGCGGCGATGGCGAGCGTGTCTGTGAGCGGTGCGAGGTCCACCTTGCACTCAGCCGAGCCGAGGTCGGTCCGGCACAAGCGCGAGTAGAGCTTGCCCTGCGTCTGCTGGAGGCGGTTCGAGATCCCGCGCACCTCTGCCGAGAAGCGCTGGTCGGCGCGCTTCACCTCGCCGAGCCAGCCCCGGCGCAGCATGATCCGGCCCTGCGAGAGGTCGGCCCAATTCACGACGAAGATGTCGATGCGGGCGCCGTCGTAGAGGCCGGCCGAGAGGTCAGACGCTCTCAGCGCGTCGTCGTCGAGGAAACCGTCCACGTCGAGGTTGTCGACGGAGAGGTCCGCGCCCGACTTGATCGCGGAGGGCAGGAATCCGGTCGAGGCGGTGTAGGTCAGCCCCTCGATGGTGAGATCGCGGTCGTGATCGGTGAAGCCGCGAACCCAGCCGTCCGTACGCTCCAGGCGCCAGCAGGTGGCAAGCGTCGTCACCTCGCCGGCGAGATGCGCGGCGAGTGCAGGAGAGAGCGTCCGCATCGGTCAGGCCCGGATCTCGACGATGGCAATGGAAGACACCTGCTGAAGGTGGAAGGCGGTGGCGACGACGGGCAGGTGGTCGGTGTCAAACCGGACCGGCACGTCGAAGCGGAAGTCGGCGAAGGGCTGGGCTGCCGGCGCGGATGGGAAGGTCACCCAGCCGGTGAGGTGATCGACGGCGAGGCCCGGCACGACGGCGCCGTTCACGCGAACCACGACGCTGCCCGCCTCCGGCTTCGTGATCAGGCGAACGTCCTCGACAGGGCCGCTCGGGTATCGCCGGACGAGCTGCCAGACCGTCGGGCTCGCGGTCGCCAGCATCGCCTGGCCCGTCGCCTCGAAGTCGGTCCAGTCGCGGAAGCGGAAGCCGTAGGCGCGGCCCTTGCGGGCGCGGAAGAACGCGATCACCTCCGCCATCTGCTCGCGCGTGCGGATGCCGGTGCCAACGTCGTAGCGGGCGCGGGCCGCGGACCAGTTCACGTTGCGCTGCTCGAAGCCGGAGGCCACTGAGACGATGTCGGTCGAGTATTCCGGCCCGCCCGTCGCACCCCGGGCGATCGCGTCGGGGAAGCGCACGTCGTGGAAGCCGGTGCTCACAGGTTTCGCCTCGCGCGCTCCAGGGCCGCCGCCATTTCGGCCGTGATCTGCGACTGTGCCCGGCGGAAGCTGCTCGCATCGGGCGTGGTTACGTTGAAGGTGAGCGCCATCGGCGGACCGGCCGACCCGCGCCCGGCCTCGTAGGCGCGGGCCTCGGCACGGTTCAGGACCCGCACGCCTTCGAGCTTCGCCTTGCCCCGCACGTCGTCCCAGAACCGCTTGATCTCGTGCACCGGCTTCTCGGGGTCTTGGCCCGGGAACACCCAGGGGCAGTCCTCGGGAACTCGCTGCCGGATAGTGCGGAGGAGTTGAACCAGCGCGCCCGAGATGGGCGTGCGATGGAGACGACGCTGCTTCGTGGTCGCGGCTGGCTTCGTCCAGACCGCCGCGTCGAGGTCGAATTGCTCCCACCGAGCGTTCAGCACCTCGCCGCGGCGCGCGCCGGTTAGCATCAGCATGCGGATGATGTCGGCAAAGGGCTTGTTCTTGTGCGCGGCGAGCACCTCCGAGAGCCGTCCGATCTCCTTCAGGTCGAGGAAGCGCTCGCGCGGGTTCTCAGGATTGCGGATGAAGCAGGCGGCCGGGTTGTCGGTCCGGATCTCCCACCGGATCGCGAGATTGAACATCTTGCGCAGAGCGCTGCCGAGCCGGTTCGCGCGGCCGGGCGTCGGCCGGGCGCCCTGGAGCGGCTTCAGCCGCTTCTGCTTAGTCGCCGCCTTTGCTGGCCGTGCCCGGCCTTTGGCGACCTCGGCCAGCAGCTTGTCGACATCGCTCGTGCGGATATCGACCGCTTTGCGGTTGCCCCAGGCCGGCAGGACCAGCTTCTCCATCATGGAGCGGATATCCTTGCCGGCGTCCGCCGCTTGCTTCGTGACGTGCTCCTTAAGATACCGCTCGACGAGGTCGGCGACGGTCGGGGCGGCCCAACGCTCGTCGCGTCGGTCAAGCGGATCGGTGCCGGCGTCGATCTCGCGCTTGAGCCGGCGCGCCTCGTCCCGTGCGGCCGCGACCGTCCAGGCCGGATGATCGCCGATGAAGTAGCGCCGGCGCCGACCTTCGAAGGTGTAATCGAGTGTGAAGGTCTTTCGCCCGTTGTCTCGGACCTGAAGTCCGAAGCCGATTACCTCGTCGTCGTAGAAGATCGGCGACTTGCGCCCATCCGCCCGCGCGGCCTTCGCGAACCGCTCTGTCAAATTCACTCTTCCACCCACCGCACCACCTTACTCGTTGCCGGCCAGACTGAGGCGTCAGCCAGCCACGACAGCAAGATGCTCTTTGGGGAGTTGGGCAGGCAGGCAGAACCGGGCGAAACGGGTTCCCACTTCCCGCAGACAAACGTTGTTCCACGTTGTTCCGATGCCGCTTGACAGGCGAGTGACAGCCTGACACAAGGGCTCTAGGAACAACGGGGAACAACATCATGAATAAGGTTTACACAGCTTCCAAGACCCGCACGCAGGGCCGCCCTGGGTGGGTCGTGACCTTTCGGCATCCGCTTCGGAAAGATTCTCGCGGTAAGCCCGGCCTGAAGATGCGTCGAGGCCTCGGCACCACTGATCCCGGCGAAGCCGACCAGTTGATCGAGCAGATGAATGTCATCCTGAGCGACCCGTCATGGTGGAACGCGACGCGGAGGGCTGAGGCGGAACGCAAGTTCGCGGCTCCGGTGGTACTTGCCTTCTTCGATGAAATTCAGGCCGGTCAAGCCGATCCCTGGGCCACCCGCGAAGCAGCGATTCCGCTGCCCGGCCGCGACGATGGTTATTCCCGAGTGCTGTTCGTGGGCACAACAGGGGCCGGCAAGACGACGCTGCTTCGCCACCTCATTGGGTCAGACCATGAGAAGGATCGCTTCCCCTCGACGTCTACGGCAAAAACGACGGTATCGGACATCGAGATCGTACTCGCCGAAGGTACATTCGAGGCCGTCGTCACCTTCTCTTCCGAACACCATGTGCTCGCCTACATCGAGGAGTGTGTTGCCGATGCCTGCGTTGCGGTATTCGAGGGTAAGCGGGACGGCGACATCGCGGATCGGTTACTCAACCATCGGGACCAGCGGTTTCGCCTCGGCTACACCCTCGGCAGCTTCGCAGACGACGTCCCGTCGGCGGCGACCGACGATGATTTCAGCTTCGACGAACCGGACAACGCCGTACCGAACGACGCTGACGAGGAGATCGTCCCTACGAACGAGCGCGCAAGCAACGCACAGCGGCTACGTGACTACGTCACTCGCCTCCGTCAGCTTCATGCGATCATAGAACGGAAGGTCTCGGCCGACCTGGGCGAAAACATCGCCCATCTCACCGGTGCTGATCGGGACGCAGCGCAGGAGCTTTTTGAGGGTGAGCTTTGGGAAGCTGAGGAGTTCGGGAACATCGTTCAGGACGTGCTCGGTGACGTTCGCGCGCGGTTTGAGCTCCTCTCCGAGGGCGAGTTGGTGCGTAACCGCTCGGGATGGCCAGAACTCTGGACTATAGCGAGCGACGACCGGGACGAGTTCATTCGCGCCGTTCGGTGGTTCGCTAGCAACTACGCCCCGCAGTTTGGGCGCCTGCTGACGCCCCTCGTAGACGGGATTCGAGTTCGGGGACCACTCTTCCCGACCTTCAGCAATAACAAACCGAACCTCGTGCTGCTCGACGGGCAGGGACTGGGGCACACGCCGGAATCCTCTGCTAGCGTGACCACTCACATCACTCGGCGATTCAGCGACGTTGACGTGGTTCTCCTCGTCGATAGCGCGCAGCAGCCGATGCAGGCGGCGCCGCTCTCTGTTGTGCGTTCTCTTGCGACTAGCGGGCATCAGCAGAAGCTAGCAATCGCCTTCACCCATTTCGACAACGTGAAGGGTGCTAACCTGCCCGACTACGCGGCGAAGCGTGCCCACGTGATGGCTTCAGTCACCAATGGGCTCAGCAACCTCCGGGACGCTCTGGGCGCCGCATCCATCGTTCGCGCGATGGAGCAAACGATCGCCGAACGATGCTTTATGCTGGGTGGGCTAGACCGTCGCAGCAAGGAGCTGCCGAAGGGTTTTCAGGGCGAACTAGGCCGATTGATAGCACATTGCGAACGAGCGGTTGTGCCGCCGGCGCCACCTGTCGCTTACCCGATCTTCCACTATGACGGCCTCCCGCTGGCGGTCCAGGCGGCGACGCAATCCTTCCAGCGTCCTTGGCTCGCCCGGCTCGGACTCGCACTGCATAACTCGGTTCCGAAAGAGCACTGGACACGGATCAAGGCGCTCAATCGACGAATTGCAGGTGAGCTCGACAATTACGAGTACGGAGGGCTTCAGCCTGTCGCTGACTTGGTTGCTCGCCTCACCGACGAAGTATCCCGTTTCCTCTCGAATCCGGCCGGCTGGGAGCCTGTTACGCCAGAAGAGGCTGAAGCCGAGGCGGCCCTGGATCTCATCCGACAGGTCGTGCACACCGAGTTCCATTCGCTCGCAACACGACGAATTGTGCAGGAGCAATTGGACAGCTGGCGTGACGCCTTCGAGCTTAAAGGGAAAGGATCGACGTTCGAGCGTGCGCAGGAGATCCGCGACATCTACGAAGATGCTGCTCCTGTCCCCAGCGCGGCAATGACCGATGTGTCGGCCGCCTTTATGGCGGAGGTCCGTCGAATTGTGTCGGAGGCGGTGGACGCGCAGCGAGGCGTCGCAAACACCGCCGCGGCGGCCTGATAAGCCGCGCGCCTTGAACCTGGTCGGTCGCGTATATGTCGCGCGGTCGACGCGGGTCGAGGCCGGATCAGTGCGCACCATTGCGGTCGAGCGCGGCGCGACGCGGCGGTCGCGTGAAGACAGGCAACGGCTTACGCGCGGACCTTCAACGAGACCAGATACTTAGCTCGCGTCGTTCTAGTTATGTTCTCGCTCTACGAATCTGGGGGTCAGAGGTTCGAATCCTTTCGGGCGCGCCATTTTTCCCAGCTGTCTAGAAATGTGGCTGGCCCGTCGCGGCCAGCGTCCTTGCGAAGGACGGACAAGAACGAGGGCATGACAGCGCGCGGAGCGCAGTGAGGTTGTGAACAGACTGGCAACATCTTGCGCAGAGGCGCGGGATGTGCGGTATCTCCTAAACAAACAAAGGAGCGAGTTCAGGACATGGCTCACGCGGACCGCATCGAGTTGATCAAAAAGATAGAGGCTCAGCGCGGGTCGCATGTCATCTGCTACCTAACGAGCGTACGCCCTGGAGTGGGTGCGAGCATGGGTGATGATGCGGTTCGCACGATGTTTGATCACCTTTTGCTGCTTCCGGAGCGCCCAGTCGACAAGATTGATATCTTCATATGCAGTAATGGCGGAAACGGTGTCGTCCCATGGCGTCTTATTTCGTTGCTTCGTGAGTTTGCTAAGTCCGTCGGTGTCCTGATCCCGTATCGCGCCTACAGCGCTGCCACAATGTTGGCTCTCGGAGCGGACGAAATTGTCATGCACCCATTCGCTGAGATGGGACCGATCGACCCAACTGTGACCAACGAGTACAACCCGGTCGACCCGCACACTCAACGGCCCATTGGAATCAGTGTTGAAGACGTCAAAGCATACGTCAGCTTCATCAAGGATACCGTCGGCATCCGTCACGAAGACGAATTGATTAGAGCAATTGAAATACTTGCTCAGAAAGTCCACCCGCTAGCGTTGGGCAACGTGGAACGTTTCATTTCCCAAAGTCGTATGATCGCAAAAAAGATTCTGCTAACTCATATGAATAATGATAGCGATCGACACAAAATTGACGAGACCATTGAGACGCTTGCCTCAAAGCTTTATTTTCATGGTCACCCAATAAATCGTAAGGAAGCTCGTGAGGAACTCGGTTTAAAGGTGGTCGACGCTCCGCCGCCACTAGAAGTTGCAATGTGGGAGCTTTATAAATCTTTCGAAGAAGAGTTGCGAAACCGGGAGCTGTTCGATCCTATGGGTGAAATCTACCGTCAGGTCGCAGACCCGGCGCCGCTAGATCCCAACAATCCTCAGATACCCATCGTTCCGATCGCGTCGTTCACCCGTCTCAACGACAAGCTCGCGATCGTTGAAAGCGCCAGACTCACCAGCGTTTTCGAGCGCACACTCAGGCTTGTCGTCGTTGGGAGTGGCCAGCAGGGCGAACCGCTAATCAGAAGCGAGACGCTGGCACAAGGGTGGGGTCATTCGACGGCTCCCGAGCCGCCTCCAGCGGCTTAGCAAAGGGCGTTTGCTCGACCGGTAGTTCTCGCGCGCCATGAGGCCGTATCCAATACTGCCGAGCAGTACCGGTCATCTCCGCCGGAACGGACCGAAGCCCGCCCATATGCGGGAGCGAGGCGATGGGGACCAACGTGTGTATGCGAGCGCGAACCGGCTTGCTAGCCGGAGCGTACACGGCTCTATTGGCGTCGCCCGTAAACATCATCGCTCTCCCCGAGCACTTCAACCATACTACAAGCCTCTTGACAACTCAGATAGCACGGCAGAATCGCTAAGAAAGAGTTGCAAAGGCGGGATTGTGATAGGATATAAATCCTATTTTGTCAATCTCTCCAGTACCGATAAAGTCGATTGCGGCCTGACCAGTTCCGTCCGCGCCTTGCATTTCTGCCTAAGGCAGCCGCAGGTGCCCCCCACACACAGCGTCAGCGCTTGCTATGCAAATGGAAAATCAAGGTGTCCGGATCGCAACGGCGAATCAAACCCCCCGCGACTAGGCGGGGTCCGGCGCCCTCGCCCCGAGGCGAGCCGGCGGGACTGTCGCCGCTCTGCGCCGCCTCGGCCAGCAGCCATTCCCGGAACGCGAGGAGGGCGGGGCTTGCCGGCCGGTTCAGCGGCACGGTGAGGTAGTAGCCGTTGCGGCTGCGGCAGCGCAGCTGAAGCGGGTTGACGAGGCGGCCCGCCGCCAGGTCGCCCGCCACGAAGACCTCCGGCACCAACGCGATGCCGAGGCCCGCGATCGCCGCCTGGATCATCACGCCGAAGAAGCCGTAGCGCACGACATGGGCGGGCGCGACGCCCCGCGCACCGGCCGCCTCGGCGAATTCCGTCCAGAGGTCCGGCGTCTGGAAATGCTGGAGCAGCGTCATCCGCCCGAGATCCGCGACGGTGCCGATGCCGCCATGCCTGGCGACCAGGTCCGGTGACGCGACCAGCACGACCTCTCGGCCGAACAGGTAGTCCACCAGCGAGCCCGGCCAGTCGCCGTCTCCGAAGCGCAGCATGGCGTCCGGTTCCTCCGCATCCTCGGCGGAGACGAAGGTGGTGAACTGCACGTCCAGCGCCGGGTGGCGCCGGGCGAAATCGGGGAAGCGCGGCATCAGCCAGCGGTCGCCGAGGATCGGCAGGATATGGAGCCGGAGCGGCGTGCCCGGCGCGCGCAGCGCGTCGATCCGCGCCTGGGCCGCGCGCAGGCCTTCCAGCGCCGGGCGGATCTCCTCGTGGTAGAGCGCGCCCGCCTGCGTCAGGACGAGGCCGCGGCTGGTGCGGACGAAGAGAGCTGCGCCGACCGTCTGTTCCAGCGTCTTGATCTGCTTGGACACCGCGCCCTGCGTCAGGCAGACCTCGTCGGCAGCGGCGGAACATGACCCGGTGCGGGCGGCGGCGTCGAAGACGCGAAGAGCGGTCATCGTGGGCAGCATCGCGCAATTATCGCCAATTGCGATCGAAACGGTCAAGCTGCATTCCATCATGGAATACCCTCCCTGACGCAATCTCGATTGTGCCTTCGTGGAAGCGGGAGCGTAATCGCATCGGTTGCAAAAGCTGGTGGGGCCATGAGTCAGGCGGCGACGGCAAAAGCAGGTCTGTGGGGAGCGCGCTTCCGCGCGGCGCCGGATCCGGCGTTGATGAGGCTGTCTCGGGGGGACGCCTCGCATCTCCGCCTCGTGCCCTACGACGTCGCCGCCTCCCGCGCCCATGCCCGCGAGCTGGAGCGCGCCGGCCTCCTGGACGCGGGCGAGACGTCCGCCACGATCGCGGCCTTGGATGCCATCGCGGCCGGGGTGGCAGACGGCACGATCGTCGCGACCGGCCTCGACGAGGATGTCCATTCCTTCCTGGAACGCCTGCTGATCGAGCGCCTGGGGCCGCTGGGCGGCAAGCTTCGTGCGGGCCGGTCCCGCAACGACCAGGCCGCCAACGATCTCAAGCTCTACCTGCGGGACGAGGCGCGCCGCCTGATCCTCGCGCTCCTTTCGCTGCAGGACGCGCTCGTCGCCCAGGCCGAGGCCAACCGGGCCACGATGGCGCCCGGCTTCTCGCACCTGCAGCCGGCCCAGCCGATCCTGTTCGCCCATCACCTCCTGGCCCATGCCCAGGCCTTCTCCCGCGATATCGGCCGCTTCCAGGACTGGGATCGCCGCAGCGCCCTGTCTCCCTTGGGCGCGGCGGCCCTCGCGGGGTCCGGCATCGCCCGTCGCCCCGATCTCTCCGCGCGGGAGCTCGGCTATGCCGGACCCTGCGAGAATTCGGTGGACGCGGTCGGCGCCCGCGACCACGTGGCGGAATTCCTCTTCGCGGCCGCCATGCTCGCGGTGCACCTCTCGCGGCTGGCCGAGGAGATCACGCTCTGGGCGTCGCGCCAGTTCGGCTGGATCGAGCTGCATGACAGCTTCGCCACCGGCTCCTCGATCATGCCGCAGAAGAAGAATCCGGACGTGGCGGAGCTCACCCGGGGTCGTTCCAACCGCATCATCGGCGGGCTCGTGACCATGCTGGGCGCCCTCAAGGGCCTGCCGCTGGCCTATAACCGGGACCTCGCCGAGGACAAGAAGGCCGCCTTCGACGCGGTGGACACGCTCCACCTCGTCCTTCCGGCCATGGCGGGCCTGATCCGCACGATGGACGTGCGCAGCGAGCTCCTCAACCGCCAGGCGGTCGACGGCTTCACGCTCGCCACCGAGATCGCCGACTGGCTGGCCCGCCGCGGGGTTCCCTTCAGCGAGGCCCACGAGATTACCGGCGCCGTCATCAAGCTGTGCGAGGACCTCGGCCTCGGCCTGCCGGACCTGTCGGATGCCCAGCTCGCCGGGGTCGATCCCCGGCTCACCGGCGACATCCGCCGTCACATCACGCCCGACGCAGCCATTGCCGCGCGCACCGGCCACGGCGGTACCGCGCCCGAGCGCGTCGCCGAGCAGCTGGCGCGGCTCAAGGAAACGATCCGAACACAGGAATCCTGGGCTATGACCTATGAAGGGCCGCGAGCATGAGCGCGATCCTGGATCCCACGCTCGCGCCCGGCGTGCGCGAGGCCGTCGGCGAGAGCGGCCTGCGCATCGTCCGCCGTCGCAATATCGGACGCTGGATCGCGGCCGGACTGCTGCTGCTGTTCCTGGGCTGGCTCATCAAGGCCTTTGCCGACGGCGACATCGAATGGCGCGTGGTCGGCGAGTTCTTCACCGCCCGGGCCATCATGACCGGGCTTGTGAACACGATCATCATGACGGCCTGCGCCATGGCGCTCGGCATCACGCTCGGCGTGGTCTTCGCCATCATGTACATGTCGCCGAACCCCGTCCTGCGGACCACGGCGCTCTTCTACATCTGGTTCTTCCGCGGCACGCCGCTGATCCTTCAGCTCCTCATCTGGTTCAATCTCGCCCTCGTCTTCCCGACCATGGGCATACCCGGCCTGTTCGAGTTCCGCACGGTGGACCTCATCACGCCGTTCGTGGCCACGCTGCTCGGCCTGGGCATGAACCAGGGCGCCTACACCGCCGAGGTGGTGCGTTCCGGCATCCTGTCGGTGGATGTGGGACAGACGGAGGCGGCCAAGTCCATCGGCATGACGCGACTGACCACCTTGCGCCGCATCGTCCTGCCCCAGGCGATGCGGGTCATCATCCCGCCGGTCGGGAACGAATTCATCAGCATGGTCAAGCTGACCTCGATCGCTTCCGTCATCCAGTACTCGGAGATCCTGCGCAACGCGCAGACGATCTACTACGCCAATGCCCGCGTCATCGAGCTGCTGATCGTCGCCGCCGCCTGGTACCTGGCCGTCGTGACGCTGCTCCAGATTGGCCAGTACTTCCTGGAGAAGCACTTCTCCAAGGGCCGCGGCGAACGCAGCCAGAAGCGCGCCGCCAAGGCCGCCGCCGGTTCCTCTGCCGCCGTCCCGGCCGCGAAGGAGGCCTGACATGCTCGCCGCCATCGAACCCATGGTCATCGCGCGCAGCGTCGACAAGTATTTCGGCTCGCTCAAGGCTCTCGATCGGGTGAGCCTCGACGTCGCCGCCGGCGAAGTCGTCTGCATCATCGGGCCGTCCGGCTCGGGCAAGTCGACCTTCCTGCGCTGCATCAACCAGCTCGAGGTCCTCGACGCCGGCGCCATCCACGTGGCGGGCGAGCTCGTCGGCTACCGCCGTGTCGGTGATGCGCTCCACGAATTGTCCGACGCGGAAATCGCCCGCCAGCGTCTCGCGAGCGGCATGGTCTTCCAGCGCTTCAACCTCTTCACCCACATGACCGCCCTCCAGAACATCATGGAAGGACCGGTGACGGTGCAGCGGCGGCCGAAGGCCGAGGTGCGCGAGGAGGCCATGGCCCTGCTGGAGCGCGTGGGCCTCGCCGACAAGCGCGGCGCCTATCCGCTGGAAATGTCGGGCGGGCAGCAGCAGCGCGTGGCGATCGCCCGAGCGCTGGCCATGAAGCCGCGCCTGATGCTGTTCGACGAACCGACCTCCGCGCTCGATCCCGAGCTGGTGGGCGAGGTTCTGTCGGTGATGCGCGATCTGGCCGCCAGCGGCATGACCATGATCGTCGTCACGCACGAGCTCGGCTTCGCCCGCGAAGTCGCAAACCGCGTCGTCTTCATGGATCACGGCGGCGTCGTGGAAGTGGGACCACCCAAGGAGATCCTGAGCAAGCCGCAGCACCCGCGCACGCGGGATTTCATCGCCGCGGTCTTGAGCTGAACGACAGCAATGAGGGGAAGAAGACCGATGAAGCTGATCAGATTGGCCGTCGCGGCGGCATTTGTCCTCGGGACCGGGGCAGCACAGGCCCAGACCCTGCCGGACCGCATCAAGCAGGCGGGCAAGATCGTGTTCGCCACGAACCCGAACTACGCCCCGATCATCTACAAGGACCCGAAATCGAACCAGCTGACGGGCCTGGACTACGATCTGGGCGAAGCCATCGCCAAGGAGCTCGGCGTCAAGGCCGAATGGTCGGAGACCGCCTTCGCCCAGATGCTGCCCTCGCTCCAGACCGGCCGCGTGGACGCGATCATGGCGTTCATGGCCGATCGGGCCGACCGCCGCGAAGTCGCGGATTTCGTCGGCTACATGCGCTCGGGTGCGCAGTTCTACACGGTCAAGCAGCTCGCCGATAAGATCAAGAAGCCGGACGACCTGTGCGGCAAGAAGGTGGGCACCTCCCGCTCCACTGCCTGGCCGAAGCAGATCGCCGACTGGAGCCAGGAGAACTGCGTCGCCAAGGGCAAGCCGGCCATCGAGGTCGTCGGCACCGAAGGCTCCGTGGATGCTCGCACGCAGCTGCGCACGCTGCGCCTCGACGCCGCCGTTCAGGGCGTCGAAGCCATCGTCTACGAGCAGAGCCTGGATCCCGGCCTCTACGTCCTTGTCGGCGAGCCCTTCACGCTCGTCACCGCCGGCGTCGGCATCGGCAAGAAGGACACGCAGCTCCGCGATGCCGTCCAGGCGGCGCTGGAGAGCCTGCGCAAGAAGGGCATCTATCAGCAGATCGTCCGCAAATACGGTCTTGAGCCCTACGCCGCGCCTGAATTCGGCATCAACAAGGGGACGTAAGCCATCCTTCCGTCGACTTGGGCCGCCGGTGTCAGCGCCGGCGGCTTCTTCTTTGACGGGCTTCCTGTGGCGGACGAGCCTGCGCCGTGGCATCGTGACCACCCGCCTCTCCGCCGGGCTTTCCCCGGACCGCCGCCATGCTGACCCTCCGCCAGATCGAGGTCTTCGCCGCCGTCATGCGGAGCGGCAGCGTGATCGGCGCGGCGCGGGAACTGCGCATCGCCCAGCCCACGGTCAGCCGCATCATCCTGCGCATTCAGGACCAGCTCGGCCTCAGGCTCTTCGACCGCGTGCGCGGCCGGCTCGTGCCGACGCCGGAGGCACGCCGTTTCCTCGCCGAGATCGAGCGCGCCTTCGCGCAGATGCGGATCGCGATCGACAGAGCCGCTGACAGCTCCCGCCCCGGGCGCACGCCGCTGCGGGTCGGTGCCTCGCCGAGCCTTGGCCGCGGGCTGGCGCCCGGTGCCCTGGCGCGGCTTGCGCAAGCCTTCCCGGACCTTGCCTTGCAATTGGACGTCGTCTCGGTGGCGCAGGTCATGCCCTTCCTGGTCGAGAAGGTGGGCGATGTCGCCCTCACCCTGCACCCGGTCATTCACCACGACGTCGTCAGCACCCGCATCGGCGAGGCGGAACCCGTCCTCGTTCTGCCGCGTCTGCCGGCCTTCGCCGCCGTGACCGGCCTTCGCGACCTTCCGCCGGATTGCACCTGGCTCGTCTTTCAAGCCTTTTCCGTTCACGGCGAAGCGCTGGCGGCGATCTTCGAAGAGGCGGCGATCCGTCCGTCGCGGACGCACACGGTCCGCTTCGCCGAATCGGCCGTCGCGCTGGCCGAGGCCGGGCTCGGCGTCACGGTCGTGGACGCATTCTCCGCCCGCGGTGCCATCGCGGATCGCGTGCGCCTGCTGCCGCTGGCGAGCCGGACACATTTTTCCGTCTACCTCCACCGCGCCCTGGATGGCGGCGTCGGTGCCGTGGCGGACGCCTTCGAGGGGATCCTGCGCGACGAAGTCGCTGCTTTATCCATGCCTCCAGGGCATCGACTGCCCTAGTAAAATTGCCTTGTGACGATAGGACGGCTCGCGTTTCCTCGAGAACCATGAGTGCCTTTCCGTTCGTGATCGCTCCGTCGTCCGGCGCCGCCGGCGAGCAGTCCATGCTGGCGCTGCGCAAGGTCGCGGCAGCGCCCGGCATCGCGCTTGTCGGCACAGCCCGCCCGCGGCCTGCTGCCGGGGAGGTCCTGCTGCGGATGGAGGCGGCGGGCATCTGCGGCACCGACATCCACATCGCGGAATGGACGCCGGGCTACGAGTCCATGGCGTCGTGCCTGCCGGTCACGCTCGGGCACGAGGCGGCCGGTATCGTGATCGAAGGCCCGGACGCCTGGCTGGGACGCCGGGCGGTACTGCGACCCTCCGTCCTTTGCGGCCGCTGCGAGGCCTGCCTGAGCGGCCGGTCGGGATCCTGCCGGGCCCGCCGCGGCATCGGCATCCACCGCTCGGGCGCCTTCGCCTCCGAAATCGTGGTGCCGGAGGCCAATCTGGTCGCCGTCCCAGAGGATATCGATGCGGAACTCGCCGCCCTGACCGAGCCGCTGACCGTGTCTCACGAGGCCGCCCGCAACGCGGCGATCGAGCCGGGCGACCGCGTCCTCGTCGTCGGCCCCGGCCCCATCGGCCTCGCCGCCGCCCATTTCGCGCGGAAGGCCGGCGCGCGGCGCGTGGTCGTTGCGGGGCGGCGGGACGAGCCGCGCCTCGCCTGCGCCCGCGCCATGGGGTTCGCCGACTGCCTGGACACTGCGGATGCGGGGCTGACCCGGTCGCTGGCCGATGCCGGCCTGCCCGCCGAACACGACGCCGTCATCGAAGCGACAGGCGTCGCAGCGCTCGTGCCCGAGCTGATCTCCCTGCTCGCGCCCTTCGGGCGGCTCGTCATCGCCGGCATCCATGCCGCCCCTGCGCAGGTGGACCTGACCGCGCTGGTGCGCCGCCACCAGCGCATCGTCGGCTCCTACCGCGCGCCGCTTTCGGCCTGGCCGGAGGTGCTCGCCGCGCTCGCAGACGATGGCGAGGTCCTGCGTCGGCTCGTATCCCACCGCCTGCCCCTGTCACGCATCGGGGAGGGCTTCATGGCGATGGCATCCCGGCAGGCCGTCAAGGTCATGGTGACGCCCGATGGGTGAGATCGGAGCGAGCCACGCTTTCCTGCTGTTCGGCAACGATGTCGATCCGGACCGGCGCGCCGCGTACGAGGCCTGGCATGCCGGCCACCATGTGCCCCAGCGCCTCACCGTGCCGGGCATTCTCGGTGCGATCCGCTATCGCGGCGAAGGCGACGGCGCGCCCGAATACCTGACTTTCTATCGGCTCGCGAACGCGGCGGTGCTGGCGAGCGCCGCCTATCGCGGCCTCGTGGACGAGCCTGACGAAGTGACCTTGGCCATGCGCCCGGCCTTCCGCCGCCCGGTCCGGCTCGTGGCCGAGGTCAGGGCCCTGCCGGCCGTGCCGCGTGGCTTCGCCATGACGGCGCACACCCATGCGCCGTCCGGCCTTGCGCCCGGTGCGGTCGTTGTGACCGGCACGCTCGCCGCCGTGCCCGAACATCCCCTCTCCGTCGGCCAGGCCCGGCGCGAAGGCTCCCTGACGCTCGTTTTCCGGCCGCCTGGCGCTCCGATGGCAAAGGACCACGAAAGCCCGCTTCCCGGCTTCTTCTCCGAGCTCGACCGATTCGGGTTCGACGCTTCCGGCTGACCGACGCTCCCGCAATCGTCGGTCCGGTTCGGGGGAAGGGCGGTGCCGCAAGGCGCCGCCCTTTTCGCTCCGTCCGTGTCGGAGCCAGCCCGCGGCATGCGTAAAATCGCGGGCGATTTGCGGCTCCGTCCGCTCCATGATGGCGCGCCCGCCAGCGCTGCCCGGACAAAGATGCCCGTCACCCTCGCCACCGCGCTCGCGATGATCGCCTTCGCCGCCAATTCGGTCCTCGCTCGGCTGGCGCTCGAGGCTGGCGCCGCCGAACCCATGGCCTATACGGGGGTGAGGCTCGCCTCAGGCGCGCTCACGCTGGCGGCCTTCGTCGTCTGGCGCGATCCGGGAAGCAGCGGCGCGGGCCGCGTGCTGCGCGCCGGGTCTTGGTCCGGCGCCGCGGGCCTTTTCGGCTACGCGATCGCCTTCTCCATCGCCTATGTGGCGCTGGGCGCCGGCACCGGTGCGCTCATCCTCTTCGGAGCGGTCCAGGCGGGCATGCTCGGCTGGGCGATCCTCAAGGGCGACCGACCCGGCCTCCTGGAATGGGCGGGCCTCGCCCTCGCCCTCGGCGGCCTCGCCTATCTCGTCGCGCCGGGCCTCGCCGCGCCCGATCCGGCGAGCGCAGCCCTGATGGTCGCGGCGGGTCTGTGCTGGGCCGCCTATTCGCTGATTGGCCGGGGCTCGCGCCAGCCGCTCGCCGATACGGCGGGCAATTTCCTGCGCTGCCTGCCGGTCGCGCTTGTGCTGACGGCATTCGGCCTCGCGAGCCGGGCGCCGACATCGGCGGGCATGGTCTATGCCGTCCTGTCCGGCATCGTCGCATCGGGCATCGGTTATGCCATCTGGTACAGCGCGCTGCCTGCCTTGACTCGCGCCCGCGCCGCTTTCGTCCAGCTCACCGTGCCGGCCATCGCCGCGGCGGGCGGGGTGCTGCTGATCGGCGAGCCGCTCACGATACGCCTCGTGACCGCCTCCATCCTGATCCTGGGCGGCGTCGCGCTGGCCCTGGCCGCCGGCGAAAGGCGCCGGCGGACCGGCTGAGCCGGCCGTGACGGCGCGCCCCAGCAAGCCGGGCGAAGTTGCCCTTTGCGAATCGCATCGCGAGGCGCCCTAATCGAAGCCCCGGATCGGACAGACCCGCCCTTGACCGACATCGTCCCCGTTCTCGATGGCCATAACGACACGCTGCTGCGCCTGATCCGCAAGCCGCAGGACGTGCGCACCGGCGCGTTCCTCGACGGCGACGGCGAAGGGCATATCGACCTGCCGCGCGCCCGGAGCGGCGGCTTCGCCGGCGGGTTCTTCGCGATCTTCGTGCCCTCGCCGCATCTCGCCGCGCCCGACGACCAGATGGACCGGCCGTCCTATGACGTGCCTTTGCCCGCGGCGCTGCCGCGCCCGCCGGCGCTCGACTTCACCCTCGCGATGGCGGCGCTGCTGGCCCGCATCGCCCGCCTGTCCGACGACGGACTGCGCATCTGCCGCAGCACGGCCGCGATCCGCGCGGCGATGGAGGCGGGGTCCCTGGCGGCCATCCTCCATATTGAGGGCGCGGAGGCGATCGACGCCGATTTCGCTGCGCTCGACGTGCTCGTGGAGGCGGGGCTGAAATCGATCGGTCCGGTCTGGAGCCGGCCCAACCTGTTCGGTCACGGCGTTCCGTTCCGCTACCCGTCCGGCCCCGATACCGGCCCCGGCCTCACCGATCTCGGCAAGGAACTGGTGCGCCGCTGCAACCGGATGAAGGTCATGATCGACCTGTCGCACCTCAACGCCAAGGGCTTCTGGGACGTGGCCGCGATCACCGACGCGCCGCTCGTGGCGACCCATTCCAATGCCCACGCCGTGTGCCCGACCTCGCGCAACCTCACCGACGACCAGCTCGCGGCCATCCGCGACAGCGGTGGCATGGTGGGGATCAACCTGGCGACGAGCTTCCTGCGGCCTGACGGGCGCAAGGCGTCGGCAACGCCCGTCGCCGATATCCTCGCCCATTACGAGCATCTCGTCGGCGTCCTCGGCGAGGACAGCGTCGGCTTGGGTTCGGATTTCGACGGCGCCACGGTGCCGGACGCGATCGGCGATGTCGCGGGCCTCCCGGTCCTCATCGCGGCCATGCGCGAGCGCGGCTACGGCTCGGATGCGATCGCCAAATTCGCGCACCGCAACTGGCTGCGGGTGCTGGACCGGACCTGGAGCGGCTGAACCCGCCTCAGGGCGGCGACAGGCTCGTCGCGATGCCGAGCGACAGGGCCGTCGCCTGCGAGATGTAGTACATCTGCTTGTAATTGGCCTTGGTGATGAGGCTCGCGGCCTCGCGGCTGCCCAGCTCGTAATAACCGTTGATCATGCTCGACGAGGCGCCGCCGGACTGGATGCGGTGGCCGCTGACGCTGAAATTGTTGCCCTCGTGGTATCCCAGACCCTTCACCTTGCTCCCGAGCCCGTCGCGCACGCCGCCGGCATTGACGTAATGACGCTTCACGCCGCCGGCGAAAATCAGCGTGCAGGCGCTGTTGCACCGGCTGCGGCTTCCGTCCACGACCGTCGAGAGGCCGTCCTGCCGGATGCGCCGGGCGATATCGTGCGCCACGCGGATGGAGCCGCCGGAACTGTCGAGATTGACGATCTTGATGCCGCCCGCGTCCAGCGCGTCGCGGACCTTGAGATCGTCGCCCGCTTCGATCTTGCCGGAGAGGAACAGCGTCGTGCCCCTGCGCTCGATGGACATCGCGTTCGCGGCCGATGCCGCCGCGCATAGAAGGCCCGCCGCGGCGAGCACCGACACTTTCGTCATGAGTGGATAGCCCCCGCCATCGCCGCGGCAAAATGGCCGCGGCAGGGCGATTGGGACTCAAGGCCCGGCGGCCGTCAAGGCGGGTCTCTCACCCGCCCAGCGCGAAATCCACCAGCAGCTTGAGGTTCAGCACCACGATCACCGCGGCGATCGTGCTGGCGAAGAGAATGAGCCAGCGCGGAGCGACGAGCGGACCCATCTTGGCCTTGCTCGCGGTGAATATGACGAGCGGGATCACCGCGAAGGAGAGCTGCAGGCTCAGGATCACCTGGCTCAGGATGAGGAGCCGCGCCGTGCCGCTCTCCCCGTACCAGATCGTCACCACGGCCGCCGGCACGATGGCGACGAGCCGCGTGATCAGCCGGCGCAGCCAGGGAGCGAGGCGGATGTCGAGGAAGCCCTCCATGACCGCCTGGCCGGCGAGGGTCGCGGTCACGGTGGAGTTCAGGCCGCAGCACAGGAGCGCGATGCCGAACAGGGTGGGCGCGATGGCGGCACCCAGCAGCGGCGCGAGCAGGGAATGAGCGTCGCCGAGCTCGGCGACCTCGCTGCGCCCGGTCGAGTGGAACGCGGCCGCCGCGAGGATCAGGATCGAGGCGTTGATCGTCAGTGCGAACATCAGCGCCACGGTGGAATCGATGGTGGCGAATTTCAGAGCCTCGCGCTTCTCAGGCAGCGACGCGCCGTAATCCCGCGTCTGCACGATGGCCGAATGCAGGTAGAGATTGTGCGGCATCACCGTCGCGCCGAGGATGCCGAGCGCCAGGTAGAGCATTTCCGGATTGGTCACGATCTGCGTCGTCGGCGCGAAGCCGCGGATGACGGCGCCCCATTGCGGATCGGCCAGCGCGATCTGCACCGCGAAGCACACGGCGATGACGCCGAGCAGCGTCACGATCATGGCCTCCAGGTACCGGAAGCCAAGCTTCTGCAGGTAGAGGATCACGAACACGTCCAGTGCCGTGATGATGACTCCGATCTCGAGGGGGATGCCGAAGAGCAGGTTGAGACCGATGGCGGTACCGATCACCTCGGCCAGGTCCGTCGCCACGATGGCGAGTTCCGCCAGCGCCCATAGCGGCCAGGCGACCCAGCGCGGATAGGCGTCGCGGCAGGCCTGCGCGAGGTCGCGGCCCGACGCGATGGCGAGCCGCGCGCATAGCGATTGCAGCACGATCGCCATGATGTTGGAGACGAGCGCGACGACGAGCAGCGTGTAGCCGAACTTCGACCCGCCGGCGATCGAGGTCGCCCAGTTGCCGGGGTCCATATAGCCGACGGCAACGAGGTAGCCGGGGCCGAGGAAAGCCGCGAAGCGGCGCGCCGAGGAGCGTCCGCGCGGGATCGCGATCGAGCGGTAGACGTCGGAGAGCGGCGCGTCGCCCCGCGCCCGCCGCCAGCCGCCGGCCGTCGCGCCGCCGGCTGCGGCCCCGTCCTGCGCTTCGGCGATCCGCGCGTCCATGCCCGTCTCCAGTTGCTCATGCAAACGATTTGCAACAAGATACAGGAAAGGCGACGCTTGGGAAGGGGCTTCTTTGGCGGAAAGGGGCTTGGTTGACACTGCCCTGCCGCGGCGGCTAAGCCCTTCGGCAGAGGGACACGAGCGCGATGCGTTTCCGGACGAAGAGCCTGCGACTTAGGATCGGCCATCGGGGCTGAGATGTGCCCGTTGGCCAGGCGCGCCATGCGCCGACCCGCCCGATCCTGACCTTCGTTCGCAAGAGGTTCTCCCGTGCAGACCGCGAACCGGAAATACCGGCCCTATGCCCCCGTAGCCCTGAGAGACCGCACCTGGCCCGACGCCGTGATCGCGTCGCCGCCCATGTGGTGCTCCGTCGACCTGCGCGACGGCAACCAGGCCCTGATCGAGCCCATGGGCACCGAGCGCAAGCTCCGCCTGTGGAAGACGCTCGTCGCCATGGGCTTCAAGGAGATCGAGGTCGGCTTTCCCGCCGCCTCGCAGACGGATTTCGACTTCGTCCGCCACCTGATCGAAGGCGGGCTGATCCCCGACGACGTGACGATCCAGGTCCTGACCCAGTCGCGGCCCGAGATCATCACCCGCACGATGGAATCGATCCGCGGTGCGCGCCGGGCCATCGTCCACCTCTATAATTCCACCTCCGAGCTGCAGCGCCGCGTCGTCTTCCGGGCCGACAAGCCCGAGATCGTTCGCATCGCAGTGGAGGGCGCGAAGCTGATCGAGGCCCTGAAGCAGGACCTCGCGGGCATCACCGAGGTGGTCCACCAGTACAGCCCGGAGAGCTTCACCGGCACCGAACTGGAATTCGCCCGCGAGATCTGCGAGGCGGTGATGGACGTCCATCGCCCCACGCCCGACCACACGATGATCCTGAACCTGCCGGCGACGGTGGAGATGTCGACGCCCAACGTCCACGCGGACCAGATCGAATGGTTCTGCCGGAACGTGAAGGACCGCGAGGCGGTCATCATCTCGCTCCATCCGCATAACGACCGGGGCACGGCGGTCGCCGCGACCGAGCTCGGCCTGATGGCGGGCGCTGACCGCGTGGAAGGCACGCTCTTCGGCAACGGCGAGCGCACCGGCAATGTCGACATCGTGACGCTGGCGCTGAACCTCTACTCCCAGGGCATCGATCCGGGCCTCAAGATCGGCGACATCAACGAGCTGATCCGCACCGCCGAATATTGCACGCAGCTGCCGATCCACCCGCGGCACCCCTATGCGGGCGAACTGGTCTTCACCGCCTTCTCCGGCTCCCACCAGGACGCCATCAACAAGGGCCTGAAAGCCCTCGAGGCGGCGGGCCAGGAGCACTGGGAAGTGCCTTATCTGCCCATCGACCCGAAGGATCTCGGCCGGTCCTACGAGGCCGTGATCCGGATCAATTCCCAGTCCGGGAAGGGCGGCATCGCCTATGTCATGGAGCGGGAATACGGGCTGGAACTGCCCCGCCGGCTCCAGATCGAGTTCGGCCGGGTCGTCCAGGGCGTCGCCGACGGCGAGGGCGTGGAACTCTCCGCCGAGCGGCTCTACGAAGCGTTCCGCGCCGAATATCTCTTCGACGGCCGGATCGGCTTCGTCAGCCACCGCACCGAGGCGGAGAACGGCGAGGAGGAACGCAAGGTCGAGGCGGTCATCGAGGACGGCGGCGCCCGCGTCGCGCTCGCCGGCCACGGCACCGGACCGATCGACGGCTTCACCGCCGCGCTCCAGGCTCATCTGGGCTGGACCTTCCAGCTCGTCGATTACCGCGAGCACGCCATCGGGACCGGCGCCAATGCGGCGGCTGTCGCCTATGTGGAGCTGCGCGTGAACGACAAGCCGGTCTTCGGCGTCGGCATGGACCGCAACATCGTCGTGGCGTCGCTGAAGGCGGTGGTCTCCGCCGTCAACCGCGCGATCCGCGACGGGCTGGCGTGACACCGATCATCGCCGGCTTTCGCTTCGCCCGCCGGGATGACCCGGGCGACAAACGAAAAGGCCCGCAGCGATGCGGGCCTTCTGTTTGAAGAGCGGGAGGTGCCGCGCGTCAGACGCGCCACTGGCCGTTGCGGCGCACCAGCACGGTCGTCCCGACCGGCACGCGGCTGTAGAGGTCCACGACATCCTCGTTGAGCATGCGGATGCAGCCGGAGGAGACCTGCTCGCCGATGGACCACGGCTCGTTGGTGCCGTGGATGCGGAACAGGATGTCCCGGCCGCCCTGGTAGAGGTAGAGAGCGCGAGCGCCCAGCGGGTTGTCGACGCCCGCCGCCATATGCGCCGGCAGCTTCGGGTTGAGGCGGACCATGGTCGGCGTCGGGCGCCAGTCCGGCCAAACGGTCTTGTTGCCGATCGTCGCGACGCCCTTCCAGGAGAAACCCTGGCGGCCGACGCCGACGCCGTAGCGCAGCGCCTTGTTGCCCGGCTGGACGAGGTAGAGGAAGCGCTTGTCGATATCGACGACGATCGTGCCCGGCTTCTCGTTGCCCGGATAATCGACGGTCTGGCGGTTCAGTTCGGGCCGCATCTTGGAACGGTCGACCAGCGGCACGTCGTGGGGCTTGTCGGGCATCGAGCCGACATACCAGCCGGTCGTGTCGCCGTCCGAGAACAGCGCCGGGTTGCGGTCATTCATCACCGCCTGCTGGCACGCCGCGAGCGGGAGGGCAGCCAGCGCCACCAGCATCGCGCGACGCGAAAGGACCGTACCCTCCGCAAGCTTCGTGTCAGCCCCGATCGTCACCGTCTTCTCCTTGTATGATGAACGCATGCCGCGCCTGGCGCGGTTACAGACCCGGCCCCACAAGGGCGGGCCCGGCCTTGCGCCTCCTGCGAGAACAGGATCCGCCCATCGGCCGTTGTCCGGGGTCTAGCCGTCCTCGCGGCACCGCACAAGACGGCCCTGGCGAAACGCGGCGGAGCGTTGCGCGTTTGCCTCAGGTCAAAGATGCCGCGCCCGCTGGCGGCGAAGCGGCGCTCCTCCTATATGGGCGCCATCGAATTGCAACGATCGGCCGTCACGGTCGATCTCGACCCCTTCCGACGGACCACCCGATCGTTCATGACAGCCGACGGACAGCCCGCCGCCCAGGCCGAAACGGCCCCGCTCCCGGCCGTGACGCTCGCCCCCGCGAGCCGGAAGCGCTGGGCGCTGCTCGGCACGGTGATGAGCGCGATCATCGTCATCGCCTCGTGCTTCGTCCTGTGGGTGATCGTCCGGGAGGTGGACCTTTGGGAGGTCCAGGCGGCGCTGACCTCCGCCAGCCGCACCCAGCTCGCCCTTGCCATTGCCCTGACGATCGTCAGCTACCTGCTCCTGACGGGCTATGATGTCCTGGCGCTGCGCCAGCTGAAGATCCGCATCCCCTACCGCACCACCGCGCTCGCCTCGTTCACCAGCTACGCGGTGAGCTTCAATCTGGGCTTCCCCCTCGTGACCGGCGGCACGGTCCGCTACTGGATCTATGCGCCGAAAGGCCTGTCGGCCTCGCGCATCGCCAGCCTCACCGTCATCGCGGGCATCACCTTCTGGCTCGGCATGGGCGTGGTGCTCAGCTGGTCGCTGATCCGCGAGGCGGAGGCCGTGGCCCGCCTCATCGTGTTCGGCACGGATTTCGTGCGGCTCATGGGCCTTGTGCCCATCGGGCTGGTGGCCGCCTATATCGCCTGGGTCGCCTTGCGCCGGCCCACCGTGCGCATCCAGGGCTGGCGCCTGGAGCTGCCGGGCTGGAAGCTCTCCAGCGCGCAGGCGCTGCTCGGCATCGGCGACGTCTGCGCCGCGGCCGGCGTCCTCTACGTCCTGCTGCCGGCCGGGCACGGCGTGGGCTACGAGACGTTCCTCGCCATCTACGTCGCCGCCGCCATGCTGGGCATCGCCAGCCATTCGCCCGGCGGGCTCGGCGTTTTCGAGGCGACGATCCTGGTGGCGCTCAATCACGTGCCGCGCGAGCCGCTGCTCGGCGCGCTGCTCCTGTTCCGCCTCATTTATTACGTCGCACCGCTGATCCTCGCTCTGGCGCTGCTGGGCGCTTACGAGGCCACCGGGCGGCTGCGGGCCATGTCCAAGCTGTTCCGGGCCGGCGAGAACGATTAGCCTCGGCACGAAGAGCGGAACGAGGGGGCCGCGCCGACCATGCCGCAACCGGTCTCCGCGCCGCTCTCGGACCTGCTGGCCGCCCTGTCCGATCCCGCCATCGTCGTGGACGTCGAGGCGGGCATCGCCGCCTATAACCGCCCGGCCGAGACGCTTTTCACCGGCCTGAAGGCGCAGGAGACGCTCTCGCTGGCGCTGCGTGACCCCGATGCGCTGGCGGGCGTGGCCGGCGTCCTGGCCGGAGGCGAGGCGGTCGAGCTGGAACATGTGCGCCATGCCCCGGATGCCCGCGTCTTCCTCCTGCGCATCGCCCCCCTGCGCGACATCGGGGCGCTGCTCCTGTTCCGGGACGTGAGCGAGGCCCGCCGCATCGAGAAGATGCGCGTCGACTTCGTCGCCAATGCCAGCCACGAACTGCGGACGCCGCTCGCGGCCCTCATCGGCGCGGTGGACACGCTGCTCGGCCCGGCACGGAACGACGCCGCCGCGCAGACGACGTTCCTCGCCATGATGCGCGAGCAGGCCCAGCGCATGCGCCGGCTGGTGGACGATCTCCTCTCCCTGTCGCGGATCGAGAGCAAGGGCGCGGTCGTCCCCAGCGACCGGATCGACCTGGTGGCCGTCGCGAACGAAGCCTGCGACATGCTCTCGGGCCTCGCGGCCGAGCATTCGACTATGATCGAACGGCGGTTCGGGGCCGAGCCGGCATTGATCCTGGGCGACCGCGACGAGATGGTGCGGCTCCTGGAGAACCTCATCGAGAATGCGATCCGCCACGGTCGCCTCGGCGGGCGCGTGGCCATCGCCGTCACGAGGGGCGCCGGGTCCGTCGACCTTGCCGTCACCGATGACGGGCCGGGCATCGCCCCCCGGCATATTCCGCGCCTGACCGAGCGCTTCTACCGGGCCGAGCCGCGCGACGGCCGCGGCCGGACCGGAACGGGCCTGGGCCTCGCCATCGTCAAGCACATCCTCCAGCGCCACCGGGGCCGGCTCTCCATCGAGAGCGAGGTCGGCCAGGGCTCGACCTTCCGCGTGCGCCTGCCGGCGGCGCCCGAGGCCTGAAAAGGTCGCGGCTCCCGCTCGCTGTCATGTGGCTGTCATCCAACCGCCATAGAGGTTGCGGCGCTCCCGATCGACCGGGAGCTGCAACTGGGAGCGTCCCATGAACACCAAGCTTCTCGCGACCGCCGCTGCGCTGGCCCTTGCCGGTTCGCTGGCTTCCGCGCCCGCTTTCGCCCGCGATCAGATCCGCATCGTCGGCTCCTCGACGGTCTATCCGTTCACCACCACCGTGGCCGAGCAGTTCGCCCGCGCCGGCGGCGGCCGCGCGCCGATCGTGGAATCCACCGGCACCGGCGGCGGCCTCAAGCTGTTCTGCGCCGGCGTCGGCGTCGATTTCCCCGATGCGGCCAATGCGTCGCGCCGCATCAACAAGAACGAGTTCGCCGACTGCCAGAAGAACGGCGTCAAGGAGATTATCGAGCTGAAGGTCGGCTTCGACGGCCTGACGCTCGCCAATTCCAAGAAGGGCCCGGATCTCAAGCTCACCAAGGAGCAGGTGTTCCGCGCGCTCGCCAAGCAGCTTCCGGACGCGTCCGGCAACCTGGTTGCGAACCCGAACCGCAACTGGTCGGACATCGACCCGTCGCTGCCGAACCAGAAGATCGAGGTCCTCGGCCCGCCCCCGACCTCCGGCACCCGCGACAGCTTCCTTGAGCTCGTCATGGAGCCGGGCGCCGAGAAGCTCCCCGCGCTGGCCGCGCTCAAGAAGAGCGACCGCAAGGCTTTCGACGCCGCCTGGAAATCGATCCGCGAGGACGGCGCCTATATCGATGCCGGCGAGAACGACAATCTGATCGTCCAGAAGCTGGACGCCAACCCGGCGGCCGTGGGCATCTTCGGCTATTCGTTCCTCGAGGAGAATGCCGGCCGGATCAAGGGCGCGGCCATCGAGGGCGTGGCGCCGGAATTCGATGCCATCGCCTCGGGCCAGTACAGCGTCGCCCGCCCGCTCTATGTCTATTTCAAGAAGCAGCATGTCGGCGTGGTGCCCGGCCTCGACAAGTTCATCGCCGAGTACGTCTCCGACAAGGCGCTGGGCGAGAACGGCTATCTCGGCCCGAAGGGCCTGGTGACCCTGCCGGCGCAGGAACTCGCGAAGGTGCGCGCCGACGTTCAGGCCATGAAGCCGATGACGTCCGAAGCCGGCATCTGATAAGCCGCTCACGATCACCGGCGCGGGCGCCCCAGGCGTCCGCGCCGTTCTTGACGGCAAGGCGGCGGCTCATGGCGCCGCGCGAGGCGACGGGACGGACATGATCGCGCTCTATTTCGTTCTGATGGCGATCGTCGCGGTGGCGGCCTTCACGGTCGGCGCCGCGCGCGGACGGCGTCTGCAGGCCGCGGGCCTGCGTCTCCATTCCCTGCCCGCCTATCACGGCCTGTTCCTCGCAGCCCTCTGCACCGTTCCCATGATGGTCGCCATCGCGGCCTGGGCGCCGCTGGCGCCCCGCTACGTCGAAAGCTCCGCCATCGCGGCGCTTCCCGAGGCCGCCCGCCCCACGACGGGCCTGGAGCGGGATGCCCGGCTGCGCGAGATCGTCCTGTCGGCGGAGGGGCGCCTGACCGGGCCGGCTGCCGCCAATGTGGAGGCCGCGGGCCGCGCCTACCTTTCCGCCCAGACGACGTCGAAGACCGTCCTGATCATCGCCGGCATCCTGGCCGCCCTGGCGGCCTTCTCCTGGGGCCTGCCGCGTGTCTCCGCCGATTTCCGCGCCCGTAACCGGTTCGAGACGTTCACGCTCGTCGTCCTGATCGCCTGCTCGGCGGTCGCGGTCCTGACGACGCTCGGCATCGTCTCCTCGGTCCTGTTCGAGACCCTGCGCTTCTTCCAGCGCTATCCGTGGTGGGACTTCCTGTTCGGCCTCCAATGGTCGCCGCAGACCGCGATCCGCGCCGACCAGGTCGGCGCTTCCGGGTCCTTCGGTGCGGTGCCGCTCTTCGTCGGCACCTCGCTCATCATGGTCATCGCCATGCTGGTGGCCGGCCCGATCGGGTTGTTCTCGGCCATCTACATGTCGGAATACGCGACGCCGCGCTTCCGTTCGCTCGCCAAGCCGCTGCTGGAGGTGTTGGCAGGCATCCCCACCGTGGTCTTCGGCTTCTTCGCCGCGCTCACCGTCGCCCCCTTCATCAGGCGCGCCGGCGAGGCGCTCGGCCTGTCGGTCGCGTCCGAGAGTGCCCTGGCGGCCGGCCTCGTCATGGGCGTGATGATCATCCCCTTCGTGTCGTCCCTCTCCGACGACGTCATCAATGCGGTGCCGCAATCGCTGCGCGACGGCTCCTATGCCATGGGCTCCACCAAGGCGGAGACGATCAAGCGCGTGATCCTGCCTGCCGCCCTGCCGGGCATCGTCTCGGCCTTCATGCTCGCCATCTCCCGGGCCGTCGGGGAGACGATGATCGTCGTCATGGCCGCGGGGCTCGCCGGCAACCTCACCTTCAACCCGCTGGAGGCGGTGACCACCGTCACCGTGCAGATCAAGACGCTGCTGACCGGCGACCAGGAATTCGACAGCGCCAAGACCCTGTCGGCTTTCGCGCTCGGCTTCGTGCTCTTCTTCTTCACGCTGACGCTGAACGTCATCGCGCTGCGCATCGTCCGCAAGTACCGGGAACAATATGACTGACGCCGCTCTCGACCCCGGCGCGGTCCGCGCCATCGACCTGGCCTCGGACGCGTCCCGGGCGCGCCTGCGCCGGCGCTACCGGGCCGAGGCGCGGTTCCGCGCATATGGCATCGCGGCTCTCGCCGTGGCGGGCCTGTTCCTCGTGCTGCTCGTCGGCGACATCGTCATCAAGGGGTTGCCGGCCTTCACCGAGTCCCGCGTGACCCTGACGGTCACGCCGCAACTGTCCCAGGTCTCCACCGACGGCACGACCGGCGCCGACGCCCTGCGCGGCGGCGACTATGCCGCGCCCCTGCGCGCCTCGCTGCAGGAACTGTTCCCCGAGGTCACGTCCCGGCAGGACCGGCGGCGCCTGTTCTTCGAGATCCTGTCCGGCGGCGCGGGCGACGACCTGCGCCGGCGCATCATGGCCGATCCCGGCCTGATCGGCCGTCCGGTCACGGTGTCCGCCCTCCTCGACGACAGCGCGGACATGTATCTGAAGGGCCGTCTCACCGGGCGCGTGGAGCGCACCGGGCGCGGCACGCTCGCCATCAGCGGCGCGACCGGCGACGTCACGCTGGACAGCCCGGGAGCCTTCCGCGACACGCTGGCGACGATCAAGAAGGCCCTGCGCGACGAGGCGGCCGCCATCGAGGCGGCGGCCGGACGCGTCGCCCAGAGGCTCGAGGCGCTGCCTGTGGGTGATCCCCGCCGCGCCACCGCCCAGGCCGGGGTCGATGCCGATCGGTCCCGGGCCGCCGCCCTGCGTGCCCGCGCAGCCGCTCCCGAGGCGCCGGAGGTTCTGGGTACCGACACCCCGTCCGAGCTCGTCGCCGTGAATGGCGGCATCGTGAAGCTCACCTCCATCGGTCCGTCCCAGGCGCAGGGGCGCGTCCTGGTGCCCTTGGGTACCGCCGGCACGGTGTCCGAAGGCGCCTGGCGCACCATCACGCTGCTCCAGCCCGAGGGCAGCCGCCGGCTCACCGACCAGCACATCGCCTGGCTGGAGGACATGCGCGCGGAAGGGCTCGTCACCCGCCATTTCGCCACGCGCTTCTTCACCTCGGGCGACAGCCGCGAGCCCGAGCTCGCCGGCCTGCTCGGCGGCCTGGTCGGCTCGCTCCTGACCATGTTCGTCACGCTGGTCCTGTGCCTGCCGACGGGCGTCGCCGCCGCGATCTACCTGGAGGAGTTCGCGCCGAAGAACCGGATCACGGACCTGATCGAGGTCAACATCAACAACCTGGCCGCGGTGCCCTCCATCGTGTTCGGTCTGCTCGGCCTCGCCGTCTTCCTGAACTTCTTCGGCCTGCCCCGATCCGCTCCGCTGGTCGGCGGCCTCGTCCTGGCGCTGCTCGTCCTGCCGACGATCATCATCGCCAGCCGCGCGGCGCTGAAGGCCGTCCCGCCCTCGATCCGCGAGGCGGCGCTCGGCGTCGGCGCGTCGCACCAGCAGGCCGTGTTCCACCACGTCCTGCCCATGGCGATGCCCGGCATCCTCACCGGCACCATCATCGGCATGGCCCATGCGCTGGGCGAGACCGCGCCGCTGCTGCTGATCGGCATGGTCGCCTTCATCGTCGACACGCCGCAATCGGTCACCCAGGCGGCGACCGCGCTTCCCGTCCAGATCTATCTCTGGTCGGACCTGCCCGAGCCCGCGTTCCAGGCCAAGACGGCCGGTGCCATCATCGTCCTGCTCGTCTTCCTCTTCGTCATGAACGGCCTCGCGGTCGTGCTGCGGCGGAAGTTCGAGCGCCGGTGGTGAGCCCATGGTGACGGACCACCCCGAAACATTCCACAATCAGGGACCGACGACCGTGAACAGGATGGCAGACCTCACCATGCCGCTGACGCCCGCCGCGGGTCTCTTCACCGCGAACGAAGCAAAGGTCACCGCCCGCGACGTGACCGTCCATTACGGCGAGAAGCAGGCCCTCTTCGGCGTGTCGATCGACATCCCCGAACGGTCCGTCACGGCCTTCATCGGCCCGTCCGGCTGCGGCAAGTCCACCTTCCTGCGCTGCATCAACCGCATGAACGACACGATCCCGATCTGCCGGGTCGCCGGCGAGATCCGCATCGACGGCGCGGACATCTATGACCGGCGCCTCGATCCCGTCCTCTTGCGGGCTCGGGTTGGCATGGTGTTCCAGAAGCCGAACCCGTTCCCGAAATCGATCTACGAGAACGTGGCCTACGGGCCGCGCATCCACGGCACCACGACGTCCCGGCAGGAGCTGGACGAGGTTGTGGAGACCAGCCTGCGCAAGGCCGGCCTCTGGGATGAGGTCAAGGACCGGCTGGATCAGCCGGGCACCGGCCTGTCCGGTGGCCAGCAGCAGCGCCTGTGCATCGCCCGGGCGATCGCGGTCGGTCCCGAGGTGATCCTGATGGACGAGCCCTGCTCGGCCCTTGATCCCATCGCCACCGCCCGCATCGAGGAGCTCATCTTCGAGCTGGCGCGCAACTTCACGATCGTCATCGTGACCCATTCGATGCAGCAGGCCGCGCGCGTCTCGCAGCAGACGGCCTTCTTCCATCTCGGCCACCTCGTCGAATACGGCGCCACGGAGCAGATCTTCACCGCCCCGTCCGACACGCGCACGCAGGACTACATCACCGGCCGGTTCGGCTGAGCTGGGACCAGGGAGACAGACCGATGTCAGACCATATCGTCCGGGCCTTCGACGCCGACCTGAGGACGCTGCGCGGCATGATCGCCGAGATGGGCGGGCTGGCCGAGAAGATGATGACGGAGTCCACCCGCGCCCTGGCGGCGCGGGACATCGAGCTCGCCCGCCGCGTCATCGCCATGGATCCCAAGCTCGACGCGCTCCAGCGCGAGATCGAGGAAAAGGCGATCCTCACCATCGCCCGCCGCCAGCCCATGGCCGTGGACCTGCGCGATGTCGTCTCGGCGATCCGCATCGCCAGCGACCTGGAGCGGATCGGCGATCTCGCCAAGAACGTGGCCAAGCGCGTGGTGGCCATTGCCGGCCAGTTCCACCCGCAGAAGATCGTCACCGGCGTCGAGCACATGAGCGATCTCGTCATGGCCCAGCTCCGCGACGTGCTGGACGCCTATGCCGCCCGCGACGACGAGCGGGCCATGGACGTCTGGAAGCGCGACGGGCAGATCGACGCGCTCTACACCGCCCTGTTCCGCGAGCTCCTGACCTACATGATGGAAGACCCGCGCAACATCACCTTCTGCACGCATCTCCTCTTCGCGGCCAAGAACGTGGAGCGGATCGGCGACCACACGACCAATATCGGCGAGACCGTGCATTACCTCGTCACCGGCCACACGCTCACCGCCGAGCGGCCCAAGAACGACACGTCGAGCTTCACCACGCTCGACGAGGCGACCGGGTCCTGACCATGGCCCGGCCGTCCGCGCAGCCCCGCGTCCTGGTGGTGGAGGACGAGGAGGCGCTGTCGCTCCTCCTGCGCTACAACCTGGAAGCCTCCGGCTACCAGACCGAGATCGTGGCGCGGGGCGACGAGGCCGAGGACCGGCTGCGCGACGAAGTGCCGGACCTCCTTGTCCTCGACTGGATGCTGCCCGGCGTGTCCGGGCTCGAACTGTGCCGGCGGCTGCGGCTGCGCGCGCCCACGGCGAGCCTGCCCATCATCATGCTCACCGCCCGCGGCGAGGAGCATGAACGGGTGCGCGGCCTCGGCGTCGGCGCCGACGATTACGTGGTCAAGCCCTTCTCCATGCCCGAGCTCGTCGCCCGCGTCGGCGCGCTGCTGCGCCGGTCCGATCCGGCACGCGGCGCCCGCAGGCTGGTGCGCGGCGACCTCACCCTCGACCGGGAGACGATGCGCGTCCATCGCGGCGAGGAGGACGTGAGGCTCGGCCCCACCGAATTCCGTCTCCTGGAGCACCTGATGGGGCAGGCGGGCCGCGTCTTCACCCGCGCCCAGCTCATCGACCAGATCTGGGGCCGCGAGAGCGAGATCGACGAGCGCACGGTGGACGTCCATATGGGCCGGCTGCGCAAGGCGCTCGGCAACGGTACGGCGGAGAGCCGCGACCCGATCCGCACGGTGCGCGGCGCCGGCTATTCCTTCGACGAGACCTATGGCCGCGGCGCGGCCTGACGGTACGCTCAACGAAAAGCCGGGCGCTGGGCCCGGCTCCGCATCGTCGAAACCTTCGCTCAGAGGCGCGCCATGGCGGCCGCCCGGCGCTCCCGGTCCCGCTCCCGGCGCCGGTCCGCGGCGGGCTGGTAGGCGATGCGGGCATGGTGCGTGCAATAGGGCGTGCCGATGCCGCATTTGGCGCCGCAGAAGCGGAACTCGGCTTTGGTCGGATCACCCATCGGCCAGCGGCACATCCCCTCCTTCAGCTCCATGATCGTCACGCGCTCGGAGAACGGGACGATCACGTCCTCGCTCACGATGTCGGCGATCTCCGTCTGGACCGGGAACTCGATGACGGGGCGGGCCTGGCTCGGCGCGGGGCTGCGGGGCACGGTGCGGTGCCCGCCGGAGGAGGCCGCCTTGCGCGGCGCCGCCTGGCGGACGGCGCTGGCGGCCGCCGGGGCCTTGGCGCGGCCCGAGAGGCCGAGGCGATGGACCTTGCCGATGACCGCGTTGCGGGTCACCCCGCCGATCTCGGCCGCGATCTGGCTGGCGCTGAGACCATCCGCCCAGAGCTTCTTGAGAAGCTCGACGCGCTCGTCCGTCCAGGTGTTGTCCATCATCGGCTTCTCCTTCGCGGGCCCGTTCGGGCTCTCGTACCTGCCCGCGCGGCGGGCGGAATCCGGGATGCGCCGCGACCGCCGAGGCGGGCACGTCGATGCGACGCGACCTGGACTGGAACTGTGGGAGCCACGAGATGTCGTGGCTGACGAGGGGGACGCTACGATATGGCGTGACTCGGCCGCAAGAGTCGGCCCGGCCCTATCCCTGGCGCTTTTCCGTTTTCCCCAGGATCGTGGGACGAGTGAGTCGCGGCTGCAACACAAGCGCAGCCGCCACGGGTGCCCGGCCCGCCCGATCCTGTTGTCAAAACGCGGCCGTTCTGCCATAAGCCCGGCCTCGACCGATCCGCCCGGCTGATAAGGGCTGCCGTGGCGGTTCGTTTCGCTCCTTCAAAGAGCATCGGTCCGGACAGGCGGGCGAGACCTTTAGGGGTTGGCCATCCGACGCGGACTTCCAACGATCAAGGACGCAAAATGCCCAAGCTGAAGACGAAGTCGGGCGCGAAGAAGCGCTTCAAGATCACTGGCACCGGCAAGGTCGTGGCCGCCCAGGCGGGCAAGCGCCACGGCATGATCAAGCGGACCAACAAGCAGATCCGCAACCAGCGCGGCACCACCATCCTCTTCGAGAGCGATGGGAAGAACGTGAAGAAGTTCTTCCTGCCGAACCAGCGCTGACCCGAAGCCTTTAAGTCCAGGAGATCAATATGGCCCGCGTGAAGAGGGGCGTTACCGCCCACGCGAAGCACAAGAAGACCCTGAAGGCCGCCAAGGGCTTTTACGGTCGTCGCAAGAACACGATCCGCACCGCCAAGGCGGCCGTCGATCGCTCGATGCAGTACGCCTACCGCGACCGCAAGAACAAGAAGCGCACCTTCCGCGCGCTCTGGATCCAGCGGCTCAACGCGGCGGTGCGCGAGCACGGCCTGACCTACAGCCGATTTATCGACGGCCTCGGCAAGGCCGGCGTCGCGATCGACCGCAAGGTCCTGTCCGATCTCGCCATCCGCGAGCCGGCGGCCTTCGCGGCCATCGTCGAGAAGGCGAAGGGCTCGCTCGCCGCGGCGTGATCGCCGCGGCGCGGCAGGGCTTCCCTCCGCTCCAACCAGCCTTTTCCGAGGCCAGACTTTCGCCCGGCGGGATGACATGTCCCGCCGTGCGTCACGTATGGCCCGGAGCCGTCCGGTCCGGGCCGCCGGGGAGATCCTTCGCCAGAAGGCTCCCGCCGCCAGTCCCGAGGGACCGATGACCGATCTGTCCGCCCTGAAGGGCGACCTGCTTTCCCGCATCTCCGCCGCGCAGGACGAGGCCGCGCTTGAAGCCGTGCGCATCGAGGCGCTCGGCAAGTCCGGCTCGATCTCCGGCCTCCTGAAGACGCTCGGCGCCATGACGCCGGACGAGCGCAAGGAGAAGGGCCCGCAGATCAACGGTCTGCGCGACGAGGTCCAGGGCGCGCTCGCCGCCCGCCGCGAAGCCCTGGCCGAGGCCGCGCTCGAGGCGCGCCTTGCCGCCGAGACCGTCGACGTCTCGCTGCCGCTGCGCCCCGCGCCCGAGGTCATGGGCCGCATCCACCCGATCAGCCAGGTGGTGGACGAGCTCACCGCCATCTTCGCCGATATGGGCTTCTCGGTCGCCGAAGGCCCGGACATCGAGAGCGACTTCTACAATTTCACCGCGCTGAACTTCCCCGTCGGCCATCCGGCGCGGGAGATGCACGACACGTTCTTCCTGCCGCCCGACGCGCGCGGCGAGCGCAAGGTGCTGCGCACCCACACGTCCCCGGTGCAGATCCGGACGATGAAGAGCGTCGAGCCCCCGATCCGCGTCATCATCCCGGGCCGGACCTATCGCTGCGACAGCGACCAGACCCACACGCCCATGTTCCACCAGGTGGAGGGCCTCGTCATCGACCGGGGCTCCCATATGGGCCACCTGAAGTGGATCCTGGAGGAGTTCTGCAAGGCCTTCTTCGAGGTCGACGGCGTGACGATGCGCTTCCGCCCGTCCTTCTTCCCCTTCACCGAGCCCTCCATGGAGGTCGACATCCAGTGCTCCCGCAAGGGCGGCGAGATCCGCTTCGGCGAGGGCGAGGACTGGCTGGAGATCCTGGGCTGCGGCATGGTCCATCCCAACGTGATCAGGAACTGCGGCCTCGATCCCGACATCTACCAGGGCTTCGCCTGGGGCATGGGGATCGACCGCATCGCCATGCTGAAATACGGCATGCCGGACCTGCGGCCCTTCTTCGAGGCCGACATCCGCTGGCTCACCCATTACGGCTTCCGCCCGCTCGACCTGCCGACCCTGGCAGGCGGCCTGAGCGCGTGAGGAGAGACAGATGAAATTCACCCTTTCCTGGCTCAGGGACCACCTGGAGACCGAGGCCGCCCTGCCCGAGATCGCCGAGACGCTGACGCGGATCGGGCTCGAGGTGGAGGGCATCGCCGATCCCGGGGCGCAGCTCGCGCCCTATACGATCGCGCGCGTCGTCTCCGCCGAGCAGCACCCGAATGCCGACCGCCTGCGGGTCGCCATGGTGGATTACGGCGCGGCCGCGCCGATCCAGGTCGTCTGCGGCGCGCCCAATTGCCGGGCCGGCATGATCTCCGTGTTCGCGCCGGCCGGCACTTACATTCCCGGCAAGGACATGACGCTCGGCAAGGGCGTCATCCGCGGCGTGGAATCCAACGGCATGCTGTGCTCGGCCTTCGAGCTCGGCCTGTCGGAGGACCACGAGGGCATCATCGACCTCGATGCGGCGGCGCCCGTGGGCATGCCCTATGCCCAATGGGCGAAGCTCGACGACCCCGTGATCGAGATCAACCTGACGCCCAACCGCGCCGATTGCGCCGGTATCGCCGGGATCGCGCGCGATCTGGCCGCGGCCGAGATCGGCAAGCTGGTGACGCGCGAGCCCCAGGCCGTGCGCGGCACCTATCCCTGCCCGGTCGGCGTCGACCTCGCCTTCCCCGAGGAAGACAAGCACCTCGCCCCGCTCTTCGGCCTGCGCCTCATCCGCGGCGTCCGGAACGGCCCCTCGCCGGACTGGCTGCAGCGGCGCCTCAAGGCCATCGGCCTGCGCCCGATCAACGCGCTGGTGGACATCACGAACTTCCTCACCTTCGACCGGGGCCGGCCGCTCCACGTCTTCGACGCGGGGAAGGTCAAGGGCAACCTCGTCGTGCGCCGCGCCGCGGAGGGCGAGGAGGTCGTGGCGCTGGACGGCCGGACATACCGGCTCGACCCGGAAGTCGTCGTCATCGCCGACGATAACGGCGTGGAATCCATCGCCGGCATCATGGGCGGCGAGCATTCCGGCTGCGACGAGACGACCACCGACGTGCTGGTGGAATCGGCGCTCTGGGATCCGCTGACCATCGCCCGCACCGGCCGCCGCCTCGGCATCAACTCGGATGCGCGCTACCGGTTCGAGCGCGGCGTCGACCCTGATTTCTGCCTGCCGGGCCTGGAACTTGCCACGCAGATGATCCTGGATCTCTGCGGCGGCGAGCCCTCCGAGCGCGTCGTCGTCGGCGACGTGCCGGAATCGGGCCGCATGATCGAATATCCCTGGCACGAGGTCCGGCGCCTGACGGGCAAGGACATCAACGCCATCGAGCAGAAGACCATCCTGTCGCGGCTCGGCTTCCACGTCTCCGGCCAGGGCGACCTGGTGCGCATCGCCACCCCGTCCTGGCGGGCGGATGTGGAAGGCAAGGCGGACATCGTGGAGGAGGTCGTGCGCATCGCCGGGCTCGACCGCGTGCCGTCCGTCCCGCTGCCGCGCGTGGAGGCCATCGTCCCGCGTCCGGTCCTCACCGTGCTGCAGAAGCGCACGCGCCTCGCCCGCCGTGCGCTCGCCTCGCGCGGCCTCGTCGAGGCCATCACCTGGTCCTTCATCGGCAAGGCCGAGGCGAGGCTGTTCGGCGGCGGGCACCCGTCGCTGGCGCTCGCCAACCCCATCGCGTCGGACCTGTCCGACATGCGCCCGACCCTGCTCGCCGGGCTGATCCGCGCCGGCCAGGCCAACGCGGACAGGGGCTTCGGCGACGTCGCCCTGTTCGAGGTCGGCCAGGTCTTCGCGTCCGATGAGCCGGAGGGCCAGACCATGTCCGCCGCCGCGATCCGGCGCGGCACGGCCCGCCATGCCGGCGCCGGACGCCATTGGGACGGCGCGGCGAGGCCCGTCGACGCCTTCGAGGCGAAGGCCGACGTCATGGCGCTTCTGGAAACCCTCGGCATTCCGCTGGGCGGCCTCCAGATCGTGCCGGGCGGCCCCGCCTGGTACCATCCCGGCCGTTCCGCGACCCTGCGCTTCGGTCCCAAGGGCGTCATCGGCGCCTTCGGCGAACTGCATCCGCGCGTGCTGAAAGCGCTGGACGCCAAGGGCCCGGTCGTCGGCTTCGAGCTGACGCTGGACGCGCTGCCGCTGCCCAAGGTCAAGCCCACCAAGATGAAGCCGAAACTCGTTCTGTCGGGCTTCCAGCCGGTCAGGCGCGACTTCGCCTTCGTGGTCGACCGGGCAGTCCCGGCGGGCGACATCCTGCGCGCCGCGCAGGGCGCCGACCGCGCGCTGATCGCCGATCTCTCGGTGTTCGACATCTACGAGGGCGCGGGCATCGGCGAGGGCCGCAAGTCGGTAGCCCTGGAGGTCGTGCTCCAGCCGACCGAACGCACCCTGACCGACGCGGATCTCGAGGCTGTGTCGGCGAAGATCGTCGCGGAGGTAACGAAGAAGACAGGCGCCGCCCTGCGGGGTTAAGGTCGCGTGATGCTTCGCCCCGTCCTCCTCGGCTCCGCCCTCGCCCTCCTCGTCGCCCTGGCGGGCCCGGCCGCCGCCCAGCGCGCCGCGCCGCGCTCGATCGACGATTGCGAGCGGATCGACGAGCCGATGGCCTACAATGCCTGCCTCGCCCGGTTCGGGCCGGAGCGCGGCGGGGGCGGCGGTGCCGTCCGGGGCCGTGGCCGCGGGCGGGATGTCGTCGCCTCGCCGCGCCGCGGCGGCGCGCAGGTCGGCCGGCGTGCCAATGGGCGCAAGTTCCTGATCATCGAGCCGGCGCCAAGGCGCCGCCGCTGAGGTTTCACGCCCGGCCGATCTGGACCCGCAGACCGGCCTCGTCCTTGCGCACGGCGATCGACACGCCGAAGGCCCGGGCGACCCCGGCGTCGTCCAGGACCGCGCCGGGCGGCCCGTCCGCGAGGATGCGGCCGGCCTCCAGCACGACGAGCCGGTCGGCATAGCGCGCGGCGAGATCGAGGTCGTGCATCACCGCGACCACGCAGCGCCCGGCCTTCGCCTCGGCTTGAAGCGCGTCCATCACCGCGATCTGGTGCTGGGGATCGAGCGAGGCCACCGGCTCGTCCGCGAGCACGATCGCCGCCTCCACCGCCAGCACCCGGGCGAGCAAGGCCCGCGCCCGCTCCCCTCCTGAGAGGCTGGTGGCCGGGCGGTGGCGCAGCGGCCCGATCGCTGTCAGCGCGATGGCGCGCTCCACCGCATCCCTGTCGGTCGCCGAGAGCCGCCCCGGCGCCGCGCCGTGGGGCATCCGCCCCAGGGCCACCAGGTCCTCGGTCAGGATCGGCCAGGTCACGCCGCCCGCCTGGGGCAGGTAGGCGAGGCTGCGGGCGCGAACCCCGCGTGGCGTGGCGCCGATGGGCTGCGAGCCGAGCAGCACCCTCCCGGCCTGCGGCGTCACGAGCCCGGCAAGCGCCCGCACCAGCGTGGTCTTGCCCGCGCCGTTGGGCCCGACCAGCACGGTGAGCGCACCCGGCGCCACCGCGAGCGTCACGTCCTTCAGGACCGGCCGCCCGGCCAGGGCGACGCCGATCCCTTCGGCCCGCAATGACGGGGCGCTCATGCGGGCGCTCCCGACAGTTCGGCGCGGCGGCGCATGACGATCCAGAGGAAGAACGGCACGCCGACGAGCGCGGTGAGGACGCCGACCTTCACCTCGCTGCCCGAGGGGATGAGCCGCACCGCGATGTCGGCGACGAGGAGCAGCAGCGCCCCCGCCAGCGCGGACGGCACCAGCGCCCGCTGCGGATCGTGCCCGACGAGCGGACGCACCAGATGCGGCGCGACCAGCCCGATGAAGCCGATCGTGCCGGCGACCGCCACGCCGCCGCCGACGCAGAGCGCGACGCCCGCGACGATGAGGAGCCGCGTCAGCGCCACGTTGACGCCCAGACTCTCCGCCGCCTCCTCGCCGAGCGACAGCGCCCGCAACGCGCGGCCGGCCGTCAGCATCAGGGCGCAGCCCGCCGCGATGAACGGACCCGCCAGCGCCACGTGGCGCATCGTGCGGTCCTCCAGCGAGCCCAGCAGCCAGAACACGATCTCGGTGAGCGCGAAGGGGTTGGGCGAGAGCGAGAGCGCCAGCGACGTCGCGGCACCCGCGAGGCTTCCCACCGCGAGCCCGGCGAGGACGAGCACGGTGGTCGAGGCCCGCGGTCCCGCCACCAGCACGACGAGGCCGACCGACAGGCCCGCCCCGGCAATGGCCGCCGCCGGAAGCGCCACCGAATAGGCTTCGACGAAGCCGAAATAGAGCGCGGCGACCGCGCCGAGGCCCGCCGCCTGTGGCGCGCCGAAAACCGAGGGGGCGGCGAGCGGATTGCGCATCAATCCCTGCAGGGCTGCGCCGCAGAGGCCGAGCGAACCGCCGATCAGGATGGCGAGGATCGCCCGGGGCAGGCGGATGTCGCGGACGATGACGCCGATCGGCCCGGCTTCGCCGCCGAAGAGCGCGGAGACGGCCTCGATCGGCCCGATCCGCACCGGCCCGAGACCGAGCGACAGGATGGCGGCGGTGAGGACGGCGAGCGCCAGCATGGCGCTCAACCGCCCCGAAGCCCTCGCGGGGCCGCCGCCATCCTTCATGCGGTCACCATGTGGCGCGCACGCCCCCGTAGAACGACCGGCCCGCCGTGCCGTAATCCCTGACCTCCTGGTACCTTGAGTCGGTCAGGTTCTCGGCGCGGACAAAGGCCGTGAACGTCTCGTTGATCCGATAATCGGCGAGGACGTCAAGCCGCGCATAGGCCTTCAGCTTCTGCGTCTGGTTCGTGCCGGAATAGCGCCGGTCGACCACGACGATGGCCGGCTCGATCGTCAGGTCCCGCCACGGCGTGATCGTGAACGCGATCCGCGCCTCGTTCCTGGGCCGCCGCGCCAGCTCGCGCCGGTTCGAGAGGTCCTCCGCGCGCAGATACGTATAGGCAAGGCGCGCTTCCAGCAGGCCGTCAATCAGGATGGCCTTGCCCTCCACCTCGACGCCCCGCGTCGCCGCGCGGCCGATATTGATGTAGCAGCCGAAGGCCTGGAACGGCTGGCAGGTCGGGCTCGTCGCGAAGTCGATGAAGTTCTTGTAGCGGTTGCGGAAGATCGTCGCCGAGAGCGTCGCCCGTCCGTCGAGGAAAACCTGGTCGATGCCCGCATCGACGCCGACCGATTCCTCCGGAACCAGCCCGCGCGTCCCGTAGAGCGTGGAGAAGCGCTGGTAGAGCGAGGGCGCCTTGCCGCCGGTGCCGAGGCTGGCGCGCAGCTTGGTGCCGGTCTCCGGGATCTCGTAGGCGGCGGTGAAGCGGCCCGTGTTGAAGGTCTTCACCGCCTCCACATTGTCCGAGCGCACGCCGAGCGAGAGATGCAGCCGCTGGAACAGGCTGATCTGGTGCATCGCGTAGATGGAATCGGTGACCTGCGAGGCGCTGTCGTCGAGCCGGGTCAGGCCCGAGACGGGAAAGATCGACCGCGACGTGCCGAGATAGTTCTCCCGCTCCACCTTGGCGCCGTAGACGAAGGTGCCCAGGGCGCCGAAATTCACATCGCCCTGGTATTCGACGCCGTTCCGGTGGCCGTTATAGAAGAAGTCGGTGCGCGAGGGCCGCACCGGCACGCCGCCGAAGGACACGCCCCGGCTGTCGCGGTCGGTGATCGTGGCGAAGGCGGTGACGCTGTGCCGCCAGATGTCGAACATCGTGCCCGACAGCCGCGCATAGCCGTTATAGAGCCGCGTATCGGCATTGGACGGCGTGTCCGGGAACGCCCCGAAGCCCCCGTCGAACTGCGAGCGGTTCAGGGCCGCGCTGCCGCCGATCTCCAGTTTCAGCGTCTCGGCCAGGTCGACGCCGATCCGGCCGGTGACCGCGCTGCGCCGGGCTGCGTCGGGCTCGAGGCCCCACGGGAAGTTCCGCTCGATCCGGCCGATCCGGTAGCCGTAGCGGGAGAAGCCTGCGGTCTGGTAGTCCGTCGCCGAGAAGGCGTAGGAGATGCGGTCGAGGCTGCCTGAGACGCTGCCGCGCACGCTGCGCGTGCCGTAGCTGCCGCCTTCCGCCTGCAGCGAGACGCGCGGCGCACCGCGGCCCCGCCGGGTGGTGATGGCGATGACGCCGCCGAGCGCATCCGAGCCATAGAGCGCGGTCTGCGGCCCGCGCAGCACCTCGATCCGCTCGATATCGGTCGGCACCAGGGCGGCGAAGTCGAATTCGCCGCCCGTGGAGGTCGGGTCGTTGACGCGGACCCCGTCCACCAGGACGAGCGTGTGCCGGGCATCCATGCCGCGCAGGCGCACGGTCTGCGTGGCGCCGGGCCCGCCATTCTGGGTCAGGGTCAGGCCGGGCACCCGGCGCAGGAGGTCGGAGACGTCCTTGGCGCTGGCCTTCTCGATCTCCTCGCGGGTGATGACCGAGATGGCGCTGCCGACGCGGGAGATCGCGGTGGGGACGCGCGTCGGCGAGATGACGATGTCCGCGCGCGGGAAGCTGCCGCCGGCGGGGGCGGGCTGCTGGCCGAAGGCGGGAACGGCGCCGGACGCGGCGCATAGGCAGACGGTCACGGCCGCAAGGCGGCCGCGCTGGTAGCGGGACATGGATAGACCTCCCTCCGCCCCTCCGGCGGAATACGGGTTGCGTTCGTGACGCTGGCCGGTCTCCTGGCTCGCGGGTCGTCGCGGCGATCCACCTTCCCGGGCCCCGATCTGGGCCCAGTGGTCATGTCGGATCGCCGCTCGCCGCTTACAGTTGCGGGGGCAGCCCCGGCCTTGGGCGCTTGGAAGCGTCCGCACCGGGTTCCCGTTTCACCCCGGTCTCCCGGGGCACCAACGTCGAGCCGGAGACTAGGCGCCCGCGACGCCCTGCCGCAACCGGATTCTGGCGGCATCGTGGCAGGCCGGGTGATCCGTGGCGTTCCGGACACAGCGCGGCTAAGGTCCGCCGCCATGCGCCGCCCCCTTCTCCTTCTCCTGCGGATCGGTCTCGCCGCCGCCCTCGCCGGCAGCCCCGCCCTGGCGTCGCCGCCCCGCCGCGTCGCCTCGCTGAACGTCTGCGCCGACCAGCTTCTGCTTGCCCTCGCCCCGGAGCGCATCGCCTCGCTCTCGCCGCTCTCGCGGGATCCGCGCCTGTCCTTCGCCGCGCAGGATGCCGCCCGCTTCCCCGCCAATTCCGGGCGCGGCGAGGTGATGACGGTCGCAAGGCCCGACCTCGTCCTCGCCGGCCGCTATGACGGCAAGGCGCGGCGGGATTTCATGGAGAGCCAGGGCATCGCGGTCATGCTGCTGGAGGCCTGGCAATCGGTGGAGCACGGCCGCTCGCAGATCCGCGCGCTTGCCGGCAGGCTCGGCGTGCCGGAGCGGGGCGAGGCCCTGATCGCAGAGATCGACGCCGCGCTCGCCCGCAGCAAGGCTATCGCGCCCGCCGGCCGCACGATCCTGCCGCTCCAGGTCCGGGGCTATACGCCCGGCGAGGCGAGCCTCGTCGCCGAGCTCCTGCGCCATATGGGGCTCGAGCCGTTCCAGGAACGGCTCGGCCTGAAGGCCGGCGGTTTCGTGCGGCTGGAGCAGGTCGTGGCGACGCCGCCCGATTTCCTGCTCCTGGGTTCGGAGAGTGCCCGCGCCGTGGACCAGGGTTCGGCCCTCCTCGTCCATCCCGCACTCGCCGGGGCCGTTCCGCCCGAGCGCCGCCTCGTCATCCGCGCGCCGCTCCTCACCTGCGGCGGGCCCTCCCTCGTGGCGGCGATCGACGCCCTGGCGGCGGAGATCCGCGCGAAAGTCCGCTAGCCGGCCCGCGAGCGGGCGATGGCCAGCATGGCCTCGATGTCGAGATGGGCGGCCAGATGCGCCGCCAGCGCGTCGAGCGTCGCCTCCACCTGCGCCTCGTAGGGCACCGTCCCCGCCTCCGCGCCGAGCCGTTTCAGAAAGGCGCGGCGGAACCCGTCGGCGGCGAAGAGGCCATGGAGATAGGTGCCGGCGATCCGCCCGTCCGGGGAGGCCGCGCCCTCCACCGCGCCGTCGAGCCGGAACGGCCCGCGCGCCCGGTCCGGCCCCTCGCTGCGGCCGAGATGGATCTCGTAGGCCTCGATCGCGGCGCCGCTCGCCCCGTCGGCCGCCAGGACCGGCCGCACGATCTTGTCGGCATCGAGCACGGTGTCGACCGCGATGAGCCCGAGCCCCGCGCTGGTGCCCGCCTCGCCCTCGATCCCCTCCGGATCGGCGATGGACCGGCCGAGCATCTGGTAGCCGCCGCACAGGCCGAGCACGTGCCCGCCGCGCCGCACATGGGCGGCGATGTCCACGTCCCAGCCCTGCGCCTTGAGGAAGGCGAGGTCCCGCCGCGCCGCCTTGGAACCCGGCAGGATGACGAGGTCGCAGACCGGAAGCGGCGTGCCCGGCCCGACGAGGACGAGTTCCACGCCCGGCTCCAGCTTCAGCGGGTCGAGATCGTCGAAATTGGCGATGCCGGGACAGACCGGGACGGCGATCCGCAAGGACGCCCCCGCCCGGGGTCCGGTCGCCATCAGGTCAAGCGCGTCCTCCGCCGGCAGGCGATGCGCGTCCGCGAACCACGGCACGACTCCGAGAGACGGCCAGCCCGTGCGCTCCGCGATTGTTTGAAGCCCCTCGTCGAACAGGCTGACATCGCCCCGGAAGCGGTTGATGAGGAAGCCCCGGACCATGGCGCGGTCCGCCTCGTCCAGAACCGCATGGGTTCCGACGAGGCTCGCGATGACGCCGCCCCGGTCGATGTCGCCGGCGATGACGACGGGCACGCCGGCGGCGCGGGCAAAGCCCATATTCGCGATGTCGCCCGCGCGCAGGTTCGTCTCGGCGGGCGAGCCCGCGCCCTCGACCAGGATGAGGTCGGCTTCGGCCTCCAGAACCGCGAAGCTCTCCAGCACCGGCTCCAAGAGCGGCCGACGCGCCTGCCGGAAATCCCGCGCCATCATCCGGCCCGCCCGCCGGCCCTGCACGATGACCTGCGCGCCCGTCATGCTCTCAGGCTTCAACAGGACCGGGTTCATGTGGACGTTCGCTGGAACGCGCGCGGCCCGGGCCTGCAGCGCCTGCGCCCGGCCGATCTCGCCGCCGTCCACGGCGGCGGCGTTGTTCGACATGTTCTGCGGCTTGAACGGCGCGACCCGCACGCCCCTGTCCGCGAAGAGCCGGCACAGGCCCGCCACCAGGAGGGACTTGCCCACATTGGAGCCTGTGCCCTGGATCATCAGGGCGGGTCTCTTCGCCATGGGCCTGCTGCCGTTTCGGGTCGGTTGAGCCTTGCGCCGTGACGGGGCGCGGCCGGCTGGGATATACCGGAGCGACCAGCGACGTCACAACGGGCCGCGCCGACCGATGAACCCGCTCTTCGCCTCCATGCCCACGACGATCTTCGAGGTCATGTCGCAGCTTGCCCGCGACCATGACGCGGTCAATCTCGGCCAGGGCTTCCCCGACGATCCCGGCCCCGAGGACGTGCGCGCCAGGGCCGCCGAGGCGAGCCTGTCGGGCTACAACCAATATCCCTCGATGATGGGCACGCCCGAGCTGCGCCAGGCCATCGCCGCTCATTACCGGCTTTGGCAGGGCCTCGACCTCGACTGGCAGGCGGAAGTGATGGTCACCTCCGGCGCGACCGAGGCGCTGGCCGGCGCGATCCTCGCCTGCGTCTCGCCGGGCGACGAGGTCGTGCTGTTCGAGCCCATGTACGACGCCTATCTGCCGCTGGTGAAGCTCGCCGGCGGCGTGCCGAAATTCGTGACGCTGCAGCCGCCGCATTTCCGGCTGACGCGGGAGGCGCTGGAAGCGGCCTTCTCGCCGAAGACGAAGGCCGTCCTCTTCAACAACCCGCTCAATCCCACCGCGACGGTCTTCCCCGACGAGGACCTGAAGCTCCTCGCCGAGTTCTGCGTCCGTCACGATGCCGTGGCGATCTGCGACGAGGTCTGGGAGCACGTCGTCTTCGACGGCCATGCCCATGTCCCGCTCATGGCCATGCCCGGCATGCGCGAGCGCACGGTGAAGATCGGGTCCGCGGGCAAGATCTTCTCGCTCACCGGCTGGAAGGTCGGCTTCGTCATGGCGGCGCCCGCCCTGCTGAAGGTGCTGGCGAAGAGCCACCAGTTCCTCACCTTCACGACGCCGCCGAACCTGCAGGCCGCGGTCGCCTACGGGCTCGCCAAGCCCGAGGCCTATTTCAGGGACATGCGCGCGGGCTTCGCCCGCTCCCGCGACCGGCTGGCCGAGGGGCTGGCCCGCCTCGGCTTTGAGGTCCTGCCCTCCCGGGGCACCTATTTCCTCAATGTGGACATCGCGCCCATGGGGGAGGCCGACGACGTCGCCTTCTCCAAGCGCCTCGTCGCGGAGCACGGGGTCGCGACGATCCCGGTCAGCGCCTTCTACGCGACGGGGAGCGTGCGCAACGTCGTGCGCTTCTGCTTCGCCAAGCATGACGCGACCCTGGACCGCGCGCTGGAGCGGCTGGAAAAGGCGATGAGGCGCGCCGCCTGAGCGGCGCCGAACGGGGGGCTGCCATGGAACCGGGACGCCGCAGGATTCTGGGCTGGTTTTTGATCGTCGTGAACGGGCTCTTTGTCGTGTTCGGCCTCGCGACCGGGCAGATGGGCGGGCTCGCCGACCTGTTCGCCGGGTTCCCCGAGGGCGGGGTCTCCTTCGCCCGGCACAAGGGTGCCTTCCTCCTCGGCATGGGCGTGCACGCCGCCGGCACCCTCGTCGGCGTGCGGGAATTGATCCTGGCGAACCGTGCCGCGGGGTGACGGCCGTACGAGCGGCTTCACCGGCTGTCGTCATCGCGAGCGGAGCGAAGCAATCCAGAGGGCGGTTGCGGCCGGTGGATGGCTTCGTCGCTTCGCTCCCCGCAATGACGGTGGAGGATGACGCCTCGTCCTTCGAGGCCGCTTCGCGGCACCTCAGGATGAGGCTTCGGTGGACAGCGCGCCCTCAACAACGGTCCTCATGCTGAGGTGCGAGCGTCAGCGAGCCTCGAAGCACGCACGATGCCGGCCCAGCCCGATCCCTCCCCGCGAGGGGAGGGTGGCGCGAAGCGCCGGGTGGGCCCTTGGATCAGCGAAGAAGCCCACCCGTCCGGCGCTGCGCGCCGGCCACCCTCCCCTTGCGGGGAGGGATCAGCGCGTGGCCGTCTCATCTAAACGTGTCATCCCCGGCGAGCGAAGCGAGGGGTGAGGGCTGGTCCGCGTCAGCGGACGAAACGCGGTCAGCGTTTCGAGGCATGAACGCCCGGAGCGCAAGCGAAGGGCCGGTGGCGATCCAGACCTACGCCGGCCGTCGCGCTCGATGCCCGGACTTCTCCTGAATCCCCCTCACGGCGCTGCGCGCTACCGGGATGACCGCCAGGAGCTGAGACGGCCGGGCATTCGCCGCCGTCACACGCGGCCTCAGGCGCCGTGCCGCGCCAGCACCTCGCGCACGGCCTCCACGAGCCGCCCCGCCGGGACCGCGAACTGGGCGCGGGCCTGCTTTTCCAGATAATCGGCCCGGTCGCGCGCGTCGCGCCCCATGGCCGCAAGCTCCGCGCCCAGCACCAGGTCCTTGATCTGGACCTCGCCGCGCGTGTGCTCGTCCGAGCCCTGGATGATCGCGCAGACGGCGCCGCGCCTGTCGGCATATTTCATCTGCGCGCCGAAGCCGGCCGAACCCAGATACATCTCCGCCGGGATGCCGGCCCCGCGCAGCTGCGCGACGAAGGCCTGGTAGTCGGCGATGCGCTCCTTATCCATCACGGTCACGACGACCGGGCCGGCCTTCGCCGCGCCCGCGACGATCGGGCTGCCCACCGCCTTCAGCGCCGAGAACAGGCGCGACACGCCGATGGAGAAGCCGGTTGCCGGAACGTCCTCGCCCCGGAACCGCCCGACGAGCCCGTCATAGCGCCCGCCGCCGCCCACCGAGCCGAACCGCACCGGCCGCCCATCCTCGCCCTTCACCTCGAAGGTCAGCTCGGCCTCGAAGACCGGGCCGGTGTAATATTCGAGCCCGCGCACGACGGAGGGGTCGATGCGGATGCGGTCGGGGCCGTAGCCGGCGGCCGCCACGAGAGCATGGATGCTTCGCAGTTCCTCGATGCCCTGACGCGAGGTGTCGTTCGCACCGAACAGCGCCGCGAGCTGGGCGAGCCGCGCTCCGGTGTCATCCCCGGCGAGCGCAGCGAGGGAAGGGGATCCAGACGCGCCGACGGAAGAGGCTGGATCCCCTTCCCGCCCGGCTGCGCCGGGCGCCGGGGATGACACGAGCGCAAGAACGCGTTCCGCCTGCTCCCCGCTCAGCCCCGCGCCCTTCGTGAAATCCCCGCTCTCGTCCCGGCGGCCGTCGCCCAGCAGCAGCCGCACGCCCTCCGGGCCGAACTTGTCCAGCTTGTCGATGGCCCGCAGCACGGTCAGCCGGCGCCCGGCATTCTCCTCGCCGGCAAGGCCGATCGCCTCCAGCACGCCGTCCAGCACCTTGCGGTTGTTGACCTTGATGACGTAGTCGCCGCGCCTGATGCCCAAGGCCTCCAGCGTGTCCGCCGCCATCATGCAGATCTCGGCGTCCGCCGCGACGCTGCCGGAGCCCACCGTGTCGGCGTCGAACTGCATGAACTGGCGGAAGCGGCCGGGGCCGGGCTTTTCGTTGCGGAACACGTAGCCCGCCCGGTAGCTGCGATAGGGCTTGGGCAGGGCGTCGTAATTCTCGGCGACGTAGCGGGCGAGCGGCGCCGTCAGGTCGTAGCGCAGCGAGAGCCATTGCTCGTCGTCGTCCTGGAACGAGAACACGCCTTCGTTGGGCCGGTCCTGGTCGGGCAGGAACTTGCCGAGCGCGTCCGTGTACTCGATGAACGGCGTCTCCACCGCCTCGAACCCGTAGAGCGCGTAGACCTTGCGGATCGTGGCGAGCATCGCCTCGGTGGCGGCGATGTCGGCGGCGTTGCGGTCGCCAAGGCCGCGCGGCAGCCGCGCCTTCGGCTTGAAGAGCTTCTTCGTCTCGCCCGACATCACGAAAAACCCGCGCTGGAAATGACCAGCGCGGGCTTAAAAGGGAAGGGCGGGAGACGCAAGGCGCCTCAGGCCGCGACGCCGGTCCCCACCGGGCAGGAAACGCCGGTGCCGCCGAGCCCGCAATAGCCGCCCGGGTTCCGGGCGAGATATTGCTGGTGGTAGTCCTCGGCGAAATAGAAGGGCGGCTCGGGCAGGATCTCCGTCGTCACCGGGCCGTAGCCCTTCTCCGCCAGGGCCGCGCCGTAGGCGGCGCGCACCCGCTCGGCGAGCGCCCGCTCCTCCGCGTCGGCAAGGTAGATGCCGGAGCGGTACTGCGTGCCGACATCGTTGCCCTGGCGCATGCCCTGGGTCGGGTCGTGGCTCTCGAAGAACAGGCGGATGAGCTGCTCCAGGGGCAGGATCTTGGGGTCGTAGACCACCAGCACCACCTCGTTGTGGCCGGTGAGCCCCGAACAGACCTCCTCGTAGGTCGGGTTCGGCGTCTCGCCGCCGGCATAGCCGACAGCGGTGACCCAAACCCCATCCCGCGTCCAGAAGGCGCGCTCCGCGCCCCAGAAGCACCCGAGCCCGAACACGGCCCGGCGCATCCCTTCGGGATAGGGGCCTTTCAGCGGCCGGCCGTTGACGACATGGCGCTCCGAGGTCGGAATCGGATTCGGCCGGCCGGGCAGCGCGTCCTCGCGGCTCGGCAGCGTCAGGCGTTTGCGGGCAAAGAACATGATCGGGCCTCCGCTTGTCACCGCCCCCATATGGGCACGGCGGCGCCGGCGCGCGAGGCCCGGCAGCGTCCGATCACCGCTTCGTGTCGAAGCCGATCCCTGGTTCCGGGTCGCGTCCCAGCCAGAGCAGGACGAGCCCGAACAGGACCGCGAAGAGCGCCGTCGGCGCCATCAGGACATGGACCAGCACCGGGTCCCACAGCAGGGGATGGACGTCGCGCGAGACGGCCGGGCCGAAGGCCTGGAACCGCTCGCCGAAGACGCGGGCGGCGGTCTCGCCGAGGGAGGTCAGCGCCAGGCTTGAATCGGCGATCGAGCGCGTGCCGTCGATGACCCCGACGATGAATCCGCCGGCGACGAGCAGAAGACCGATCACGCGCGCCAGAAAGCGAAGCATGGAATAGGCGAACCCCCTCAACGGGATACGTGAGTACAGGAGCGGGTCCCGCGGGCACAAGCCTTAATGCCGGCGCCGCGCCGATTGTCCCGCCCTTCCGCTTCCCCTGCCGCGACGGGTTACGCCCGACCCGGCTTGCAGTTTCCGCGCCGGACGCCTAAGAACCGCCCGCCGGACAGGTGGCCGAGTGGTTGAAGGCGCACGCCTGGAAAGTGTGTATACGGGCAACCGTATCGCGGGTTCGAATCCCGCCCTGTCCGCCACTGCTCAGATTTCGCAAGTTTGCGATTAGGTTCGCTAGAGTGCGATCCTCTCCGAAGTGCCGCTTGCCCTGAGAAAAGCAGTTCCCGACAATCGTTGCAGCTACATCGCAACCTTGTCGTCGCCAACCAACAAGTCCCGTAGCGAAGCCGCCATCGGAAAGCCGTAACCTGTCTCGTTGTCGTAGGCACGCAATCGTCCTTCTCGATGATAGGCACTCGAATAAATTTCGGCACCAATCATCTGAAGCGCCAAGACCAGCGCTTGAAGTGAGTCAATGCCGATCGCAGAGAACACCCTCGCCCCTTCCGGCCATTCGATTTCATAGCGACAGGCCCAAACCTTTTCCTGCTCTTCAGGCTTGAAGATCCTGATCGCGATCACGGTCTCGCGGTCCTCAGTCCGAAGAAATAGTTCATGCGCTATGATCAGCATATCTAACCTCAGTAGCTGAGCGGTGGGATGGGGCGACCGACCAGACAGTTCGAATAGCGCAACATGGCTTGGGCATTGCGACCGGGCAGACCAACCATCGTGCAATGAAATGTATCGCGCCGATATTGATCCTCGCAGAACTGTTCACGTGCCCGTGAAATGCGGCGGGAAGCAAATTGGCTGCGATCAATGCGTCGCGATGCTGGCGACGATCCATCCCCTGATGAGCCAGAACGTCCCGTCCAGCGACCACCATCTGGGTTGCCGGCTGGCAGCAGCGCCCCCACACGCGAGTGCGCGGGGCTTCAGTTCCAAGCAACCTACTTACCACCACTGCTCGGATGCTCGCGCAACTGCGATGAGGTGCGGCGCAGCCGGAGCAGAATACCCGCATCCGGTTCCTCCACCCCGCCATCGCCAGCCGACCAAGGCATCCGGTGCGTTCACCCAGACGCCGAATTGATCTCCGCGCCGCTCAGGGCATCTGCAGGTAGGGCAGGATCCGCTTCGTCAGGGCCTCGAACGCGGCCAGGCCCTCGGGCTTTTTCGTGGCGACGGCGGCGATCAGGCTTTCCGCCAGCGCGAAGGCCGCGGCCATGGAGGCCGGCAGGACCTTGCTCTCCACCGGTGCGAACAGCGCGACGTCCGCGAGCGCCGCAAGCGGCGATTGCGGTCCGTCGGTCAGGACGATCAGGGTCGCGCCCTGCGCGCGGGCCGCGGCCGCAAGATCGATCGCGCTGCGTGAATAGCGGGGGAAGGACACGGCGACGACCACGTCCCCTGCGCCGAGCTTGGCGAGGCGGCGGGTCGCCTGTTCGGCGCCGCCGATCGCCGGCAGGGCCTGGCTGTTGGGGATGAAGGCCTCCAGGCCGTCGGACAGATAGGCCGCCACATGGGCGCTGAGGCCGAAGCCCAGAGTGACGATGCGCCGGGCGTGGGTCAGCGCCTCGATCGCCCGCGCGGCGGCCTCCGCCGTGACTGTGGACCGGGCGCGCTCGACGTTCTGCGCTGCTCCCGCCAGGCTCTCGGCGAAGCTTTCGGCCACGCCCTTTCCATCCCGCCGTGCTGCCTCCAGCTTGTCGACCGGCGCCAGAGCGGCCTTCAGGCCGGCGAGCAGCTCGTTGCGGAAGGCGGCGTAGCCGGGATAGCCGACCGCCCGCACGAACCGGTTCGCCGTCGCGACGGAGATGCCCGCCGCCCGGGCGAAGTCCTCGATGCCGAGAGCGGCCGCCTCCAACGGAGAATGGAGGGCGAAGTCCGCCGCGCGGCGATGGGATTTCGACAAGGCTGGATAGGCGCGGCGCAGCTTCCCCGCCGCCATGTCAACGTCCTGTGCCGTGGGCCGACGAATTCGCATGGCGCGTCTTAGCAATCCGCGGCGAGCCGGACCAGCGCCTCGCCGCTTATGGCTCGATGAAATGTAATTATATCATTTTGCTTTCCAGAATGATATTTTTCGTGTCATCGTGAGCGGATCGGAGGGTCGCATGCGCAATCTCACACTCGTCGCCTCGGGCGTCTTCATCGCGGCAAGCTTGTCGGTCGGCGTGGCCGGCGCGCAATCGCTGCGGATCGGCATGGCCGCCGAACCATCCTCGGCCGACCCGCATTTCCATCAGCTCGCGCCGAACAACGCCCTCGCCCGGCACATTTTCGACGGGTTGACGGACCAGGACGCGTCTCAGGCGCTCAAGCCCGGTCTCGCCACGGAATGGAAGGCCGACAGCCCGACGAGCTGGACCTTCCGGCTGCGGGAAGGCGTCACCTTCTCCAACGGCAAGCCGTTCGACGCGAACGACGTGCTCTTCACCTTCTGCCGCCTGCTGAACAACCCGTCGCCCACCGGTTCCTTCACCACCGTGATGCGGAGCATCGTCAGCGCCGACGCGCCCGACAGCCGGACCCTGGTCATCACGACCAAGTTTCCCGAGCCGCTTCTGCCCGAACAGCTGTCCGAGGTGGCCATCCTGTCGCGGAGCATCCTGCCGACCTGGACTCCGCGCTTCGATGCGGCGACGGGATGCGGGGGAGCATCCGTGGCCTGGCCGCCCTCCAGCGCCTTCAACGACGGCTCGGCGGCCATCGGCACGGGGCCCTTCGCCCTGAAGCGCTTCGCCCAGGCGACGCCCACCGAGCTCGTCCGCAACGAGCGGCACTGGCGCGGGCCGGCGCCCTGGGCCGCCGTGACGCTGGTCCCGATGACGAGCGGCGCGGGGCGTCTTGCCGGGTTCCTGGCCGGCGACCTGGACGTGATCGAGAACGTCTCTGTCCGCGATCTCGACCGGGTGAAGGGCAATCCGAAATTGGCCCATGTCATCCTGCCGACGACGCGGGTCATCTTCCTGCAGCTCGATGTCGGCCGCGCCGACAGCCCCTTCGTCAAGGCGGACAGGCCCAACCCGCTGAAGGATGTGCGGGTGCGCCAGGCGCTGGCCATGGCGATCAACCGGCAGGCGATCGTCGAGCGCATCCTGGAAGGCGCCGCGACCGTCGCCGACCAGTTCCTGCCGACCGGCATGTCGGGCACCATCGCCTCGCCGCTGCGCATTCCCTACAATCCCGACAGGGCGAAGGCGTTGCTGGCGGAAGCCGGCTTTCCGCAGGGCTTTGGCCTGACGATCTCGACGCCCAGCGGACGCTACGTCGACGACGAGAAGGTCGCCCAGGCGGTGGCGCAGTTCTTCGTGCGGATCGGGGTGAAGGCGGAGGTGGATGCGATCACGCCTTCGGTCTTCTTCACCCGGAGGGCGAAGAGGGAGTTCAGCGTCTCCCTAGGCGGCTGGTCGTCCGCGACCGGCGAGGCGTCGTCCTTCATGCGCCAGTTCGTGGCGACGCCCGACCGGGATGCCGGCCTCGGCGGATCGAATTACGGCGGCTATTCATCGGCTCAATTCGACGCGGCGCTGCGCAGGGCCATCGTCACCGTCAACGACGCCGAACGGGCCAGGCTCCTGCAGCAGGCCGGCGGCGTCGTGCTGGGGGACATGGCCTACATCCCGCTGCATTTCGAGAGCTCGATCTGGGCGTTCCGCAAGGGCGTGACCTTCGCCGGCCGGGTCGACCAGTACACGCTCGCCGCCGACATCCGGCCGGAGCGCTGACTGACGGCGCCGGCCCGCGTTCCAGCCGCCGGGCCGGCGTCCCTTTTCCTTGAAAGGCGTAAGGTTCGTTCCATGGATATCGACGCAGGGCCCGATCTGCCGCCGCCCGGCCCGTCAGTCGGCCTGCACGAGGACCCGCTCGGACCCATCCCGCTGCATCTGTATCGCAGCGCCGGCTTCCGCCGCGGCGGCCGGGTCGTGATCGTCCATCACGGCGTGCTGCGCAATGCCGCGGACTATTGCCGATTCTGGTACGATGCGGCCGAGAGTCACGACCTCCTCGTCGTGGCGCCCGAATTCGCCGCCGGGGCCTTTCCCGGGCCGGAGCGCTACAACGACGGCGGGGTTCTGGCCGCCGGCGGATCCGCCACCGGCCGGGACGCCTGGGCCTATGGCGCGGCCGCGCGGCTCATCGCACGGCTGGGGCCGCTGGCCGGGGAGATTCGCGTCTTCGGTCATTCCGCCGGCTCGCAATTCGCGCACCGGATGCTGGCGACCCTGCAGCCCAAGGGCCTCACCGGACTCATCGCCGCCAATGCCGGCTGGTACACCCTGCCGACGCTGGCGCGGCCCTTTCCGGAAGGCCTTGGCGGGATTGGCCTCGGCAAGGCCGACCTTGCGGCGTTCCTCGCCTTTCCGCTCGTGATCCTCGCCGGTGATGCCGACACGCAGACCACGGGCGAGCACTTGCCCTCGCATCCGGAGGCCAGCCGTCAGGGCGCGCATCGCTTTGCCCGCGCCCAGGCCTTTCATGCGGCGGGGCAGGCGGAGGCGGCCCGCCACGGCCTGCCCTGCGCGTGGCGCCTCGTCATCGTCCCCGGCGTCGGCCACGAGGGAGAGACGATGTCGAAGGCGGCCGCCGCGTTCTGGTTCGGCGGATCACGCCGGTAGCACGACCACCTTCGTCTTGACCGGCGTCTGGTCGTAGAGGTGCAGCATGTCCTGGCTGAGCAGGCCGACGCAGCCGCTGGTGATCCCGTTGCCGATCGTCTCCGGGTCGCTGGACGCGTAGATCGTGTACAGCGTGTAGCGGCCGTTCTGGTAGAGATAGAGCGTGCGCGCGCCGAGCGGGTTGTCGAGGCCGCCGGGCATGCCGCGGGCCCATTTCGCCGCCTCGGGCTGGCGCTTGATCATTTCGGCCGGCGGCGTCCAGGTCGCCCATTCGCCCTTGCGGCCGACATAGGCGTCCCCGTGCCAGCGGAAGCCGTCGCGGCCGACATTGGCGCCGTAGCGGGTCGCCTGCCCGCCTTCCTCGACACGGTAGACATAGTAATTGCCCGGATCGACGATGATCGTGCCCGGCGCTTCCTTGGTGTCGTAGCTCACCGTCCGCCGGAAGAATTTCGGGTCCAGCTTGGTGACGTCCACGGCCGGGACCGGGAACTTCTCGTTCGGCAGCGGCCCGTAGACCTTCTGCGCCTCGGCAAGGCTCATCCCGTCGGCGGTCACGCAGCCGCCGAGCCCGAGCGCGCCCAGGCCTACGGCGGATCCCGCCAGGAAGGACCGTCGGCTGAGAAGCCCGTTCCGCATGCCCATGCCGTCACCGGCGGCGACCCCGTTGCCAACGCTCATGCTGATATCCTCTACGCCCGCGACACAGGCTGCGGCGCGGCCTGACGCCCGCGCAACCGGGCGAGACATTGCCGTCAAGCGCCGCCGCTGGCAACCTTGGCCGCAGATTGCAGCGTCAGGAAGATCCGGTCCTCGCGGCGGATGAAGCGCTCGCGCCGGGCGAAGTCGAAGGCGGCGCGGCCGGCCTCGCTGGCCTTGAGCCGCGCGCGATAGGCCTCGTAGGCGGCGAGGTTCTCCAGCGAATAGACGCCGTAGGCGGTGGTCAGGGAGCCTTCGTGCGGCCCGAAATAGCCGATGAGGTCGGCGCCGCAGGCGGGGATGGCCTCGCCCCACATCCGGGCATAGGCTGCGAACGCATCCTGGCTGAACGGCTCCAGGTCGTAACGGATGAAGCAGGTGATCATGTCGGGCCTCCTCTTGGGGCGCACACCATCGCCCGGCGGCGCCCCGCGACGCTTCGGCCATGCCCGAAGCACGGCAGGGCGGTCCCGTGCCAGGAAAGGGCCATGAAGGACGGACCCGACATCGCCCGGCTCGGCTCGCTCATCGGCGATCCCGCCCGCGCCAACATCCTGGCGGCGCTCATGGCGGGGCGCGCGCTCACCGCCGGCGAATGCGCCTCCGAGGCGGGAATCGCGGCGCCGACCGCGTCCGGCCACCTCGCCCGGCTGGTCGAGGCCCGGCTCCTCCTCGTCGAGGTCCAGGGGCGCCACCGCTATTACCGCATCGCCGGGCCGGACGTCGCCGAGGCGGTGGAGGCGATGATGGGCCTTGCCGCCCGGGTCGGCCTGACGCGCACGCGGCCCGGCCCGCGCGACCCGGTGATGCGGGCCGCCCGCTTCTGCTATGACCATCTCGCCGGCGCCGCTGCGACGGGGCTCTATGCCCGGCTGGTGGAGAACGGTCTCCTCGCCGCCTCCGCCTCCGCCGAGGGCGTGGCGCTGACGCCGCAAGGCCGCGCCCGTCTCGTCGCCGAGGGGATCGACATCGCCGCCCTGGAGGCAAAGGCCCGCCCGCTCTGCCGTGCCTGCCTCGACTGGTCGGAGCGCCGGCCGCACCTGGCCGGCGGCCTCGGCGCCGCCATCGCGCAGACGGCCCTTGCCCGCTCCTGGCTCCGCCGGGAAAGGGGCTCGCGCGCCGTCACCTTCGCCCCCGGAGGCGAGCGGGCACTGCTGGCCCTGGCCGGTCCCGCCGGATCCCGTGGAGAGGCCGGGCTGGCGGCTGTCCCGCGGGATCAAGACGGGCGCTGGTGCTCCCCGCCCCGGACGGACTAGGCTGGCGGCGCGGCACGAAGCGGCGCCGCGGGCAGGGAAGGGCGATGGCTGCGGGCGAGGACAGTGCCGGCATCATCCTGGCGGAGGGCCGCGAGGTTCTGGCGCGTCCGCAGGGTCTCATCGGGTCGCTCCCGCCCGACGCGCGCGAGCGCGTCCGCCGCCACGGGATCCACGCCGAATACGGCCGCGGCGAGCAGGTCTTCCGCCAGGGCGATCCTCATGACGGCATCGTCGTCATCGAGAGCGGGATGGTGCGCAGCTATTACACCGCGCCGTCCGGGCGCGAGATCACGCTCGCCTACTGGCAGCCGGGCAATTTCGTCGGCGGGCCGGAAATCTTCGGCGGCGGCACGCATATCTGGTCTGCGGTCGCGGTGCGGCCGACCGGCGTCATCCGCCTGCCCGGCGAGGGCCTGCGCGAGCTCTCGCGCGAGGTGCCCGACCTCGCCCTCGCCATCATCGACGCCCTCGTCTTCAAGGCGCGCTGCTATTCCTCCCTGGCCCAGATGCTCGGCACCCGCTCGCTGCGCCAGCGCCTGGCACAGGTCTTGATCCACCTGGCGCAGAATTACGGGATGGAGGAGGACGGCGAGGTCGCGGTCGCCGCCGCCTTCACCCATTCGGAGATCGCCAACCTCATCGGCGCCACGCGCCAATGGGTCACGATCAGCCTGAACCGGATGCAGAAGGCCGGCGTCCTCCACCAGAACCGGGGCATCCTGGTCATCCGCAGGCTCGATCTCCTGACGCAGGAATCCTCCCAGGACGAGGATTGAGGCGGGCGCGCCGGAAGGCACGGCCTGCCTTGGCCGGCGCCAGCCGTCCGATGGAGGAAATTTTCTGACAGAGGCGCCTTGGCCGGGCGCGGCAGGGCGGAGGCGGGCCCCAAAGGCGCCAAAACGCTGTCAGAAGCCCTGTTTCGCCGCGTTCCGGCCACTTGGCACATCGGTTGCAACGCCTCTCCCGCCATCCTGCGAGGAGCCGATGTCCCTGTCCGCCGAACGCGTTGCCGAACGATCCGACCTGTCGCCGCTGGAGCAGCGCGTCCTCGACCGCATCACCGAACAGGCCTGGCTGGACCTGACCTGCGAGCTCGTCCCGGCCGGCCAGCCCGACGCGGAGAACCCGCTCGATCCCGACGAGGCCCCGGCACGGGAAGAGGGCGCGGCCCTCTTCATCGCCGACAAGCTGCGGGCCATGGGCTTCGAGACCTCTCTGCCGACCAAGCGCGAAGGCCGGCCCAACGTGGTCGGCGTGCTGAAGGGCGCGGTCGCCGGCGCGCCCTCGCTCATCCTCAACGACCATCTCGACACCTATCCCGCCGGCGAGTGGAGCGCCTGGACGATGACGGGCGGCCATCCCTTCCGGCCGACCCGGCACGGCAACAGGCTCTATGCCCGCGGCACGTCGGACACGCGCGGCAATCTCGCCTGCACGCTGCTGGCGGCCCGCGCCATCCGCGAGGCCGGAATCACGCTCGCCGGCACGCTGCAATGCGTCTACACGGCGGACGAGGAGAAGAACGGGCCGGACGGCTCGATCTTCCTCCTCGACGAATGCGGCCTGAAGGCCGACTACACCATCGTCTGCGAGCCGACCGGCTGGACCCGCCCCGACGGCCATTGGGGCATGGGCATCGCGGTCGCCAATTGCGGGCATTACCTCGTCGAGATCGAGACGCGCGGCACCAAGACCCATCTCTGGCGGCCCGACACGGGCGTCAACGCCGTCGCCAAGATGGCGAAGCTCCTCTCCGCCTTCGAGACGATGACCTTCACCCATGTTCCGGCCCCCCGCGCCGGCGGCACGCCCCCCATGGCGGCGCTGATCCGGGTCAATGGCGGGGTGCGCCGCGAGATGCAGTTCACGCCCGATACCTGCAAGGCCGTGCTCGCCATCGTCGGCATCGTGCCCGGCATGAATGCGGACAGCGTCATGGCCGATATCGAGGCCGTGCTGGCGCGCCACCGCGCCGAGGACCCGGACCTCGTCGCGGCGGCGCGGCCCTACCCCAATGCCATGTTCGTGGACGGCACGATCGAGCAGGACGAGGCGGCGAACCCCACCGCCGCGCTCGGCCGGGCCTATGCGCGCTGCCTCGGCGAGCCGCCGGCGCTCTACCGCAAGAACGCGTTCAACGACACGATCCGCTTCGCCGAGCGCGGCCATGCCGCCATCACCTTCGGCCCCGGCGAGGACGGCTGGCCGCCGGTCAACGAGTACATCCACATCGACAAGGCGGTCGCCGCGACGAAGATCCTCGCGCTCACCGTCCTCGATCTTCTGGGGGTCGCCGCATGATGCCGGCCCGCCGCCTTTCCCGCCTTCCCTCCCGCCACATCCAGCCAGGAGTTCGGTCATGATGACGTTCACGCGCAGATGGATCCTCGCCGCCGGCCTCGCCCTGGCGCCCCTCGGTTCGGCCTTCGCCCAGGACCTGAAGCCGATCCGCATCGGTTTCCAGACCGGCGAGATCAACGTGATCCTGTCCTATGCCGTCGGCTCGGGCCTCTTGAAGGCGGCCGGGCTCGACGTGAAGCTCGCCCAGTTCCCGGCGGGCCCCGCCATGCTGCCGGCCCTGGCGGCGGGCGAGGTCGACATCGCCTGGATGGGCGAGTTCCCGGCGGTGACCGGCTATTCCAACGGCCTGCCCATCGAGATCCTCTTCATGGAGCGGATCGACGCCACCAATGTGCGGCTCGCCGCCAACCCGGCCGCGGGCATCGCCAAGCCGGAGGACCTTAAGGGCAAGAAGCTCGGCGTCGCCCTCGGCTCCACCAGCCATTACCACACGCTGCGCGCGCTGGAGCAGGCCAAGCTCAAGGTCTCCGACCTGACGCTGGTCAATCTCGCGCCGGCCAACATGCCGCCCGCCTACAGCGCCGGGCAGATCGACGCCGCCTTCGTCTGGGAGCCCAATGTCGGCGCCATCGAGCGCGCCGGCGCCAAGCCGATCGCCAACACGAAGAGCCTCGGCATGATCACCGGCGGCGTCTGGGTGGCGCGCAAGGCCTTCACCGGCGGCAGCCCCGACACGGTCCAGCTCTTCCTCAAGGCCTGGGACCAGGCGCAGAAGGACTACAAGGCCAAGCCCGCCGAAGTCCGCAGCTTCGAGGCCAAGCGCGTCGACATGAGCGCCGAGCAGTTCGACAAGCTGGTCGAGGGCCAGACCGTCGCCCATCCCACCCTCGAGGAGACGCTGACCGCGTCCTTCCTCGGCGAGCCCGGCAAGGAGCTGGATTCCCGCCTGATGAAGCACCTCCAGGGCATCGGCGATTTCCTGCTGGCCGAGAAGCGCATCCAGGCGCTGCCCGCGGACTGGACGGGGCTTCTCAACACCAAGCCGATCCAGACCTACCTGGCGGGCCGCAAGTGAGCGCGACGGCGAAGGGGCTGGCGCTCGTGCCGGAGCCCGCGGGCCATGCGGATGGGCCGCGCGCCTCCGCGGTCCGCCCCGTCCTCAGCTTCGAGCAGGTCGGGTTCGACTATGACGGCCGCGCCATCATGCGGGACGTCTCCTTCGCCATCGCGCCGGGCGAACTCGTCGCCGTGCTCGGGCCGTCGGGCTGCGGCAAGACGACGATCCTCAACATGGTCGCCGGCTTCCTCAAGCCGACGGCCGGCGCCGCCCTGATCGGCGGCCGCGAGATCGCCGGCCCCGGCCCGGACCGGGGCGTCGTCTTCCAGGCCGCCGCCCTGTTCGACTGGATGACAGTCGCCGACAACATCGCCTTCAGCCTGCGCTGCGCCGGCCGGCCCAAGGCCGAGCAGCGCCAGGTGGCGAGCGAGATGGCGGCGCTGGTCGGGCTGTCGGGGGTGGAGGGGCTCTATCCCTACCAGCTCTCCGGCGGCATGCGGCAGCGCGTGGGCCTGGCCCGCGTCCTCGCCGCCAAGCCCAAGGTCATGCTGATGGACGAGCCCTTCTCGGCCCTTGATGTCCAGACCCGCGAGGTCCTCCAGGAGGAGGTGCTGCGGATCAAGGAGCGCACCGGCTGCACCATCCTCTTCGTCACACACAGCATCGACGAGGCGGTCTTCCTCGGGGACCGGATCTTCCTCCTGAACGACCTCAAGGAAGGCCGGTTCGAGGAGTTCCGGGTCGACCTGCCGGCGCCCCGCGCCAATGGGGAGAACCGGCTCCACCCCGCCTTCATCCGCCTGCGCGAGGCGATCTACCGCCAGATGCGGCACTGACGCCGGAGGACAGGATCATGACGTCTTCAGACCGCAGGGCGAGGCGCCAGTACTGGGCCGTCGCCATCCTCTCGCCGCTCGCCATCTTCCTCCTGTGGGTCTTCGTCACCGCCCAGGGCGCGGTTCCGGCGATCATCCTGCCTTCGCCCGCCGCCGTCGCGACGAGCTTCCTCGACATGGTCCAGCGCGGCTATTCGGGCGTCGCGCTGGCGACCCATGTCGGCGCGAGCCTGTGGCGGGTCGGCGTCGCCTTCCTCATCGGCGCCGCCCTCGGCGTCGCGGTCGGCCTCCTGCGCGGGCGCATCCCGGTCATCGACGCGATCTTCCTCGTACCCTCCGAGATCGTGCGGCCGATCCCGCCGCTCGGCCTGATCCCGCTCTTCATCCTCTGGTTCGGCATCGGCGAATTGTCGAAGATCCTGCTCATCTTCATCGCCGTGTTCCTCATCATGATGGTCAACGCCCAGGCCGGCGCGCGCTCCTGCGCCGTCGATTCCCTGCGCGCCGCCCAGTCGATGGGAGCCGGGCGCTGGCAGATCTTCCGCTTCGTCGTGCTGCCCTCCGCCCTGCCGCAGATCATGACCGGTCTGCGCATCGCCATGGGGACCGCGCTGACGATCCTGGTGGCTTCCGAGCTGCTCGGCGGCGACCGGGGCCTCGGCTTCCTGATCCTCGATGCCTCGAGCTTCTTCCGCACGACCTATGTCTTCGCGGGCATCATCCTGATCGGTCTCATCGGGCTGATCTCCGACCGCGGCATCGCCTACCTGTCGCGCCGCATCGTGCACTGGGAGGGCCGCCGGTAAGGCGGCCTCTCGCCTGTCCGGTCGCGGGCACTTTTCCGCGACTGAACAGACCTGTCCGTGGAACGGTCCACATGCTCCAAGGCATCGCCCTGTTCGCCGAGATGCCGTCCGCCGGGACGCTCGCGCTGATCGCCCTGGCCGGGCTGTTCGGCGGCTTCGTGCGCGGCTATTCGGGCTTCGGCTTCGGCCTTGCCTCGATCCCGCTCCTCGCCCTCGCCGTCCCTCCGGTCGTTGCGATTCCTGCCGTTTTGCCGGTGGAACTGGCGATCGGCCTCGCGACGCTTCCCGCCGAACGCCATCACGTCGTCTGGCCGACCTGGTCCTGGCTCGTCCTCGGCACCCTCGTCGGGACGCCGGTCGGCCTCACGGTCCTGACCCTCGTCCCCCCGGAGCCGATGCGCATCGCCATCGGCCTCGCCATCGTCGCCTCGGTCCTCATCCTCTGGCGCCGCCCGGTCTTCGGCGCGGCGGCCCGCCTGCCCCTCGTCGGCGCCGGCATCGTTTCGGGCCTCCTCAATGGCGGGGCGGCGATGAGCGGGCCGCCCGCGATCCTGGCGCTTCTCGGCAGCCCGGTCGGCGCCCGGCAGGCGCGCGGGACCCTCATCGCCTTCATCGCCTTCAGCGCGGCCTTCGGCACGCTCCTCGCCGCCTGGCGCGGCGTTGCCGGGCCGGATGCCTTCCGCGCCGCCGCGCTCCTCCTGCCGACCGCCGCGATCGGCGGCGGGCTCGGCATCCTCGTCTTCGGCCGCACGCCCGAGCGGCATTACAGGGCGGCCTGCCTCGCCCTTCTCGCTCTGGTCGCCCTCGGCGCCATCGCCTCGTCCGCGCTGACCCTGTCGCGCTCCTGACCATTGGAACGTCCCATGAACACCCCGTCCAACACCGCTTTTGCCTTTCCGTCGCTCCGGGCCCTGCGCGCGGCCGGCGTCCCCGCGCGCGCCATCGTGGCGGAAAGCTTCGCCCGGGCCCGGCGCGCCGCAGGCGAGGGTATCTTCACCGCGCTCGCCGACGAAGCCACCGCCCTGCGCCGTGCCGACGAACTCGAGGCTGCCGCCCGCAAGGGCGCCGACCTGCCGCTGCTCGGCCTCACCTTCGCGGTGAAGGACAATTTGCATGTCGCCGGCATGGCGACGACGAGCAATTGCCCCGGCCTGTCGATCATGCCGGACGAAAGCGCCCCTTGCGTCACCCGGCTGGAGGCGCTCGGCGCGATCCTTGTCGGCAAGAACACGATGGACCAGTTCGCGACCGGCCTGAACGGGACCCGCAGCCCCGATCCGCTCTGCCGCAACGCGATCCACCCGGACTACATTCCCGGCGGGTCGAGCTCCGGCTCGGCGGTGGCGGTGGCCCGGGAGATCGTGTCCTTCACCCTCGGCAGCGACACCGGCGGGTCCGGGCGGGTGCCGGCGGCCTGCAACGGCATCATCGGGCTCAAGCCCAGTCTCGGCCTCGTGAGCGGCCGGGGGCTCGTCTACAACAGCCGCTTCTTCGACTGCGTACCGGTCTTCGCCCGCACCTGCGCGGAAGCCTACGAGATTCTCGAGGCGATCGCCGGATACGACGAGGCCGATCCGTTCAGCCGCGAGGACGCGGACGCGATCCCGCTATCCGCCCAGGCGCTCGATGGCAGGCCCCTCGCGATCCCGCGCCGCGACCAGCTCGTCTTCTGCGGCGACGCCGCGGCCGAAGCGGCCTTCCGGCACAATCTCGCGGTGCTGGAGGCGTCCGGCCGGACGCTCGTCGAGATCGATTTCTCGCTCTTCTTCGAGGCCGGCCGCGCCGTCTTCCAGTCGGCCATGGTCGCCGAGCGCCTGTGCGACTACGCCGAGGTGATCCGGGACCGGCCGGAGACGATCCACCCGGCGGTCTGGCAGGCCATCGAGCCGGGCCTCGCCTACAGCGCGAAGGACGCGTTCCTCGCCCTCTACGAACTGCGCCGCCTCCAGCGCGCGGCGCGGCGGGCCCTCGCCGGCTTCGCCGGCCTCGTCGTCCCGACCGTGCCGACGATCTTCACCATCGCCGACATGCTGGCGGAGCCCATGAGCCGGAACGCCCTGATGGGGACCTACACCTATTTCGCCAATCCGCTGGATCTGTGCGCCATATCGGTTCCCGGCGTGCCGCGCGGCGACGGACTTCCCTCGGCCTTGTGCTTCCTGTCCCGCGCCGGCGAGGACGGCCGCATCCGCACCCTGGCGGAAGGCTTCGAGGCCGCTATCGCGGAAAGGCCGGCCGCACGGGTCGCTTGATCGCTGCCCCCGAGGGAACTTGCCTGCGCCGCTGCGGTTATCCGCAGCGGACAGGCGAAGGGGTTCACGCGGTGCAGGCTCGCGGTCAGGACGGCACGTTCAGGTTCGGGATCGAGGAGGAGTTCTTCCTCGCCGACGCCGAGACCCGCAGCACGCCGCGTCCGACGCGGACGGCCGCTTTCCATCGTGCGCTCAAGGACCGCGTGCCGGCCGCCGAGCGGGAGATGATGCAGAGCCAGGTGGAGATTTCCTCTCCGCCGGCGACCGCTTTGGCCGAGGCGGCCCCGATCCTCCATCGCCTGCGGGTCGAGGTGGCGCAGGTGGCCCGGCAGCACGGCCTCCTGCTCTTCGCCGCCGGCACACACCCGATGGCGCGCTGGAAGCGCCAGCGCGTCACCCGGGCCGCCCGCTATGAGCGGATCCTGGCCGAGCTCGGCATGCCGGGCGAGCGCAACATCGTGTCCGGCCTCCATGTCCACGTGGAGGTGCCCGATCCCGAGGCGCGGGTGGACCTGATGCGCCGGGTCCTGCCGTTTCTCCCGCTGCTTCTGGCCCTGTCCGCCTCGTCGCCATTCTGGCAGCGGCGCGATACCGGCCTGTCGAGCTACCGGCTGATCTCCAACAGCGAGATGCCCCGCACCGGCCTGCCTGACATCTTCCCCGATGCCGCGGCCTATGACCGGTTCCTCGGGCTGATGACGGAGACGGGCGCCATCCGCGATTCCTCGTTCCTGTGGTGGGTGATCCGGCCCTCCAAGCGCTACCCGACGCTGGAATTGCGCGTGGCCGACAGCTGCACCCGCCTCGACGACGGCCTCGTCGTCGCCGCCCTGTACCGGTGCCTCATGCGCTGCCTGGTCCGCCGGCCGGACCTGAACGCCGACGTGGATGCGGTCCAGCGCGCCGTGTCGGCGGAGAATCTCTGGCGGGTCCAGCGTCATGGCCGGTCCGCGACGCTGATTGACCCGGAACGTCGGGCCCTGCTGCCGGTGGCGCAGGTCCTGGACGAGACGCTGGCGCTGGTGGCGGAGGATGCGAGCGCTCTGGGTCATCAATCCGACCTTGCCCATGCGCGGGCCATTCTTGCCGAGGGCACGAGCGCCGACCGGCAACTCGCCCTCGCCGCCGAGGCCCGCGAGGCGGGCACGCCCGACGAGGACGCCTTGCGGGGTGTCGTGGACTGGCTGGCGCAGACAACGCTGGAGCCGCCGACGCTCGGCGGAACGGCACGGCGTCCCGGCGCGTTGGACTGACCGTCAAAGCCGGAGTCCTCGATGCCATGTCCCCGCGTCCCGCCTGGAAGGGCTATCTGAAGCTGTCGCTCGTCTCCTGCGCCGTCGAGCTCACCAACGCGACGACCCAGGCCGAGAAGGTCTCCTTCCGCACCCTCAACCGGAAAACCGGCAATCCGGTGCGTCGGCAATACGTGGATTCGGTCACCGGCAAGGCCATCGATCCGGACGACGAGGTGAAGGGCTACGAGCTCGGCGAGGACGAATACGTCCTGGTGGAGCAGGACGAGATCGAGGCTGTCCAGATCGAGTCGAACCATACGCTCGCCATCGAGGGCTTCGTCGACAAGGACGAGATCGCCCAGATCTACCTGGACACGCCCTATTACCTGACGCCGTCCGACGAGGTTTCCGTGGAGGCCTTCGCCGTCATCCGCGAGGCCATGCGCCGCCAGGGCAAGGCGGGCCTCGCCCGCATCGTGCTCTACAATCGCGAGCGCCCGGTGGTGATCGAGCCCTTGGAGAAGGGGCTCCTCCTCACCACGCTGCGCTACCGCAAGACGGTCCGCGAGCCGGACGTGGTGATGGACGACATCCCCAAGACCCGGGTCGATGCGGACATGATCGATCTGGCTACCCACATCATCTCCCGCAAAGCCGGCGTTTTCGATCCCGACCAGTTCGAGGATCGCTACGAGGACGCGTTGCTGGAGATCATCGAGGCCAAGAAGAGGGGCACGCGGTTGCCGCTCATCAAGGCGCAGAAGCCGCCCGCCAACGTGGTCAACCTGTTCGACGCCCTCAAGCGCAGTCTCGCCGATGATAGCGGGGGCGGATCCGGCGGCCGGCAGCGCAGGTCCGGTGCCGCGAAGTCCGGAAGCAGTGGCAAATCCTCCGCCAAGGCCGGCGGCACGAAGGACGGGCCGTCGAAATCCGGCAAGCGGGGCAAGGCCGCGTCCGCCTCGAAAGGCTCCACCGGACGCGGCGGATCCCGCAAGGCGGCCGCGTCGAGCCGCCGCAAATCGGCGTGAGGCCGGCCATGGGCTCGCTCAAGGCCTATCGCGCCAAAAGGGACTTCAAGCGGACGGCCGAGCCGTCCGGCGCCGCGCGGCGTGGTGCCAAAGCCGATCCCGTCTTCGTCGTCCAGAAGCACGCGGCCCGACGTCTCCATTACGACCTGCGCCTGGAACATGGCGGGGTGCTGTGGAGCTGGGCGGTGACGCGCGGTCCGAGCCTCGATCCCGCGGACAAGCGCCTCGCGGTCCACGTGGAGGACCATCCTTACGATTACCGCACCTTCGAGGGCACGATCCCCAAGGGCGAATACGGCGCCGGCGCTGTCATCGTCTGGGACGAGGGGACCTGGATTCCGGAGGGCGACCCCGAAAAGGCCATGGCCAAGGGCCACATCGCCTTCACGCTCCGGGGCCGGAAGCTGAAGGGCGCCTGGCACCTGGTGCGCCTGAAGCCGCGCCGCGGCGAGACGCGGGATAATTGGCTCCTGGTGAAGTCAGACGACGGCGAGGCGCGGACGGATGGCGACATCCTGGAGGAGGAGCCGCGCTCGGTCGCATCCGGCCGGACGGTGGAGGAGGTGGCCGAGGGCAAGAAAGCCCCGGAAGCCGGCAAGGGCAGGCGCTCCGCCGCCGAGGTCGACTTGGCGGAGACGTCCGCTGCAGCCCCTCGGCCCGAAGCGACCGGGACCTCGCGCTTCGTTCTCCCGGCCCTTGCGACGCTCCAGGCCCAGCCGCCTTCCGGCGAAGACTGGCTCCACGAGATCAAGTTCGACGGCTACCGGATGCAGGCCCATGTCCGGGACGGCAAGGCGACGCTGCATACCCGATCCGGGCTCGACTGGACCCACCGCTTCGGCTCCACCATCGCTGACGCCCTCGGCGCGCTGCCCTGCGAGGACGCGATCCTCGACGGCGAGATCGTCATGCCGGGGGACAACGGCCTCTCGTCCTTCTCCGCCCTCCAGGCCGCCTTGTCCGAGGGCCGGTCGCGCGCGATGGTCTATTACGCGTTTGACCTGATGGCCCTGGACGGGGCGGACATTCGCGCCGACCCGCTCATCGCCCGCAAGGAGAAGCTGGCGCAGCTTCTCTCCGGTGCAGCCTCCGATGGTCCGGTCCGGTTCAGCGAGCACTTCGCCGAGCCCGGCACCCGCGTGCTGGGGCAGTCCTGCCGCATGGGGCTGGAAGGCATCGTCTCCAAGCGCGCTGACGCGCCCTATCGCAGCGGGCGAAGCCTCGACTGGATCAAGTCGAAATGCGCCAACCGCCAGGAATTCGTCATCGCCGGCTACCTGCCGTCCAGCGCGCGTGGCCGGGGTATCAAGTCCCTCGTCATGGCCTATCGCGAGAACGGGCGCCTGCGTCCCGCGGGCCGGGTTGGGACCGGCTTCGACGGTCCGGAGGCGGACAGGCTCAAGCGCAAGCTCGATGCCATCGCCGCCGAGAACTCGATCTTCGAAGGCAGGCCCGGGCGTGAGCGCGGGGTGGTCTGGGTCCGTCCCGAACTCGTCGCCGAAGTGTCCTTCGGGTCCTTCACCGGTTCCGGCCTTCTGCGCCACGCCGTCTACAAGGGCCTGCGGGAGGACAAGGCGCCGGAGGACGTGGTCGCGGAGATCCCGGCCGACGCCAGGTCCAGAACCACGCTCAAGGCGAAGACCGCGTCCGCACCCCGCCCGCCCGGCCGTGCGAAGGCGGGGCCAGGGGCCGACACGCAGGTCCGCCTCAGCAATCCCGACAAGGTGCTGTGGCCGCAGGACGGGCTGACCAAGGCCGGGCTGCTCGACCATTATGCCGACTGCTGGGAGCGCATGGCGCCCCACGTGGTCGGCCGGCCGCTCAGCCTTCTGCGCGCTCCCGACGGCATCGCCGGCGAAACCTTCTTCCAGAAGCACGCCTCGCGCGGGATGCACGAGGCGATTGCCGTTGCCCGCGACGAGAAGGACGGCGAGGACCTCCTTTTTATCCGGGACTTCGACGGCATCGCCGCCCTGGTCCAGCTCGGCGTGGCGGAAATCCACGTCTGGGGCGCGACGATGGAGGCCATCGAGACGCCGGACCAGATGATCTTCGATCTCGACCCCGGCCCCGGCGTCGCCCAAGGCGACGTGCCGAAGGCTGCCCTCGACATCCGCGATCGCCTGGCGGAGCTCGGCTTTGCGAGCTTCTGCAAGGTCTCGGGCGGCAAGGGGTACCACGTCGTGGTGCCGCTTGAGCCCTTGGCCGGCTGGGACCGGGTGAAGGGCTTCGCCCACGATTTCGCCCGCGCCATGGCCCAGGCTGCGCCGGAGCGCTACACCGCGACCCTCTCCAAGAAGGCCAGGACGGGGCGCATCTTCATCGATTACCTGCGTAACGGCCGCGGCGCGACCGCGGTGGCGCCCTTCTCCGTGCGCGCCAGGCCCGGGGCGGCCGTCGCCGTTCCGGTCACCTGGAAGGAAGTCGAGGCCGGCATCGCCCCGAATGTCTTCGGTGTCGGCTCCGATAAGCTGGGACAGGCGCTCCGTGCGCCCGATCCGTGGGCGGATTTCCGCGCTGCGGCGCGTCCGCTCAAGGGCTGAAAGGACGCGGGGCGGGGCCGATGCGCGGCACGCGCGACCGTGGGTGCAATAATCTCATGTCTAGGCTCTTGCCGATGGCGGCCCTCATCTTTAATGCTCTGCAGGCCTATGGAGCACTTTGGAAGAGCGACGATGACAACTGGAACCGTAAAGTGGTTTAACGAAACGAAGGGGTTCGGTTTCATCGCGCCCGAAGGCGGCGGGGCGGACGTGTTCGTTCACGTGTCGGCCGTGGAGCGTTCCGGCCTGCTGGGCCTGAATGAAGGCGATACCGTGAGCTTCGAGATCGAGCAGGACCGCCGGTCCGGCAAGGCCTCTGCTGCGAACATCAAGGTTCTCGCGGCCGGCGCCCCGGCGCCGCGCGGCGGTGGTGGCGGCGGCTTCGGCGGCGGCGGCCGGTCCTTCGGTGGCGGCGGTGGCGGCGGGGCTCCTGCCGGCAGCGGCCCGGCGGGCAGCGGCACCGTGAAGTGGTTCAACACCACCAAGGGCTTCGGCTTCATCCAGCCCGACAATGGCGGCCCGGACGTGTTCGTGCACATCTCGGCGGTCGAACGCGCCGGCCTGCGCGGTCTCAACGAGGGCCAGCGGGTGTCCTACGAGCTGCAGACCGATCGCAAGACCGGCAAGCAGGCCGCGGGCAACCTCCAGGCCGAGTAAGGCGCCGGCCCGCAAGGGCAGGATCCGCACATCATTCGGAAAGCCCGGCGAAGCATGCGCTTCGCCGGGCTTTCTGTCATGAGCGGCTGCGATCAGCGGGCGCGGCGCGACCCGTAGACGTTGGCGGCGAGCCCCGCGACGATGAGCGCGCCGCCGGCGATGACGGCCGGGCCGATGCGCTCGCCGAGGACCAGCGCGCCGGAGGCGATGCCGAAGACCGGCACCAGGAGAGAGAACGGCGCCACCGTCGCGGCCTTGTACGTGCCGAGCAGGCGGTTCCAGACGGCGAAGCCGAACAGGGTCGTCGGGTAGGCGAGGTAGAGCACCGCGCCGATCCCGGTCAGCGTCGGGGCGATGAGCGCGTCGGCGATGGCCTGCGGACCCTCGAAGACCAGCGACAGGGCTATCAGCGGCAGCGGCGGCACCAGGCTCGCCCAGACGATGAAGCTCAGCATGTCGACGCTGCCGGCGCGCTTGGCGATGATGTTGGACAGGCCCCAGAAGAAGGCGGCCGCGACGACCAGGGCGAAAGGCACGAGCCCCGCCGCAGGCTGGGCCGCCGCGATCAGCGCGACGCCCGCGAAGGCGAGCGCGCAGCCCGCGATCTGGATCGGGCCGGGCCGTTCGCCAAGGAGCGCGAAGGCGAGCCCGATCGTGAAGAAGGCCTGCATCTGCAGGACGAGGGAGGACAGGCCCGCCGGCATGCCGGCCTTCAGGCTCACGAAGAGCAGGCCGAACTTGATGACGCCGAGCGTCAGCCCGAAGGCGATGACGATGCCCGCCGAGGTGCGCGGCGGCGCGATGATCAGGACGAAAGGCGCGACGAACAGGAAGCGCAGCGCGGTGAGCAGCAGCGGCGGGACATCCGCCACGCCGACCTTGATCACGACGAAATTGAACCCCCAGATCGCGACGACCAGGAGGGCGAGGGCGAGGTCCCGCGGGGCCATGGCCGGGCGTTACAGCCGGTGGCTCGTGAAGACCGGCTCCACCTGGCGCTTCCACGGCCCGTCATAGAGCTCCAGCAGGCGCTGCGCCTCCGTCCGGCCCGTGTCGACGATCGCCTCCAGCGGCTTCAGGAAGACCGTCTCGTCCTGTCCGGCCGCGTCCAGCCGCGCCCGGCGGGCGAGGCCCTTGCGGGCGAGCGTCAGGACCTCGCGGGCGATTTCGGCGAGCGGCCAGCGCCCCGCGCGGGCGCCGAGCCCGAGGCGCGGGACATCGTCGCGCATCGCCTGGCGCTGCTCGGCGGTGAAGCCCTTGGCGAGCTGCCAGGCCTCGTCCAGCACACCCCGGTCGTAGAGCAGGCCGACGAAGAGCGCCGGCAGGGCAGCCATCATCTCCGGCGTGCTGGCATCGGCCCCGCGCATCTCCAGGTACCGCTTGAGCCGCACTTCGGGGAAGATCGTCGACAGGTGGTTCGCCCAGTCCGACAGCGTGGCCCGCTCGCCGGGCATCTGGGCCAGCCGCCCGGCCAGGAGGTCGCGGAAGGAGGCTCCGGTCACGTCGTGATAGGTGTCGCCGCGCTTCACGAAATACATCGGGACGTCGAGCGCGTAGGCGACATAGCGCTCGAAGCCCATCCCCGGCTCGAACACGAACGGCAGCATCCCGGACCGCGCCTTGTCGGTGTCGCGCCAGATTTCGGAGCGGTTCGACAGCAGACCCGTCGGCGCACCCTCCACGAAGGGGGACGCGGCGAACAGGGCGGTCGCCAGCGGCTGCAGCGCCAGCGAGACGCGCAGCTTCTCCACCATGTCCGCCTCGGAGGCGAAATCGAGGTTCACCTGCACGGTGGAGGTGCGGAACATCATGTCGAGGCCGCGGGTGCCGACCTTCGGCATGTAACCGGCCATGATCCGGTACCGGCTCTTGGGCATGACCGGCACCTGTGCCCGCGTCCAGACCGGTGTGTGGCCGAGCCCGAGGAAGCCGATGCCCATCGGCTCTGCGGCCGCGTTCACCAGCTCCAGATGGGCGGCGAGCTCCGCCGCCGTCGCGTGCACGGTCTCCAGCGGAGCGCCGGACAGTTCGAACTGCCCGCCGGGCTCCAGCGAGATCGCGCCGCCTCCGTTCGGGTCGAACAGGCCGATGATGCGCCCTGCATCCAGGATCGGCTCCCAACCGGTCCGCTCCTGCACCGCGTCGAGGAGCCGGCCGATACCCCCCGCGCCCTCATAGGGCACCGGTGACAGATCGCTCAGGCGGAAAGGGAACTTCTCGTGCTCGGTCCCGAGGCGGAAGGCCTCGGGGGGCTTGCAGCCGGCTTCGAGCCACGCGGCCAGATCGCCCGCGGAGCCGATAGGCGTCGTGTCGGAGACGTCGCGAGCCATGCGGGACAGGTCCTTAAAGTCCGGTGGAAGGCCGGAGGTCGAAGCGTTCCGCCGGGCGGGAGCGGAGATAGTCACGTCGCGCCAGCGCCGCAAGGGCGCCATGCGGGAGCCCCGCGGACGTCACGATCCGAAATGTTGGACTTGCCACAAAGTCTTGTTGCGCTTGCCGCAAGATTGTTTGACGATCCCGCGCATGTCATGCTGATGTCATCAATCATTACAAAAACGGGCCAGTCAGTGGCTCGTAAGGGAGGAGACCCCATGTCGTTCATGAGCAGGACCGGAATTCTCGCGTCGGCAGGCGTCGCCGCCATGCTCGCCGCCTCGCCCGCCGCGGCTCAGATCGAGATCCAGTGGTGGCACGCGATGACCGGCGCCAACAACGAGGTCGTCAACAAGCTGGCGGCGGACTTCAACGCCGCCCAGAAGGATTACAAGGTCGTCGCGACCTACAAGGGCTCCTATCCCGACACGATGAATGCAGGCATCGCCGCCTTCCGCGCCGGCAACGCCCCGCACATCCTGCAGGTCTTCGAGGTCGGCACCGCGACGATGATGGGCGCCCGGGGCGCCATCAAGCCCGTCGCCGAGATGATGAAGGAGGCCGGCGAGGCCTTCGACCCGAAGGCCTATCTCCCGGCGGTATCGGGCTATTATTCCACCGCCAAGGGCGAACTCCTGTCCTTCCCCTTCAACTCGTCCTCCACGGTGATGTGGTACAACAAGGACGCGTTCAGGAAGGCGGGCCTGGACCCGGAGAACCCGCCCAAGACCTGGCCGGAGACCTTCGAGGCCGCCAAGAAGCTGCAGGCCAACGGCCACCCCAATTGCGGCATGGCCACCGCCTGGGTCACCTGGGTGAACATCGAGCAGTTCTCCGTCTGGCATAACGTGCCGCTGGCGACGAAGGCCAACGGCATCGACGGGTTCGATACCGAGTTGAAGATCAACTCGCCGCTGCACGTGAAGCACCTGGAGAACCTGGTCGAGCACCAGAAGACCAAGGTCTACGACTATGCGGGACGCACCAACACGGGCGAGGGCCGCTTCACGTCGGGCGAGTGCCCGATCATGATCACGTCGTCGGGCTTCTACGGGAACGTGAAGGCCAACGCGAAGTTCGACTGGGCCAACGCCCCGATGCCCTATTATCCCGACGTGCCCGGCGCGCCGCAGAATTCCACGCTCGGCGGTGCCTCGCTGTGGGTGATGGGCGGCAAGAAGGCCGACGAGTACAAGGGCGTCGCGAAGTTCTTCGCCTTCCTGTCGGATACGGACCGCCAGGCCAAGCTGCATACCGATTCCGGCTACCTGCCGATCACCAAGGCCGCCTACGAGAAGGTCAAGGCGTCCGGGTTCTACAAGGAGAATCCGTACCTGGAGACCCCGATCAAGGAGCTGACCAACAAGGAGCCGACCGAGAACTCCCGCGGCCTGCGTCTGGGCAACCTCGTCCAGATCCGCGACATCTGGGCCGAGGAGATCGAGAGCGCGCTGGCCGGCAAGAAGTCGGCCAAGGCGGCCCTGGACGCCGCCGTGGAGCGCGGCAACCAGCAACTGCGCCAGTTCGAGCGGACCGTCAGCCGCTGATCGGCTGACGCGGCCGACACGCCATCGCCCCGGGCAGGCCAGCCTGCCCGGGGCCGCTTCCTGAAAGAGGCCTTCCCCCGCGCCGTCCGCGCCGGGGTCACCCGGGCAGCCCATGGACAAGCGCGCGATCTTCTCGGGCAAGGCCTTGCCCTACATGCTGCTGCTGCCGCAGCTGGCCATCACGATCATCTTCTTCTACTGGCCGGCGAGCCAGGCTGTCTGGCAGTCCTTCCTCCTGGAGGACGCCTTCGGCCTGTCGCGCGAATTCGTCGGGTTCGAGAACTACAGGACCCTCTTCCAGCAGCGCGAATATTACGACGCCATGGTCAATACGGCCGTGTTCTCGTCGCTCGTGGCGTTCTTCTCCCTGTCGATCGCGCTCCTTCTCGCGACCCAGGCCGACAAGAACATCCGTGGTGCCCACGGCTTCAAGACGCTGCTGATCTGGCCCTACGCGGTCGCGCCCGCCGTCGCCGGCGTGCTGTGGATCTTCATGTTCCATCCCTCGCTCGGCACCCTTGCGGGTCCCATGCGGGTCATGGGCTTCGACTGGAATCCGCTTCTCGATGGCGGCGATGCCCTCGCGCTCGTCGTCATGTCGGCGACCTGGAAGCAGGTCTCCTACAACTTCCTGTTCTTCCTGGCCGGCCTGCAGGCGATTCCCCGCAGCGTGCTCGAGGCCGCCGCGATCGACGGCGCCGGTCCGCTGCGGCGGTTCTGGACCATCACCTTCCCGCTCCTGTCGCCGACCACGTTCTTCCTGGTCGTCGTCACCATCGTCTACGTGTTCTTCGAGACCTTCGGCATCATCGACGCCGTCACCGGCGGCGGCCCGTCGGGCAGCACGACGACCATGGTCTACAAGGTCTATTCCGACGGGCGCCTCGGCGGAGACCTCGGCGGCTCGGCGGCGCAGTCGGTCGTCCTCATGGTGATCGTGATCGCGCTGACCGCGATCCAGTTCCGCTATGTCGAGCGCAGGGTGCAATACTGATGGTCGAGAACAGGCCCTTCAACACGTTCATGGCCTATCTGGTCCTCGCCATCGGCGTGGTGATCGTCGCTTTTCCGGTCTATCTCGCCATCCTGGCCTCGACCTTCGACGCCAGCACGATCATCAACGGCAACATGCCCCTGACGCCGGGCGATCAGGCGGCCGAGAACTATTACCGCACGATCTTCGTCGGCGCCTCGCGCTCCACCCGCGAGCCGGTGGGCACCATGATGATCAATTCCTTCGTCATGGCGATGGGCATCGCCACGGGGAAGATCCTGATCTCCATTCTGTCGGCCTTCGCGGTCGTCTACTTCGCCTTCCCGTTCCGCAAGACGGCGTTCTGGGTGATCTTCATCACGCTGATGCTGCCCGTCGAGGTGCGCATCTACCCGACCTACAAGATCGTCGCGGATCTCGGCCTGCTCGACACCTATACGGGCCTCATCCTGCCGCTGATCGCCTCGGCGACGGGCACGCTCCTCTTCCGCCAGTTCTTCATGACGATCCCGGACGAGCTCCTGGAGGCCTCCAAGATCGACGGCGCGGGCCCGTTCAAGTTCTTCAAGGACACGCTCGTCCCGCTCTCGGTGACGACGATGGCGGCGCTGTTCGTGATCCAGTTCATCTATGGCTGGAACCAGTATCTCTGGCCGCTGCTCATCACGACCAAGGACTCGATGCAGACCATCGTGATCGGCATCAAGAAGATGATCACGACCCAGGACGCCCTGACCGAATGGCAGATCGCCATGACGACGGCCGTGCTGGCCATGCTGCCGCCGGTGGCGGTCGTCATTCTCATGCAGCGGCTCTTCGTGAAGGGCCTCGTGGAGACGGAGAAGTGAACGGGCGAAGCCTCGGCCTGGCGGCGCTTCTCTCCGTCAGCCTCTGGCCCGGCATGGCGGGGGCGCAGGATCGGGTGATCGACCACTGGTCGGGCGTCGTTCTGAATTGCGGCCTGGCCCCGCCCGCACGCTGGGCGGAATCCCTGTGCAGGACCGTGATCGGCGAGATGCGCAAAAAGGCCGAGGCGGCCAAGGTGCCCTTCGTCGCCGTGCCCGCCTTCGCCGATGACGTCGCGCTAGACCGCCGGGCCGGCGAGGTGGGGCTCGACTTGACGCGGCTGCTCCATGCGCGCCTCGAGATTTCGGCCGCGGGTGCCGGCGACCGCGCCTGGAAGCTCACGCTGCTGCTGCGCACCGTCACGCCCGGACCCATCGGCGCCATCGGCTCCGACGGGGTCTACAAGGTGCTCGTCTACACGCCGATGGTCCTGGTCGACGAGCCGGTCCAGCCGGTCGCCATGGGCGAACTCCTGGCCGACCATTTCTTCACAATCATGCTGAAAAAGCGGCCGAACTGACGCCGGCCGCCAAGCACATATCTCCTTAGGATCAAGCTCATGGCAGAAGTCACCCTCACCAACGTCCGCAAGGTGTATGCGGGCAATGTCGAAGCGGTGAAGGGCGTCGACATCGACGTGCCCGACGGCGGGTTCTGCGTGCTGGTGGGGCCTTCCGGCTGCGGCAAGTCCACCCTGCTGCGCATGATCGCGGGACTGGAGACGATCACCTCCGGCGAGATCCGCATCGGCAACCGGGTCGTCAACGAGATCGAGCCCGCCGAGCGGGACATCGCCATGGTGTTCCAGAACTACGCGCTCTATCCGCATATGAGCGTCTACGACAACATGGCCTACGGCCTGCGCAACCGGAAGACGCCCAAGGACGAGATCGACCGGCGCTTGGCGGAAGCCGCCCGGATCCTCGCCATCGAGCCGTTCCTGCAGAGGAAGCCCCGGCAGCTCTCCGGCGGCCAGCGCCAGCGCGTCGCGATGGGCCGCGCCATCGTCAGAAAGCCCCAGGTCTTCCTCTTCGACGAGCCCCTGTCGAACCTCGACGCCAAGCTGCGCGTGCAGATGCGCGTCGAGATCAAGAAGCTCCAGCGCGCGCTCGGCGTCACCTCGGTCTATGTCACCCACGATCAGGTCGAGGCCATGACCCTGTCCGACAAGCTGGTCGTGATGAATGCGGGCAATGTCGAGCAGGTCGGCGTCCCGAACGAGGTCTATCGCCGCCCGGCCTCCCGCTTCGTGGCGACCTTCATCGGCTCTCCGCCCATGAACATCGTGCCCGGCACGGTCGAGGGCGAGGGGCGCATCAACGTCGCCGGCCGCTCCATCCCGGTGGTCGACATGGCGGCGGGGATCGCTCCCGGCACGGCGGTCGATGTGGGCTTGCGTCCCGAGGACCTGGAGCATGGCGGCGCCGAGGGCATCGCGCTCCCCGTCGATTTCGTCGAGGAACTGGGCGCGCACCAGCTCTTCCACGGCCGCCTCGGGGAGGTCGAGATGGTCGTCCAAGCCCCGACGGGCGACATCGACCACAGCCTGAAGACGCTCTCGCTCGCCATCGATCCGGCGAAGGTCCACGTCTTCGACCGGGAGACGGGGCGTCGGCTCGGGCGGGGTTGAAGGTCCCGCCACAAGGCGATTGACGAGCCCCGCTCAGGCCCTTAAGAGCAGCCCCGTGCCCTGGTGGCGGAATTGGTAGACGCGCTGGTTTCAGGTACCAGTCTCGCAAGAGGTGGAGGTTCGAGTCCTCTCCTGGGCACCAATCACCCTGAAAAAGGTGAGTTCCGTTAAGGTGATAACTAGCCTTCCTGAAAGCCTACCCGGCATGGGGTGGCTGCGGACTCCGATGTTGGGAAGTAGCTGCGATTTTTGCAGCAAAATGTTGAAGTAGGCCGCGACACCCACCAGAGCTTGCAACGCTCCTGATTCTATCGACCATCGCCTGCTGCTTTGATTTGTTTGATGCTCTTCCGATCAAGTGAAAGCTCGTTGCCATTCAAGTTCATTTTAAGGCTCGACGCCGAGCCTAAGATGCTGGATGCAAGGGCCTCAAGTGGCGAATACTCGGGTACTTCTCCAAGAGCTTGTTCAAATAGGTGTTTGGTAATTCCGGTTAGCAGGGCATCCGGCATCTGCTCGCCTTGAATATTCTTCCATTCTAGAGCGGCCTCGACGGCCCACGTCGCTCTGTTTATGTCGATCTCAAACTGCTTGGTTTGAAACTGTGCGTCCGCGTGTTTGTCAAACCACCGGTTCATCCAAGATATGTACAGTCCTGCGCTGGTCAGAAAACCAAACGTGAAAACTGCTGTCTTCAACGCGCTGGTGACAGTCACTGATCCCCACGCATCGTTCGGATTGGTCCCCCAAACATATAGCGACCAAACAGCACCAATTGAGGTGCCGATTAGGAGGAGGACAAACACAACATGGATTGGCCACCGGAGCTGTTGGGTCTCCGGTGATATTGTGAAGGATTTTTGCCGTAGTTGAATGGTCTGAATTAATTCGCCACGTATCGCGCGTCTTGCGTGAGTATTATCCCTGTCATCCAGTTCTTTTTGGCGGGCCTCTAGTGCCTCTCGCTCAGATTGCAGAGCCTTATCCTTAGCCGCGAACTGCTCCTCGAGCTTCTCGATACGGCCGTTATATTTAGCTTCAAGATCCTGGTTTCTAGTATCAAATTGCTCCGTCAGGTCGGCAAAAAACTGATTTACACGCGCGATCTGATCGGAAGCAGAGGATTGAATTGCGGAAAGAAGCGCAACGTTTGGACGAAGATCATCTTGATTACTTAATGCCTGTCGTGCTGGTAAAAGACTATTCTCAACAAGGAAGCGTTGGACTATAGTGTGAGTTTTTACGATGAAATCGTCGTCTGGCCGATTATTATCATTAATGGTAAGTCGAATTACGCTGTAAAAAGCGTGGGCGATCAAATTGTTACTGTTGACTTGATGTCGTGCAATATATTGTGCCGACAGGCCGCCGTTTTTCAAAGTTATACTAGTGATCGCAGAGCCATCTGCGTCTAAAATATCATTCAAGAGACCGCTGTCACGGGTGAGGCTGCCGGAAAGACCAGCCACTTGAACTTGGATTGACCCCTCAAATTGAGGATCAAGTTCATCAAAGAGCTGGAGAATAGTCCGGTCAGATGGCGTCAAAATTGTCGTGTCGTGGTTCGGCATTTACTTTGGCACCAAATCGTTTCTGCACACATAATGGATTTTTCGCGAGAAACCTACCGAGTTTCTTATAAAATGTTATCGAAGCTGTGTAACCTGCCCATGTAATAATGTAGGGATAAGTTCGTGGATCAGGTTGCCGAAATAGATCGGCTTTGCTATCAAGCGAGCAGATCAACAAGGGACGCTGGGACTCGCCAAAGCCGTTTATGTGCAGAGCTTTAGACGTAAGAAAGAGTCAGCCCTCTCCTGGGCACCAATCACCCTCTCGCTCGTGAGCGATCGAGCGCCAAGCCGGTCGACGGCGTCCAAGCCTCCATCGATCGTGACGCCGTGAGCCCGACCCCATGACCATCCGACTGCACCGAGGCGATCTCCCCGACGACTTCGCCCCGGGCGGGGCGATCGCGATCGACACCGAGACGCTGGGCCTGAACCCGCTGCGCGACCGGCTTTGCGTGGTGCAGATCTCGAAGGGCGACGGCACCGCGGACGTGGTGCAGATCCTGCGCGACGCGCCGCGGCCGCAGAACCTCATCGCGGTCCTGGCCGATCCGGCGGTCCTGAAGATCTTCCACTTCGCCCGGTTCGACCTCGCCGTCCTCAGCCATGCCTTCGGCGTGATGCCCGGTCCGGTCTACTGCACCAAGATCGCGTCCAAGCTCTCGCGCACCTATACCGACCGCCACGGCCTGAAGGACATCGTGCGCGAACTTCTCGGCATCGAGCTCTCCAAGCAGCAGCAATCGTCCGACTGGGCGGCGGACGTGCTGTCCGACGCGCAGCTTCTCTACGCGGCCTCCGACGTGCTTCATCTGCACGCGTTGAAGGGCCGGCTCGACGCGATGCTGGCGCGCGAGCATAGAGCCGAGACGGCCGCGGCGTGCTTCGCCTTCCTGCCGGTCCGCGCCCAGCTCGACCTCATGGGCTGGCCCGAGACGGACATCTTCGCCCACGCCTGACCGGCCCCGACGGCATCGCTGCCGTTTCCGCCACAAGCCCCGTCGCGCTTGCCGCCTTTTCGCGCTAAGAGGCGGACCGACCGTCAAGAGGGACGAAGCCCAGGTGGCCACGCTCAATCCCGATCGCTCCGGCTTGATCGCCGCGGACCTCGCGCGCGCCGGCTATGTGCGCGTGGAGCCGCCCGTGCTCCAGCCGGTGGAGGTCTTCCTCGAATTGTCGGGCGAGGACATCCGCCGCCGCCTCTTCGTGACGCAGGACGCGGAAGGGCGCGAGCTATGCCTGCGGCCGGAATATACGATCCCCGTGAGCCGCGACTATCTTGCCGGCCCGCAGGCGGGGGAACCCGCCGCCTTCGCCTATGCCGGGCCGGTCTTCCGCCATCGCGGCACCGAGGCGGGCGAGTTCCCGCAGGCCGGCATCGAAAGCTTCGGCCGTACCGACGCCGCGGCGGCGGAGGCCGACACGGTTGCGATCGCGCTGGCAACGTCCCGCACGCTCGGCCTCGCCCGCCCGCTGGTGCGGGTCGGCGATCTCGGCCTGACCCATGCGGTGCTGGACGCGCTGGACGTGGCGCTCCCGGCGCGGCGGAGGCTGTTGCGCGCGCTCGTGCGCGGCGAGGGCGCACGCGCCGTCTCCGCGTTGACCTCCGAGGGCGCGGCGCCGGAGACCAGCGACTATGCCGGCCTGCTGAACGCCCTGTCGGGCCTCGACGCCAAGGCCGCCAAGGCCATCGTGGAGGACGTGCTGTCCATCGCGGGCATCGCCCAGGTCGGTGGTCGTACCGCCTCCGAGATCGCCCAGCGCTTCCTGGACCGCGCCGGCCGGCGCGAGACCGGCCTTGCCACCGACGCGGCCGCGATCCTCGCGCGCTATCTCGATATTGCCGGGCCGCTCGACAGGGCCGCCCGTGCGCTGCGCGACTGGGTCCGCGAGACCAACCTGCCGCTGGGCGGCGCGCTCGACGCCTTCGAGGCCCGCATCGCGGCGCTGACCGCCCGCGGCATCGCGGCGGGCGACCTGTCCTTCGCCACCGGCTTTGCCCGCAACCTCGACTACTATACCGGCTTCGTCTTCGAGCTGCTCGATCCGGCCCGTGACGACGGAAAGCCCTTGGGCGGCGGCGGGCGCTACGACGCACTGCTGTCGCGGCTGGGCGCACCGAAGCCGATCCCGGCTGTCGGCTTCTCGCTCTGGCTCGACCGCTTCGCGCCCGGAGGTGACGCATGAGCCCCGAACGCGTCGATACGGCGCCGCTCGTCGTCGCCATCCCCTCCAAGGGCCGGCTGCAGGAGAACGCCTCGGCCTTCTTCGCCCGCGCTGGCCTGCGCATCGTCCAGGACGGCGGCGCGCGCGGCTATCGCGGCGCCTTTGCCGGCATTCCGGACGTGGAGGTGCTCTTCGTCTCCGCCTCCGAGATCGTGACGCAGCTCGCCGAGGGCGGCGCGCATCTGGGCGTGACCGGCGAGGACCTGATCCGCGAATACGTGCCGGATGCCGAGCGGCGCGTTGAACTGTTGACGCCGCTCGGTTTCGGCCATGCCGATGTGGTCGTCGCCGTGCCCAAGGCGTGGATCGACGTCCGCACGCTTGCCGACCTCGACGACGTTGCCGCCGACATGCGCGCCCGCCGCGGCAAGCGCATGCGCATCGCGACCAAATACGTGAACCTGACGCGCAGCTTCTTCGCCCGGCACGGCATCGTCGATTACCGCATCGTGGAATCCCTCGGTGCCACCGAAGGCACGCCCGCCGCCGGCACGGCGGAGGCCATCGTCGACATCACGACGACCGGCGCGACCCTCGTCGCCAACGGGCTGAAGGTGCTCGACGACGGCGTGATCCTCAAATCGGAGGCGCAGTTCGTCGCTTCCGTCGCCGCCGACTGGACGCCGCAAGCGCGCAGGGCCGCGCGGGCCGTGCTGGCGCGCATCGCCGCCGAGGAGGAGGCCCGCACCAGCCGCACCGTCCGCGCGCGCGTCCCGGGCGCCGATGCGGCCCGTCTATCCGCCCTCGCCGCCGCCTGCGGCGCGCGCCTCGGCGGCGTCGCCGAGACGGCCGCCTTCATCTGCGGCAAGGCGCGGGTCTACGAACTGGTGGAGGCGCTTCAAGGCGCCGGTGCCGAGGACGTGGTGGTTCACGCCGCCGAAGCCATCTTCCGCCGCGACAACCCTCTGGCCGAGCGCCTCGCGGCGCGGATCGGCCCTCTCGCCTGACGGGCGCGGCCCGCCGCTGTTGCGGAGACGGGCCGGCGCTTCTATGGTCCCGGCAATCCGGAGCTTATGTCCATGATCTCGCGCGTCGTTTTCGCTTCCCTGATGGCCGTCGCCATGGCTGGCACCTTTGCCGGCACGGCCATGGCCCAGGGCCAGGGTGGCCGGAACCGTCCGGCCCAGCAGCCGCCGGCCCAGCCCCAGACCGGACCCGACGGCCTGCAGAAGCGCGAGGAGCGTTTTCCCCAGAACGTGACCTGGACGGCGACCGCCATCAACGGCAAGCCGGTTTCCGGGGCGTCCCGCCCCTCGCTCCAGCTCGACGGCAATTTCCGCCTGCGCGGCTTCGGCGGCTGCAACACCTACTCGGCCACCGCTTATCCGCTGCGCGAGCAGAAGCTCGCGGTCGGTCCCGTCGCGCTCACCAAGCGCGCCTGCGACAAGGCGACGATGGATGCCGAGAAGCTGTTCCTGACCGCCCTGCGCCAGACCGACAGCTGGACCTACGACCAGGGTGCCCTCGTCCTCAAGACCGACCGCGGCGTCACGCTGCGCTTCGAGCGCACGCTCTAACAGCGGCAGCGGCTGTCAGCCGGCCGCGCATCGGCGGCCTTGGGATGAGTCCGCCGCCTCAGGTCTTCGCGGCCTCGCGCATTTCGGCCGGCACGAACACGTCGCCGTCGGCGCGCATGTCGATGCGCCGCTCGTGCAGCTTGTGCAGCGTCGAGCGGTGGCCGATCGAGACCAGCGTCGCCTCCGGCAATTCGGCCTTGAGTGACCGGTAGACGGCCTCTTCGGTCGGCTCGTCGAGCGCGGCGGTCGCCTCGTCCAGGAACAGCCAGTCAGGCTTGGCCAGGATCGCGCGGGCGATGGCGACGCGCTGCTGCTCGCCCATCGACAGGGTCTGGCTCCAGTTGCGGGCCTCGTCGAGACGGGACACCAGTTGCGGCAGGCGCGCCGCCTGAAGTGCATGGGCCAGGGCCTCATCGCCGAAAGCCCCGGGTAGCGCGGGGTAGGTCACGACCTGACGCAGCGTCCCGATCGGCAGGTACGGGCGCTGCGGCAGGAGCATGACCTTGGCACCGGCGGGGATCGCGATCCGCCCCTGTCCAAACGGCCAGATGCCGGCAATGGCGCGGAGCAAGGTCGACTTTCCGGAGCCCGACGGTCCGGTGACCAACGCCGATTGACCCTTTGCGAAGGCCAGGTCCTGCGCTGTCACGATGGCGCGACCTTGCGGCAGGCCGAGGGTCAGGTCGGACAGCGCGATGCGTCCGTCTCCTCCCCTCCGGTCGAGCGCGATCTTGGTCGCCGTCTCCTCCAATGCGTGGGTCTCGGCTATGGCCTGGCGGAATCCGGTGAGGCGGTCGACCACGGCCTTGTATTCGGCGACGGTCGTGTACGCGAAGATGAAGAAGGCGAAAGCACCCTCCACCCGCGCGAACGCGCCGGCCGTCTGCGTCATGACGCCGAGCGTGATCTTGTCCAGGAAATAGAACGGCGCCACGATCACGTAAGGCACCACCGAGGCGGACGAGCCGTAGAATTGCTGGAAGGCCGTCAGGTATTTCTGCTTGTTCACGATGGCGTAGAAATTGGTGATGACCTCGCGGAACCGGCGCCCCAGATGCTCCTTCTCCGCCGGCTCGCCACGCAGCAGGGCTACCGATTCCGCGTATTCCCGCAGGCGCGCCAACGAGAAGCGGAAATTGGCCTCGTAGCGCTCCTGCTCGTAGTTCAGCGCGATGAGCTTGCGCCCGATGATATGGGCGATGATCGTGCCGGCGCCGGCATAGACGAGGGCTGCCCAAACGAGCAGGCCGGGTATGGCGGTCTGCGTGCCCGGCAGCGTCAGGTTCGCGGACAGGCCCCAAAGGATCACGGTGAAGGACACCAGGGTCGAGACCTGGTTCACGATCCCGACCGTGAGCGTCAGCGTCAGCGTGATGAACTTGTTCACGTCCTCCTGGATGCGCTGGTCGGGGTTGTCGACGCCGTCGGAGACGAATTGCAGCCGGTAGTGGGTGTCACGATCGAGCCACCGGTCGGTCAGGTCGCGCGTCATCCATGTGCGCCAGCGGATCTTCAACGCCGAGGTCAGCACATACTCGACCACGTAGCTGATGATCAGGATGACGACCCAGAACACCCAGACGGTGAACAGGAGGCGCCAGAACTCGGCGGCGTTCTTGGCCTGGATCGCGTCGAACCAGTCGCGGTTGAAGTACGAGATACGGACGCTGATGCCGACCTGGGCGAAGTTCAAAAGGAAGATCGCCGCGACAAGGCCCAGCGCGATGACTCGCTCCTGGCCGGTCCAGCTGAACCGGCCGACGCGGACCGTTCCCGCCTCGCGCACCGTGAAATAGGGCCATGCCAAACGCCAGATATCGCGGAGGGCAATCGTCAGACCGTTCATGGGATCCGTTGGGCTGGAGCGGCGGGTTCGACCTCTTTAGCGGAGATCGTGGCGGAATTCTGCGTCCGATGACGCTGATCCCACGGCATGCGGCGCGGCGGCCTGGAGTATGAGCTGCGTTCCGGCCAGCGCGGCGGGCACCTTGCCGCCGGTCGCCCAGTCGACGAGCTCCACCGTGTGGACGATCGGCACCGCGCGCCCGCGATCGGCGAAACCCTTCGCGATCTGCGTCATGCAGCCGATATTGCCGGCCGCGATCACCTCGGGCCGGGTCTTCTCGATATTGCCGACCTTGCGCTCGCGCAGCGCGCCGGCGATCTCCGGCTGCATGATGTTGTAGACGCCGGCCGAACCGCAGCAGATATGGCCCTCCGGGACGTCCTTGACCGCAAAGCCCAACGATCTGAGCAGTTTCTTGGGCCCGTCGGTGATCTTCTGTCCGTGCTGCATCGAGCAGGCGGAATGGTAGGTCACCGCGAAGGCGGGCTCGCGCCTGGCCTCGAGCGGCAGCGTGGCGAGATATTCACTGACATCCTTCGCCAGCGCGGAGACCCGTTCGGCCTTGGCTTTCATCGCCGCATCCTCGCGGAACATGAAGCCGTAATCCTTGACCGTCGTCCCGCAGCCGGAGGTCGTGACGATGATGGCATCGAGCCCCTCGCCCTCGATCTCCCGGGTCCAGGCCTCGATGTTGCGCGCGGCCTGGCGATGGCTCTCGCCCTCGCGGCCCATATGGTGGACCAGCGCCCCGCAGCAGCCCTCGCCCGCCGGCACCACGACCTCGACGCCGTGCCGGTTGAGCACGCGGATCGTCGCGGCGTTGATGCCCGGATCGAGCACCTGCTGCGCGCAGCCCGACAGGATGGCGACCCGGCCTCTGCGCGGGCCCTGAGCCGGGAAAAGCCGCAGCGTGCGGTCCGCCGCGGGGGGTAGTCTGGCCGGCGCCAGGGCCAGCATCGCCTTCAGCCGCGCGCCGACGAGCGGGATCGCGCCGGCGATCCCGGCCAAGGGCCGTCCCAGCCTGGCGGCCGCCAGGGCGAGCCGGAACCGGCCGGGATAGGGCAGGATCGCGGCGAGCACCGTTCGCATCATCCGGTCATGCCAGGGGCGCCGGTAGGTCGCCTCGATATAGGCGCGGGCATGGTCGACGAGGTGCATGTAATGCACACCCGAGGGACAGGTCGTCATGCAGGCGAGGCATGACAGGCAGCGGTCGATATGCTTGACCACCTCCGGAGAGGCGGGCTTGCCGCCCTCCAGCATGTCCTTGATGAGGTAGATGCGCCCCCGCGGGCTGTCGAGCTCGTCGCCCAGCGTCAGGTAGGTCGGGCAGGTCGCGGTGCAGAACCCGCAATGGACGCAGGTGCGCAGGATCTTTTCTGACGTCGCAAGGGCTGGATCGGCGAGGGCCTCTGGAGCGAAATTGGTCTGCATCGGTCCTCACATGCCCGCATACATCCGGCCCGGCGACAGGATGCCTGCCGGGTCGTGCGCCGCCTTGATCTTTGCCTGCACGGCCTGGAGCGCGGCCGCCGGCGGATCGAACACGTCGATCGCCGCCCGCAGCGCATCCGGCGCCCGGACCAGGAGCGCATGGCCGCGCGCGGCCCGCACGGCCGGTCGGATCGCCTCGGCGCCGGCATCGTCTCCCACGGGAAGCGCCAGCCAGACGAGCCCGCCGCCGAGGTCGTAGGTGACCCGGCATTCCAGCCTGCGCCGCAGCCCGCTCACGAGGTCCGCTGCCCGGGAAGGAGCGACCGAGATGCGCCAGACCGCCCGCTCGCGCGGCTCCACAAGCATGGCGGCGTCCCGGATGGCGGCCCAGGTCGCGGCGGAGCTTTCCTGGTCGAGGACCTGCGTCTCGGCGCGTCCCCCGATCCGCTGTAACTCGCCGATGCGGTAATCGACCGAGCTCGCGAAATTCTCGATGCGGATCAGCGTCCGCGGGCCACCGTCCCCGTCGGGCAGGTGAGCGGCGCCCGACACCTCGAACGGCGAGCCGAGCGCGGCGGACATGGCGCCGATCGCGTCGCGGTCGGACAGGCCGAGGATGACGAGCGTCGCCTCCGTTTCGGGGCGCGGCAGGACCTTGAAGATCACCTCTGTGAGGAAGCCCAGCGTGCCGAAGGAGCCGGCCATGAGCTTCACCAAGTCGAGCCCAGTGACGTTCTTCATCACCCGGCCGCCCGACTTCACCACCTCGCCGCGTCCGTTGACGAACCGCACGCCGATCAGACTGTCGCGCGCCGCACCCGCCATGATGCGGCGCGGGCCGGACAGGTTGCAGGCCGTGACGGCTCCGATCGTCGGCTCGCCGCTCGAGCCGAGGAGCGGCCGGTAATCCATGGGCTCGAAGGGCAGCATCTGGCCGCGGGCGGCGAGCTCGGCCTCCACCATGGCGAGCGGCGTGCCGGCCCGGGCGCCGATCACCATCTCGGCCGGCTCGTACAGCGTGACGCCGGACAGGGCAGCGGCCGACAATATGGTGGCGGCCTCGACCGGCCGCCCGAGCGCGGCCTTGGTGCCGTTCCCTGCGACGAGCAGCGGCTGGCGCGCGGCGGCGGAATCCGTCACCAGGGACGCCGCCTCCTCTTCGCTGCCGGGGGCGAGGATGGTCATCGCGCGCGCCTCACGCCGCGATCCGCCCGTCGAGCGGGAAGACCTTGGCCGGGTTCAGAAGCCAGGCGGGGTCGAACACGGCACGGACGCGCATCTGCTGGGCGAGATCGGCCTCGTTGAACTGGTGGCGCATCAGGTCGCGCTTCTCGATGCCGACGCCGTGCTCGCCGGTGAGGCAGCCGCCGACCTCGACGCACAGTTTCAGGATGTCGTTGCCGGCCTGCTCCGCGCGCTCCGCCTCAAGCGGGTCGTTGCAATTGTAGAGGATGAGCGGATGCAGGTTGCCGTCCCCCGCATGGAAGACGTTGGCGACGCGAAGCCCGTGGCCCTTCACGATCTCGTCGATCCGCCGCAGCACGAAAGGCAATTGCCCGGTCGGGATCGTGCCGTCCATGCAGATATAATCGGCGATGCGGCCCGTGGCGCCGAAGGCGGACTTGCGGCCCTTCCAGATCGCCGCCGTCTCCATGGCCGACTTCGATTCCTTCACGGTCTTCACCCCGTGGCGCCGGGCGATCTCGACGATGCGCGCGAGCGCTGCGTCCATCTCCGCGTCCGAGCCCTCCACCTCGATGATGAGCAGCGCCTCCACGTCGAGCGGGTACCCCGCCTTGGCGAAGGCCTCGCAGATCTCGATGGCCGGCTTGTCCATGAACTCCATCGCCACCGGCACGATGCCTGCGCCGATGATCGCCGCGACGGCCGCGCCCGCCTCCTCGCTCGTGGCGAAGCCGAACAGGACCGGTCGCGCCCCCTCGGCCTGCTTGAGGATGCGCACGGTGGCTTCCGTCACGATCCCGAGCTGCCCCTCCGAGCCGCAGACGAGGCCGAGGAGGTCGTAGCCCGGCGCGTCCAGAGCGTCCCCGCCGACCTCCACCACCGTGCCGTCGAGCAGGACCAGCGTGACGCCCAGGATGTTGTTGGTCGTCACCCCATATTTCAGGCAATGGGCGCCGCCGGAATTCATCGCGATGTTGCCGGCGATGGTGCAGGCGAGCTGCGAGGATGGGTCGGGCGCATAGAAGAAACCCTCATGCGAGACCGCCGCCGTGATGGCGAGGTTCGTGACGCCCGCCTCGACCCGCATGGTGCGATCGGGGAGGTTCACGTCGAGGATGCGGTTCATCTTGGACAGGCCGACGACAACCGCGTCCTCCTGCGGGATCGCGCCGCCGGCAAGCGAGGTCCCGGCGCCGCGTGGCACGATCCGCACGCCCTCGCGGCTCAGATAGGCGAGCACGGCGGCGACCTCCGCCGTCGAGGACGGCAGCACGACGGCGAGCGGCATCCGGCGATAGGCGGTCAGCGCGTCGGTCTCGAAGGCCCGGCGCTCGTCCTCGCTGTCGATCACCGCCTCGGCGGGGAGGATCGCGCGCAGGCCGGCGACGATGGCGTCGCGGCGGGCGAGGACCTTCGCATCCGGCGCAGGAAACGCGATGGCCGTCATGGAGCTCCTCCTGCCGGCCCTCTCCGTCCGGGGCCGTTTCGCCCCGCAGATTAGGCGCAATCGCGCCCGCACTGCCATAGGCCGATCGGCGCGGGGCAGGCGCGCCGATGCCGCAGCGGGATCGGACAGATGGCGCGCTTGCCAGCGCCGCCCGCTTCGGCAATCGTCGCGCATCCTGGGAGGACCGTTCCGTGTCAGGTATTGTCGCCGCTTCCGCCCACCGGCCCCGCGTCGCGCTGCTGGCGACCTGTCTTGTCGATCTGATGCGCCCTTCGGTCGGCTTCGCCGCGGCGCAGCTCCTGGAGGATGCGGGATGCGACGTCGCCGTGCCGGTCCAGACCTGCTGCGGTCAGCCTGCCTTCAATTCCGGTGACCGCGCCACCGCCCGCGCCCTCGCCGAGCAGGTCATCGCCGCCTTCGAGCCCTACGATTACGTGGTCGTTCCCTCCGGCTCCTGCGGCGGCATGGTCGCCAAGCACTATCCCGAGCTCTTCGCCGGGGACCCGAACATGGCGGGACGGGCGAATGCCTTCGCCGCCAAGGTCCACGAGCTCGTCAGCTTCCTGGTCGATGTCATGAAGGTGGAGCGCGTCACCGCCGCATTCCCGCGCAAGGTCACCTATCACGACAGCTGCTCGGGCCTGCGCGAGCTCGGCATCAAGGCCCAGCCGCGCAAGCTGCTTCAGACCGTGGAAGGCCTGAACCTGGTCGAGATGGCGGACCCGGACGTGTGCTGCGGCTTCGGCGGCACCTTCTCGGTGAAGTACGGCGAACTCTCGGACGCCATCGTCACGCAGAAGGCCAGGAACATCGCCGAGGCGGAACCCGACGTGCTGCTCGCCGGCGATCTCGGCTGCCTCATGAACATGGCCGGTAAGCTCACCCGCCAGGGCAAGGCCATCGAGGTGCGCCACGTGGCCGAGGTCCTGGCGGGGCTCACCGACGCGCCGGGCATCGCCGCCCCGACCAAGCAGGGTTGACGCGCCGGGCCCGCCGCCTCAGGCGGCGGCGCGCCCTTCCTCCACCGCGTGGCAGGCGACGCCGTCGATGAAGGCGGGCGCCTCCCGGCGGCACCGTTCGTTGGCGAGCGGGCAGCGCGGGTGGAAGGTGCAGCCCGGGGGCGGGTTGATCGGGTTGGGGATCTCCCCGCCGACCGGCGTGCGCGTGCGCCCGCTCATGTGCAGGTCCGGCACCGCGTCGAGCAACATCCGCGTATAGGGATGGCGCGGCCGGGCGAAGAGTTCGCGCGCCGGCGCGATCTCCACGATGCGGCCCAGATACATGACGCCGATGCGGGTGGCCATGTAGCGCACGACCGCCAGGTTGTGGCTGATGAAGAGATATGTGAGCCCGAAGCTCTCCTGCAGCTCCTTCATCAGGTTGAGGATCTGTGCCTGCACCGAGACGTCGAGAGCGGAGGTCGGCTCGTCGCAGACCAGGAACTCGGCATTGGAGGCGAGGGCCCGGGCGATGGCGATGCGCTGGCGCTGCCCGCCCGAGAATTCGTGCGGAAACTTGCGCCCGTCGTCGGGATGAAGGCCGACCAGGCTGAGCAACTCGCCGACCCGTCGGCGGATCGCCTCGTCGCCCTGGATCAGCCCGAAGGCCCGGATCGGCTCGGCGACGATCCGCTCCACCCGCCAGCGCGGATTGAGGCTGGCATAGGGGTCCTGGAAGATCATCTGGATGCGCTTGCGCAGCTTCTGCCGCGCGGTCGCATCCGCCTTGTCGCGCATCGACACCGTATCGATCGTGATCGTGCCGTCGCTCGCGGGCAGGAGGCCGACGACCATGCGCGCCACGGTGGACTTGCCCGAGCCGGATTCGCCGACCAGCGCGAAGGTCTCACCCTTGCGGATGGCGAAGGACACGCCGTCCACGGCTTTCAGGTATTGCTTGGGCACCCGGTCGATCATGCGCGTGATCAACGGCTTGGAGACGTCGAACAGACGGCGCAGGTTCTGAACCTCGACGAAATCGCTCACGACAGGGCCTCCAGTACGGCGGGCCGCTCGGCCGGGTCATAAAGATGGCAGGCGACCCGGTGCGCTGGCCGATGCTCGATGGGCTCGGGCCGGTCGACGCGGCAGCGGTCGAACACTTTCGGGCAGCGCGGGTTGAAGGCGCAGCCTGGCGGGATGGCAGTCAGGCGCGGCATCGAGCCGGGGATCTGCACGAGCCGGCCGATATCCTGGTCCAGCGTCGGGATAGCGCCCATGAGGCCCGACGCATAGGGATGCAGGGCCCGCGAGACGACCTCGCGCACGGGGCCGATCTCGGCGATGCGCCCCGCATACATGACCGCCACCCGGTCGGCGGTCTCGGCGATCACGCCCATGTCGTGGGTCACCAGCATGACGGCGGTGCCGTGGTCGCGGCAGAGCTTCTTCAGGAGCGTGATGATCTGCGCCTGGACCGAGACGTCGAGCGCGGTCGTCGGCTCGTCGGCGATGATGAGTTCGGGGCCGGCGCAGAGCGCGAGCGCGATGACGACGCGCTGGCGCATGCCGCCGGAGAACTCGTGCGGATAGGAATCGATCCGCCGCTCCGGCGCCGGGATGCCGACCTCCGCAAGGAGGTCGATCGCCCGGGCCCGCGCCTGTTTCGGCGTCAGGTCCGTGTGGGTGCGGATCGTCTCGATGAGCTGTTCCGCCACCGTGTAGAGCGGGTTGAGGCTCGTCAGCGGGTCCTGGAAGATCATCCCGATCCGCTTGCCCCGAACGCGCCGCATCGTTTCCGCCGGCAGGTTGTCGATGCGCTCGCCGGAGAGAAGGATCTGCCCGCCGGCGATGCGGCCGGGCGGCTCGATGAGGCCGATCACCGCCGAGCCGGTCACGGACTTGCCGGCACCGGACTCGCCGACCACGCCGAGGACCTCGCCGCGGGCGATGTCGAACGACACGCCGTCGATCGCCTTGAGGGTGCCGCGGCGCGTCACGAACTCGACGCGCAGATCGCGGACGGAAAGAACGGGCTCGGTCATCACGTCTCCATCATCGCAATTTCGGGTTCAGCGCGTCGCGCAGCCAGTCGCCGAGCAGATTGATGGCGAGCGCGAGCAGAACGAGCACGAGGGCCGGAAAGAACAGGATCCACCATTCGCCCGAGAGCAGGAACTTCTGGCCGGATCGGATCAGGGTTCCTAGCGAGGGCTGCGTCACCGGCAGGCCGACGCCGAGGAAGGACAGCGTCGCCTCCTCGATGATGGCGAGGGCCAGATTGATCGTGGCGATGACGAGCACCGGCCCCGTCACGTTGGGCAGCACGTGGCGCGCCATGATCGCAAGGCCGGATATGCCCATCAGCCGCGCCGCCTGCACATACTCCTTGTTGCGCTCCACCAGCGTGGACGCACGGACGGTCCGGGCATATTGCGCCCAGTTGGACAGGCCGATGGCGACAATGATGACAACGACCGCGGCAGTCTCGTATTGCTGTGGCGGAATGAGGCTGCGCGCCACGCCGAAGATCAGCAGCGCGATTAGGATCGCCGGGAACGACAGCTGGATGTCGGCGACGCGCATGATGAACATCTCCGTGCGCCCGCCGACATAGCCGGCGAGCAGCCCCAGCGAGATGCCCATGGTCAGCGAGAACAGGACCGACGCGAGCCCGACGAGCAGCGAAAGGCGCGTGCCGTAGAACAGCGCGGAGAAGATGTCCCGCCCCTGATCATCCGAGCCCATCAGGAACAGCATTTGCGAGCCCATGCCCCGCTCCATCGGGGGCGTGAAGCCATCGAGGAGATTGAGCTGGGCGGCATCGAACGCGTTCTGCGGCGCCAGCACGTCGGCAAGCAGCGCCGCGGCGATCAGCGTCACGGCGACGAAAGCCGAGACGATCGCCACCGGCGACGACCGGAACCAGAACCACAGATCCGCATCGAGGGCCCGGCCGATGGCGCCCATCGGTGCGGCGGAAGCTTGCGGCTTTGAGGCGGGATCGCTCATGCTGTCCTCCTCACCGGGCCGGCACCGCGCCCGTGCCGCGCAGCCGCGGATCGAGCACGAAATAGGTCAGGTCGACGACGAGGTTGACGACCACGAAGACGAGGCCGACGAACATCAGATACGCGGCCATGACGGGGATATCGACGACCTCGACAGACTTCACGAACAGGGCTCCGAGGCCGGGCCAGTTGAACACCGTCTCGGTCACGATGGCGAAGGCGATGACGGACCCCAGCTGGAGGCCGGCGATGGTGACGACCGGCACCATCGTGTTGCGCAGGGCATGCCTGAAGTTGATGGCGCGTTCGGAAAGGCCGCGGGCGCGCGCGAACTTGACGTAGTCGGTCCGCAGCACTTCGAGCATCTCGGCGCGGACGAGCCGCATGATGAGGGTGAGCTGGTAGAAGCCCAGCGTGACGACCGGCATGATCAGGGACTTCAGACCACTCTCGGTCAGGAGGCCCGTCGTCCACCAGCCGAAGGCCACCGTTTCGCCGCGCCCGAAGGAGGGCAGCCAGCGCAATTGCACGGCGAACAGGAAGATCAGTCCGACGCCGATCAGGAAGGTCGGCAGGCTCACCCCTATGAGGGAAAGCGCCATGACGATGTTGGCGAAGACGCCGTGCCGGTTCAGCGCCGCGTAGACGCCGAGCGCGAGTCCGATCAGGAAGGCGAAGAGTGCGGACAGGAGGGCGAGTTCGATCGTCGCCGGCAGGCGTTCGACCAGCAGGTCGACCACCGGGCGCCCCTGCCGGTAGGAAATGCCGAGATCGCCCTGCAGCGCATTGGCGAGGAAGCGGCCGAACTGCACCGGAAACGGATCGTTCAGTCCAAGCGACTCGGCCAGCTCCTGGCGGTCCCTGATCGTGGCGTCCTGACCGACGATCGACGCGATCGGATCGCCGACATAGCGGAACATGGAAAACGCAATGAAGGCGACGGCCAGCATGACCAGGGCCGCCTGCACAACGCTTCGGATGAGATAAGCGACCATGACCTCACGGACATCGGCGGGGGATGCGGCGGCCGCGCCTGTCGGCCCGGCCGCGCGCTAAAGTCCCTCCGTCAGGAACGGCTGGCGCCGAGGAACTTCATCTTGGGCGTGTTCTCGACGTCCGTCGGGATGGTCCATTCCGAACGCATGGCGCCGGCGATGAACTGGACGTGGATCGGCGCGTAGACGTCGTTCTCCTTGATCCACTTCCAGATGTCGACGATCGTCGCGTTGCGCTTGGCGGTATCGACCTCCGAGTTCAGGCTGTCGATCTTGGCGTCGAGCTCGGCATTCGACAGGCCGGTCCCGTTCCAGGTGCCCGCCGACGGCGTCTTCGTGCGGTACAGGTCGTTGAAGATGTAGTGGCTGTCGAAGGTCGGGATGCCCCAGCCCAGCAGGTAGAAGTCGTACTCGCCGCGCTGGATGCCCGGGAAGTGCACGCGCAGCGAATGGGCGACGAGGGTCACCTTGACGCCGATCTGGCCGAGCATCGCGACGACCGACTGGGCGATGCCCTCGTCGTTGACGTAGCGGTCGTTGGTGGTGTGCAGCGTGATCGAGAAGCCGTTGGGATAGCCGGCATCGGCGAGCAGCTTCTTGGCGGCGGCGACGTCGTATTTCGGCCAGGTGTCCATAGCCTTGTCGTAACCGTTGATGAAGCGGCTCCAGACCATGCCGACCGGCTCGGACTGGCCGCGCATCGTCACGCGCTGGATGGCGTCGCGGTTGATCGCGGTGTTGATGGCCTGGCGGACACGCACGTCGGCGAGCGGGTTCTTGCCCTTCACGTCCGACGAGCGGAGCTCCGGCAGGCCGATATTGAAGCCGAGGAAGATCGGCCGGTTTTCCGGGCCGGCCTCGACCTTGATGCCCTGGGCCGTCTGGAGGCGCGCGATGTCCTGCACCGGCACGTCCTGCAGATAGTCGATCTCGCCGGACAGAAGCGCCGCGACGCGGGTGGCCGCCTCGGGAATCGGACGATAGACGATCTCGGTAATGCCGTGATTGTACTCGGCATTGCCCCAATAGGCGTCGTTCTTCTTGACCACGGTCCGCACGTCCGGCTCGCGCGAGACGAGCGTGAACGGACCGGTGCCGTTGGCATTGCGGGTCGCGCCGTTCTCGGTCTTCTCCTTGAGGTTCTGCGGCGTCGCGGCGTTGTTCGCCTCGGACCATTCCTTGTCCATGATGAACAGGTTGGTCAGGTTGTTGACGAGCAGCGGGTTCGGGCCTTTCGTCTTGAACTGCACGGTGAGGTCGTCGACCTTGGTCACGTCCTCCACCGAGACCAGCAGCGACTTCATGTCGGCGGCGGGCATCAGCGCGCGCTTGATCGAGAAGACGACGTCATCCGCGGTGAAGGCGTTGCCGTTATGGAACTTCACGTTTGGGCGCAGCTTGAATTCCCAAACGGACGGGTTGTCCGGCAGCACGCGCCAGGACGTCGCCAGCGCGCCGACGAGCTTCCCGTCGAAGCCGCGGATGACGAGCGGCTCGTAGATGTTGTGGCCGAGCACGTGGTTCGGGCCGGTATTGCCCGAATGCGGGTCGAGCGTGGTGGCGTCCTGCGAGCGCGCCCAGCGGAGCGTCTTCGCCTCGGCCGACCAGGTGACGAGCGCCGTCGTCGCCAGCAGCGTGGCGGCGAAGAGCGCGGGCAGGCGGGTCTTGTCCATCTGTTTCATAAGTCCTTCCCCTCTTGTCGTTACGGCGGTCTTGCCGCCTTGGAGTAGAAGTCTAAGCCATGCTGTGCCGGTCTGTCAGCGCAGCTTGGGGTTGAGTGCGTCGCGTAGCCAGTCGCCCAGGAGATTGACCGCCAGAACCAGCACGGCGAGCGTGGCTCCGGGGAAGGCGACGATCCACCAGTCGCCGGAGAACAGGTACTGGTTGCCGATATTGATGAGCGTTCCGAGCGAGGGCTGGGTGGGCGGCAGGCCGACGCCGAGGAAGGACAGGGTCGCCTCGGTGATGATCGCAAGGCCCAGATTGATGGTGAGGATCACCAGCACCGGCCCGATCACGTTGGGAAGGACGTGCCGCACCATGATGACCGGCGCAGGCAGGCCGACGAGACGGGCGGCCTGCACGTAGTCCTTGTTGCGCTCCACCAGCGTCGATCCCCGGATCGTGCGGGCATATTGGACCCAGAAGGACAGGCCGATGGAGAGCGCGAGCACCCAGAACGCCGTGCCCTCCCGGTTCGTGCCCTTGAGCAGCGCGTGGACGACGCCGTCGACCAGCAGCGCGATCAGGATCGCGGGGAAGGTGAGCTGGATATCCGCGACCCGCATGATGATCGCGTCGACCCGGCCGCCGAAATAACCGGCGATGAGGCCGAGGCCGATTCCCAGCGTGGCGGCGAGCGCGACGCCGGCAAAGCCGACCGCCAGCGAGACGCGCAGGCCGTAGAGGATCGCCGAATAAAGGTCGCGGCCCTGGTCGTCGGTGCCGATGACGAATTGCGGATCGCCGTTGGGCAGCCAGGACGGCGGCAGGCTCGCATTCATCAGGAAGACCTGCGCCGGATCGAACGGGTTCATCGTGGCGAGGACCGGCGCCAGCAGCGCCGCCAGCATCATGACGACGACCACGAAGGCGGCGAGCATCGTCACCTTGGACGAACGGAAGCTCGCATAGATGTCGCTGTCCAGGATCCGGGCGATGCGGCCCTTGCGGGCGGATGCGGATGTCGCGGCGGGGGCTGTCGTGCTGCTCATGGCCGCCCTCAAGCCGATCCGATCGTGGCCCGCAGGCGCGGGTCGACCAGCGCGTAGAGCAGGTCCACGATGAGGTTGATGACCACGAACAGGAACCCGATCATCATCAGGTAGGCCGCCATGATCGGGATATCGACGCTCTGCACCGCCTTCAGGAACAGGAGCCCCATGCCCGGCCACTGGAACACCGTCTCTGTGATGATGGCGAAGGCGATGATGGAGCCGAGCTGCAGGCCGGCAATGGTGATGACCGGAACGAGCGTGTTCTTCAGCGCATGGCCGAAATGGATGGCGCGGGTCTTCAGGCCGCGTGCCCGCGCGAACTTGATGTAGTCGGTGCGCAGCACCTCCAGCATCTCCGCCCGCACGAGGCGCATGATCAGCGTCATCTGGAACAGGCCGAGCGTGATGGCGGGCAGGATGAGGGCCTTGAGGCCGGACGTGGTGAGCAGGCCCGTCGACCAGCCATTGCCGAGCTTCACCACCTGGCCGCGACCGAAGGAGGGCAGCCAGCCGAGCGTCACCGAGAACAGGTAGATCAGCAGGATGCCGATGAGGAAGGTCGGCAGGCTGACCCCGACGAGCGAGACCGCCTGGAAGGCCTTGGCGAGCGCGCTGTCGCGGCGCAGGGCCGTGTAGACGCCCATGGGGATGCCGACCGCCAGCGAGAAGATCGCGGAGACCAGCGCCAGTTCCAGCGTCGCGGGCGCGCGCTCGGCGAGGAGCTGCGTCACGGGCAGGCGGAACTGGTAGGAGATGCCGAATTCGAACCGCGCCGCGTTGGCGATGAAGCGCGCGATCTGGACGAGGACCGGGTCGTTGAGCCCCAGTTCCTGCCGCAGCCTTTCGACCTCGGCCTGCGGCGTGTCGATGCCCACCATCTGGTTCACCGGATCGCCGACGAACCGGAACATCAGGAAGGCGATCAACGCCACGGCGATCAGGACGCCCAGCGATTGCAGCAGGCGCCGCAGGATGAAGGCGGTCATGGATCAGGTCCCCCGGGCCCGCCGCGCCAGGCTTGGGGCGCGCCGTCCGATGAACCGGCAGGGTGCCCGGCGGCGGAGCGGACGAGACCGCTCCGCCGCCGCCGTCACCGTGGCCGGGTCAGTTCTTCGTGGCCCAGTAGAGCAGCACGGAATTGTCGGCGCGCTGCGTCAGCTTCACGGACTTCGACACGCCCCAGGCCAGCGCCTGCTGATGCAGGGGGATGTACGAATAGTCGTTGGTCGTGATCGTGAAGGCCTGCTTGATCATGTCGTTGCGCTTGGCGGTGTCGGTCTCCACCAGGATCTTGTCCGTCAGCGCGTCGACCTCCTTGTTGCAATAGCCGCCGAGGTTGGACTCGCCGCGCGAGGAGTTCGGATTGTCGCGGCAGCCGTGGATGTCGAACAGCACGTTGTGGCTGTCGAAGGTGCCGGGCGTCCAGCCCAGGAGGTAGAACGAGGTCGTGTAATTGCCCGACTTCAGCACCTTGGCGAAGTAATTGCCCTTGGGCTGGGCGTTCAGGTTCACCTTGACGCCGATGCGTGCCAGCATGCCGACCGCGGCCTGGCAGATCTGGCCGTCGTTCACGTAGCGGTCGTTCGGGCAGTCCATGCCGACCTCGAACCCGTTCGGATAGCCGGCTTCGGCGAGGAGCTTCTTCGCGCCGTCCGGATCGAACTTCGGACGCACGAAGTCCTTCGACCACGGCACGAGCTCGGGCGCGATCATCAGCGCGGACGGCGTAGCCAGGCCGCGCATGACGCGGCTCTTGATCGCCTCGATGTCGATCGCCTGGTAGAAGGCTTGGCGCACGCGCTTGTCCTTGAAGGGGTTCTTGCCCTTCACGTTGGACTCCAGCAGCTCGTCGCGGATCTGGTCGAAGCCGAGGAAGATCGTGCGCAGCTCGGGCCCGGTCAGGGCGTCGGCGTTGCCGCTGGCCTTCACCCGTTCGATGTCCTGGATCGGAACCGGCTCGATCACGTCCACCTCGCCCGACAGGAGCGCTGCGACGCGCGTGGCGTTGGAGGCGATCGGCGTGAAGACGATCTCGGTCAGGTTGTGCTCGGGCTTCTGCCACCAGGCGGTGTTGGCCTTGAAGACCGTGCGCACGCCCGGCTGGTGGCTCTCGATCTTGAAGGGCCCGGTGCCGTTGGCATTCAGCGATGCGTGGCTCGGCGTCGTCGCCGCAGCCGGCGTCGGGGCGGCGGTGTTGTTCGCCTCCGCCCACTTCTTGGACATGATGTACCAGGTGTCCCACTGGGAATTCAGGATCGGGTTGGGCGAGGTGAGGACGACGTCCACCGTGTGGTCGTCCACCTTCACGAACTTGGCGTCGCGCGGCACGCGGGTGGTGAAGTTCGAGCCCTGGGCGCGGACACGGTCGGCGGAGAACAGCACGTCGTCGGCGGTGAAGTCCTCGCCGTTGTGGAACTTCACGTTCTTGCGCAGGAAGAAGCGCCACTTCAGGCCGTCCGCCGAGGTTTCCCAGCGCTCGGCGAGACCCGGCCCGATCGCCAGGTCCTTGCCGCGGGACGTCAGGCCCTCATAGACGTGACCCAGATGGGCGTTCGTCGTGGTCTCGTTGACCGTGTAGGGATCGAGAGAGCGCAGCTCGCCCTGGTTGGCATAGCGCAGCGTCTTCGCGCTGGCGGCGGACAGGCCGATGGCCAGCACCGCGGTCGCCAGAAGCAGGCTTCGTTTGATCGACATCTGTCAGTTCCCCTGTTTGTCTTGTTCCCGCTGCGGCCGGGGCGGCGCGTCCGCCCTCTGTTCCGCTGAACGAAGCTGCCAGCTTATGACCCTTCCCGGCCCGGCCCAACCACGTCCGCCTGCGACCTTAGCTGGATGACAGGCAGTCCAAAAACGACCAATATGCGTGCGCGTATTCCAAGCTGGAATTTATAACCATGCGCCGCCGCCTCATTCCGCCCACTGCGGCGCTGGTCGCTTTCGAGGCCGTCGCGCGCCGCCGCTCGTGCAGCGAGGCGGCCGTCGCGCTCAATCTCACGCAGAGCGCGGTGAGCAAGCAGGTGCGGGTGCTGGAGACCTTTCTCGGCGTGCAGCTCTTCGCCCGGGTGAAGGGCGGCCTCGTGCCGACCGCCGCGGCGGAGCGCTACCTCGCCGATATCGGCCCGCTCCTGGACGCGCTCGCCGGCGCGAGCCTGCGGCTGGCGGGGGAGGCGCATGGCCGCAAGATCGTGGTCCTGCGGGTCCTGGCCGTCCTGGCGGACCGCTGGCTCATGCCGCGCCTGCCGGCGCTCCAGGCGGCGCGGCCGGACATCGAGGTGCGCTTCTCGACCTTTCTCGCCCATTCCGACCTCCAGCTCGGCGATGCCGATATCGAGATCCGCTACGGGCCCGGACCCTGGAGCGACGCCGACAACGAGCCGCTCATCGGCAAGGAACAGGTCCTCGTCGCTTCGCCGCCCCTCGCCATGCGGATCGCGTCCCCCGCCGATTGCCTGGCTTTGCCGCGGCTGGAGCATGTCCAGGCCCGCGACGCCTGGCGCGAATTCTTCCTCGGCCACGGTCTGATCGATCCGGTCTCGGGCCTGCCGATCCAGGATTACGAGCTCTTCCACGTGCTGATCCGCGCCGCCCGCGTCGGCCTTGGCATCGGCCTCGTGCCCCGCTGCCTCGTCGAGGAGGAGCTGCGCACGGGCGCCCTCGTGAACCCGCTCGGCCTCTCCATCTCGGGGCGTGCCTGCTATCAGCTCGTCGTGCCTCACAAGGCGAGGCCGACCAGCGCGGCCAGCGCCTATGTTCTGGACTGGATCCGCCGCGAGGCGCGGTCCGACGGTCAGTCGCGCCGGAACACGATGCTGGCGAGCCAGCCGAACAGCAGGGAAATGGCGACGACCGACAGCCCGTAGGCCCAGCGCGCCTGATGAGCGGCCTCGGCGATGCGCTGCTCGAAGCCCGTCTTGGCCACCTCGAACGTGTTGACCGCCTTGGCCAGCGGCGTCCCGTCGGCGAAGAGCTGCGTCTCCACCTCGTACAGCCCGGTATTGGCTGTCGCCGGCAGGTAGATGGAGGCGCGGAACAGGTTCGGCGTCAGGAACGCAACCCCGGCCGGGTCCTCCACGAAACGTCCCGCTTCGCCCTCCAGGCGCCGCAGGGCCACGCGGTAGGCCCGCTCGCGCTCCGGCAGCAGATCGTCCGGGATGACCGACAGATGGGCGTCGACACCTATCTTCAGCCGCCGCTGGAGAACCGGCGTGGTCACGTCCGCCAGAGGCCTCGTGGACAGGACCGCGAGATAGGATGGAACACCGATGAAGCGGCGCTGCTCCCGGTTCAGCCAGGCAAAGCCCACGCGCTCCTTCTGCCGTACGATGAAGTTGCGCGCCGGGCCCCGCACCGTGATGACGATGTCGTAGGGGCCGGCGCGCGAGACGGTGCGCTGGTCCCGCTCGATGACACCGAAGGCGACGATCTCCGCGCCCGTATAGGTGGAATTGATCTCCACCCGCGAGCCGGATAGGGCGGCCACGAGCTGCTCGGCGCCGGCCGGCCCGGCTGCGAGCCATGCGGCGAGGGCGATGAGGAGGCGGGCCGGCCGCATCATCCGCTCACCTCCACCGGCGCGATCGTGTAACGGTCGCGCGGCGTGACGGTCAGCTCGAAGGCGAAGCGCAGTCCGACCCCCAGGATGAGTAAGGCCAGGAGCAGCCGGAACGCCTCGCCCTTGAGGTTCCGCCCCGCCCGCGCCCCGAACTGCGCTCCGAAGACGCCGCCGACGGTGAGCAGCATGGCGAGCACGACGTCCACGGTCTGGTTCGTCGCAGCGTGGAGCACGGTGGCGCCCAGCATCGTGAACAGGATCTGGAACTGCGACGTCCCGACGACGAGCGCGACCGGGACCCGGAACATGTAGATCAGCACCGGCACCATGATGAAGCCGCCGCCGATGCCGAGCACCGAGCCTGCGACGCCGATCAGCATGGCGATGCCGACGAGCGGGATCAGGCTCACCTCCAACCCGGCACGCGGAAACGCCATGCGCCAGGGCAGGTCGCGGTGCCAGGGCGGCTTGGGCGGCAGGGGCTGCACGCCGCGCCGGCTGGCGGTGAGCGCGCGGATGCTCTCCACCAGCATGAGCGTGCCGACCACGCCGAACAGCGTCACGTAGGAGACGACGATGACGATATCGAGCTGGCCGAGCCGGCGCAGCACGTTGAACAGGCCGACGCCGATCGCCGTCCCGACGATCCCGCCGCCCAGGAGGACGAGGCCGAGCTTCATGTCCACCGCGTCCCGCCGCAATGCGGCGAGCGTCCCCGTGGTGGACGCGGCGGCGATCTGGGCGGCCTGCGTCGCGACCGCGATGGCGGGCGGGATGCCGAGGAAGATCAACAACGGCGTCATGAGGAAGCCGCCGCCCACGCCGAACATGCCCGACAGGAAGCCGACCGCGGCGCCGATGGCCGCGATCAGGAACATGTCGACCGGCATCTCGGCGATGGGCAGGTAGATCTGCACGTCTCGTCACGTCTCCCGGTCGCGCGCCGGCCGGACCGGCGCTCCTCGCCTCGCCGGGGACGTCGCGGCCGGGTTCAGGCGCGCTTGGACGTCTTCCGGGCCGGAGGCTCCTCGAAGCCGTTGTCGGGGAGGATCACCTCGTTGGCAATGCGGTCGATGGCGGCGGGCCGGAACGCGGCGACGCTCGCCTTGGCTGCGGCCAGTTCTTCTGCCGTCAGCCGGGCTGCGACCTCGTCGCGCTTGGAGCCGGCATCGCCGTCGCCCTCGTTGGCTGCGACGGAGAACCAGAGATAGGACGCCTTCAGGTCGCGCTCCGTGCCCAGCCCCCGCGCCTTGAGGATGGCCAGGTTGTACTGGCTGTCCCGGACGCCGGACTTTGCGGCGCGTTCGAACCAGGCGACGGCGCGGCCGTAATCGGGCGAGCCCGGCCCGCCCTCGGCATAGAGGACGGCCAGGTTGTGCATGGCCCGGACATTGCCGCGCTCGGCCGCGCGCTCGTACCAGGCGCGGGCGAGCGTCGCGTCGCGTTCGCCGGCGACACCCTTCTCGAACATGTTGGCAAGGCGGTACTGGGCCGGGGCGTAGCCTTCGGCCGCCACCTTCTCCAGGAGCTTGATCGCGGCCTTCGGGTCGCGGGCGATCTCGCGCCCCTCGGCGAGACGCGCGGCGATGTCGTAGAGTGCCGCCGGGTCGCCGGCGAGCGCCGCCTTGCGCAGCCCGGGCTTGGCGAGGGCCTGCGGCAGGTCGGCCGGCTTGATTCCCGCAACGACGATGGGCTTGGCCGGCTCCGCCGGAGCCGCCTCGGCCGTGGCGGGCACGGCGGGCGTGAATTCGGCCGGACTGGGGTCGACGCGTTCGGCGGTTTTCGTGAATCCGGCGCCAGGCGCCCCAGGCGGCGGGGCCAGGACGTCCCCCGACTGGCGCTGCGCCGGCTTCACCGAATTGGTCACGTCCGGATCCCGAGGTGCCGTCTGAGCGGAACCCGGCTGGGACGGCGTGGGCTGGACGGGCGCCTCCCGAACCGGAGCCGGCCCGCCTGAGAACTCCGAGCGCACGATCTGGGCGACGCCAAGCGCCAGGACGATGGCCCCAAGCGCCAGCAGGATCGGCCGGCGCCGGCTGCCCAGCGAGCCCGCGAGCCGCGCGATGATCGAGCCGGACGGGACGGTCGGCTCCGGAACCGCGCGGGCGATACGGTCGGTCGCGCCCGGCGCGGCGGGCACGTCCGGCTCGGCCTTGCGGCTGCGGGTCGCCGTGGCGCGGATGCGCTCGGCGAGGCTGACATCCTTGGCGCTCTGGGCCTTCGCCGCGGTCTCGGCGGCGGCGGCCTGGGCCGCGCGACGGGCTGCGGCGATGATCGCCCGCGCCTCGGTCGAGCCGGCAAGGTCCGGCGCCGGAATCGCCGGCGCGGCGGCCCCCTGTGCAGGGGCAGGCATTTCCGTGCGGCGCGGCATGGCTGCCGTGGCGGCCAGCGCCGCCGCGGAGGCGTCGGCGGGCTTGTCGGCAGCCGGGCGGGCGCCGGGCACCGGGCGGCCCGAGCCGGGTTCCAGCGGCAGGTCGTCCTCGGGCGGCGTGATGTCCGTGCCGGCCGTCCGCGAAGCCGGGCCAGCTCCGTCGCGCTCCAGGGCGGAGAGCCGGGTCACGACCTGTTCCAGCGCGTTGCTGATGGCGGCGAAGGTCTGTTCGACTCGGCCATCCGCCATCTGGCGTGTGGATTTGAGGACTTCTCCGACGATCTGGCGGGTCTGTTCCTCGGACATCGCGGACGGGGCGCCGAGACTGTCGATGCGGGCAGCCAGTGCCTCGATGGCCCGCTCCAGGGCCTCGCTGCTCCCTTCGCCGCCGCCGCGCATCTCCTCGATGCGGCGGGTCAGCGTCGTGACGGCCTTCTCCAGGTCGCCGCCGCCGCGTGGACTGTCGAGCCGGGCGGCAAGTTCGCCGATCCGGTCCTCGATCCGCTCCATGCCGGGGGCGGGGCCTTGGTCGAGCGTGTCGAGCCTGGCCACTAGGCGCGAGAGCAGATCGCCGAGGCGAGGATCGGCGCTGCCGCCGCGCTCCGAAAGCCCCTCGATCTTGGCCTGGAGGCGCGCCTCCATCGCCTCGATCTGGCCCTTGAGCCCGTCGACGAAATCCAGCGTGCCGCCCGTTCGGCGTCCGCCTTTGGCGGCGGGCGCGCTCAGGCCGAGCCGAATATCCTCCACCATGCCTTTGAGTTCAGCGAAAGCGGCCGGTTCCACCTGGACATCGGCCATCCGCGCGATCTGGCGGTTGAGGTCGACCATCTGGTCGGCAAGCAGCCGGATCCGGTCGCCGTCGCCGCCCCCGCCGACGAAGCGGCGCAGTTCGGCGATCTCGTCCGCCAGACGGGACGTGTCCGCCGGCGCCGTGCGGTCGAGGCGGTCCATCAGGTGGCGGATGTCGGCGGTCACGGCCGCGCCGCCGTCGCCCAGCATCGCGGCGACGTGCCGGATGTCGGCGTGGAGGCGCTCGATGGCGTTGGAGACCTGGCGCGGCGCGTCCTCCAGGAGGCCTTCGCGCAGAAGAGCGCCGAGGTCGCGCACGGCGCCTTCCAGCGCGTCCACGCTCGTGCGCGGCGCGACGCCTTCCAGCGCCTCGCGCAGGCGGGCCATCTCGCGGGCGACCGAGGCATCGGGCGCAGGAGCTGCGGGCGTCTCCAGCCGTTCGGCGATCCTCGCCAGCTTGGCGTTGAGGCTGGCCAGCGCCTCGCTCTCGGCCACGGAGGGGCTGCGCGCGGCCGGCGCGGCGACGGGCGCCGCGGGGCGGGCGGGACGAACGGCCTCTCCGTCCAGCTCGGCCTGCCGGGCGCGGATGTCGGCCAGGGCGCCGCCCAGATCGTCGCGCCGGATCGGGCGCCGGGCGGGCATGGCGGCGAGCCGGTCGGCGATGGCCGCCAGCCGCCCCTCGAAGCCCGACAGCGTGGTCTCCAGCCGCTCCACGTCGCCGCCCTGCGCGGCCATGCGCGCGATCCGTGCCTCCATGGCCTGCAGCGCCTGCCAGACCGGCTTCAGGGCCGGGGCGTCGCCACCGGCGGAAATCTTCGCCTCGATCTGGTCGAGCCGCCGGGCGAGCGTGTCGAAGGCGCGGCCGAAGACGAGGGTGGCCCGCTCCTGGCGTTCCTCGGAGTCGCGGGAGAGGCTGGCCCAGCGCGCGTCGGCGTCCTCGATCCAGCGGGCGACCGAGTCGAGGGCGGACGCGGTGCGCGCGGACGTGTCGTGGAACGTTCCACGGAACGAGGTGTCCACGGCCCGCGAAGCCGGGGCGCGGGCAGGGCGCTGCGTCAGGCCCTCCAGGCGCTCGGCGATCTCGTCGATGCGGTCGCCGACCGGGTTGCCGGCGGGCTGCGGATCGGCACCGGCCTGTTCGGCCACGGCCTGGTTGATCCAGTCGGCGAGCGGGACCCCGGCGCGTCGCGCCGCCCGTCTTGCCGCCTCGCGCGTCGACGGATCGAGATCGTCGAGGCTGCGCTGGACCTTCTGTCTCATGATCGGTTCCGCCCTTGAGCCGTCGCGGAGCCGTGCCGGAACGAATCACGCCCGCCGCGGCACGGCTTCCAGGGCGGAACACTTTGGCAATCATGGTAAACGCGCGGTTAAGGCCGCTTGCGGAATGCTTAACGCGCCGGGGCGCACCCGCACCTTACCGTAAGTAACCTTCCGGATCGGGCGCTGCCGGCGCTCATTGGATGCCATTGCCGTTACGGCATGGACCGAACCAGAACCCGAATAAGGGGTAGATCCGATGATCCTGACCGAGGAATCCGCCGCCAGGGACTTCAACGGCCGCGCCGACCATGCGGCCCCGGCCGCCGCCGCCACCTACACGATCGGGGAACTGGCCCGCGATTACGGCGTCACCTTGCGCACCCTGCGCTTCTACGAGGACCGGCGCCTGCTCAATCCCCGCCGCAACGGATCGGCGCGCATCTACAGCGCCCGGGACCGCGCCCGCCTGGAGACGATCCTGCGCGGCAAGCATCTCGGTTTCACCCTGACCGAGATCCAGTCGATGATCGCGGCCGAGGAGCATGCCGGGGCCCCGGTGCTCCGGCTTTCCCCGGCCCAGATCGAGACCCAGATCGAGCATCTGAGGAAACAGCGCGACGAGATCGACGCCGCCATCGAGGAACTGGAGAAGGCACGCCGCGGCGCCGCCTGACGACGCCCCCCGTCAACGCCGCAGCGACGGCCGGTCCCGCCCACGGGGCCGGCCGTTCGCGTTTCGAGGGGCTTCGCGCGCCTCGGCGCCGCTTGCCTTCCCGGCGAGATAGTTTATATGTGAACTATCTTGAGGTCGCCGCTTGCGGCCGCCTGCGCGCCGTCGCAGTCTCGCGGTCCAGGCTGCCCGGCCAGGACGCGCATTCGCAACGACGCGTCCGGTTCGCATCCGAGGAGGGAAGTGCCATGCCGAGCTACAAGGCCCCGGTGGAGGAGGTGCAGTTCCTGCTCTCCGACGTCTTCGCCATCGAACGCTACAACAACCTTCCCGGCTTCGCCGACCTGTCGCCCGACATGCTGGAAGCGATCCTGGGCGAGGGCGCCAAGCTCTGCGAGGAGGTGCTCCAGCCCCTCAACCGGACCGGCGACCTCGAGGGCTGCAAGCGCCGCGACGATGGCTCGGTCACGACCCCCAAGGGCTTCAAGCAGGCCTACGACGCCTATGCCGAAGGCGGCTGGATGGGCCTGGCCGTCCCCGAGGAATATGGCGGCCAGGGCCTGCCCTATACGCTCAACGTCATCATGAACGAGTTCGCCTCCTCGGCGAACATGGCTTTCTCCATGTATCCGGGCCTGACCATGGGCGCGATCGCCGCGCTCCTGGTCCATGCGTCTGAGGAGCAGAAGCAGACCTACCTGCCCAACATGGTGTCGGGAAAATGGACCGGCACGATGAACCTGACCGAGCCCCATTGCGGCACGGATCTGGGCCTCATCAAGTCGAAGGCCGTGCCGAACGGCGACGGCTCCTATGCCATCTCGGGCACGAAGATCTTCATCTCCGCCGGCGAGCACGACCTCGCCGAGAACATCGTGCACCTGGTCCTCGCCCGCATCGAGGGCGCGCCCCAGGGCGTGAAGGGCATCTCGCTCTTCGTTGTGCCGAAGTTCCTCGTGAACGCGGACGGCTCGCTCGGCGAACGCAACGGCGTGTCCTGCGGCTCCATCGAGCACAAGATGGGCATCCACGGGAACTCCACCTGCGTCATGAACTACGACGGCGCCAGAGGCTGGCTCATCGGCGAGGAGAACCGGGGCCTCGCCGCCATGTTCGTCATGATGAACGAGGCGCGCCTCGGTGTCGCCATCCAGGGCCTGTCCCAGTCCGAGGTCGCCTACCAGAACGCCGTCGCCTACGCGAAGGACCGGCTCCAGGGCCGCGCGCTCACCGGCGCGAAGAGCCCGGACAAGCCCGCCGATTCGATCATGGTCCACCCGGACGTGCGCCGCACGCTCCTGTCGATCAAGGCCTTCAACGAGGCCGCCCGCGCGCTCGTCCTCTGGACCGCGCTGCAATCGGACGTCGCGCACCGCTCGGATTCGGCGCCGGTGAAGCAGACGGCCGACGATTATCTCGGCCTCCTCACCCCGGTCCTGAAGGGCGTCCTCACCGATGTCGGCTTCGAGAACGCGGTGAAGGCCCAGCAGATGTTCGGCGGCCACGGCTACATCGCCGAATGGGGCATGGAGCAGTTCGTGCGCGATGCCCGCATCGCCATGATCTACGAGGGTGCCAACGGCATCCAGGCCATGGACCTTGTCGGCCGCAAACTGCCCCGCGACGGCGGCCGGGCGGTCATGGCCTTCTTCGGCGAGGTCGGCGGCTTCTGCAAGGAGAATGCCGGCGACGAGGCGATGAAGCCCTTCACGGGCCCGCTCCAGAAGGCCCTCGGCGATCTCCAGCAGGCGACCATGTGGTTCATGAACAACGCCATGGCGAACCCCGACAATGCGGGCGCCGGCGCCACCGACTACATGCACATGTTCGGCCTGGTGGCGCTCGGCTTCATGCATGCCAAGATCGCCAGGGCGGCGCTCGGCCGGAAGGCCTCCGGCAACGGCGACGCCGCCCGCGCCGAGGCCCGGCTCGTCACCGCCCGCTTCTTCATGGAGCGGATGCTGCCGGAGACCGGCGCCCAGCTCGCCCGCATCTCGGCAGGCTCCGACGCCGTGATGGCGCTGCCCGTCGAGGCGTTCTGATCGTGGCCTTCTCCCCGCTCGCGGGGAGAAGGTGGCTTCGCGTCAGCGAAGACGGATGAGGGGCTCGTTCGCCCTTCTTCCCGGCCCGCTTCCCGCCTGACGGGAACGGGAAGCAATCGAGGAGAGGATCAATGGCCGAGGCCTTCATCTACGACCATGTCCGCACCCCCCGCGGCAAGGGCAAGCCCGACGGCGCCCTGCACGAGGTGACGGCGATCGAGCTCGGCACCCAGGTGCTGAAAGCGGTCAAGGACCGCAACGGCCTCGACCCGCTCCTCGTCGAGGACGTGGTGTTCGGCTGCGTCGATCCCGTCGGCGAGGCCGGCGCCGACATCGCCCGCACCGTCGCCCTCAAGGCCGGCTACGGCAAGGAGGTGCCGGGCGTGCAGATCAACCGCTTCTGCGCCTCGGGCCTCGATGCGGTGAACCTCGCCGCGGCGCAGGTCATGTCCGGCCAGAAGGAGATGGCGATCGGCGGCGGCGTGGAGAGCATGAGCCGCGTCGGCATGGGCGCCTCGGGCTTCGGCATCGCCGTCGACCCGTCCGTCGCCATCGACACCTATTTCGTGCCGCAGGGCGTCGCCGCCGACCTCATCGCCACCAAGTACGGGTTCTCCCGCGACGACGTGGACGCCTATGCGGTGCGCTCCCACAAGCGCGCCGCCAAGGCCTGGGAGAAGGGCCGGTTCAAGGATTCCGTCATCACCGTCCGCGACGTCAACGGGCTGACCATCCTCGATCGCGACGAGACGATCCGGCCGGGCACCGACATGCAGGCGCTCGCCGCGCTGAAGCCCTCTTTCGTCCAGATGGGCGAGATGGGCGGCTTCGACGCGGTCGCGACCTATGCCCATCCGGACGTGGAGAAGGTCAACCACGTCCACCATGCCGGCAATTCGTCGGGCATCGTGGACGGCGCGGCCGCCGTCCTCGTCGGCTCCAAGCGCGCCGGCCGTGCCGCGGGCCTTAAACCCCGCGCCCGCATCCGCGCCTTCGCCACCGTCGGCTCGGACCTCGCCCTCATGCTCACCGGCCCGGTCGACGTGACCGAGCGCGTGCTCAAGAAGGCGGGCATGACGACGAAGGACATCGACCTGTTCGAGCTGAACGAGGCGTTCTCCTCCGTCGTCCTGCGCTTCCAGCAGGCCTTCGACATCGACGACGAGATTCTCAACGTGAATGGCGGCGCCATCGCCATGGGCCATCCGCTCGGAGCCACCGGCGCGATGATCCTCGGCACCGTGCTCGACGAGCTGGAGCGCACGGACAAGGAAACCGCCCTCGTCACGCTCTGCGTCGCCGCCGGGATGGGCGTCGCGACGATCATCGAGCGCGTGTGATTGTGCCTCCCCCCTCGCGGGGCGGAGGTTTGTTTCTCCTCCCTCCTTGCGGGGGAGGTGTCCGCGAAGCGGACGGAGGGGGGTCGGTGCCGATGAGGCTCCTCCGGGACCGACCCCCACCCCAGCCCCTCCCCGCAAGGGGGAGGGGAGACCCTTTGGAGGCAAACGCCGATGAACCTCACCCATTTCCGCTTCGAGACCGATAGCGACGGCATCGCGCTCGCGACCTGGGACATGCCCGGCCGCTCCATGAACGTCATCACCCCCGAGGTGATGGCCGAGCTGGCGCGGATCATCGAGACGGTCGCCGGCGACGGCGCCATCAAGGGCTGCGTCATCGCCTCGGGCAAGGACGCGTTCTCCGGCGGCGCCGACCTCACCATGCTGCAGGGCCTCGGCATCGAATATGCCAAGCTCAGGAAGGCGAAGGGCGAGGAGGAGGCGATGCGCGTCTTCTTCGAGGAATCGCGCCGCCTGTCGCTGCTCTACCGGCAGCTGGAGACCTGCGGAAAGCCCTTCGCCGCCGCGATCCACGGCGTGTGCCTGGGAGGCGCCTTCGAGCTCGCGCTCGCCTGCCATTTCCGCATCGCGTCGGACGACGACAAGACCCGCGTCGGCCTGCCCGAGATCAAGGTCGGCCTCTTCCCCGGCGCCGGCGGCACCCAGCGCGTGGCGCGCCTGATGCAGACCGGCGATGCCCTGCAGATGCTGTTCAAGGGCGAGCAGATCCGTGGCCTCATGGCCCGCAATATGGGCCTCGTCCACGCGGTGGCGCCGAAGGACGAGATCGTCGCCAAGGCGAAGGAATGGATCAAGGCGGGTGCCAAGGGCGTGCAGCCTTGGGACGAGAAGGGCTTCAAGCTGCCCTCGAACAAGGTCCATTCCGCCGCCGGCATGCAGATCTGGCCGCCGGCCAACGCCATCTATCGCCGCGAGACGCAGGGCAATTACCCCGCCGCCGAGGCGATCCTCTCCGCCGTCTATGAGGGGCTCCAGCTCCCCATGGACCTCGCGCTGAAGGTGGAGAGCCGGTACTTCGCGAAGATCCTGCGCTCCAAGGAAGCGGCGGCGATGATCCGCACCCTGTTCATCTCCATGCAGGAGCTGAACAAGGGCGCCCGCCGCCCGGCCGACGTGCCGCCGACCAAGCTGAAGAAGGTCGGCGTCATCGGCGCCGGCTTCATGGGCGCCGGCATCGCCTATGTCTCGGCGCAGGCCGGCCTCAACGTCGTCCTGGTCGACCGCGACCAGGAGGCCGCCGACAAGGGCAAGGACTATTCGCACAAGCTGATCTCGGGCCAGATCATGAAGGGCCGGGCCAAGACCGCCGACCGCGACGCGCTGCTCGCCCGCATCAAGGCGACGGCCGATTATGCCGAGCTCAAGGGCTGCGACCTCATCGTCGAGGCGGTGTTCGAGGATCCCAAGGTCAAGGCCGAGGTCATCGCCAAGGTCGAGGCGGTCATCGGCCCGAAGACCATCTTCGGCTCCAACACCTCGACCCTGCCGATCTCGGGCCTGGCGCAGACCTCCAAGCGCCCGAACCAGTTCATCGGCGTGCACTTCTTCTCCCCCGTGGAGAAGATGCTGCTCGTCGAGATCATCATGGGCAAGAAGACCGGCAAGCGGGCGCTCGCCGTGGCGCTCGATTTCGTCCGCGCCATCAAGAAGACGCCGATCGTCGTCAACGACGCCCGCGGCTTCTACGCCAATCGCTGCGTCGGCGCCTATATCCGCGAGGGGCACCTCATGCTCATGGAGGGCGTCCCGCCATCCATGATCGAGGCCGCCGGCAAGCAGGCCGGCATGCCGGTCGGGCCGCTGTCCCTCAACGACGAGGTGGCGCTGGACCTCGCGCTGCGGATCGTCAAGGCCACCAAGGCGCAGGTCGGCGCTGACGCCGTCGATCCGCAGCAGGAGAAGCTGCTGACAATCATGGTGGAGGAGAAGGGCCGGGCCGGGCGCAAGAACGGCAAGGGCTTCTACGATTATCCCGAAGGCGGCGAGAAGCGGCTCTGGCCGGGCCTCGCCGACATCCAGCCCCGGCAGATGAAGCCGGAGGACGTGGACATGGCCGAACTGAAGAACCGGCTCCTCGTTGCCCAGGCGCTGGAGGCGGCCCGCTCGGTGGAGGAGAAGGTGGTCACCGATCCGCGCGAGGCGGATGTCGGCTCGATCATCGGCTTTGGCTTCGCGCCCTTCACCGGCGGCACGCTGTCCTACATCGACGGCATGGGCGCCAAGGCCTTCGTGGACCTCGCCAATTCGCTGCAGAAGAAGCACGGCGAGCGCTTCAAGCCGCCGCGCATCGTGCGCCGGATGGCCAAGGAGGGCGGAAGCTTCTATGCAGCGCCCGCGAAGGCGGCGCCGGCGAAGGCCGCCTGAGCGGTTCGACGCTTCGCCCGCGGCTGACCGATGAATCTGTGGTTCCGTCTCCTCTGGCTTCTCCTCACCGCCTGGAGACGGCCCCGCATCGTGCCGCCGCGCGGCATGTCGGTCCTGGCCTTCCGCGTCTGGCCGACGGATCTCGACCTGTCGGCCCACATGAACAACGGCCGGTACTGGACCCTGATGGATCTGGGCCGGTTCGACCTGATGCTGCGCTCCGGCCTGTGGAAGGCGGTGCGCCGCCATCGCTGGATGCCGGTCGTCACCGCAGCGAAGATCCGCTTCCGCCGCGAGATGCGGCTGTTCCGGCCCTTCCGGCTGGAGACGCGCATCGTCGCCTGGGCCGAGACCTGGCTCGTCATGGAGCACCGCATCGTGTCGAAGGCGCGCGACGGCAGCGAGGTCGTCGCCGCCGTCTCGCTCGTGCGCGCCGGCCTCTATGACCGCGCCGCCAAGGCCTTCGTGCCGGTGGACCGGATGATGGCGGAGGTCGGCGTCGTCGCCGCCGACCGGCCGCCGCTGCGCCGGGACGTGAAGGCCTTCCTCGACGCCGAGACCGCGATGCGCAAGGGCGGCTGAGGCGAGGAGCGCGACGGGTTGCGCCCGGCGGCGCGGCTTGGTCTGATGGCGGCCCCGCCTCGAAGGTCCGGATCCATGTCCCGCAGCGTCGACTATTACTTCTCCCTCGCCTCGCCCTGGGCCTATCTCGGCCACGCGCCGTTCATGGACATCGCCGCCCGCCACGGGCTGGCGGTCAACTTCAAGCCGGTCTTCCTCGGCGACGTGTTCGAGCAGACTGGCGGCCTGCCGCTCGCCAAGCGCCACCCGGCGCGCCAGCGCTACCGGCTGATGGAATTGCAGCGCTGGCGCGAGAAGCGCGGCCGCACCTTCGTCATCCAGCCGCGGCACGTGCCGTTCAACCCCTCGCTCGCCGATCGCTTCGTCATCGCCGCGATCACGACCGGCGGGAACGTGGACGGCCTGCTGCGGGCCTATTTCGCCGGCGTGTGGGAGAGCGAGCAGAACCTCGCCGAGCCGCAGACGCTGGTCGCGCTCGCCAACGGCGCCGGGCTCGACGGCGCCCGCCTCGCGGAGATCGCGAACGGCGCCGCCGCGGAAGCCGTCTACGCGCTCAACGTGGAGAACGCGGTCGAGGCCGGTGTCTTCGGCTCCCCCGCCTATGTCGTCGGCGGCGAGATCTTCTGGGGCCAGGACCGGCTCGATCTCCTCGACGACATGCTGCGAAGCGGGCGCGCGCCCTATTCGGCGCAGACCGCCTGACGGCGTTTACTCCGCCGCGATCCGCGTCGCGCGCCACTGCGCCAGGAGCGCCCGGAGCGTCGCCGGCTTCAGCGGCTTGGCCAGGACGTGGATGTCGCGCCCCTCCGCCTTCTCGCGCACCTCGGGCGTGCGGTCGGCGGTGAGGAGGATGGCCGGCAGGCCCTGGCCGAGCGTCCAGCGCAGGGCGGTGATCGCCTCGATCCCATCGCCGTCGTCCAGGTGATAGTCGGCGATGATGACGTCGATCTTGGCGCCCGGCCGCTTCAGCGCCTGGCGCGCGCCCTTCAGGCTCTCGGCGGTGAGGATGCGGCAGCCCCAGCCCGAGAGCAGGAGCCGCATCCCCTCCAGGATCGTCGGCTCGTTGTCGATGGCCAGCACGGTCATGCCGGCGAGCGGCGCGCCCGGCGTCGGCTTGGCCTCCACCACGGGCATCAGCTCCGGCAGCGGCGCCGCCACCGGCACCTCCAGGAGGAAACCCGAGCCCTTGCCCACCTTGGAGCGCAGGGTCAGCGTGTGCCCGAGGACGCGCGCGATGCGCTCCACGATCGAGAGCCCGAGCCCGATGCCGCGCGCCACCCGCGCCGCCTGGTCCAGCCGCTCGAACTCCAGGAACACGGCTTTCTGCTTGGATTGCGGGATGCCGATGCCCGTGTCCCAGACCTCGATCCGCGCCTTGCCCCTGCGGCGCCGCACGCCGACCAGGACCGTCCCCGCCGGGGTGTACTTGATGGCGTTGGAGACGAGGTTCTGCATCAGGCGGCGCAACAGCCGCCGGTCGGAGCGGATCGTCAGCGACGAATGCACGATCTTGAGGCGAAGCTGCTTCTCCGCCGCCAGGGGCTCGAATTCGCGCTGGAGCTGGCGCGTGAGCTCGTCGAGGCGGAAGGTCGCGACCTCCGCCTTCATCGCCCCCGCATCCAGCCGCGAGATGTCGAGCAAAGCGGTGAGGATCTCCTCCACCGCGTCGAGCGAGGCGTCGACATTCTCGGCAAGGTCCGGGATGCCGGCATTCCGGTCGCGCTCCACCAGCGCCGTGATGTAGAGGCGGGCCGCGTTGAGCGGCTGCAGGATGTCGTGGCTCGCCGCCGCGAGGAAGCGCGTCTTGGACGCGTTGGCCTCCTCCGCCTGCGCCTTGGCGCGGGCGAGGTCGGTGTTGACCCGCAGCAATTCCTCCGTGCGCTCCCGGACGCGGCGCTCCAGCGTCTCGTTGGCCCGGGCGAGGGCCTCCTCCGCCTCCACGCTGTCGGTGATGTCGGTATACGTCGTGACGAGGCCGCCATCCGGCAGGTGGTTGGTGCGCAGCTCGATCACCCGCTCGTCGGGGAAGAGCTTGAGGCGCACCGGCTCCCGGTCCTGGGTGAAGCTCGTCAGCCGCGCGGCGATCAGGTCTTCCACCAGGCCCGGCCCGTAGGTGCCGCGCTCGGCATTGAAGCGGAGGATGTCCTCAAGGTCCGTCCCGACGCGGACCAGGTCCGGCGGCAGGGCATAAAGGTCGGTGAAGGCGCGGTTCCACGCGACGACCCTCAGGTCCCGGTCGATGATCGTGATGCCCTGGCGCGCATGGTCCAGGGCGTGCTGGAGCATGTCGCGGTTGTACTGGATCGCCGCCGAGGCATCGTCCAGGAGCTTGAGCGCCGCCTTGGTCGAGACGCTGCGCCGGCGCAGCAGGAGCGACAGGACGAGGCGCGAAGACGCCGCCCCGATCGCCGAGGCGAGCAGGTGCTCGGCAAAGCGCAGCATATGCGCGTCGGCCTCGGCCTTGCCGTCCGTCACCAGGCTGCGCTGGCCGTAATTCTCGAAGGCGCGCTGGGCCCGTTCCTGGCCGATATAGCGGGCGATGGTGGCCTTGAGCTCGTCCACCGTGACCGAGGCGCCCCAGAGCCGCAGGTTCTGCGCCGCCGGCGCCACCTGCCGCCCCGCGAAGATGGACGCCTGCAGCTTCTCCAGCCCCGTGGCGGGCCGCAGGAGCGAGGCGCCGACATAGAGCAGCGCGTTGATGGCCAGCGACCAGACGACGCCGTGCATGAGCCGCGGCATCTCGGAGCCGAACAGGGCGGTCGGCTTCAGATAGCCGACGCCGAACGGGCCGTCCGCGAGGACATGGGCGGCGAAATGCGCCGTGCCCGGCTCCGGCGCCAGGCTCGGCAGGAGCAGCGTGTAGGCCCAGATGATGAAGCCGCCGGCGAGCCCGGCCGTGGCGCCGAGCGCCGTGCCGCGCCGCCACATCAGGCCGCCGAGGAAGGCCGGGCCGATCTGCGCGATGGCGGCGAAGGAGAGAAGGCCGATGGCGGCCAGCTCCGCCGCGCCGGCTGACCGGTAATAGAGATAGCCCAGGAGGATCACGACGAGGATCGACAGCCGCCGGACGAACAGCAGCACGCCCGACAGGTCCTCGCCCCGCTCGCCGGTCGCCCCGCGCCGGCGCACCACGAGGGGCATGACGAGGTGGTTGGAGATCATGATGGCGATGGCCACCGATTCCACGATCACCATGGCGGTCGCCGCCGACAGGCCGCCGATGAAGGCGACGAGCGCGGGCAGGTCCGCGCCGGCGGTGCGCGGCAGCGCCAGCACGGTCATGTCCCGGTCGATCTCGCCGGGGCCGAACATGATCTCGCCCGCCATGGCGATGGGCAGGACGAAGATGTTGATGGCGACGAGGTAGAGCGGGAACATCCACGCCGCGCGGCGGATGTCGCCGAGCGAGCGGTTCTCCACGACGCCCACGTGGAACTGGCGCGGCAGGAGCACGATGGCGAAGGCCGCCAGCACCATGTTGGTCAGGAACGATCCGAGATCGGTCGTGCGTGCCGCCATGTCCGGGGCGCCGGTGGCGTTGAGCCGGTTGGCGAGATCCCCGATGCCGTCGAACATCCAGTAGGTGACGAAGAGACCGACCGCGAGGAAGGCGACGAGCTTCACCACCGATTCCAGCGCGATGGCGAGGACGAGCCCGTCCTGGTGCTCCGTCGCGTCGATGTGGCGCGTGCCGAAGGCCATGGCGAAGGCCGCCAGCACCAGGGCGACGACGAGCGCCAGGTCGCCGATGAAGGGCGGTGTCGGCGCCGGCGCGCCCCCAAGGCCCGACAGCAGCACCGTCAGCGAGGACGAGACGGCCTTGAGCTGCAGCGAGATGTAGGGCACGGCGCCCACCACCGCGATCAGGCAGACGATGGCCGCCACGCGCTCGCTCTTGCCGTAGCGGGCGGCCAGGAAGTCGGCGATCGAGGTGATGTTCTGCGACTTGGCGATGTCGACGATGCGGGCGATCCAGCGCCAGCCGAAGCCGACGACGAGAATGGGACCCAGATAGATCGCCAGGAAGTCGAGGCCCGAGCGAGACGCGAGGCCCACCGACCCGTAGAACGTCCAGGACGTGCAATAGACCGCGAGCGCCAGGGCATAGATCGTCGGCCGCGCCGGGCCGATGATGACCCGGCCTCCCGCCTTGTCGCCGTAATGGGCGACCGCGAACAGCGCGCACAGATACAGGAGCGCGCACAGGACGACGGCCCAACCGGCGATCATGACGTTGAAACGGCCTCGCAAGAACCCGACCGGCCGAGCCTAGCGCCGCCTGCGCGCCAAGGCCAGCAGCGGCGTGGGCGGGCGACCGGGGCTTCCGGCACGGATACGGCTTGGCTAACGTGGCGGCGGCGGCCGCACCGGCCGGGCAGTTGGGGGACTTTACCGATGCTGAACGAGTTCAAGACCTTCGCGCTCAAGGGCAACGTCGTCGATCTCGCCATCGGCGTCATCATCGGCGCCGCCTTCGGCAAGATCGTGGATTCGCTGGTGAACGACATCTTCATGCCGGTCCTGGGCTGGGTGACCGGCGGGCTCGATTTCTCCAACTATTTCGCGGTCCTCGGCTCGGGCGTCACCGCCATCGCCTACGAGGAGGCCAAGAAGCAGGGCGCCGTGCTGGGCTATGGCCAGTTCGTCACCGTCGCGGTGAACTTCATCATCATCGCCTGGGTCCTCTTCCTCGTGGTCAAGGCGATCAACCGCCTGCGCGCCCAGCAGAAGGCCGACGAGAAGCCCGCGGAGGCGCCCGCCGACGTGAAGCTGCTCATCGAGATCCGCGACCTCCTGGCGAAGCGCTGACGGCGGGTCCCGCCCGCCGCGATCGTTCAAGGCGGTCGATGGCGGGCGTTCGATCTTTTCATGAGTCCACGGCTCCGCGTGCCTCTATGCTGGCGCTTCATGCGCGGCATTGATGGGACGTGGACGACCGATGAACCTGGCTGAAGGACTGACCCCGCAAGCGCTGGAGGCTCCCCCCTCCGGGATCGTCGAGGTGATGAATTACGGCCGCGGCCGCCCCGGCATGATCCCGCTCTGGGCGGGCGAGGGCGACCGCCCGACGCCGGACTTCATCATGGACGCCGCCATCGCCTCCATGCGCGCCGGCGAGACCTTCTACACCTGGCAGCGCGGCATCCCGGACCTGCGCGAGGCCCTGGCGCGCTACCACGCGCGCCTCTACGGCGTGCCGGTGCCGATGGAGCGCTTCTTCGTCACCGGCTCCGGCATGCAATCGGTCCAGATCGCCATCCGGATGATCGCCGGTACCGGGGACGAGGTGCTGGTGCCCACCCCGGCCTGGCCGAACTTCGCCGCCGCGATCGGCATCGCCGGCGCCGTCACCGTGCCCGTCGCGATGACGCTGGAGCCCTCCGGCTGGCAGCTCGACATCGACCGGCTGGCGGCCGCCGTGACCCCGCGCACCCGCGCCATCGTCATCAATTCGCCGGCCAATCCCACGGGCTGGACGGCGACGCGCGACGAGCTCGCCGCGATCCTCGCCATCGCCCGCCGCCACGGCCTGTGGATCGTCGCCGACGAGATCTACGGCCGCTTCGTCTATGACGGCTCGCCCCGGGCCGCCTCGTTCCGCGACGTGGCCGACCCGGACGAGCGCATCCTCTATATCCAGACCTTCTCCAAGAACTGGGCGATGACCGGCTGGCGGATCGGCTGGCTCGAGGCGCCGCCCGCCCTCGGCGACGTCATCGAGAACCTGATCCAGTATTCCACTTCCGGCGTGGCGGCGTTCATGCAGCGCGGCGCCATCGCGGCCCTCGACCAGGGCGACGCGTTCATCGACGAGCAGATCGAGGCGGCGCGTCGCAGCGGCCAGGTCGTGTCCGAGGGGCTGGCCGCCACCGGCCGGGTGCGCTTTGCGCCCATGGGCGGCGCCTTCTACCTGTTCTTCCGGGTCGACGGCGAGACCGACACGCGGCGCCTGGCCCTGCGCCTCGTCGACGAGGCCAATGTCGGCCTTGCGCCCGGCACCGCCTTCGGCCCCGGCGGCGAGGCCTATCTGCGCCTGTGCTACGGGCGCCGCGAGGCCGACATCGCCGAGGCGACGCGCCGGCTCCAGGCTGTGCTCGGCTCCTCCCCGCTGCGCCGGACCGCCTGACGGGCCTCGCAGGACCGTTGCCGCCATGCCCTGCGGCCGGGGCGGCCATGCAGCCGGCCCCATGGCCGGTCGGCGCGCCGCGGCGTATCCATGGCTGGTCCATGCTCGACAGCCCCAAACGCCTCCCCGCCTGGCGCGAGATCGGCGCCCAGATGTTCCAGCTCGGCTGCGCCGCCCTCGGAGGCTACGCATTCGCGCTGGTCGGCGTGCCGGCCGGATGGCTCTCGGGGGCGGTCCTGGTCAGCGGCATCTTCGTCCTGATGGGCCGCTCGCGCCCGATGCCGCCCGTCCTGTCCGACCTCGCGATGCTGCTCGCCGGCGTCTCCATGGGCGCCGGCGCGACCCCGGAGGCCATCGCGGCCATGAGCCGCTATCCCGCGAGCCTCGTCCTGCTCGCCCTCGCGGTCCTTGCCATCACCTTTGCCTGCGCCGCCTATCTGCGCAGCCGTCCGGGCTGGACATGGGAGGAAGCGATCCTCGCCTCCGTGCCCGGCGCGCTCACCGCCGTCCTCGCGGTCGCCGTCGACCGCCGGGCGCGCCTCGGCCCGATCGTCGTGGTCCAGATGTTCCGGCTCCTGGCGCTCGTCCTCGTCCTGCCGAGCGCCATCAATGCCGTCTCCGGAACGCCCTCGCTGGGGGCCGCCGCCTCCGGCGCGATGGGGCTGCCCGAGCTCGGCCTCATCCTGGCCGGCGGCGCGCTGCTCGGGGTCGTCTACAAGAAGCTGCGCTTTGCGGCCGCCATGATGCTGGGGGCCCTCACCGTCAGCGCCGTGCTGCATTCGGGCGGCATCGTCCGGGGCGGCCTGCCGCCCTTCGCCCTCGCCGCCGCGCTCGTGCTCATCGGCTGCTTCATCGGCTCGCGCATGCGCGGCCTCAGCCGCCAGAGCCTTACGGCCGCCCTGCCGGATGCGGTCGTGTCGTTCCTGATCGGACTGGCGCTCGCGGGGGGCTTCGCCGCCCTTGCGACCGTCCTTGCCGGCATCGGCTTCGACGCCGCCTTCGTCGCCTTCGCGCCGGGGGGCCTGGAGGCGATGGTGGTGCTCGCCCTCGTGCTGGGCCTAGACCCGCTCTATGTGGGTACGCACCATCTGGCGCGGGCCATCGGCATCAATTTCCTGCTGCCCCTCGCCATGCGCACCCGGCGTCCGCCGGACGACGAGGACTAGGCGTCACGCACCGGGCTTGCGCGGCCGGTCCGTCACGTCCTCCCAGGTCGTGTCGATGACGACGGGGCCGCTCTGCCGGTTACTGCCGAAGCGGCCCGCCTCGTCGAAGCCGGGCGTGCGGCGCGTGCCGGAGACTTTCCGCGCGATGAAGCCGCCCGCGAGGGCGAGCGGGATCGCGACCAGCGCGACGCCGGCCGCCAGCACCGCGACGACGGCCAGGAGCGATATGGCCGCCAGCGCGCCGAGCACCATGGCCCAGGCAGGAATCCTCACGACGCGCCCATTCATGCGGGCCTGGCCGAACAGCATGGCTTCGATCCTCCTCAGGGCCTCCATGTAAGCATCGCTGATGGCGAAAACAGGGAGGCCCCGCGCGGACGCCTCAGGCCATGACCGGCCCGTCCGGCATGGAGGGCGGGACATGCGGCGGCACCTCCAGCGGATCGGAGGGCTGGCGGTCGGGCAGGGTGCCCGGATCGTCGCCCGGCTCGCGGATCGGCTGGGGGCCGGGGACATATCCCGGATCGTCGCCGGGCTGCGGCGCCGGCGGGTCGTCCGGCTGGCGCGTCGGGATGATGGGATCGGGACTGTCCGGCGCCGGCATCGGCGGCGTCATGGGCGGCGTCTCGACGGGCACTTCGGCGGGCTGGTTCGGATCGGCCATCTTGCTCTCCTGATCGGAGGGCAATGGCCGGTCGCGCCGCGATGTTCCCCGTCAGGCGGGCGTCTCCAGGAGCGTCTCGGCGGTCGCCTCGTCGGTGATGAGCACCGACGCGCCGCAGGCGGCGATTCCCGCCCGGATCGCCTGGACCTTGCGGATGCCGCCCGAGGCGATGACGACCTTCGGCACCCGGCCGATCTCCTCGGGGGAGATCGCCATGACGCGGCGGTTGACCGGATGGTCGACGAGCCGGCCCTTGGCGTCGATGAAATGGCCCAGGAGGTCGCCGACCGCGCCCGCGGCCTTCAGGCTGCGGCCCTCGCTCCATGGCAGCATGTTCTGCCGGAAGATCGTCGCCACCTCGCTGACGTCGCCGACGCTGACGAGCGCCAGGTCGATCGTCCCGGCGCGGCGGCGCAGCTCGCGCAGGTCCGGCTGGCCCCAGAGCGCCGCGGCGAGCGCCTCGTCCGGGACGTAGGCGGGCGCGGTGATCTGATAGCACTCCGCCTTGAAGTAATCCGCCAGGAGCCAGGCGACGGCGGAGGGGTTGAGCGCGGTCGCGTGGGTCAGCCCGCCGAGCAGCGAGATCACCGTCACGCCGCCGACCTCGCGCCAGGCGAGGGACTTCAGGCTCGCCTGCAGCGTCGCGCCCCAGCCGATGCCGACGGTCATGCCGCCCCGCATCTGCTCGGACACGTAGACGCCCGCCGCATGGCCGATGAAGGCGGCGGTGGTGATGTCGTCGGCGCCGGAGGGCACGACGATCGCCTCGGCGAGGCCGAACCGGGTCTCCAGCTTGCGCTCCAGCGCCACCTGCTGGCCGGCCTTGGCGTTGATGCGGATCTGGACGAGGCCCTCCTCGCGCGCCGCCGCCAGGAGCCGCAGCACCTTGATCCGGCTGATCCCCAGCCGGGCGGCGACCTGCTCCTGGGTCAGGCCCTCGATGTAATAGAGCCAGGCCGCCCGGACCCGCAGGTCCAGCGGGTCGCTGGCGGATGACGGGCGGTCTGGGCTGAAATCGATCTGCGCCATCGGGTCGCCTGTGCGGATGGCCAAGCTCTACCGGTCCCGCGCCGCGGCGGCAACCGCCCTGCCGCCTGCCCCCGCGAAGTCGGTTTATGGTTAACCGATCGCTAACGGATCGGGCGTAGCCCTGATGGCAGACCACGCTTTCAGGGGCCGATGATGAATGCCGCTTCCACGCCTCCCGCCGAGAAACGCCCGCGCCGCAAGGCCGATTCCGCCGCCATGACCGCGGCTCCCGCCGCCAGGCCGGCTCCCGCCGAGCCGTCTGTCGCCAAGCCGGCTCCCGCCGAGCCGGTCCGCCCGGCGCCGGACCTGTCCGCCCTCATCGATGTCGTGAAGCACACGCCGCGCGCCGCGCCTGCCATGGCCGCCGCCGGCGGGCTCGGCGCGAAGGCGCAGGCCGCCGCCCGCCGCCACGGCGCCCTCGCCGCCGGCATCGCGGCCCTCCTGCTCCTGGGCGGCGGCGCGGCTATGGCGCTGCGCCCCGGCCAGCCTTCCGTCTCGCCGGACGCCGTCGCGGCCCTCGCCCGCGAACAGGCGCAGGCCACCAAGGCGCTCAACGAGACCGTCGACCGCCTGTCCATCAAGGTCGAGGCCATGGCCTCGGCGATCCAGCGCCCGCGCGAGACGCCGGACGTCAAGGCGCTGAAGACCAGCGTCGAGAAGCTGGAAGCGGGGCTCGACAAGTCCCGCAACGAGGTGAGCGCCGCGCTCGCCCCGCTCGTCGGCCGCTTCGAGCAGATCGACCGCCGCCAGCGCGAGGCCGGGGATCGGCTGGGCCAGATCGCCGAGCGGCTGGAGAAGCTGGAGAAGCTCGGTGCCACGGGCTCGCTCGCCCCGCAGCCCCAGCCGGCGGCGCCGGCGCCCGCTCCCGCCGCCCCGCCGCAGAAGGCCGCCGAGACCGAGCCGCAGGTCAAGGGCTGGACCCTCGTCGAGGTCAGCCGCGGCGTCGCCCTGCTGGAGAACGGCCGCAACGGCCTCTACGAGGTGGAGCGCGGCGCCAACGTGCCGGGGCTAGGCCGCGTCCAGGCCATCGAGAAGCGCCAGACCGGCTGGGTCGTGGTGACGAGCCAGGGCATCATCACCGCCCGCTGACAGCGCTCAGGCCACGCGGCCTGGCACCGTGACGTCGGCCTCCGCGACCACCGGGTTGCGGAGGACGCCGATCCCCTCGATCTCCACCTCCACGCTGTCGCCGGCCTTCAGGAAGACCGGCGGCTTGCGCGCGACGCCGACCCCGCCGGGCGTGCCCGTGACGATGACGTCGCCGGGCTGGAGCTCCACGAAGGCGGACATGTAGGCGATCAGCTCCGGGATCTTGAAGATCAGGTCCGTGAACGGGGCCTGCTGCATCACCTCGCCGTTGAGCCGGGTCGTGATCGAGCGGCTCATGATGTCGCCGACCTCGTCGGCCGTGACGAGCCACGGCCCGAAGGCCCCCGTCGCCCAGAAGTTCTTGCCCGGCGTGAACTGGCTGGAATGGCGCTGGAAATCGCGCACGCTGCCATCGTTATAGCAGGCATAGCCGGCCACGTGCGCCATGGCCCGCTCCGCCGGGATGTAGCGGCCGCCCTGGCCGATGATGACCGCCAGCTCGCCCTCGTAGTCGAGCTGCGACGACACGGACGGCACCACGATGGGCTCCCCGTGGCCGACCTGGCTGCGCGGCGAGCGCACGAAGATCGCGGGATGGGACGGCATCTCCCGGCCCATCTCGGCGACATGCGGCGCGTAGTTCATGCCCACGCAATAGATGAGGCCGGGATCGGGGATGACGGGCGCGAAGACGAGCCCGTCCGTGGACAGGCGCGGCGCGTCGCGCAGCGCCTCCCTGGCGGCGGCGACCCCGCCATCGGCCAGGAGCGCCCGGATGCTCGGCCAGCGCGCGCCGGGCAGGCCGCCGATAAGGGCGATGCCCTCCTCGACCACGACGCCGAAGGCGAGGCTGTCCCGCATGCGGAAGGTGACGAACTTCATCGGGCTTCTCCTGCCGCCCCCGGATGCGGGGACGTTGCGGTTCGCTTGTCATGCAGACGTCGCAAACTTCTGCGACGGATCGTAGGTTAAGTTGCTCAAGGCCGGGTTGGAATGACGGAACAGGTTTCGCCGCTCAATGGCTCCGGATCGGGCCTGATCTCCGTCGCCGCGGCCCTTCAGGCCGCGTCCGCCGCGCCGCCGCCGGTCGTCCCGGCCTCCGCGCCGGACGCCCCGCTCCGTCAGCGCCCCGAACGCTTCGTCAACCGCGAATTGTCCTGGCTGCAGTTCAACCGCCGGGTGCTCGAGGAATCGGCCAATACGGCGCACCCGCTGCTGGAGCGGCTGCGTTTCCTGTCGATCTCGGCGGGCAATCTCGACGAGTTCATTATGGTGCGCGTGGCCGGCCTCATGGCCCAGGCGCGTTCGCGCGTCACGACGGCCTCGCAGGACGGGCTGTCCCCCGCCGAGCAGCTTTCCGCCATCGCCACCGAGATGGACGGGCTCGTCGCCGACCAGCAGGCCCGCTGGCAGGAATTGTCGGCTGAGCTTGCCGCCCACGGCATCGTGGTCATCGACGGCACGGACCTGACGCCGGCGGCGCGGGACCGGCTCGACGCGCATTTCATGCAGGCGATCTTCCCGGTCCTGACGCCGCTCGCGATGGACCCGGCCCATCCCTTCCCCTTCATCCCCAATCTCGGTTTCACCATCGCGCTGAAACTGGTGCGTCCGTCCGACGGGCGGGTGCAGAACGCCCTCGTGCGCATGCCGGGCAACATCCAGCGCTTCTCGGCGATCCCGGATTTCGACGGGTCGGGGCGCACCGGATACGTGCCGCTGGAGCGGGTCGTCCTCCTCCATGCCGACACGCTGTTCCCCGGCTTCAAGGTCGAGGCCAGCGCCGGCTTCCGGGTGCTGCGCGACAGCGACCTGGAGGTCGAGGAGGAGGCCGAGGACCTGGTGCGCGTCTACGAGACCGCCGTGAAGCGCCGCCGCCGCGGCCGTGTCATCCGGCTCGAGGTCGACGCCGCCATGGGCGAGGAGATGCGCCACCTCATCGCCGCGGAGACCGAGATCGGCGACGGCGAGGTCGCCATCATGGACGGCATGCTGGCGCTGGCCGACCTGAAGGACCTCGTCGCGCTGGACAGGCCGGAACTCAAATTCGCGCCCTACACGCCGCGCTTCCCCGAGCGCATCCGCGAGCATGGCGGGGATTGCTTCGCCGCGATCCGCGAGAAGGACCTCGTCGTCCATCATCCTTACGAGAGCTTCGACGTGGTCGTGCAGTTCCTGCGCCAGGCCGCGCGCGATCCCAACGTCATCGCCATCAAGCAGACGCTCTACCGCACCTCCTATGACAGCCCGATCGTCGCGGCTCTGGCCGAGGCGGCGGAGGCCGGCAAGTCGGTGACGGCGCTCGTCGAGCTCAAGGCGCGCTTCGACGAGGAGGCCAATATCCGCTGGGCCCGGGACCTGGAGCGCGCGGGCGTGCAGGTCGTGTTCGGCTTCGTGGAGTTGAAGACCCACGCCAAGCTCTCGCTGGTCGTGCGCCGCGAGGCCGGCAGCCTCGTCAGCTATTGCCATGTGGGCACCGGCAATTACCACCCGCTCACCGCGCGCATCTACCAGGACCTGTCCTTCTTCACGGCGAGCCCGGAGATCGCCGGCGACGTCGCGCTGATCTTCAACTTCATCACGGGCTACGCGACGCCGTCCCAGACGCGGGCGGTCGCGGTCTCGCCGCTGACGCTGAAGAAGACCCTGCTCGACCACATCGCGCAGGAGGCGGCCCATGCCCGCGCCGGCCGGCCGGCGGCGATCTGGGGCAAGTGCAATTCGCTGGTCGATCCCGCGATCATCGACGCGCTCTACGATGCCAGCCAGGCGGGCGTGGAGATCGACCTTGTCGTGCGCGGCATCTGCTGCCTGAGGCCCGGCATTCCCGGCCTGTCGGACAAGATCCGCGTCCGGTCGGTCATCGGCCGCTTCCTGGAGCACTCGCGCATCTACGCCTTCGGCGGCGGCAAGGGCCTGCCGAACCCGGAGGCCCCTCTCTACATCTCCTCGGCCGACCTGATGCCGCGCAACCTCGATCGCCGCGTCGAGGTCCTCGTGCCGATCACGAACAAGACCGTCCACCGGCAGATCCTCGACCAGATCATGCTGGCGAACCTGATCGACACCGAGCAGAGCTGGTCGATCCTTGCCGATGGCTCGAGCGAGCGGATCAGCGCGTCCGACCCCGAGGACGCGTTCAACGCCCACAAATACTTCATGATCAACCCGAGCCTGTCGGGACGCGGCAAGGCGCTGAAGACGTCCAGCCCCAGCGCCCTGGCGCGCCGCAGCCGCCGGGACAAGGCGAGCGGCGCAGACAGCCGGGCCTGAATCCGGCCTCATGCGGCCTGCAGGACGCCCTGCGGCACCGGGTCGAGGCGCCTGTCGGGGCGCGCGTGCCAGACGATGATCTCCATCCGCCCGTCCGGATGCTCGGCGACCGCGGAGCAGTTCTCCACCCAGTCCCCGCAATTGATGTAGGTCATGCCGAGCCTGTCATGGATGTCGGCATTGTGGATATGGCCGCAGATGACGCCGTCCGCGCCCTCGCGCCGGGCCTCGCCGACGAGATTGCTCTCGAAGGCGCCGATATGGTTGACCGCCGACTTCACCTTGAGCTTGGCCCATTGCGACAGGGACCAATAGGGGAAGCCAAGCCGCCGCCGGACCTTGTTGAACACGGTGTTGGCCGCCAGCGCCCAGACATAGGCGTGGTCGCCGAGATAGGCGAGCCAGCGCGCATGGCGCACCACCATGTCGAAATGGTCGCCGTGGATCACGAGGTAGCGCTTGCCGTCGGCGGCGCGGTGGATCGTCGTCTCCACGACCTCGATCCCGCCGAAATGCGTGCCGCAATAATCGCGCAGGAACTCGTCGTGGTTGCCCGGCACATAGACGATCCGCGTGCCCTTGCGCGCCTTGCGCAGGAGCTTCTGGACCACGTCGTTATGGGCCTGCGGCCAGTACCAGGAGGATTTCAGCTGCCAGGTGTCGACGATGTCGCCGACGAGGTAGATCGTCTCCGCCTCGTGGTGCTTGAGGAAGTCGAGCAGGTGCTCGGCCTGGCAGCCCCTTGTCCCCAGATGCACGTCGGAGATGAAAAGCGTGCGGTACCGGCGCGGGGAATGATGGTTGGACATGGCGTCTCCAGCGGCGCGGCTCAGCGATGCGCGCCCGCTCCCAGGGTCGATCGCAGGACGAAGGCACGGCGCGCGCCGCCGGGGCGCGCGATGTCGGCATGCATGGCGTTGCCCCGCCATTCGAACCGGTCGCCGAGCCCGGCGAACCAGAGGATGGGGATCGCCGCGTCGCGCAGGATCATGGCGGCAAGGCCGCGCCGGCCGAGCGGCCAGCCCATGGCCTTGGCCAAAGCGGCCTCCGGCGCGTACCAGAGCGCCAGCGCGAGGAGCGCCAACGCCGCAATCGCCGCCGTGCCGAACCCGGCGAGGAACGCGGCGGCCGTCAGCAGCGCCAGCGAGGCGGCGCTGCCCGATAGGATCTCGGGGATGTAGGCGGCCGGGAAGGCGACCCGGCGCAGGCGCGCCCAGCGCACCTGCCGGCGCCAGACATCGGCCCAGCGGCGCGGCCCGAGCGGCTGCGCGAACGGGGCCGGCACGAGCGAGACCTTGAGGCCAGCGCCCCGCACCAGCCGCGTAGAGGCCGCATCCTCGGCGGCTTCGCGGCCGATCGCCATCAGCCCGCCGGCGCGGTCGAGATCGGCCCGGCGCCAGAACATGGTCTTGCCCTGGGCGAAGCCGAAGCCGAGCGCGTCCGCATTCATCTGCCAGCGCGCCGCATGGCTGTTGAGGAACGCGGCCTCGACCTCGGCCGCGAAGCCCACCGGGTCGGTGCCGACCGGCGGCGAACAGACGAGCCCGGTGCGCGGGCCCCAGCTCGCCATCAGCTGCCGCAGGTAATCCGGGGGCAGGAGGACGTTGCTGTCCGCCATCACGACCCAGTCATGCCGCGCGGCGGCCCAGCCCTTGAACAGATTGTCGAGCTTGGGGTTGCCGCTCGGCCGTTCGTTGCCGACGAGCAGCCGGGCCGGCACCTGCGGATGGCGCCCGATCAGGTCCCGCACCAGCGGCACGACCGGATCGTCGCCGCGCGCGACGCAGAAGACGATCTCGTAATCGGGCCAGTCCAGCGCGAAGGTCGAGCCGAGCGTGTCCTCCAGCCGGTATTCCAGGCCGCAGACGGGACGCAGGATCGTCACCGGCGGCGTGCCGGTCGCGCGCGGGGTGCCGGCGCGCCGGGACCTGGTCCAGGCAAGGCTGAGGCTCGCCCAGTGCAGGGCGGTGGTCGTGCCGCCAAGCGCGGCGAGGACGAGCGGAAGCGGTTCCATCGCGGCCGCTTCTCACCAGATTCAGGCGAAGGTCCCGTGACGGCTATGTGAAGGCGGCGTGACGGTCAGGAGCGCGCTGCTGCGGCCTTGGCCACCTTGGCGCGCTCGCCCCGGCAGCGGTCGGAGCAATAGCGCACCTCGTCCCACACCTTCGCCCAGGCCTTGCGCCAGGCGAAGGGGCGGCCGCAGGCGGCGCAGGTCTTGGTGGGCAGGTCGGCCTTGCGGCGCATCTTGGGCATGGTCGTTCCTACGCGTGCTGGCCGAAGACGGATGAGCCGGTTCAGCGCGGCGGACCGACCGCCTGGAGCACCTGCATCCGGTCCTCGAAGATCGCCAGCGCCGTCAGCTTGCCGGACGAATAGGCGGCGGTGTCGAGGTCGATCCGGTGGGGATGCGACAGGTCGAGCATCTTCACGGGCGAATGGCCGTGGATCACCGCCACGCCCTCGTCATAGGGTCCTGGGCTCTCGGTGAAGGGCTTCCTGATCCAGACGAGGTCCTTGGGGTCCTGCCGGCTCAGCGGCTTGGCCGGATCGATCCCCGCGTGGACGAACAGCACGTCGCCGACACGGTGTGAGCGCGGATTGGCACGGGCCCACTCGAGCAGGTCCTCGCCCAGCGCCTCCCGGAGCGGGCCGCGCCAGTCCCCGTCCGGATCGATGCCGGCCTCGGCAAGAACGGTCCTGCCGCCATAGCCGAGCCAGGATTCCATCTCGACCGGATCCGGCGTCTCCAGGACGCTGAACATCCGCTCCTCGTGGTTGCCGATGAGCGTCACGGCCGCCATGCCCTTCACGCCGGCGCGGGCCAGACGCATGGCCGCGATGCTGCCCGGCCCCCGGTCGACGAGATCGCCCAGATGGACCAGGTGCGCCTCGCGGGGCCTCAGCGTCGCGGCGAGGGCGGCGATCTCGCCATGCAGCGCGGCGAGGAGGTCGGCCCGTCCGTGCACGTCGCCGATCGCGACCGCCAGCGTGCCCTGCGGCAGGGTACGGATCGCGGGGAGCCATTCCCGGCGCTCGACCGCGACCGCGCCGGCCGGGGCGCCGGGTCGGACGGGCCTACGCGCGGTCAGGCGGCATTGGAGCCAACGCAGGAGGCGAAACATGGCATGATCCGAGACAGGACCCCGACGCTAGCCGATTCGCGGCCGGTGCCGGAGACGATCCGTCCGCCGTCCCGGCGGACGTCCGACGCCAGAGAACGATGCCGGATCTGCGCAGCCTCGAAGTCTTCTACTGGGTGGCGCGGCTGAAGAGCTTCCGCCGGGCGGCGGAAAAGCTCAACACGACGCAGCCGGCCATCTCCCAGCGCGTGGCCGGGCTCGAGCAGGATTTCGGCGTCCGCCTGTTCGACCGCGACAGCCGCGGCGTGTCGCTCACCGGCAAGGGCCTGGAGCTCCTCGCCTATGCCGAGCGGATGCTGCTCCTGCGCACGGAGATGATGGCGGCGCTCGCCGAGCCGGCGGCCTTGTCGGGCGTCGTGCGCGTCGGCGTCGCCGAGACCATCGTCCATATGTGGCTCTCGCGCTTCGTGGAGCGCGTCCACGCGCTTTATCCGTCGGTGACGCTGGACATCGATGTGGACATCTCGCCGAACCTGCGCGAGGCGCTGGTCGGCCACGAGATCGACCTCGCCTTCCTGCTCGGGCCGATCAGCGACCCGCGCATGGCCAATGCCGAGCTGGCGCGCTACCCGCTCGCCTTCGCGGCGCGCCCGGACTTCCCGCTGCCGCCCGATCCCGTGCCGGTCTCGGCCCTCATCGCGACCCCGATCATCACCTATCCCAAGACCACGCGGCCCTATCTGGCGCTCAAGGACCTGCTGACCCGGCCCGACCTGCCGCCGCCGCGGCTCTATCCCAACGCGTCCCTCTCCACGATCGTGCGCATGACCCTGGACGGGATCGGCGTCAGCGTCATCCCGCCCGTCGTCATCGCGCGCGAGCTTGAGGACGGCATCCTGCGGCTGGTCAGGAGCGAGGTGGCGTTGCCGGAACTCGTCTTCACCGCCACCTATCCCATGGCGCCGGACAACATGCTCGCGCGGGCGCTGGCGGAGATCGCGATCGCCATCGCTGCGGAAAACCATTCCGATACAGCCTCCGTGATAAGGCAGGCTTATCGGAAAACATCGTGAAAGACGATTGGAACTGATCGACTCGCTCTGGTTGCATGACCATGCACCGGTTGAGGTCCCGTTCCATGCTCGTCCAAGTCAGCCCGCCCGCCTTCGCCTTCGCCGATGCCCGCGCGGTCCGGCAGGGCGCGCGCCGGGGCGAGCTGACCGGCCACACGGCCGGCCTCGCGCCGGGCTTCGTCCAGTGCAACCTCGTCGTGCTCGCCGAAGCCTATGCCGCCGACTTCCTGCGCTTCTGCCAGCGCAACCCTAAGCCGTGCCCGCTGATCGCCGTGTCCGAACCGGGCGACCCCACCATACCCGATGCCGGCGAGGACCTGGACGTGCGCTCCGATCTGCCGCGCTACCGCGTCTGGCAGGACGGGCGCCTGGTCGACGAACCGACCGACATCCGCCGCTGGTGGCGCGACGATCTCGTGGCGTTTCTCATCGGCTGCTCCTTCACCTTCGAGGAGGCGCTCGCCGCCGAGGGCGTGGGCGTGCGCCACCTGGAGGGGGGCGGCAACGTGCCGATGTTCCGCACCTCGATCCCCTGCCGTCCGGCCGGGCCCTTCGCGGGGCCCATGGTCGTGACCATGCGGCCGATGAGCGCCGCCGAGGCGATCCGCGCCATCCAGATCACGTCGCGCTATCCGGCCGTCCACGGCGCCCCGGTCCATATCGGCGATCCCGCGGCCATCGGCATCGCCGATCTCGACCGCCCCGATTACGGCGACCCCGTCCCGGTGAAGCCGGGCGAGATCCCGGTCTTCTGGGCCTGCGGGGTGACCCCCCAGGCCGTGATCGCCGCCGCCAATCCCGCCTTCGCCATCACACACGCGCCCGGCGCGATGCTGGTGACGGACCTGAAGAACAACCGGCTCCAGGTGCCCTGACGGCGCCAGCGGGCCGGGCCAGTCCCGGAGGAACGAACGAAATGTCGAAGCGGCGGCTCCTGATTGTGACCTGACTCCCGCCACCGCGACGGCCAAACTGGCAGCGGACGGTCCGTCCATCCGCTGCCTCCTTTCTCAAAGTCCGGGGCCCCGTTCCCGGCAGCCAGATGCCCGCAGAAGGCACGGCTCACCAGGCAACCAGAGGAGAACTACGAGATGAACGTGAAGTCCCTGATCGTGGCCGCGGGCGCGGCCCTGGCCCTCGCCGCGCCGGCGGCGGCCCAGACCGCTCCGCGCAAGATCGTCATCGTCAGCCAGCCGGGCCCGGCCTTCCCGCAATATGTCGGCGTCGACATCCCGCTCCTGCGCGACGGACTGCCCCAGGCGTCCGGCGGCAAGATCACCGTGGAACTCGCGAGCTGGCCCGAGCGCGGCCTGAACGGGCCCGAGATCCTGCGCCTCGTGCGCTCCGGCGTCGTCGATATCGGCGCCGCGCCGCTGGCCACGGTCTCCGGCGACGTGCCCTTCCTCGACATGGTCGATCTCGCGGGCCTCAACCCCACGATCGAGCAGGCCCGCAAGGTCGCCGAGGCGGTCATGCCCGAGGCCAACAAGGCGCTGGAGCGGTCCAATACCCGTATCGTCGCCATGTATCCGTTCCCCGCGCAGGTCCTGTTCTGCCGCAACGAGGTGAAGAACCTCGACGACCTGAAGGGCCGCAAGATCCGCACCTTCGGCGGCTCGTCCAACGACCTCATTTCCGCCATCGGCGCCCAGCCGGTCGCCCTCGGCTTCCCGGAAGTCTACGGCGCGCTGGAGCGCGGCGTGGTCGATTGCGCCATCACCGGCACGTCGTCGGGCAACGGCGCGCGCTGGTACGAGGTGTCGCGCAACATGTACGCCCTCCCCCTCGGCTGGGCGGTCGCCGCCTATTACGTCAACGCCAAATGGTGGAACGACCTGGACCGTGACACGAAGGCGCTTCTGGAAAAGACCATGAAGCAGGTCGGCGACGCCCAGTGGGACCTCGGCGAACAGGCCACCGAGGACGGCATTGCCTGCAATATCGGCAAGAAAAACGAGTGCCGCATCAGCAAGGTGGTGACCACCAACCCGATGACCGTGACCCGTCCGTCGGAAGCCGACCAGGCCACTTTGCGCAAGCATCTGCAGGAGACCGTCCTGCCGGCCTTCGTGAAGCGGTGCGGCGCATCCTGCGGCGAACAGTATAACAAGCTCGTCGCCCCGATCACGGGCGTGCGCTTCGGGGGTTGAGACCGATGGATGACAAGACCTCTGCTCCGCCCGCCTTGAGCGGAGCGGGGGGCCTGACCAGGGCGGCGGGCGGCGTGAGACACGCCGCCCACTCCGTCGCCCGGGTCATGGCCTGGATCGCCGGCTGGGCCTTCGTGGTCTGCGCCCTCTTCATTGGTGGCGAGGTTCTCGCCCGCAACTTCCTGGGCGTGTCCACCCAGTCCACCACCGAAATCTCCGGCTACCTCCTGGCCTTCGGCATTTCCTGGGCCCTGGCGGAGACCTTCGTCACCCGCAGCCACGTGCGCATCGACGTCCTGCTCAACATGATGCCGGTGAAGCTGCGCGCCGTGCTGCACCTGATGGCTCTGGCGATCCTGGCCGTCTTCGTCGGCTTCGTCGCCTATGGCTCGCTCCAGCTCGTGCTGGAATCCTGGGATTTCGGGGCGACCGACATCAGCATGCTGAAAGTGCCGCTCGTCATCCCGCAGGGCCTGTGGTCGCTGGGCATCTGGGTGTTCCTGGCGCTCATCGTGCTCCTCCTGGCCGAGACGGTGCTGCTGCTCCTCGCCGGCCAGTACGGCGCCGTCGACGCGCTCTACGCGCCGCGGACCTACGTGGAGGAGGCGCAGGAGACGCTGGACGCCCTCGGCATAAGGGAGGGCGCCCAATGATCGCGCTCGTCTTCCTCGCCATCCTGCTCGTCGTCATGGTCGGCGCCTCCCTCGCCGGCGGCGGCGGTGGCAACATTCCGCTGGCCGAGACGCTGACGATCGCCGGCATCATGACGATCTTCTTCGGCTCCGGCGTCTATATCGGCGCCGCCCTCGGCGCGCTCGGTCTGCTTATCGGCTTCGCCTTCTCGGACCGGCCGATCTGGCTGTTCATCGGTCAGATGGTGTGGGGCCCCAGCTCCAGCTTCGTGCTGGTGGCCGTGCCGCTCTTTCTGCTGATGGGCGAGATCATGCTGCGGGCGGGGTTCTCCGAGCGCCTCTACCGGGCGATGAATGTCTGGCTGGAGCGGCTGCCCGGTGGGCTGCTGCACACCAACATCATGTCGTCGGCGCTGTTCTCGGCCATTTCCGGCTCCTCGGTCGCCACCGCCGCGACCATGGGGTCCGTCGCGCTGCCCTATTTCCAGAACACGCGCTACAACCCGCGCTACGTGCTCGGCTCCCTGGCGGCCGGCGGCGCGCTGGGCAACCTCATCCCGCCCGGCATCACCTTCATCATCTACGGCCTGATCACCGAAACCTCGGTGGGCGCGCTCTACCTCGCCGCCCTCGGGCCGAGCGTGGTCGTCGTCATCCTGTTCACCATCGTCATCGTCTGGCACGGGATCAGGGCCGGAGCGGCCGAGCGCGGGCCGAAGATCCCGCTCGCGGTGAAGCTGCGGGCGCTGGTCGATCTCGGCCCCACGCTGCTGCTGATCGCCCTCGTCCTCGGCACGATCTACGGCGGCTATGCCACTCCGACGGAAGCGGCGGCGCTGGGCGTCCTCGGCGCCCTGGCCTTCGCGGCCTTTGAGCGGCGGCTGTCGATCCGCATGATCCACGAATCCGCGGAAGCGACGGCGCGGGTGACGGCCATGATCGGCCTCATCCTGTTCGGCGCCTACCTGCTCAATTTCGTCCTGACCACGGTCGGCCTGCCGCAGCTCCTGTCCAAGTTCGTCGCCGGGCTGCCGCTGCCGCCCTGGGCGATCATGATGATGATCATCGGGTTCTACATCGCGCTGGGCACGTTCATGGAGGGCTTCTCCATGATCCTGACCACGATCCCGGTGATCTTCCCGGTCGTGGTCGGGCTCGGCTACGATCCGATCTGGTTCGGCGTCGTCGTGACGATGCTGGTGGAGATCGCCATGATCTCGCCGCCCGACGGGACCGTGCTCTACGTCCTGCAGGGCATGCGAAAGGACGGGCGGCCGATCACCGATGTCTTCGCCGGCGTCATGCCCTTCTTCCTGGTCTACATCGTCGCGGTCTTCGCGCTGATGGCGGCGCCGTCCCTGGCGCTGTGGCTGCCCTCGGTGATGATGGGCCGCTAGGGCCCCGCCGGCCACGTTCCGACGGCTCTGCGACACGAGCCGCCGCGAGAAATCGCGGCGGCCTTTTTGCATCGCAAAAGATTAACTAGAATTATGGTTACTTTCTGTTAAGCTCTTGAGTGATCGACGCAATACGGATCGCTCAAGCATTTTCCGGGCGGTTTTGCGCGTGTTTGTCCATGCGCCGCCAATGGTGCAGCGCCCACGACTTTGCTATGGTTGACGTATTGTTAAGGGGTTGCGTCAAATGGCGTCCGAGCCTGTTGAATCGTCCATCGTTCCGTTCGGTCCCGTCCGCCGTTTGGGCGGCGACAGCCTGCCCAAGCCCGAGGGGCCGCGGCTGGTCGAGCGCCGCGAGCGCACCTTGTTCGCCCTGGAGCAGCTGGAGGTCTCCTTCGAGGGGGAGACCGGCGCGCTCTGGACCCATATCCGGCCGCGCGGCCGGCCCTGCTACAATCCGGACATGCTGCTCGATTTCCGCGCCTGGCAGGACGGGATCGAGGACCATTTCAAGGGCCGCGAGACGGACCTGCGCTATCTCATCCTCGGTTCGCGCTTCCCCGGCATCTTCTGCCTCGGCGGTGACCTCAATCTCTTCACCCGGCTGATCCGCAACCGCGACCGCCGCGGCCTCGTCCATTATGGCCGCTCATGCGTGCGAATCCTCCATCGCAACATGCAGGGCCTGAACCTGCCGATGATCACGATCGGCCTGGTCCAGGGCGACGCGCTCGGGGGCGGGTTTGAGTCGCTTCTGTCCTTCAACGTCATCGTCGCGGAGAAGGGCGCCAAGTTCGGCCTGCCGGAGCAGATGTTCGGGCTGTTTCCGGGCATGGGCGCGATGAGCTTCCTCGCTCGCAAGCTCGGCGCGGCCCGCGCCGAGGCCATGATCCTGTCCGGCACCAGCTACACCGCCGAGGAGATGCACGAACTCGGTATCGTCCACGTGCTCGCCGAGCCGGGGCAGGGCGAGGAGGCCGTGCGCGACTATATCGAGCGCAACCGCCGCCGCCATGCCGGCCAGCGCGCGATCTACCGCGCCGGCCGCGAGGTCAACCCGGTCACGCTGCCCGAGCTGGAGCGGATCGTGGACATCTGGGCGGACAGCTCGCTGGAACTGTCCGAACAGAACCTCAAGGTGATGGAACGGCTCGTCTCGGCGCAGAACCGGCTTCTGGGCATCGCCCAGGCGGCCGAGTAGGGCGCGCGCCGCCCGCCGGGGTCGTCCAAGCGCGGCGGGTCCGCCGGCCCGTCAGGCCACGTAGCGGATCTCGTGCATCCGGGCGAGCGTCTCGCGGATATTCGCCGCGGGCATCGGCCGGCCGAGCAGGTAGCCTTGCGCCTGCGTGCAGCCCTCGCGCTTGACGCAATCGAGTTCGTCCAGCGTCTCGATGCCTTCCGCCACGATCGTCATGCCCAGATTGGTGCCGAGGCTCGCCACCGCCCGCACGATGGCGATGGACCCGTCGTCCTTCTCCAGGCCGCGGGTGAACGAGGCGTCGATCTTGATCTTGTCGAACGGATAGGTCCGCAGGTAGCTGAGCGACGAATAGCCCGTGCCGAAATCGTCCAGCGACATGGCCAGGCCCAGGCTGCGCAGCTGCTGCATCACCGACAAGGTCATCTCGCTGTCTTCCAGGAGCACCGTCTCGGTGACTTCCAGCTCCAGCCGGCTGGCCGGCAGCCCGGACTGGCTGAGCGCCGCCGCGACGCAGGCCACCAGCGTCGAATCCTTGAAATGGACTGGCGACAGGTTGACCGCGACGCGCGTGTTGTGCGGCCAGTTGGCCGCCTCCTGGCAGGCCGCCCGCAGCACCCATTCGCTCAGCGGGATGATGAGGCCTGTCTCCTCGGCGATGGGGATGAACTCCGCCGGCGAGACGAAGCCGCGCTCCGGATGCTTCCAGCGCAGCAGCGCCTCGCAGCCGCTGATGTCGTCGGTGCTCAGATCGACGAGCGGCTGGTAGTAGAGCTCGAACTCGCCGCGGGCGAGCGCCTCGCGCAGGTCCAGCTCCAGCGAGCGGCGGGCCTGGGCGGCCGCGCTCATCGTCTTCTCGAAGAAGCGGTAGCAGCCGCCGCCCTCGTTCTTGGCCGCGTAGAGCGCCATGTCGGCGTTCTTCTGCAGCGTGTCGGCGTCGGTGCCGTCGGCGGGCGCCAGGCACACGCCGACCGAGCCGCCGACATCGATGCGCTGGCCATCGATCTCGAACGGAATCGCCAGGGCCTCCACCAGCCGGTCGGCGAGAGCCGCGGCCTCGCGCCGGCGGGAGATCGGCGTCTGGACCACGACGAACTCGTCGCCGCCGAACCGGGCGACGAGGTCGGTCTTGCGCACCGCCGAGCGCAGCCGCTCCGCCACCGCCTGCAGCAGCCGGTCGCCGACCGGGTGGCCGAGCGTGTCGTTGACGACCTTGAACCGGTCGAGGTCGATCCAGTGGATCGCGAACTGCGCGCCCCGGCGCTGCAGCATGGCGATCTCGGCGCCCATGCGCTCGCGGAACGAGCCGCGGTTGGGCAGGCCCGTCAGCTCGTCGAACCGGGCCATCCGCTCCACCTGCCGCTCCACGCGGCGGCGGTCGGTGATGTCCTCGAAGATCATGACCGCCTCGCCGCCCGGCATCGGGCTCTCGGACAAGGCGAGGGTGCGCCCGTCGGCGAGGTCCACGTCCACCTGGCCGCCGCGGCGGCTCGCCCGCTCGCGGCTCAGCTCCACCAGGAGCCGGCGGGCGCGGCGCGGGCTGAGGACGCCGCTGGTCTCGGCGAGCCGCACCAGCTGCAGGGACGTCATGCCGGCGCGGATCATGCGGGGATCGAGGCCGGTGACCTGCACCAGCTGCTCGTTCCACACGACGAGCCGCCCCTTGGGATCGAACATGCACAGCCCGTGGGACATGTTGTTCAGCGCGGCATCGAACTGCTTGGCCTGTTCCTCGTACTTCACCGCCAGCGCCGCCTTGGCGCGCGTGTTCACCAGCGCCTGGATCACCACGTCGTGGATCGAGAGCGTGATGTCGGTCATGCCGTAGACGAAGAGCAGGATCACGATCCCCAGGATCAGGTGGAACGTGTCGCCATAGATGAGAAGCGCGATGGCCAGCGGCAGCGCGGCGAGCGCGAGCTGGCCGATGGCGATGATCGGGCGGCCCGCATTGCGGCCGGTGATGCCGGCCGCGTAGCCGGCCGTGGTCGTCGCGACGGCCAGGTGCACCGCCGCGTCCTCCGACCGGTGGATCGCCAGGAAGCACATGAGGCCGAGCAGGGCGGAATAGGACCAGGCGCCGAGCTCGTAGATGCGCTCCCATCGGCGCACCTCGTCCGGGCTGAGGCCGGGCTTGTAGCGCCGGTACATCATGGCCGAGACGACGCGGCCCAGTCCGATGAGGAAAATGGCGGCCGAACAGGCGACGAGCCAGGGGTCGGCCGCGCGGTACGAGGCCATCAGGCCGACGATCACGCCCGAGATCGCGCCCACGACGAGGGACGCGAACGGCGCGTAAAGCGATTCCACGAGAGCACTGCGCACATCACGCGACAGCTCGCGGTCGATCTTCCGTGTGTCGGCCAGCTTGCGGATCAGCATTGGCAGTCGCAGTTCCCTGTGAGCGTCCATGAAACCGCAAAGGCGTGAAGAATCCGTTCGCGAGCGCGGCGGTACTTGAGCGACTTCTCGCGAAGTCCCGGAAAGGTTTCGCGGATTGCCGTTGCGCTGTGCAAATGCGAGCGGTCGGACGGCCGCGCCCGCCGGCATTCCCTTCCGGCTCCGGACGCACTAAACGCTTGTCCGCCATGACGATGCATGCCACCGCACCGGGCGCCGCAGCCACGCCCGCCGCCCGCCGCCGCACCTTCGCGATCATCTCGCACCCGGACGCCGGCAAGACCACGCTGACCGAGAAGCTGCTGCTCTTCGGCGGCGCGATCCAGCTCGCCGGCGCGGTCAAGGCCAAGCGCAACGGCGCCGCCACCCGCTCCGACTGGATGGGGATCGAGCGCGAGCGCGGCATCTCCGTCGTCACGTCGGTGATGACGTTCGAATATGCCGACGTCGTCTTCAACCTGCTCGACACGCCGGGCCACGAGGATTTCTCGGAGGACACGTACCGGACGCTGACGGCGGTGGATTCCGCCGTCATGGTCATCGACGCCGCCCGCGGCATCGAGGCGCGCACGAGAAAGCTCTTCGAGGTCTGCCGCCTGCGCGACATCCCCATCGTCACCTTCGTCAACAAGATGGACCGGGAGACCCGCGATCCGTTCGATCTCCTCGACGAGATCGAGAAGACGCTGGCCCTGGACACGTCCCCGGTCACCTGGCCCATCGGCCGGGGCCGCAGCTTTGCCGGCACCTACGACCTTGCCGGCAACGCCTTCCGCCGCCAGGACGCGCAGCAAGCGCGCACGCCCGTTTCCGGCCCCGACGACGAGGCCGTGCTGTCGCTGCTTCCCGAGACCGAGCGGGAAGCCTGGCTGGAGGAGGTCATGCTCGCCCGCGAGGGCTGCAAGCCCTTCGACCTCGACGCCTTCCGCGAGGGGCACCTGACGCCGGTCTTCTTCGGCTCGGCCCTGCGCGATTTCGGCGTGCGCGACCTGATCGACGCGCTCGCCGTCATCGCCCCGCCGCCGCGGGCGCAGGAGGCGGACGGGCGCACGGTCACGGCGGACGAGCCGCGCATGACCGGCTTCGTCTTCAAGATCCAGGCGAACATGGACCCGAACCACCGGGACCGGATCGCCTTCCTGCGCGTCTGCTCGGGGCGGCTGGAGCGCGGCATGAAGGCCAAGCTCGTGCGCACCGGCAAGCCCATGTCGCTGTCGTCGCCGCAATTCTTCTTCGCCCAGGACCGCTCCATCGCGGATGAGGCCTTTGCCGGCGACGTGGTGGGCATTCCCAACCACGGCACGCTGCGCATCGGCGACACGCTGACCGAGGGCGAGGACCTGGTCTTCCGCGGCGTGCCGAGCTTCGCGCCCGAGATCCTGCGGCGCATCAAGCTCACCGACCCGATGAAGGCCAAGAAGCTGAAGGACGCGCTTCAGCAGATGGCGGAGGAAGGGGTCGTGCAGCTCTTCCTGCCCTATGACGGCTCGGGCGCCATCGTCGGCGTCGTCGGCGCACTCCAGCTCGACGTGCTGAAGGAGCGGCTCAAGGCCGAATACGGCCTGCCTATCGACTACGAGCCGACGCGCTTCTCCATCTGCCGCTGGATCGCGTCCGACGACCGGCAGAAGCTGGAAACCTTCATCGACAGCCACACCTCGTCCATCGCGGCGGACCTCGACGGCGCACCCGTCTTCATGGCGACGACCGCCTTCTCGCTCACCTACGAGCAGGAGCGGGCGCCGGGCATCGCCTTCTCGGACGTGAAGGACTACCAGCGCCGCGACAAGGCCGCCTGATGGCCGAGCCGCCGCTCCTCCAGCTGACCGGGATCGGCCTCACCTTCGGCGGGCCGGTCCTGCTGGAATCGGCGGACCTGTCGGTCGCCGCCGGCCAGACTATCGCGCTCGTCGGGCGCAACGGCTCGGGCAAGTCGACGCTCCTGAAGATCGCGGCCGGCCTCGTCGAGGCCGATGGCGGCACGCGCTTCGTCCAGCCCGGCGCGACCCTGCGCTATCTGCCGCAGGAGCCGGACTTCGCCGGTTTTCCCACCGTCGCCGCCTATGTCGAGGCAGGACTGGGACCGGGCGACGATGCTTATGCGGCCCGGTACCTCGTCGAGCAGCTCGGCCTCGATCCGCAGGCCGACCCCACGACCCTGTCCGGCGGCGAGGCGCGCCGCGCGGCGCTGGCCCGGACGCTCGCGCCGGCCCCCGACATCCTGCTGCTCGACGAGCCGACCAACCATCTCGACCTGCCGACCATCGAATGGCTGGAAGCGACTCTGAAGGCGTCCCGCTCGGCCATCGTCCTCATCAGCCACGACCGGCGCTTCCTGTCGAACCTGACCCGCTCCACGGTCTGGCTGGATCGCGGCCGCACGCGCCAGGCGGATGTGGGCTTTTCCGGCTTCGAGGCCTGGCGCGACCGGGTGCTGGAGCAGGAGGAGCTGGAGCGGCACAAGCTCGACCGGAAGATCGCGGCGGAGGAGGACTGGATCCGCCACGGCGTGTCGGGCCGGCGCAAGCGCAACATGCGCCGCCTCGCCGAGGTCCATGCCATGCGCGACCGGCGCCGGACCGAGCGCCGGGCCCAAGGCTCGGTGCGCCTCGCCGCGCAGGAGGCCGAAACCTCCTCGAAGATCGTGATCGAGGCGAAAGACGTCTCCAAGGCCTATGACGGGCGCGCCATCGTCGACCGGTTCTCGATCCGCGTCGCCCGTGGCGACCGGATCGGCATCGTCGGGCCCAACGGCGCCGGCAAGACGACGCTGCTCGGCCTCCTCACGGGTACGCTGGAGCCCGATGCCGGCACGGTCCGCGTCGCCGCCAATGTCGAGATGGTCACGCTCGAGCAGAGGCGCGACAGCCTCGATCCCGACTGGACGCTGGCCGAGGCGCTGACCGGCGGGCGCGGCGACCAGGTCGTGGTCGGCGGCGAGGCTCGCCACGTCGTCTCCTATATGGGCGACTTCCTGTTCCGTCCCGAACAGGCCCGGACGCCGGTCCGCGTCCTGTCCGGCGGCGAGCGCGCGCGCCTGATGCTGGCGCGCGCCCTGGCAAAGCCCGCCAATCTCACGGTGCTGGACGAGCCGACCAACGACCTCGACCTGGAGACGCTGGACGTTCTGGAGGAGCTGCTCGGTGGCATGGACGGAACGCTGATCCTGATCAGCCACGACCGCGACTTCCTCGACCGGATCGTCGACGCCGTCATCGTGCCGGAGGGCGACGGGCGCTGGCGCGAATATGCCGGCGGCTATTCCGACATGCTGACCCAGCGCGGGGCCGACGTCACCGCGTCCAAGGCCAGGAAGCCCGACGGTCCTCAAAAGACGGCGCGGGACGAGCCGGTGGCCGACCGCGCCGCCCGGACGCGCAAGCTCTCCTTCAAGGAGAAGCACGCGCTGGAGACGCTTCCCGCCACGATCGCAGCCCTGGAGGCGCGCATTGCGTCGATCCAGCAGGCGATGGCCGATCCCGGCCTCTACGCCCGCGACCGCGCCCGCTTCGACCGCCTCACGGCGGAAGCCGCCAAGGCGCAGTCCGACCTTGCCGCCGCCGAGGAGCAATGGCTCGCGCTGGAGATGCTGCGCGAGGAGATCGAGGGCTAGGCAGCCCGCCCTGACCGCTCGCCGCCAGCACGCCCCGTGGCATCCCCGGCGGCGCGCAGCGCCGGGAAGGGGATGACAAACGCGGGTGACGGCCGCACCTGATCCCTCCCTGCCAAGGGAGGGTGGCCGGCGCGAGAGCGCCGGACGGGTGGGCTTCTTCGTTGGTCCAGGGCCCACCCGGCGCTTCGCGCCACCCTCCCCTGGCGGGGAGGGATCGGGCTGGGCCGGCATTGTGCGTGCTTCGAGGCTCGCCGTTCCGGCGAGCGCCTCAGCATGAGGACCGTTGTGGACGGCGCGGTCTATCAGAAGCCTCATCCTGAGGTGCCGCGAAGCGGCCTCGAAGGACGAGGCGTCAGGCTCTCGCCAACCGCGTCTCTCTCTCGCGCGTGGAGGGATCAGCCGCGGGTCCACTTCCTTTGCGACGCGGGCTCAGCGCCGCGTTCTTCCCTCCCCCCGCTTGCGGCGGGGAGGGTGAGGGTGGGGGGCGGTGGGACGGGGCGAGCCCTTTGCCGTGAGTCCCAGCTCCATGCCCCGCACCCCCCTCACCCTGTCCCTCTCCCCCGTTGGGGGCGAGGGGATGGTGACCGTCGCGGCCTTCCCCTCTCCCCGTCCGCGGGGAGAGGGCCGGGGTGAGGGGCGGTGGGACGGGGTTCCGTCCTGCAGATAAGAGCTCCACGCCCGGCACCCCCCACCCCTGGCCCCTCCCCGCCGCTGCGCGGGAGGAGGGGGATGCGCTCACGGCCATTCGTGCGTGCTTCGAGGCTCGCTTCGCTCGCACCTCAGCATGAGGACCGTTGTTAAGG
>JAIXTM010000005.1 GCA_027483945.1 Hyphomicrobiales bacterium | reverse complement strand
TGACTGTCGGGGAGAGGCGGTTGCCTGCGGGCGGACTTGCAATCCGCTCCCGGGAGGACGGGACCCCGCCCGGAGGACACTAGGATCCTCCCGCGAGGAGCATCGCTGGAGCGGACGGGCGTCCGGCCCGGCTCCGCTGCCTGATGTCGATGAAGCATCCCTGCGAGGGACGCTTCGAAGGCTGATGGCGGCAGGCCGGACGGGCGAGCGTCCTGGAAGCGCGGCCCCTTCTTTTAAGACAACCGCAGGCGGAGCGCCGGGAGGCGTGCGCGAGGCGTCATCTCGCGCGCCGTGTCCCGCTGGACATGGATGGTATCGCGTAACGCGCCTGCCGGCGCTCCGCCTACCCCTCATCAACCCGGCGCGCCAGCGCGGCCGGGGGCTTCGACGCGTCTTCCCCTCCCCCTTGTGGGGAGGGGCAGGGGTGGGGGTCGGTGCCGGAGGAGGCCCGGTGCCGACCACCGCGCTCCACGCCCCGCGCCCCCTCACCCTGGCCCTCTCCCCCTGAGGGGGCGAGGGGATGGCATCCGTCCGTGTCAGGCGGCATCGACCCCCACCCCTTACCCCTCCCCGCAAGGGGGAGGGGAAACGATTGGCGTCGCGGCCTTCCCCCTCTCCCCGCCCGCGGGGAGAGGCCGGGGTGAGGGGCGGGAGACGATGAGGCTCGATGGCCGCCACCGCCTCGCTTGTTCCGACACGCCCGCAAGCCGCGCGGAGATCGCGTACCGTCCCACTTGGCATCGCCTGTGCATCGGCCCGCGACAGGAGGCCTCATCGCTTGAAGATGAGACGTGTCGGGACCACTTTAGGGGCACGGCGACGTGAGTCTGGGCCCTGCCGCTCCGATCACGCCGGGCCGCGCTCCTCGAGGAGGCGGCCAGGCAGCCGGCCCCGGCCGCGGCATGGCCCATTTTGGGCATGCCGGGCGGCCGCAACCGAAAGGACTTTGGGACGATGACATCTCCCAAGCAGCGTCAGCCGATCGTTCCCGGCACGTCGGGCACCTATCCGGTTCTCCCGCTCCGCGACATCGTGGTGTTCCCCCACATGATCGCGCCGCTCTTCGTCGGCCGCGAGAAGTCGATCCGCGCGCTGGAAGAGGTCGTGAAGAACGAGGGCCTCATTCTTCTGGCCACCCAGAAGAACGCGACCGACGATGATCCGGCGACCGATTCCATCTACGAGATCGGCACGCTGGCGAACGTGCTGCAGCTCCTGAAACTGCCCGACGGCACCGTGAAGGTGCTCGTGGAGGGCGGCGGGCGCGCACGCATCAGCCAGTTCACCCGGTCGGACGAGTATTACGAGGCCGAGGCCACGGCGCTCGCCGACGAGATTGGCGACCAGGTCGAGGTCGAGGCGCTTGCCCGCTCGGTCGTGTCCGAGTTCGAGAGCTACGTGAAGCTCAACAAGAAGGTCTCGCCCGAGGTCGTCGCCGCGATCACCCAGATCGACGAGCCGGCCAAGCTGTCGGACAGCGTCGCCCCACACCTGGCGATCAAGATCCAGGACAAGCAGGCGATCCTCGAGACCGTCTCCGTCGCCGGCCGCCTCGAGAAGGTGCTTGGCCTGATGGAGAGCGAGATCTCGGTGCTCCAGGTGGAGAAGCGCATCCGCTCGCGCGTCAAGCGCCAGATGGAGAAGACCCAGCGCGAGTACTACCTGAACGAGCAGATGAAGGCGATCCAGAAGGAACTCGGCGACGAGGACGGCAAGGACGAACTCGCCGAGATCGAGGACCGGATCGAGAAGACCAAGCTCACCAAGGAAGCCCGCGACAAGGCGCTGGCCGAGCTGAAGAAGCTCCGGCAGATGTCGCCGATGTCGGCCGAGGCGACGGTGGTGCGCAACTACCTCGACTGGATGCTCGGCATCCCGTGGAACAAGAAGTCCAAGGTCAAGAAGGACCTCAAGCTCGCCCAGGACGTCCTCGACCAGGACCATCACGGCCTGGAGAAGGTGAAGGACCGCATCGTCGAGTATCTCGCGGTCCAGCAGCGGGCGAACAAGCTGTCGGGTCCCATCCTGTGCCTCGTCGGCCCTCCGGGCGTCGGCAAGACCTCGCTCGGCAAGTCGATGGCCAAGGCCACCGGCCGCGAATTCGTGCGCCTGTCGCTCGGCGGCGTCCGGGACGAGGCCGAGATCCGCGGCCACCGGCGCACCTATATCGGCTCGATGCCGGGCAAGATCGTCCAGGCCATGAAGAAGGCCAAGACGTCCAACCCGCTCATCCTGCTCGACGAGATCGACAAGATGGGCATGGACTTCCGGGGCGACCCGTCTGCGGCGCTGCTGGAGGTGCTGGATCCCGAGCAGAACTCGACGTTCAACGACCATTACCTCGAGGTCGACTACGACCTGTCGAGCGTGATGTTCGTGACGACGGCGAACACGCTCAACATCCCGCCGGCCCTGCTGGACCGGATGGAGCTGATCCGCATCGCCGGCTACACCGAGGAGGAGAAGGCGGAGATCGCGCGTCAGCACCTGATCCCGAACGCCGTCTCCAAGCACGGCCTCCAGCCGAAGGAATGGTCGATCGACGAGGAGGCGCTGCTCGCGCTGATCCGCACCTACACGCGGGAAGCGGGCGTGCGTAACCTCGAGCGCGAGATCTCCAACCTTGCCCGCAAGGCGGTGAAGGACATCCTCCTCAACAAGAGGAAGAAGGTCACCGTCACGCCGGAGAACCTGTCCGACTATCTCGGCGTGCCGAAGTTCCGCTTCGGCTCTGCGGAGACCGAGGACCAGGTCGGCGTCGTCACGGGCCTCGCCTGGACCGAGGTCGGCGGCGAGCTCCTGACGATCGAAGGCGTCATGATGCCCGGCAAGGGCAAGATGACGGTCACCGGCAACCTGAAGGACGTGATGAAGGAATCGATCTCGGCGGCGGCCTCCTATGTCCGCTCCCGCTCGGTCGATTTCGGGATCGAGCCGCCGCTCTTCGACCGGCGCGACATCCACGTCCACGTGCCCGAGGGCGCGACCCCGAAGGACGGTCCGTCGGCCGGCATCGCGATGGCGACCGCCATCGTCTCGGTTCTGACCGGCATTCCCGTCCGGCGCGACATCGCCATGACGGGCGAGGTCACGCTGCGGGGCAGGGTCCTGCCCATCGGCGGCCTGAAGGAGAAGCTCCTGGCGGCGCTGCGCGGCGGCATCAAGACGGTGCTGATCCCCGAGGACAACGCCAAGGACCTCGCGGACCTGCCGAAATCGGTGAAGAACGGGCTCGAGATCATCCCCGTCGCCCGCATGGACCAGGTTCTGGGCCATGCGCTGACGGGCAAGCCCGAGCCGATCTCCTGGGACGAGCCGGCGCCCGCGCCGACCCGGACCGGAGACGACGAGGCGGCCGGCTTCGTCGCCCATTGAGTGGGTGAAGCCGGGTGAGGTTCGATGGCCCCGGGGCGCGAGCTCCGGGGCTTTCGCTTGCGAAAGGCAAGCTTGATTCGTATGGATGCGGGGAGGGCGGACCGGCGGCTCGGCCGGCCGGCTCGCCCTCTCGATTTTCGGGCGGTTAGCTCAGTTGGTAGAGCATCTCGTTTACACCGAGAGGGTCGGCGGTTCGAGCCCGTCACCGCCCACCAATTGCCGGAGCGGACGATGATCAAGGCCCTGCTGGCCGCCTCAATCGCCATGCTGGGTCTGGCCGCGACGGCCATTCCCGCCTCGGCGCTGACGTACCGGTTCATGCCTGTCGCCGTGAATGGCTGCTCCGGCGAATGCCCGCTGGCGATCATCGCGACCGGCCAGGTAAGCCTGAGCGCGGCGGAGGACCTTCTCGTCAAGCTGGAGCCGCTGGTGCGGGCACGGCGGCCCATGGTCGGCACGATCATGATCGATTCGCCCGGCGGCTATCTCCTGGGCGCGCTCAAGCTCGGCATCGTCATCCGCCAGCTGAAGCTCAACGTCATCGTCGCGAGCTATCAGGGGCCGAGCCAATACGGCACGGCGCAGTGCAATTCGGCCTGCGCCTACGTGCTCGCCGGCGGCGTGAAGCGCTTCGTGCCCGGCGGGAGCATGGTCGGCGTCCACAAGTCCTATGACGGCGGCATCTCGCAGCGGGACATCCTGGGCGGCGGCTCGATCGACGCCCGGCGCGATCCGAACGGAGCGGATGATGTCTTGGGCTGGTATCTCGGCCGCATGGGCGTCAACCGCGAGCTGATGCGGATCGTGAACGCGACGCCGTCCTCCGACATCCGGGTGCTGACGCCCGCCGAGCTGACGCGGTTCCGCCTCGCCACGGTCATGTCCGGCGAGGGTCGGCGCGGCAATCCGCGGCGGCGGGAGACGAACTGAGGGGAAGGAGTTCAATCGCCTTGACAGGCCAAGGGCCCGCCAATAAACACCCGGCACCGAAGACGGCCTGGCCGTCTCGACGCCCGCGCGGGCGTAGCTCAGTCGGTTAGAGTGCCGGCCTGTCACGCCGGAGGTCGCGGGTTCGAGCCCCGTCGCCCGCGCCACTTTCTCGTGATCAATCGGGAGCGCCGGACGCTCCTCGCGCCGCGGAAGATGCCCGGGCCGCAGGCGTATCGCCCGCTTCGCCAAGCTGCATCGCATCGGGCCTGACGCGCCGCCGCTGCCGCCATTCGCGGCTGCCATAGAGGATCGCCGCGCCCAGGATGATGGGCCCGAGCACGGCCATCAGGACAAAACCCCATCCGCCTTCGATCATGGTCGGCCTCCAGAGTGAGAAGGGCCCACCGCGAACGGCGGGCCCTGTAAGATCTCAGACGGTCGGGATCAGCTCTGCTGCTCGTCCGGCGTCTCGCCCCAGCCGCCCTGCTGGCGCGGCTCGAGGCTGTCGCTGCCCTGCTGCGACTGCTGCTGCTGGCCGGGCTTGCGGTTCTGCTGCTGGCCGAACTGCTCCTCCTCGCGGAACTCGCCCTGTTGGCCCTGCTGGCGCTGCTGGCCCTGCTGGTCCATCTGACCGGCCTGGTCCTGGCGGCCGCGTTCGAAGCCCTGCGAGCCCTGTTCCTGCTGGCGGCGCTCGCGATCCTGCTCGCCGAACTGCTGGTTGTCCTGGCCGCCGAACTGCTGGTTGTTGTTCATGACGTTGCCTCCGGTGGGTGGAAGCCCCCTGCCGGAATCAACGTCCCGCCCGAGTCCATGTTCCGGGCCGGGAACGCCGCAGCGGCTTCAGCGCGCCGGCGTCGGGCGGTCGGGCGCCGGGGATGACGGAGCGGTATCGCCGGGCACGGACTGCGTATTCGGCTGGGGCGCCGCCTCACGTCCGATCAGGACCAGCCCACGCAGCTCGGATCCGATAAGCGCCAGATCAGGCTGTCTGGAGCAGGTGTCGAAAAGCGCGCTCTCCAGGTCGCCGAGCCTGGACCTGTCGATCTGCGCCCTCAACGCCGCGCCGGAATAGAAGCCGTGCAGCCAGAGTGTCATCTGGCTGCGTTCCAGCGCCGACAGGGCGGTGAACTCGCGGCACGTTGCGCGGCCGACATCTATCACCTGGGCATGGGCCTGAGAACCCGTGACGGCGAGGAAGAGGAGGGCGGGGATCGTTCCGATGCGGCGCACCGTCAACTCCGAATCGCGCATGGGGATCAGTCTATGCCACTGCGCTGTCCCGGCGAACGACGCGCGGGCGCCAGCGGAACACGGCAGCGGAAAAGGCACAGCGAAAGGCCGTTCTGCGACGCCCGGAACGCTTGCCACCCCTCGACGCCTGCGATAAGCCACGCCTCAAGTTCGAACGGTTCCAGCCTGCTGGAATCGCGAGGTTTCGCGGTCCACGCCGAAGGCCGGACCGCTGCCTCCGGCGCAAGCCCAGGATCGGGTGTAGGATGACGCAGACCCTGCCGAGTCTTCTCAACGACTACCTGCCGCTCGGCATCTTCATTGCCGTGTCGGCCGTGATCGGGCTCGCTCTCCTGATCGCCCCGTTCGCGGTGGCTTTCAAGAACCCGGACCCGGAGAAGCTTTCAGCCTACGAATGCGGCTTCAATGCGTTCGACGATGCCCGCATGAAGTTCGACGTCCGGTTCTACCTGGTCGCGATCCTGTTCATCATCTTCGATCTCGAGGTCGCGTTCCTCTTCCCGTGGGCCGTGGCCTATGGCGACCTGGGCTGGGCCGGTTTCTGGTCGATGATGGTGTTCCTGGGCGTCCTCACCATCGGCTTCGTCTACGAATGGAAGAAGGGGGCCCTGGAATGGGACTGAGCCCTGGCCTGCCCGTCGAGCCGACGGATCCGCGGCGCACGCCCGTGGTCGCCCCGGCGGCGAAAGGCATCATCGATCCGAATACCGGCAAGCCGGTCGGTCAGACCGATCCCTTCTTCGTGGGCCTTAACGACGAGCTCGCGGACAAGGGTTTCCTGGTCACGTCCACCGAGGACCTGATCCAGTGGGCGCGCACCGGCTCGCTCATGTGGATGACGTTCGGCCTTGCCTGCTGCGCCGTCGAAATGATGCAGATGTCGATGCCGCGCTACGACGCCGAGCGTTTCGGCTTCGCGCCCCGCGCCTCGCCGCGGCAGTCCGACGTGATGATCGTCGCCGGCACGCTGACCAACAAGATGGCTCCCGCGCTGCGCAAGGTCTACGACCAGATGCCCGAGCCGCGCTACGTCATCTCCATGGGGTCGTGCGCCAATGGCGGCGGCTACTACCATTACAGCTACAGCGTGGTGCGCGGCTGCGACCGGATCGTCCCGGTCGACATCTACGTTCCGGGCTGCCCGCCCACGGCGGAGGCGCTGCTCTACGGCGTCCTGCTGCTGCAGAAGAAGATCCGCCGCACCGGCACGATCGAACGGTAAGTCTAGCGCGACGGCCTCGCCCCGAGGCCGGACGGAGACCGCATGAGCCCTGATCTCGTATCGCTGAGCGAGCATATCGGCCGGCACCATCCCGGCGTCACGGCCGGCATCGCGCTGGGCGAGTTGACGCTGGAGGCGCAGGCCGAGGGCATCGTCGGCCTGCTCACCTTCCTGCGCGACGACCCGCTGTGCCGTTTCGTCAACTTCGTCGACATTTGCGGCGTGGATTACCCGGAGCGCCCCAAGCGCTTCGATGTCGTCTACCACCTGCTTTCGCCGTACCTGAACCAGCGCATCCGCGTGAAGGTGCAGGCCGACGAGGAGACGCTGGTCCCCTCGGCCACGCCGGTCTTCCCGTCGGCCGACTGGTTCGAGCGCGAGGCGTATGATCTCTACGGCATCCTGTTCTCGGGCCATCCGGACCTGCGCCGGATCCTGACCGATTACGGATTCCAGGGTCACCCGCTGCGCAAGGACTTCCCGCTCACCGGCTTCGTCGAGGTGCGCTGGGACGATGAACAGAAGCGCGTCGTGAGCGAGCCGGTCCAGCTCCGGCAGGAATTCCGCAACTTCGATTTCCTCTCGCCCTGGGAAGGCACCGACTACGTGCTTCCCGGTGACGAGAAGGCCGCGGGGAAGCCGTGATGGGCGAGCACCAGATCCGCAATTTCTCGATCAATTTCGGCCCGCAGCATCCGGCGGCGCACGGCGTGCTGCGCCTCGTGCTGGAGCTGGACGGCGAGATCGTCGAGCGCGTCGATCCGCATATCGGGCTGCTCCATCGCGGCACCGAGAAGCTGATCGAGGTCAAGACCTACACGCAGGCCGTGCCCTATTTCGACCGGCTCGACTACGTCGCGCCGATGAACCAGGAGCATTGCTTCTCCCTCGCCGTGGAGAGGCTCATGGGCGTGACCGTGCCCAAGCGCGCGCAGCTCATCCGCGTCCTGTATCTCGAGATCGGCCGCCTTCTGTCGCACCTCCTCAACGTCACCACCCAGGCGATGGATGTCGGTGCGCTCACGCCGCCGCTCTGGGGCTTCGAGGAGCGCGAGAAGCTGATGGTGTTCTATGAGCGGGCCTCCGGCTCGCGCATGCACGCCAACTATGTCCGTCCCGGCGGCGTGCACCAGGACCTGCCGCCGCAGCTGATCGACGATATCTGGGACTTCTGCGATCCGTTCCTGAAGGTCTGCGACGACCTGGAGGACCTGCTGACCGAAAACCGCATCTTCAAGCAGCGCAACGTCGATATTGGCGTCGTCGATCTCGACACCTGCTGGAAGTGGGGATTCTCGGGCGTGATGGTGCGCGGCTCGGGAGCGGCTTGGGACCTGCGCAAGAGCCAGCCCTACGAGTGCTACGACGAGCTCGAGTTCGACATCCCGATCGGCAAGAACGGCGACTGCTACGACCGCTACTGCATCCGCATGGAAGAGATGCGCCAGTCCGTGCGCATCATGAAGCAGTGCCTGGAGAAGCTTCGCTCGCCGGAAGGACAGGGGCCGATCACCGTCCAGGACAACAAGATCGCTCCCCCGAAGCGCGGCGAGATGAAGCGCTCGATGGAAGCGCTGATCCACCATTTCAAGCTCTACACCGAGGGCTACCACGTCCCGGCCGGCGAGGTTTACGCCGCCGTGGAAGCGCCAAAGGGCGAGTTCGGCGTCTATCTCGTCTCGGACGGCACCAACAAGCCGTATCGCTGCAAGATCCGCGCTCCCGGCTTCGCCCATCTCCAGGCCATGGACTTCATGTGCCGCCAGCACATGCTGGCCGACGTGTCGGCCATCCTGGGCTCCCTCGATATCGTCTTCGGTGAAGTGGACCGCTGAGCATGTCCGTCCGTCGTCTCGCCGCCCAGGAAGTCCAGCCCGCGTCCTTCGCGTTCACGCCGGAGAACGCCGAGTGGGCCGGCCGCCAGATCGCGAAATACCCGGAAGGCCGGCAGGCCTCCGCGGTGATCCCGCTCCTGTGGAAGGCACAGGAGCAGAGCGGCGGCTGGGTGCCGGAGGCCGCGATCCGGCACATCGCGGGCATGCTCGGCATGCCCTATATCCGCGTCCTCGAGGTCGCGACCTTCTACACGATGTTCGCGCTGGAGCCGGTGGGCGAGCATTTCGTCCAGCTCTGCGGCACGACCCCCTGCATGCTGCGCGGCGCCGAGGCGCTGAAGAAGGTCTGCCACGATGTCATAGGCCCGCAGAAGACGGTGACGGCCGACGGCAAGCTGTCCTGGCTCGAGGTCGAGTGCCTCGGCGCCTGCTGCAACGCGCCGATGGTGCAGATCGGCTACGATTATTACGAGGACCTGACGCCGGAGAGCTTCGCCGCTTTGCTCGAAGACCTGCGCGCCGGACGTCCCGTGAAGCCAGGCCCGCAGAACGGGCGTCATGCTTCCGAACCCAAGGACGCGGTCAAGACGCTGACCGACCCCGCGCTGTTCGATGGCTCCATGGTCGGCGCGTGGAAGAAGCGCTTCGCCGAGGAGGACGCCAAGGCGAAGGCCGAGGCCGCCGGGCAGGCGGTTGCCGCCGCGGCCAATCCGGAGCCGGCAAAGCCGGAGCCGACCCGCGCCGAGCAGCAGAAGTCGGACAGCCCCGTTGCGCGTACCGCGCGCGGCAAGGCTCCCGTCTCCGCAGAGGCCCGCGAGGCTTCCGGCAACTCCGCCTCGTCCGAGGCGACGACGAAGCGCCGGGCGAAGACCGCCGCCACCGTCGAGCCGACCGACGGCTCCGGCACCAAGCGCAAGAGGTAAGGACAGATGCTCGCAGATCGCGACAGGATCTTCACCAACCTCTACGGGCTCCATTCCCCCGGCCTCAAGGCCGCGCAGATGCGCGGGGCCTGGGACGGCACGAAGTTCCTGCTGGAGAAGGGCAGGGACTGGGTCATCAACGAGATGAAGGCATCGGGCCTGCGCGGCCGCGGCGGCGCCGGCTTCCCGACCGGCCTCAAATGGTCGTTCATGCCCAAGCAGTCCGACGGGCGTCCGCATTATCTCGTCGTCAACGCCGACGAGTCCGAGCCGGGCACGTGCAAGGACCGGGAGATCATGCGGCACGATCCGCATCTCCTGATCGAGGGGTGTTTGATCGCGTCCTTCGCGATGGGCGCCCATGCCTGCTACATCTATATCCGCGGCGAATATGTCCGCGAACGCGAGGCGCTGCAGCGCGCCATCGACGAGGCCTATGACGCCCGGCTTGTCGGCAAGGACAACGTCCATGGCTGGCCGTTCGACATCTACGTCCACCACGGCGCCGGCGCCTATATCTGCGGCGAGGAGACCGCTCTCCTGGAAAGCCTGGAAGGCAAGAAGGGCATGCCGCGGCTGAAGCCGCCGTTCCCGGCCAATATGGGTCTCTATGGCTGCCCCACGACCGTCAACAACGTGGAATCCATCGCCGTCGCCGGCACGATCCTGCGCCGCGGGGCGGCCTGGTTCGCCGGCATCGGCCGGCCGAACAATGTCGGCACCAAGCTCTTCTGCGTCTCCGGCCACGTCAATACGCCGTGCAACGTGGAGGAGGAGATGGGCATCACCTTCCGCGAGCTGATCGATCGCCATTGCGGCGGCATCCGCGGCGGATGGGACAATCTGCTCTGCGTCATTCCGGGCGGCTCGTCCGTTCCGCTCGTTCCGGCTCACGAGATCGCCGACGCCTACATGGACTTCGACACGCTGCGCGGCCTGAAATCGGGCCTCGGCACGGCGGCCGTGATCGTCATGGACAAGTCCACGGACATCGTCCGGGCCATCGCGCGCCTGTCCTACTTCTACAAGCATGAGAGCTGCGGCCAGTGCACGCCGTGCCGCGAGGGCACGGGCTGGATGTGGCGCGTCCTCACCCGCATGGCCGAGGGCCGCGCCCAGAAGCGCGAGATCGACATGCTGCTGGACGTGACCTACCAAGTCGAGGGCCACACGATCTGCGCGCTCGGCGATGCAGCGGCCTGGCCGGTCCAGGGCCTCATCCGCCACTTCCGCCACGAGATCGAGAAGCGGATCGACGAATACGCGGCCAATCCCGCTGATGCCGGGGTGCGCGACCCCGAAATGATGGCCGCGGAGTAACCGGAATGCCCAAGCTCATCATCGACGGCCAGGAAGTCGAGGTTCCGGCGGAGTACACGCTCCTCCAGGCCTGCGAGGAGGCGGGCGCCGAGATCCCGCGCTTCTGTTACCACGAGCGCCTGTCCATCGCCGGCAATTGCCGCATGTGTCTCGTCGAGGTGAAGGGCGGCCCGCCCAAGCCCGTCGCGTCCTGCGCCATGGGCGTGCGCGACCTGCGCCCCGGCCCGAACGGCGAGCCGCCGGTCGTGATGACGAAGTCGCCGATGGTGAAGAAGGCCCGCGAAGGGGTGATGGAGTTCCTCCTCATCAACCATCCGCTGGATTGCCCGATCTGCGACCAGGGCGGCGAGTGCGACCTGCAGGACCAGGCGATGGCCTACGGCGTCGACACGTCCCGCTTCCACGAGAACAAGCGTGCGGTCGAGGACAAGTATATCGGCCCGCTGGTCAAGACCTCGATGAACCGCTGCATCCATTGCACGCGGTGCGTCCGGTTCACCGCCGAGGTGGCGGGCGTGGGCGACCTCGGCGCGATCGGCCGCGGCGAGGACATGGAGATCACGACCTATCTGGAGCATGCCCTCGGCTCCGAGCTCCAGGCCAACGTCATCGACCTGTGCCCGGTCGGCGCGCTCACCTCCAAGCCCTACGCCTTCAAGGCGCGGCCCTGGGAACTGACCAAGACCGAGTCCGTCGACGTGATGGACGCCGTCGGCTCGGCCATCCGCGTCGACAGCCGCGGCCGCGAGGTCATGCGCATCCTGCCGCGCATCAACGACGCGGTGAACGAGGAGTGGATCTCCGACAAGACCCGCTTCGTCTGGGACGGCCTGAAGACGCAGCGGCTCGACCGGCCCTATCTGCGCGAGAACGGCCGTCTGCGCGCCGCGAGCTGGGCGGAAGCCTTCGCTGCCATCGCCGCCAGGGTGAAGACGGCAGCTCCCGGCCGCATCGGCGCCATCGCCGGCGACCTCGCCTCCGTGGAGGACATGTTCGCGCTGAAGTCGCTGATGACGGCGCTCGGCTCCGCCAACATCGATTGCCGCCAGGACGGCGCCGCGCTCGATCCGGCGAACGGCCGCGCGTCCTACATCTTCAACCCGACGATCGAGGGCATCGAGCAGGCCGACGCCATCCTGATCGTCGGCTCCAACCCGCGCCGCGAGGCGCCGGTCCTGAACGCGCGCATCCGCAAGCGCTGGCGCATGGCGCCGGTCGCCATCGGCGTCGTCGGCGAGAGCGTGGACCTCACCTATTCCTACGACTATCTCGGCGCCGGTCCGGATACGCTGGCCGACATCGTTGCCGGCAAGGGCGCGTTCGCCGAGGCGTTCGCCAGGGCCGAACGGCCGCTCGTCATCGTCGGGCAGGGCGCGCTTGCCCGTGAGGACGGCGCCGCCGTCCTCTCGCTCGCCGCGCGCGTCGCCGGCCGCGACGGCTGGAACGGCCTCGCCGTGCTGCACACCGCCGCCTCTCGCGTCGGCGGCCTTGATCTCGGCTTCGTACCGGGCGAGGGCGGGCTGACCGCCCCGGCCATGGCAGGCACGGGCGCCCTCGACGTCCTGTTCCTGCTGGGCGCGGACGAGATCGACGTCGCCCCGGGCGCCTTCGTCGTCTACCAAGGCACGCATGGCGATCGCGGCGCTCACCGCGCCGACGTGATCCTGCCGGGGGCGACCTATACCGAGAAGTCCGGCCTCTACGTGAACACCGAAGGCCGGGTCCAGCGCGCCAACCGCGCCGTGTTCCCGCCGGGCGATGCCCGCGAGGACTGGGCGATCCTGCGCGCTCTTTCGGACGTACTCGGCAAGCGCCTGCCTTTCGACAGCCTGGACGCCCTGCGGCAGGCCCTGGTGGCCGCGCATCCCCATTTCGCGCGGATCGACGAGATCGAGCCCGCCGATGCGGGCGCGCTCGCCCGGCTCGCCAAGACCAAGGCCAAGCCCGGCAAGGCGCCCTTCGCCTCGCCGATCACCGACTTCTACCTGACCAACCCGATCGCGCGGGCCTCCGCCGTGATGGCCGACTGCTCGGCGCTCGCGGCCGGTCGCCTGCCGCAGGCGGCGGAATAAGGGGCCCCGGCGCGCATGGATCTCCTGATCAACCTCGCGATCATCCTGGGCAAGAGCCTGCTTCTGCTCGTCGCCCTGCTCGTCATGATCGCCTACCTGCTCTACGCCGACCGGAAGATCTGGGCGGCGGTGCAGCTGCGCCGCGGCCCGAACGTCGTGGGTCCCTGGGGCCTTCTGCAGAGCTTCGCGGACCTGTTGAAGTTCGTGCTGAAGGAGCCGGTCATCCCGGCCGGCGCCAACAAGGGCCTTTTCCTGCTGGCTCCGCTCATCACCTGCACGCTCGCCCTCTCGGCCTGGGCGGTGATCCCGGTCTCGGCCGGCTGGGCCATCGCCGACATCAATGTCGGCATCCTCTACATCTTCGCGATCTCTTCGCTGGGCGTATACGGCATCATCATCGGCGGCTGGGCCTCCAACTCGAAGTACCCGTTCCTCGGCGCCCTGCGCTCGGCGGCGCAGATGGTGTCCTACGAGGTCTCGATCGGCTTCGTGATCATCACGGTGCTGCTCTGCGTCGGCTCGCTGAACCTCACCGCGATCGTCGCGGCGCAGGAGACGAGGGGTCTGGCACACCTCATCGGGCTGCCCTGGCTGACCTTCCTGAACTGGTTCTGGCTGCCGCTCTTCCCGATGTTCGTCGTGTTCTTCATCTCGGCGATGGCCGAGACGAACCGCCCGCCTTTCGACCTCCCGGAGGCGGAATCGGAGCTGGTCGCCGGCTACATGGTGGAATACGCGTCCACGCCGTACCTGCTGTTCATGCTCGGCGAATACGTCGCCATCGTCACGATGTGCGCGCTGACGACGATCCTGTTCCTCGGGGGCTGGACGGCGCCGATCGCGCTGCCGCCCTTCACCTGGGTGCCGGGCGTCGTCTGGTTCGTGCTGAAGCTGTGCCTAGTCTTCTTCATGTTCGCCATGGTGAAGGCCTTCGTGCCCCGCTACCGCTACGACCAGCTCATGCGCCTTGGCTGGAAGGTCTTCCTGCCGCTGTCGCTGGCCTGCGTGGTCGTCGTCGCCGCGGTGCTGCAGATCATGGGTTGGGCGCCCTGATGGATCGGATGGTGTCATGAAGCTCGGTCAGGCTGCCAGGTCGCTTCTCCTGAAGGAGTTCGTGTCGGCGTTCGCGCTGTCGATGCGGTATTTCTTCAAGCCCAAGGCGACGATCAACTACCCCTTCGAGCGCAACGAGCTGTCGCCGCGCTTCCGGGGCGAGCACGCCCTGCGCCGTTATCCCAACGGCGAGGAGCGCTGCATCGCGTGCAAGCTGTGCGAGGCCGTGTGCCCGGCGCAGGCGATCACCATCGAGGCCGGCCCGCGCCGGAACGACGGCACCCGCCGCACCACGCGCTACGACATCGACATGGTGAAGTGCATCTATTGCGGCCTCTGTCAGGAGGCGTGCCCGGTCGATGCCATCGTCGAGGGACCGAACCTGGAATTCGCGGTCGAGACCCGCGAGGAGCTTCTCTACGACAAGGACCGCCTGCTGGAGAACGGGGCGCGCTGGGAGCGCGAGATCGCCCGCAACATCCGGTCGGACGCGCCTTATCGCTGACGTTTCGACGGCGTTCCCGCCGGGTTGTCGGCCCGGGAATCGCTGCTATAGACACCCCCGCGTCCCCTGAATCCGGGCCGCACCAACCGAACCCGCCCGGAGGCGGGGAGGGACCGCGAACGATGAGCGCCGTCGCCGCCTTCTTCTATCTGTTCTCGGCCGTGGCCGTGGCCTCGGCCTTCATGGTCGTGGTGTCGCGGAACCCGGTCTATTCCGTGTTGTTCCTGATCCTCGCCTTCGTGAACGCGGCGGGCCTCTTCCTGCTGATGGGCGCCGAATTCCTCGCGATGATCCTGGTCGTCGTCTATGTCGGCGCGGTGGCGGTCCTGTTCCTGTTCGTCGTCATGATGCTGGACGTGGACTTCGCCGAGCTGCGCCAGGGCTTCATCAATTACCTGCCCGTTGGCGCCATGGTCGGCATCGCGCTGCTCGTGGAGCTCATCCTGGTGGTCGGCACCTGGACGCTGTCGCCGGAGCTGATCCGGGCGCCCGCGGCCGGCGCCGCGACGGCGCCGACGATCTCCAACACCGAGGCGATCGGGCAGGTGCTCTACACCCGCTACATCTACTTCTTCCAGGCCGCGGGCCTGATCCTGCTGGTCGCCATGATCGGCGCCATCGTGCTGACGTTGCGCGAGCGGACCGGGGTGAAGCGCCAGGACATTAGCGCCCAGGTGGCGCGCACGAAGGCGACGGCGATGGAGGTCCGCAAGGTCGCCTCCGGCGCCGGGCTGGAAGGCTGAAGGGGAGGGCACTCACATGGCGGTCGGGCTCACCCATTATCTCGTCGTCGCGGCGATCCTCTTCACGCTGGGCGTGCTGGGCATCTTCATCAACCGCAAGAACGTCATCGTCATCATGATGTCGATCGAGCTCATCCTGCTCGCGGTCAACATCAACCTGGTCGCGTTCTCCACGCACCTGAACGACATCACCGGCCAGGTCTTCGCGCTCCTCGTGCTGACCGTGGCGGCCGCCGAGGCGGCCATCGGCCTTGCGATCCTCGTCGTCTATTTCCGCAACCGCGGCACCATCGCCGTGGACGACATCAACATGATGAAGGGCTGAGGCGGCGATGTATCACGCGATCGTCTTCCTTCCGCTCGTCGGCTTCCTGATCGCCGGCTGCTTCGGGCGCATCATCGGCGCCCGGGCCAGCGAGGTTGTCACTACGGGCCTGCTGGTCGTCTCGGCGCTCCTGTCCTGGGTCGCCTTCTTCCAGGTTGGTTTCGGCACGGGCGCGACGCGCGTCCAGCTGATGAACTGGATGACGTCGGGCGCGCTCTCGGTCGACTGGGCGCTGCGGATCGACACGCTCACCGTCGTCATGCTGGTCGTGGTGAACAGCGTCTCCGCGCTCGTTCACCTCTATTCCATCGGCTACATGCACGAGGATCCGGCCCGGCCGCGTTTCTTCGCGTATCTGTCGCTCTTCACCTTCGCCATGCTGATGCTGGTGACGTCGGACAACCTCGTCCAGATGTTCTTCGGCTGGGAAGGCGTCGGCCTCGCCTCCTACCTTCTCATCGGCTTCTGGTACCAGAAGGAGAGCGCGAACGCGGCGGCGATCAAGGCGTTCGTCGTCAACCGCGTCGGCGATTTCGGCTTCGCGCTCGGCATCTTCCTCGTCTTCGTGCTGACGGGCTCGGTCGCCTATGACGCGATCTTCGCCAAGGTCGGCGGCCTCGGCGAGGCGACGTTCCGCTTCCTGGGCCATGACTGGCATGCGCTCACGCTCGCGGCGCTGCTGCTCTTCATGGGCGCCATGGGCAAGTCGGCGCAGTTTCTGCTCCACACCTGGCTGCCGGACGCGATGGAGGGGCCCACCCCGGTCTCCGCCCTGATCCACGCCGCCACGATGGTGACCGCGGGCGTCTTCATGGTCGCCCGGCTGTCGCCGGTCTTCGAGATGGCGCCGACGGCCCTGATCGTCGTCACCGCCATCGGCGCGACCACCGCCTTCTTCGCGGCGACGATCGGCCTCGTCCAGAACGACATCAAGCGCGTCATCGCGTACTCGACCTGCTCGCAGCTCGGCTACATGTTCGTGGGCCTGGGGGTGGGCGCGTACTCGGCCGGCATCTTCCACCTCTTCACCCACGCCTTCTTCAAGGCGCTGCTGTTCCTCGGCGCCGGCTCGGTCATCCACGCGATGCACCACGAGCAGGACATCCGGAACATGGGCGGGCTGCGCAAGCACATCCCGTTCACCGCTGCGGTGATGGCCATCGGCACGCTGGCGCTGACGGGCTTTCCGTTCACAGCCGGCTATTTCTCCAAGGACGCGATCATCGAGGCGGCCTACGCCTCCAAGAACCCGGCCCACGCCTACGCCTTCCTGGCGACGGTCATCGCCGCGTTCATGACCTCGTTCTATTCCTGGCGGCTCTATTTCCTGACCTTCGAGGGCAAGGCCCGCTGGGGCGCCGACGCCCATTCGCTGCATGAGGGCGTGGACCATGCCGGCACCGCCGCGCATGGCGGCCACGGCCACGATGCCGAGCCGGCTTCCGCCGCGCCGCATCACCATGACGATCACGCCCACGGGCATGGCCACGGCCACCATGCGCCGCACGAGAGCCCGCTGGTCATGCTGATCCCGCTGGGACTGCTCGCCATCGGCGCCGTCGCCGCAGGCTTCGCCTTCAAGGAGGCCTTCATCGGCCATTCCTACGACGCGTTCTGGAAGGGCTCGCTCTTCACCGGGGCAGGCAACACGATACTGAACGACCTGCACGCCGTGCCGAAATGGGTCGTCTGGTCGCCGTTCGTGATGATGGCGCTCGGCTTCGCGCTGGCCTTCTACATGTACATCGTGAATCCGGCGACGCCGCGCCGCCTCGCCGAGGCGAACCCGCTGCTCTACCGGTTCCTGCTCAACAAGTGGTACTTCGACGAGCTCTACGACTTCCTGTTCGTGCGGCCCTCCAAGTGGCTCGGCCGCTTCCTCTGGAAGACCGGCGACGGGCGGATCATCGACGGGCTTGGGCCTGACGGCATCTCGGCCCGGGTGGTGGACATCACCAACCGCGTGGTCCGGGTCCAGACCGGCTTCGTCTACCACTACGCTTTCGCGATGCTGATCGGCGTCGCGGCCCTCGTCACCTGGTACCTGCTGCGCGGGGGAGCGCATTGATGTTCGGCTTCGGCATCCTTTCCGGGCTCCTCGTCCTCCCGCTCGTCGGCGCGGCCTTCATCCTGGCCTTGCGCGGCGACAGCCCCGCCGTGCGCTCCAACGCGCTCTGGGCAGCCCTGGCGACGACGGTCGCGACCTTCCTCCTCTCGCTGGTGGCCTGGTCGCGCTTCGACATCGCCAATCCGGCCTTCCAACTGGTGGAGACGCATGCCTGGCTCGCGGACACGATCCGCTTCAAGCTCGGCGTCGACGGCTTCTCGCTGCCCTTCGTCGTGCTGACGGCCTTCCTGATGCCGTTCTGCATCCTCGCCTCGTGGACCTCGATCGAGAATCGGCTGAAGGAATATCTCGTCTGCTTCCTCATCCTGGAAGCGACGATGATCGGCGTCTTCGTCGCTCTCGACCTCGTCCTGTTCTACCTGATGTTCGAGGCCGGCCTGATCCCGATGTTCCTCATCATCGGCATCTGGGGCGGCAAAAGGCGCATCTACGCCTCGTTCAAGTTCTTCCTGTACACGCTGCTCGGCTCGGTGCTGATGCTGCTGGCCATCATGGCGATGTACTGGGACGCCGGCACGACCGACATCGCGGCGCTGCTGCAGCACAAGTTCGCCCCCGCGATGCAGACCTGGCTCTGGCTCGCCTTCTTCGCCTCCTTCGCGGTGAAGATGCCGATGTGGCCGGTCCATACCTGGCTGCCCGACGCCCACGTGGAGGCGCCGACGGCGGGCTCCGTCATCCTGGCCGGCATCCTCCTGAAGATGGGCGGCTACGGCTTCATCCGCTTCTCGCTGCCCATGTTCCCCGACGCGTCGCTCTATTTCGCGCCGCTCGTCTACGCCATGTCGGTGATCGCGATCGTGTACACGTCGCTGGTCGCGCTGATGCAGGAGGACATCAAGAAGCTGATCGCCTATTCGTCGGTCGCCCATATGGGCTTCGTGACGATGGGCCTCTTCACGATGACCGAACAGGGCATCCAGGGCGCCATGTTCCAGATGGTATCCCACGGCATCGTCTCCGGCGCGCTCTTCCTGTGCGTCGGCGTGGTCTATGACCGGCTGCACACCCGCGAGATCGCGGCCTATGGCGGGCTCGTGAACCGCATGCCGCTTTATGCCGTCACGTTTATGGTCTTCACCATGGCCAATGTCGGCCTGCCCGGCACGTCGGGTTTCGTCGGCGAGTTCCTGACGCTGATGGGGGCCTTCCGCGCCAATCCGTGGGTCGCCTTCATCGCCACGTCCGGCGTCATCCTCTCGGCCGCCTACGCGCTCTGGCTCTATCGCCGGGTCGTGTTCGGCGAGCTGGTGAAGGACAGCCTGAAGACCATGCAGGACCTCAACCGGCGCGAGATGATCACGCTCGCCCCGCTGGTCGTCCTGACCATCTATTACGGCGTGCGCCCGGGCCCAATCCTGGACGCGTTCGCCGCTCCCACCAACGCTCTCATCGCCTCGACCCAGGCGGTGTTCGGCGCGGCCAAGACCGCCGCCCTCATGGTGCAGTGAGGCACTGGAACCGATGAACGCGCCTTTCGTGATGCCCGCCCTCGGCCCGGTCCTTCCGGAACTCGTCATGGCCGTCGGGGCCCTGGTCCTCGTCCTGGTCGGTGCGCTTCGCGGCGAGAAGTCCTACGGGCTGGTCAATGGCCTGGCCTTCGTGACGCTGGCGCTCGCGGCGGCAGCCCTGGTCACCCAGCCGGCCGGCAAGGTGCTCGTCTTCGGCGACAGCTTCGTCGTCGACGGCTTCGCCCGGATCATGAAGGCGATCGCGCTTCTGGGCTCGGCGGTGGCGCTCCTGCTCTCGGTCGATTACTTGCGCCGCGAGAACCTGACGCGGTTCGAGTACCCGATCCTCATCGTGCTGGCGACACTTGGCATGATGATGATGATTTCGGCGAACGATCTCATCGCGCTCTATCTGGGGCTCGAGCTCCAGTCGCTCGCCGCCTACGTCATCGCCGCCATCCACCGCGACAACGTCCGGTCCAGCGAAGCCGGCCTGAAGTATTTCGTCCTCGGTGCGCTGTCGTCGGGCATGCTGCTCTACGGCGCCTCGCTGGTCTACGGCTTCGCCGGCACCGTGTCCTTCCCAGGCATCGCCGCCGCGTTGAAGGGCCAGAGCGGCCTTGGCGTCATCCTCGGGCTCGTCTTCGTCTCCGCCGGCCTGGCCTTCAAGATCTCGGCCGTGCCGTTCCACATGTGGACGCCGGACGTCTACGAGGGCGCACCGACTCCGGTGACGACCTTCTTCGCCTCCGCGCCCAAGGTGGCAGCCATGGCGATGATGGTGCGCGTCTTCATCGTCGCCTTCCCGGGCATCATCGGGGACTGGCGCCAGATCGTCGTCTTCGTCTCCATCGCCTCCATGGCGCTCGGCGCCTTCGCGGCCATCGGCCAGCGCAACATCAAGCGCCTGATGGCCTATTCCTCCATCGGCCACGTGGGCTTTGCGCTGGTGGGCCTGGCGGCCGGCTCCGCGCAGGGCGTCAACGGCGTCATCATCTACATGGCGATCTACGTCGTCATGACGCTCGGCACGTTCGCGATCATCCTCGGCATGCGCCGGGGCGACACCTATGTCGAGACGATCGACGATCTCGCCGGCCTGTCGCGGACCCAGCCCTTCATGGCCTATGCGTTCGGCGCGATCCTGTTCTCGCTGACCGGCATCCCGCCGCTCGCCGGCTTCTTCGCCAAGTTCTACGTCTTCGCCGCCGCCATCGAGGCCAAGCTGTTCGCGCTCGCGGTCATCGGCGTCGTGACGAGCGTGGTCAGCGCCTATTACTACCTGCGCATCGTCAAGATCATGTTCTTCGACGAACCGGCCGAGAGCTTCTCGCCGCTGACGCCGACGCTGAAGGCGGTGATCGGCGTCTCCACGGCCGCGATCCTCTTCTTCTGGCTCGCGCCTGCGCCGCTCGTGTCGGCCGCCAACGCGGCCGCGCGCTCCCTGTTCTGACGCCGGGCCGATGGGGCAGGAGGTCAGGCTCGGCGCCCGCGCCGCCGCCGAGGGCTTCCGGCTCCGATCGCTGGACACGACGCCGTCCACCAACGACGAGGCGCGCCTGAGCGCCGAGGCCGGCGATCCTGGCCGCCTCTGGGTCGTCGGCGCGGTGCAGACCGCGGGGCGAGGGCGGCACGGCCGGTCCTGGACGTCCCCCGCCGGCAATCTCCACGCCAGCCTGCTCCTCGTCGCGCCCTGCGAGCCGCGGATCGCTCCCCAGCTCGGCTTCGTCGCCGGGCTCGCCCTGTATGACGCCGTCGACCAGCTGACCGGCATCGGCGCCGAGCGGCTGGCCCTGAAATGGCCCAACGACCTGCTGCTGGACGGCGCCAAGGTCGCGGGGCTGTTGCTGGAAGGCCTGCAATTGCCGGGCGGTGGCTTCGGCGTCGTCACCGGCATCGGCGTCAATGTCGCGGCGGCGCCCGACGACACGCCCTATCCGGCGACGGCGCTGGCACGCCTGGCGCCCGATCTCGATCGGTCACGCCTGTTCGCGGTCATGTCCGATGCCTTTTCCGCACGCCTTGCCGCCTGGGACCGGCCGGGCGGTTTCGGCCCCATCCGCGACGCGTGGCTGGCGCGGGCCTACGGCCTTGGCGGCAACGTCACGATCCGCCTGCCCGGCGGCGAGAAGCAGGGCGTTTTTCGCGGGCTGGATGTGGACGGGCGGCTCGAACTGGCTCACAAGGACGGGATCGAGCGGATCGATGCCGGAGACCTCTTCTTCGGCTCGCGCTGAGCGCACCATCTTAAGGATATCGGCAGGCATGGCACGACAGGACGAACTCGTATTCGCAGCGCTCGGCGGTCTCGGCGAGATCGGCATGAACGCCGCGCTCTACGGCTTCGGCCCGCCCGGCCGGCGCAAATGGCTCATGGTCGATTGCGGTGTCGCCTTCGCTGGGGACGACATTCCCGGCGTCGACCTCATCATGCCGGACATCGCCTTCATCGAGAAGCACCGGGCCGATCTCGTCGGGCTGATTGTGACGCACGCCCACGAAGATCATATCGGCGCGGTCGTCGACCTGTGGCCGCGCCTCGGCTGCCCGGTCTACATGACGGCCTTCGCCGCCGGCCTCTTGCAGACGCGCAGGCTCTCGGAGGCCAACGCGCCGCCGATCCCGCTCCACGTCGTGCCGCAGGGCGGGCGCGTGTCGCTGGAGCCGTTCGACGTGGAATTCGTGCCCGTCGCCCATTCCATCCCGGAATCGAATGCGCTCGCGATCCGCACGCCCCCGGGGCTCGTGATCCATACCGGCGACTGGAAGATCGACGCCACGCCGGGCGCAGGCAACGTCACCGACGAGGCCCGCTTCCGGCAGCTGGGCGAAGAGGGCGTGCTGGCCCTCATCTGCGATTCCACCAACGTCATGCGGGACGGCATCAGCCCGAGCGAGAAGGACGTGGGTGCGACTTTGTCGCGGCTCATCGCCGAATCGAAGGGCAGGGTGGCGGTGACCACCTTCGCCTCGAACGTCGCCCGCATCCGCTCCGTGGCGGAAGCCGCCGTCGCCAACCGCCGCGAGGTGGTCGTCGTGGGACGTGCCATGGAACGCGTCGTCGATGTCGCCCGCGAGCTTGGTTATCTCGACGGCCTGCCGGATTTCCGCGGCGCCGACGCATTCCAGTACCTGCCGCGGGACAAGGTCGTCGCGCTGCTGACGGGCTCCCAGGGCGAGCCCCGCGCTGCCATGGCCCGCGCCGCCGAGGACGAGCATCCCGACATCTCCCTAGCGCCGGGCGACCGGGTGATCTTCTCCTCCCGCGCCATTCCGGGCAATGAGAAGCCGATCTCGCGCATCATCAACAGCCTGGTGCGTCAGGGCATCGAGGTGCTGACCGACCGGAACGATCTCGTCCACGTCTCCGGCCATCCGCGGCGCGGCGAGCTGGAGCAGCTCTACGACTGGGTGAAGCCTCAGATCCTTATCCCGGCGCATGGCGAGGAGCTTCACCTCGCGGAGCACGCGAAATTCGCCCGCGAAAAGGGCATCCCCAAGGTCGTGAAGGCCCATAACGGCGAGCTCATCGTGATCGCTCCGGGCGATCCCGGCATCGCGGACGAGATCCCGAAGGGCCGTCTCTACAAGGACGGCAATCTCCTCATCGCCGCGGGCGATTCTCCCGTGCCGGAACGGCGGCGGCTCGCCTTCGCCGGCATCGTCTCGGTCGCCGTTGCCATCGACGACCGCGGCGAGATCGGCGGAGAGACCGAGATCGCGGTGCTGGGCCTGCCGGCCCGCACCAAGGAGGGCCAGCCTTTCGAAGACCTGGTCGCCGATACGGTCGAGCAGGTGCTGGACAGCCTGCCGAAGGCCAAGCGGCGGGATCCGGAATCGGTCGAGAACGCGGTCGAGCGGGCCGTCCGCTCGGTGGTGCAGAATGCCTGGGGCAAAAAGCCCGTCGTCCACTGCCTCGTCGTCGGGATATAGGACAGGAACCGCGGCGCTGCCCGCGGCCACTGACATTCCGCGAGGTCGCCCATGATCGGTCGCCTGAACCACGTCGCCATCGCCGTGCGCAGCCTTGAGGCCGGCGTCCGGACCTATCGCGACACGCTGGGCGCCCAGGTCTCCGCGCCGCTGCCGCAGCCCGAGCACGGCGTCACCGTGGTCTTCGTCGAACTGCCGAACACAAAGATCGAGCTGCTGGAGCCGCTGGGTGACAATTCCCCCATCGCGAAATTCCTGGAGCGCAATGCCGACGGCGGTATCCACCATGTCTGCTACGAGGTCGACGACATCGTCGCCGCGCGGGACCGCCTGAAGGCCGAGGGCGCCCGCGTGCTGGGCGACGGGGAGCCGCGAATCGGCGCCCACGGCAAGCCGGTGCTCTTCCTGCATCCCAAGGATTTCTTCGGGACGCTGGTGGAGCTCGAACAGGCCTGATCGGAAGGACCGCGGAACCATGACGATCGGTGGCAGCCTCGCCCTCTATTTCATCATCTGGTGGACGGTCCTGTTCGCCATCCTGCCCATCGGTGTCCGCAGCCAGGCGGAAGCGGGGGATGTTCCGGCCGGAACCGACCCCGGCGCGCCTTCGCGCCCGGATCTGGTGCGCAAAGCGATCTACACGACGATTGTCGCGGCCTTGGTGTTCGGGCTGGTCAGGCTTGGCGCTTACTGGTTCGATATCTGAGGAAAGCGGCGCAAGGCGCTGAAAATAAAAAAGCAAGGCTTTCGCCTTGCCTTAGATATTGGCGTTTTTTGCCTTATGTGACCTGGCCGCGCCGTTCTAGAGCGCCAGCGGTTGTTACCGCATTTGACCGAGTCGGTGGCTTTCCTCCCAGGACCTGGACCGCGGAACTTTCCCGTCTTGCGAGCGGGCAAGCCGTCCGGTGCGAGGATTGGTAGCCGAACTGAATCGGGTTGTCACGCTTTTGTGCAGCTGCTGCCTGCGCAAAAGGCAGGCAACGCCTGGGCTTACGGTTCTTGTCTTTCAACACGGCTGAAGGCAAAGACGAAGGCCCCGCACCGCGGGGCGTCAGCGTTCTGTCCTCGAGGTCTCCATGCGTCTCAGCCGCTACTTTCTGCCCACTCTGAGGGAGACGCCCAAGGAGGCCGAGATCGTCTCGCACCGGCTGATGCTGCGCGCGGGCCTCATCCGCCAGCAATCGGCCGGCATCTATTCGTGGCTCCCGCTGGGGCTCAAGGTGCTGAACAAGATCAACGCGATCATCCGCGAGGAGCAGAACCGCGCCGGCGCGGTCGAACTGCTGATGCCGACGATCCAATCCGCCGAACTGTGGCGCGAAAGCGGGCGGTACGAGGCCTACGGCAAGGAGATGCTGCGCATCGAGGACCGGCACGAGCGCGAGATGCTCTATGGCCCCACCAACGAGGAGATGATCACCGACATCTTCCGGGCCTATGTGCGGTCCTACAAGGACCTGCCGCTGAACCTCTACCACATTCAATGGAAGTTCCGGGACGAGGTCCGTCCGCGCTTCGGCGTGATGCGGTCCCGCGAGTTCCTGATGAAGGACGCTTATTCCTTCGATCTCGATCAGGACGGCGCCCGCCATGCCTATAACCGCATGTTCGTCGCCTACCTGCGCACTTTCGCGCGGCTCGGCCTGACCTCGATCCCCATGCGGGCCGATACCGGCCCCATCGGCGGCGACCTCAGCCACGAATTCATCATCCTCGCCTCCACCGGCGAGAGCGAAGTGTTCTGCCACCGCGACGTGCTGGATTTCCCGATTCCGGCAGAGGATACCGACTTCGACAGCCGCCAGGGCCTGCAAGCCATCGTGGACAAGTGGACGTCGGTCTACGCCGCGACGTCCGAGATGCACGACGCCGCTGCGTACGAGGCCATCCCTGCCGACCGTAAGGTGTCGGCGCGCGGCATCGAGGTCGGCCATATTTTCTACTTCGGCACGAAATATTCCGAGCCGATGAAGGCAACCGTGACCGGCCCCGACGGCCGAGAGACCCTGGTCCATATGGGCTCCTACGGCATCGGCCCGTCGCGGCTCGTCGCCGCGATCATCGAGGCGAGCCACGACGATAACGGCATCGTGTGGCCGGAGGCGATCACGCCGTTCGACGTGGCGGTACTGAGCCTGAAGCCTGGCGACAGCGCGGTCGATTCGGCCTGCGAGACGCTCTATCGCGGCCTCGCCGCGGCCGGCCGCGACGTCCTTTACGACGACCGCGACGAGCGGCCGGGCGCCAAGTTCGCCAATGCGGACCTGATCGGCGTGCCCTGGCAGATCATCGTCGGCCCGAAGGGCCTTGCCGACGGCAAGGTCGAGTTGAAGAATCGCGCCTCCGGCGAGCGCGAGCTCGTCAGCCTGCCAGACGCCGCGCAGCGCTTCGGCGCCGGTCCCGCTTGATGAGCCAGGCCGCCGAGCCGACGGGGACGAGGCCCTTCGCCGCTTTCGAGTGGCTGATCGCGCGCCGCTATCTGCGGGCGCGCCGCAAGGAAGGCTTCATCTCGGTCATCGCCGGCTTCTCCTTTGTCGGCATCATGCTGGGCGTCGCCACCCTGATCATCGTCCTGTCGGTGATGGGCGGCTTCCGTCAGGAGCTGCTGAGCAAGATCGTCGGCGTCAACGGCCACATCTTCCTCCAGCCCATCGACCGGCCGCTCAACGACTATGCCGAGGTCGCCGCACGGGTGGAGCGCGTGCCCGGCGTGCTGCGCGCCTCGCCGCTGGTGGAAGGACAGGCCTTTGCGTCCTCGCCCTATGCCGGCAGCGGCGTCCTGGTGCGCGGCATCCGCGAGGGCGACCTGAAGCGCATGCCGTCGCTCGTGAACGGCATCCTGCAGGGGACCATCGAGGGCTTCGACAAGGCCGAGGGCGCCATCGTCGGCCGGCGTCTCGCCGAGCAATTGTCGCTGCGCACGGGCGATGCCATCACGCTGCTGGCACCGGGTGGCCCGTCGACTCCTTTCGGGACGGCGCCGCGCCGCAAGTCCTACCCGATCGTCGGCATCTTCGAGATCGGCATGTCGGAGTTCGACGCCGCCTTCGTCTACGTGCCGCTGCCTGAGGCGCAGGCCTTCTTCAACCGGGACGGCGACGTCAACTTCATCGAGGTGTTCCTGGCCGATCCGGAGCGTGTCGATTCGATCAGGCCGCTGATCGAGCGCGCCGCCGACCGGCCGCTTGCCCTGACCGACTGGCGTCAGCGCAATCGCACCTTCTTCGGCGCGCTGCAGGTCGAGCGGAACGTGATGTTCCTGATCCTGACCCTCATCGTGCTGGTCGCGGCCCTGAACATCATTTCGGGCCTCATCATGCTGGTGAAGGATAAGTCGACTGACATCGCCATCCTGCGGACCATGGGCGCGACACGCGGCGCGATCATGCGCATCTTCTTCATCGCCGGGGCCTCGATCGGCGTCGTCGGCACGCTGGCCGGCTTCCTGCTCGGCCTCCTCGTCACGCTCAACGTCGAGTATATCCGCCAGTTCATCTCGTGGCTGACCAACACGAACCTGTTCCCGGCCGAGCTCTATTTCCTCAGCCGGCTGCCGGCCGTGATCGACCCGAACGAGGTCATCACCGTCGTCACGATGGCTCTGGTCCTGTCGGTCGTGGCGACGATCTATCCCAGCTGGCGGGCGACGCAGGTCGAGCCTGTCGAAGCTCTGCGGTACGGATGAGCCGATGAGCCGTCCGATCCCGGCCCTGTTCCTCTCCCAGGTGGAGCGCAGTTACCGCCAGGGCACCGGCGCGCTGCAGATCCTGCGCGGCGCGGACCTCGCCGTCTGGCCGGGCGAGCTTGTGGCGCTCGTCGCACCTTCGGGCACCGGCAAGTCCACGCTGCTCCACGTCGCCGGCCTGCTGGAAAAGCCGGATGGCGGCGAGATCTATATAGGCGGCCAGCCGACGGCCGCATTGTCGGAAAAGGCCCGGACTGCCCTGCGTCGCACGCAGATCGGCTTCGTCTACCAGTTCCACCATCTGCTGCCCGAGTTCTCGGCGTTGGAGAACGTCGCGCTGCCCCAGATCATCCGCGGGCTTGAACAGGACGACGCGGACCGCCGCGCGACCGAGCTCCTGTCCTTCCTCGGTCTCGGAGAGCGGCTGCATCACCGTCCCGCGGAACTGTCGGGCGGCGAGCAGCAGCGCGTCGCCATCGCACGAGCCGTCGCCAACGCGCCGGGCCTGCTGCTGGCCGACGAGCCGACCGGCAATCTGGACCCCAAGACCTCCGACCACGTGTTCTCGACGCTGATCGCGCTGGTCAGGGCCTCGCGCCTCGCAGCCCTCATCGCCACCCACAACATGGAACTGGCGGCCCGCATGGACCGGCGCGTGACGATCCGCGACGGCCTGATCGTCGAGGCCTAGCCCTTCGGGGCGATGAAAGTCAGGACGTTGTCCATGAAACCCGGCGCCAGCGGCAGTCCGTCGGCGGCATAGGTGGCGAGGTTCCCGGCACGATCCGCCGGGGCCTCCTTCAGCACATGGTTCATCGCAGGGATGACCGCGAGGCGGCCGTTTCGGGCCGCGGCTGTGAGCCGCCCGGCGTCGGACAGGTCAACCTGAATGTCCCGATCGCCCTGGATGATGAGCGTGGGGCAATCCAACCGCGCGATTTCCTCGGCGGGGTCCAGCGCCAGCCAGGAGGCCATGTAGGGCTGCACGCTCGGCCGGAACAGGCCGGCCAGCATGGGCGGGATGTCGGCGACCCGCCCATCCCGGCGCAGGACCTCGAGGATGGAGCGACATTGCGCGATGACGGCATCCGGCGCGCCGGCCTGCGTGATCTGGCGCAGGATGATGGCGTCAGCCCGTTCGCCGGCGCCAGCGACCACGATTAGCCCGGCTACGTCCGTCCGCTGCGCCGCCATCGTCCCGATCAGGGCGCCTTCGCTATGGCCGAGAATGAAAAGATCGGATGCGCCGGTCTCGCTGCGGAGCAGGTCCGCCCAGGCTACGGCGTCGTCCACGTAAGTGCCGAACCGCATCTGGTCCTCGCGCGGCGCCCCCGAGGCGCTCGCCGCGATGCCTCGCTTGTCGAACCGCAACGATGCGACACCGGCGGAGGCGAGGGCACGGGCGACGAGCGCCAGCGACGCCGCACGCACGCCGAGCGGAGAATTGCCGTCGCGGTCGGTGGGCCCGGACCCCGCAATGAGGAGGACGGCGCGCCTGGCCGCCCCGCGATCGGGCTTGGTCAAGGTGCCCTCGAGAGGCCCGATCCGAACGATGCTGTCTGTCATGCTGCGCGGCGACGCCTCCGGTTAACGCTTCGTACACCACCCTGGACGAACCGCGAAAGCGGGACTCGCTATAAGAACAAAACATGAACATAATCGGCTCAATACAGGAGGACGCCATGTTGCGCATCTGCTTAGAGAGCCTGACCGAGATCCTGTCGCTCGCCATCCTGACCGGTATGATCGGCTTCTGGGCCGCCGTCGGGGCAGGGGTCTGACGGCCGCGTGCAGGGCACGGCGGACTTGCCCACAGGGGTGATGACACCGCCAATCGACTCGCGTCATGAGAGGCGCGAGAGATAGCAGCCATGTCCCGTCTGCTCCGCGATCCCGGCTTCGTGCACCTGCACGTGCACTCCTCCTATTCGCTTCTGGAGGGGGCGCTGACGATCGCAGGCCTTGCCAAGCTCGCCGCGGCCGACGCCCAGCCGGCTCTGGCGCTGACCGACACCAACAACCTGTTCGGCGCGCTCGAATTCTCCGAGAAGCTGGCCGGGCTCGGCATCCAGCCCATCGCGGGCGTCCAGCTTTCCGTGGCCTTCGGCGACCGTGAAGCCAACGGCCGCAGCCTCAACCGGAGGCTGCCGGCCATCGTGCTGCTGGCCGCGACGGAGGTGGGTTACGAGAACCTGATGCGGCTGACATCCATGGCATCCCTGGATGTGCGGGCCGACGAACCTTCCCATGTCCGGGCGAGCGACCTCGTGCGCCATGCGGACGGGATCATCGCCCTGACCGGCGGGCCCGGCGGCCCCGTCGACGAGATGCTGTGCGAGGGCAGGCCGGAGCTCGCCGCCCGCCGTCTCTCCCTGTTGCAAGGCGCCTTCGGCGACCGGCTCTATGTCGAGGTGCAGCGGCACGGGCTGGAGGACGAGATCCGGACCGAGCCCGATCTGCTGCGTCTCGCCTACAAAGCCGGCCTGCCTCTGGTTGCGACGAACGAGCCCTATTTCGCCAAAGCCGAGGATTACGATGCCCATGACGCGCTGCTGGCCATCGCGGACGGGCGGCTGGTTTCGTCGGACGATCGGCGACGCCTGACGACCGAGCACCGCTTCAAGACCCGCGACGAGATGGCCGCGCTGTTCGCCGATCTGCCGGAGGCGCTGCAATCGACCGTCGAGATCGCCATGCGCTGCGCGGTTCGCCCCCGCATGAGGAAGCCGATCCTCCCGCGCTTCGGAGCGGACGGCGACGAGCAGGCTCTGGACGAGGCCGCCGAATTGCGGCGCCAGGCAGGCGAGGGCCTGGAGGCGCGGCTTGCCGCCCATGGCACGGCGCCGGGCCTCACCGAGGAAACCTATCGCGAGCGCCTGGACTTCGAACTCTCGGTCATCGAGCGCATGAAGTATCCGGGCTACTTCCTGATCGTCTCGGACTTCATCAAATGGGCCAAGGCCCATGACATTCCGGTCGGGCCGGGCCGAGGCTCGGGTGCAGGCTCGCTGGTCGCCTGGTCGCTGACCATCACCGACCTCGACCCGCTGCGCTTCGGCCTGCTCTTCGAACGCTTCCTCAATCCCGAACGCGTCTCGATGCCGGACTTCGACATCGATTTCTGCCAGACGCGGCGCGAAGAGGTGATCGAGTACGTCAAGCAGCGCTACGGGGACACACGCGTCGCGCAGATCATCACATTCGGCACGCTCCAGGCCCGCGGCGTGATGCGCGACGTCGGCCGCGTGCTGGAAATGTCCTATGGACATGTGGACAAGCTGACCAAGCTGGTCCCGCAGAATCCGGCCAATCCGGTCACGCTCGCCAAGGCCATCGAGGGCGAGCCCAAGCTCCGCTCTGCGGCCGAGGAGGACCCGGTCGTCGGCCAGATGCTGGGCATCGCCCAGAAGCTGGAAGGCCTGCACCGCCACGCCTCGACCCATGCCGCGGGCATCGTCATTGGCGACCGGCCGCTGGAGGAACTGGTCCCGCTGGTCCGCGATCCGCGCACCGGCATGCGTGTCACCCAGTACAACATGAAGTGGGTCGAGCAGGCCGGACTGGTGAAGTTCGACTTCCTCGGCCTGAAGACGCTGACCGTGCTGCAGACGGCCGTGGACCTGATCCGCGCCCGCGGCGTCGAAATCGACCTGTCGGCCATCCCCTTCGACGACTCCCGAACCTACGAGATGCTGGGGCGCGGCGAGACGGTCGGCGTGTTCCAGGTGGAATCGGCGGGCATGCGCAAGGCGCTCGTCGACATGAAGGCCGACCGCATCGAGGACCTGATCGCCCTCGTCGCTCTCTACCGCCCGGGCCCGATGGACAACATCCCCGAATATTGCGCCCGCAAGCACGGCCGCGGCCAGGCAAAGGAGAACTGGTACCTGCACCCGAAGCTCGAGCCGGTGCTCGCCGAGACGTTCGGCATCATCGTCTACCAGGAGCAGGTGATGCAGGTAGCCCAGGAGCTGGCCGGCTATTCGCTCGGCGACGCAGACCTGCTGCGCCGTGCCATGGGCAAGAAGATCAAGGCGGAGATGGACGCCCAGCGCGACCGCTTCGTGAAGGGCGCGGTCGATATCGGCGGCCTCACCAAGGCTCTGGCGGACGAAATCTTCGACCTCTTGGCCAAATTCGCCGATTACGGCTTCAACAAGAGCCACGCCGCCGCTTATGCGGTCGTCTCGTATCAGACGGCCTATCTCAAGGCGAACTACCCCGTGGAGTTCCTGGCGGCGTCCATGACCCTGGACATGGACAACACCGACAAGCTCTCCGAATTCCGCCGGGAGGCGCAGCGCCTCGGCATCGAGGTCCAGCCGCCGGCGATCAACCGGTCTGGCGTCACCTTCGAGGTCGATCCGTTGCCCGAGGGCAGGGGGATCATCCGGTATGCCCTGGCGGCCGTGAAGGGCGTCGGCCGGCAAGCGGTGGAATCGCTCGTCGCGGCTCGCGCCGACCGGCCGTTCTCGTCGCTCACGGATCTCGCCCGTCGTCTCGATACGCGGCTCGTCAACAAGCGGACGCTGGAGAGCCTCGTCTGCGCCGGCGCGCTGGACGAGATCGAGCCGGACCGGGCCCGCGCCTGCGCGGCGCTCGAACCGATGCTTGTCATGGCCCAGCATGGCCGCGATGCCGCCGCCCAAGGCCAGGACGACATGTTCGGCGGCGTCGCCAGCGTCGAGGAGCTTCGCATTCCGCCCCACGCGGCCTGGCTTCCGGCGGAGCGGCTGCAGAAGGAATACGACGCGGTCGGCTTCTTCCTGTCAGGCCACCCGCTGGACGAATATGCCCAGGTGCTGGACCGCATGCGCATTCAGCGCTGGTCTGACTTCGCGCGGGCCGCGCGCAACGGCGCCTCCGCCGGCCGGCTCGCCGCGACAGTGCTCGACCGCCAGGAGCGCCGCACGAGAAGTGGCTCGAAGATGGGCATCCTGAACCTATCGGACCAGTCGGGGCATTTCGAGGCCATCGTCTTCTCCGAGATGTTGCAGCGCTTCCGCGACGAGTTGGAGCCCGGCAAGGCTGTGATCCTGATGGTGCAGGCCGCCGTGGAGGGCGAGGACGTCAGGGTGCGGATCCAGTCCGTAGAGCCCCTCGCGCAGGCGGCGACCAAGCACCAGAAGGGCCTTCGGATCTTTGTGCGGGACGAGGCGCCGATCCCGACCCTCGGCGAGCGCCTGCGTGAACGCGGCGACGCTGAAGTGTCGCTGGTCATGATCCTCGACGGAGGCGCCCGGGAAGTGGAAATCCAGTTGCCGGGCCGATATGCGGCCAGCCCGCAACTCGCCAGCGCGATCCGCGCCATGCCGGGCATCGTCTCGGTCGAGCTGCACTAGGCCGGCCCCGACCCTTGCGCTTTGCGCGTGCGGCTGCTATGGGCCGCGCCATCTCACACGCGGACTGAAATCCCTGATCGAAGGGTTTTCCGGTGCCGGCACCAGCCGGTTCAAGGTCCGCGGCGGATAACCGGAGTTGAAAAGACATGGCACTTCCTGACGTCTCCATGCGTCAGCTTCTCGAAGCTGGCGCGCATTTCGGTCACCAGTCGCACCGCTGGAACCCGAAGATGGCCCCGTACATCTTCGGCGATCGCAACAACATCCACATCCTGGACCTCGCCCAGACCGTGCCCGCGTTCTACCGCGCGCTGCAGGCGGTCTCCGACACCGTGTCCAAGGGCGGCCGCGTGCTGTTCGTCGGCACGAAGCGCCAGGCCGCCGATGCGGTGGCCGATGCCGCCAAGCGCTCGGCCCAGTACTACGTCAACGCCCGCTGGCTCGGCGGCATGCTGACGAACTGGAAGACGATCTCCGCCTCGATCCAGCGCCTGCGCAAGCTCGACGAAATCCTGGGCTCGGGCGGTCCTGGCCTCACCAAGAAGGAGCGCCTGATGCTCTCGCGCGAGCGCGAGAAGCTGGAGCGCGCCCTGGGCGGCATCAAGGACATGGGCGGCCTGCCGGACCTGATCTTCGTGATCGACACGAACAAGGAGCAGCTCGCCGTGAAGGAGGCCCAGCGCCTCGGCATCCCGGTGGCGGCGATCGTCGATTCGAACTGCGATCCGGACGGCATTACCTATGTGGTTCCGGCCAATGACGATGCCGGCCGCGCCATCGCGCTGTACTGCGACCTCGTCGCCCGCGCCGCGATCGACGGTATCGGCCGTGGCCAGGGCGAGCGCGGCTTCGATGCCGGCGCCTCCGAGGCGCCGGTCGTCGAGGAACTGCCCGTGGCGGCCAACGATGCCGAGACCGGCGTCACCGAGGCCTTCGAACTGCTGGCCGCCCCGCGCGGTGCGCCGGACGACCTGACCAAGCTGCACGGCGTCGGCCCGCAGCTGGAGAAGAAGCTCAACGAAGCCGGCATCTTCCATTACTGGCAGATCGTCAGCGCTGGCGCCGACGATATCGCCAAGCTGGACGGCGACCTCAAGCTCAACGGCCGCATCGGCCGCGAGGATTGGGTCGGCCAGGCCCGGGCGCTGATCGACGCCGCGTGATCTCCGGAGCCGGTATGGCCTGACAGCCGGCCGGCAGCCGCTCGACAAGACAACACGCCCGGCGCGCCACCGCGCCGGGTTCTGTCCTTATGCAATCCAATTTGAGGTTTTCGACATGGCGAACATCACGGCCGCGATGGTGAAGGACCTGCGCGAGAAGACCGGCGCAGGCATGATGGACTGCAAGACCGCGCTCAACGAGACGGGCGGCGACATCGAGGCCGCGGTCGACTGGCTGCGCAAGAAGGGCCTGTCCAAGGCCGCCAAGAAGTCCGGCCGCGTGGCCGCCGAGGGCCTCGTCGCGGTCGCCGTGTCCGGCACCAGGGGCGTGGCCGTCGAGGTCAACTCGGAAACCGACTTCGTCGCCCGCAACGACCAGTTCCAGGCGCTCGCATCTACCATCGCCAAGGTCGCCATCGCCAATCCGTCGCTCGCCACCGGCGACGATGTCGAGACGCTGAAGAAGGCCGCCTATCCGGGCGGCGGCACCGTCGAGGACGCGGTTGCGAACGCCATCGCCACCGTCGGCGAGAACATGACGCTGCGCCGCGCTGCCGGCGTGTCGGTGGGCGAGGGCGTCGTCGCCTCCTATGTCCACAACGTCGTCACCGACGGCCTCGGCCGCATCGGCGTCCTCGTCGCGCTGGAATCGATCGGCAACAAGGAGGTCCTCGCGACCCTCGGCCGGCAGATCGCCATGCATGTCGCCGCGGCCAACCCGCTGGCTTTGGACGCTTCGGGCATGTCGGCAGAGACGGTCGAGCGCGAGAAGGCCATCCTGGCCGAGAAGAACGCCGGCAAGCCGCCCCACGTGCTCGAGAAGATCGTCGAGAGCGGCCTGAAGACCTATTACAAAGAGGTCTGCCTCCTCGATCAGGCCTTCATCCACGATCCTTCCAAGTCCGTCACCCAGGTGCTCAAGGAAGCCGAGGGCAAGGCCGGCGCGCCGGTCGCCCTGAAGGGCTTCGTGCGCTACGCTCTGGGCGAGGGCATCGAGAAGGCCGAGTCGGACTTCGCGGCCGAGGTCGCGGCTGCCGCTGGCGGCAATTCCTGATCCTGCCATTCGCGGCGGCGGCTCGTACCGCCGCCGCGATCTTGTATAAACGACCGATCGCATGACCGGAGGCGCCGCAACGATGTCCCATGGGTTCCGTCGCGTCCTGGTGAAACTGTCCGGCGAGGGCCTTGCCGCTCCAGACGGCTACTGGCTCGATCCCGACACGCTGACGCGCCTCGCTGCTGATCTCGCCCAAGCCAGCCGGTCCGGCTTTCAGATCGCGGTCGTGGTGGGCGGCGGCAACATCATCCGCGGCGCGCGCGTCGCCGCCGCCGGATGGATCGATCGTCCGACCGCCGATTCCATGGGCATGCTGGCGACGATCATGAACGCGCTCGCCTTGGAAAGCGCCATCAACGCCCAGGGCGTGTCGGCCCGGACTCTCTCGGCTGTGCCGATGCCGAGCCTCTGCGAGCCCTATGCCCGCCAGCCGGCCCTGCACCACCTCGGCAAGGGCCGCGTCGTTCTTCTCGCGGGCGGCACCGGCAATCCGTATTTCACCACCGATACCGGAGCGGTCCTGCGTGCCGCGGAGTTGGGTTGCGACGCGGTCCTGAAGGCCACGCAGGTCGACGGCGTCTACGATTCCGACCCCAAGGGCAATCCCTCCGCGAACCGCTTCGATACGCTGACCCACGACGAGGCCCTGGCACGCGACCTCAAGGTGATGGACACTGCCGCCTTCGCCCTGGCCCGCGAAAGCCGCCTTCCCATCATCGTCGGATCGGTCCATGCGCCGAGCTCGGTGGCCGCGATCCTGGCCGGCACGGCGCGGTCCACGCTCGTCAGGCCTTGATGCCGCGCCGCCGGGCGCTTAAGCGGTTGTCCAGCAAGACAGAACCATCCAAGGGGGCAGTTCATGAGCGCCACCGACCTCAACGACGTCAAGCGCCGCATGCAGGGCGCGGTCAATTCCTTCAAGAACGACCTGGCGAGCCTGCGCACTGGCCGTGCCTCGGCAAACCTGCTCGACCCGATCCAGGTCGATGCCTACGGCGCGCTGATGCCGATCAACCAGGTGGCGACCGTCTCCGTGCCCGAGCCGCGCCTCGTCTCCGTGCAGGTCTGGGACCGCGGCATGACGGCGGCCGTCGAGAAGGCGATCCGTGAATCCGATCTCGGCCTCAATCCGCAGACGGAAGGCCAGGTCATCCGCCTGCGCATCCCCGAGATGAACGAGCAGCGCCGCAAGGAGATGGTCAAGGTCGCGCACAAATACGCGGAAGAGGCGCGTGTCGCCGTCCGCCATGTGCGCCGCGATGGCCTCGACGCCTTGAAGAAGGCGGAAAAGGACGGCGAGATCAGCCAGGATGATCAGACCCGCCTGGCCGATCAGGTCCAGAAGGCGACGGACCAATACGTGGCCGAGATCGATCAGAACCTGGCGTCCAAGGAAAAAGAAATCCTGCACGTCTGAGGACACATCCGTGAGCGCAGCCACGCCCGGCATCAGGGAAGAAACCGCAGCCGGGCTGGGGGGCGGGACCGGCCCCGTCCATGTGGCCATCATCATGGACGGCAACGGTCGATGGGCTGCGCGCCGCGGGTTGCCCCGCGCGGAAGGCCATCGCCGCGGCGTCGAGGCGTTGCGGCGCACCGTCCGCGCCGCCGCCGAACAGGGCGTCCGTTTCCTGACGATCTACAGCTTCTCGTCCGAGAACTGGCGGCGGCCGCAATCGGAGATCACCGAGCTGTTCTCCCTGCTGCGCCGGTTCGTGCGGAACGACCTCGCAAGCCTTTCAGAGCAGGGCGTGCGCGTGCGCATCATTGGGGAGCGCGAGGGCCTCAGTCAGGACATCCGCGACCTGCTCGACGAGGCGGAGAGCCGCACTGCGGCCAATCTCGGGCTGACGCTGGTCGTCGCCTTCAATTACGGCGCGCGTGCGGAGATCGCCGCCGCCGCCCGTGCCCTGGCGCAGGAAGCCGCGGCCGGCCGGCTCGATCCGGCGTCGATCGATGAGGATGCGCTGGCGGACCGCCTCGGCACCGCCGGCATCCCCGACCCGGATCTCATCATCCGCACCTCCGGCGAGGAGCGGCTGTCGAATTTCCTGCTCTGGCAGGCGGCCTACGCCGAATTCCTGTTCATGCCGATCCTCTGGCCGGACTTCGACGGCGCCGCCCTCGCCGAAGCCATCGCGACTTTCCGTAATCGCGAGCGGCGCTATGGCGGCCTTGGCGCCGCGAGTGCCGGCGCATGAGCCGCCAGCCGTCTGAACTCACCAAGCGCGTCCTCTCGGCGCTCGTGATGGCTGCTGCCGCGCTCGCGACGCTCTGGATCGGAGGACTCGTCTTCGCCGCGTTCTGGGCGGCCGCCGCTGCCTGGATCTGGGTGGAATGGCTCGCCATGACGACGGCGCCGGCCCGCCGGGTCCGGATGCTCGCTGGTATCGCGGGCATCCTGGCCGTGGCCGCGGCCCTGCTGTTCGCACCCGGCTGGACCGTCATCGCCGGCGCGGCCGCCATCCTGGCACAGCTCGTCCTGCCGGGGCCGCGAGCCGAGCGCGGCTGGGGCGTCCTCGGCCTCATCTATGCGGGCGTCGTCGTGGTGGCCGTGATCATCGTGCGCAACGATCCGGCGCTCGGCATGGCCGGAATCGCCTGGATGTTCGCCGTCGTCTGGACTTCCGACATCGCCGCCTTCTTCACGGGCAGAGCGCTGGGCGGCCCCAAGCTCATGCCGTCTGTCAGTCCGAAGAAGACCTGGTCCGGCTTCATCGGCGGGCTCATTGCGGCGACGATCGCCGGCATCGCGGTAGGCTGGGCCGCGGCACGCTACGGCCAGCAGCCGATGCCGCTGGCGGCGCTCGCGATCCTGTCCGCCGCCGCCTCCATCGCCGGACAGGCGGGTGACCTCGCCGAATCGGCGCTGAAGCGCCGGGCAGGCGTCAAGGATTCCGGGTCCACCATCCCGGGCCATGGCGGCATCATGGACCGCCTCGACGCCTTCTGTGCCGTCGCCTTCATCGTGCTGGCGGCGCTGGCGCTCCGGCATGGCCTGGCCGGCTGACATGCGCACCGTTACGGTCCTGGGTGCCACGGGATCGGTCGGATCGGCCGCCTGCGCGGTGCTGAAGGAGCAGAGCCGGCATTTCCGTGTCGGCAGCGTCGTGGCGCACCGCGACGCCGCCGGGCTGGCCCGCATCGCCCGGGAGCTCAACGCCTCCTTCGCGGTGGTCGCCGATGCCTCGGCCGCGCAGGACCTCGCCATCGCCCTGTCCGGCACAGGCATCCGCACCGGCGGCGGGCCGGCGGCCGTGCTCGACGCGGTGGAGGAGCCGGCAGACATCGTCGTGGCGGGAATCGCGGGGGCGGCAGGCCTGGCGCCGACCTATGCCGCGCTGAAGCGGGGCCGGCACATCGCGCTCGCGAACAAGGAATGCCTCGTCTGCGCCGGCGAAGCCTTCATGGCCCGCGCCCGCGCCGTCGGCGCGACGATCCTGCCGCTGGATTCCGAGCACAACGCCCTATTCCAGGCCCTTGGCGATGCGCCGGCCGACAGTGTCGAGAAGATGATCCTGACCGCCTCGGGCGGCCCGTTCCGGACGTGGGACGCGGGGCGCATCGCTGCGGCGACCCCGGCGGACGCCCTGAATCATCCGACCTGGTCCATGGGCGCGAAGATCAGCACCGATTCGGCGTCGCTGATGAACAAGGGTCTCGAACTGATTGAGGCTCATCATCTTTTCGGGCTTGGCGCCGACAGGCTGGAGGCCGTTGTCCATCCTCAGTCCATCGTTCACGGCCTCGTCTGTTTCACGGACGGTTCCGTCGCAGCCGGGCTGGCGGCTCCGGACATGCGCGTTCCGACGCTTCACTGCCTCGCCTGGCCGGACCGGCTGCCGAGCGCGGGCAACCGGCGGCTGGATCTCGCCGCTGCCGGCACGCTGACCTTCGAGGCTCCCGATCCGGAGCGTTTCCCATGCCTTGCATTGGCCCGCGACGCCTTGCGGGCCGGCGGGGCGGCCCCGACGATCCTCAACGCAGCCAACGAGGTCGCCGTCGCCGCTTTCCTTGCAAAGGCGATTCCGTTCGGCGATATCCCGGCTCTCGTCGCCCGGACGCTCGAGCAGATGGCCGGCCGTCACGGCACGCCGGCCGGCGTCGAGGAGGCCCTGGTGGTGGATGCCGCGGCGCGTGCGGCGACGCGTGCCTTGCTTCCGCCGGGCCCAACTGCCACTTAAGGGACGGGAACGGTGGAGATATCGCGCGTGTTCGAAGGCTTCCTGTCGGCGCTCTGGGGCTCCGGACTGAACTACCTCATTCCGTTCCTGTTCGTGCTGACCGTGGTCGTGTTCATCCACGAACTGGGCCACTACCTTGTCGGCCGCCTCTGCGGCGTCGGTGTGAAGTCCTTTTCCATTGGATTTGGGCCTGAGATACTCGGCTACACAGCCAAGAACGGCACCCGCTGGCGCCTGAGCGCCATCCCGCTCGGCGGCTATGTGAAGTTCGCCGGCGATCTCAACAGCGCGAGCGTGCCGGACGTCGACCAGCTCCGGCGTATGTCGCCGGACGAGAAGGCCGAGAGTTTCCACGAGAAGTCGGTCGCTCGCCGCGCGGCGATCGTGGCGGCGGGCCCGATCGCGAACTTCCTGCTGGCCATCGCGATCTTCACGGGCACCGCCTATTTCTACGGCTATTATGTCCATGCCCCGCGCGTCGAGGCGGTCGTGGAGAACAGCGCCGCTTCGCGGGCCGGGCTTCAGGCCGGCGACGTGATCCTGGCAGTCAACGGGGCCGAGACCCGCACCTTCACGGACATCCAGCGCGCCGTCATGAGCCATGCGGGCGAGCGCCTGACGCTCCGCATCCGCCGGGCCGATCAGGACCTCAGCGTCGAAGCTGTGCCGGACCTCAAGGAAATTCCCACGAAGCTCGGCGTGCAGCGCATCGGGCAACTGGGCATCCGGGCGTCCACGGATCCCGCGGCCCTGCGGCACGAAGAGTACAGCCTGCTGCAGTCGCTGCGCATCGGAGTCGCCGAGACCTGGTTCATCGTGGAGCGGACCGGAGCCTATTTCGGCAAGCTCGTCACGGGCCGCGAATCGATCGACCAGATATCCGGCGTGCCGCGCATCGCCCAGGCGGCAGGCTACATGGCGAGCTTCGGCTTCAAGTCGCTGCTGTCGCTGACGGCGCTGCTGTCGGTGTCGATCGGGCTCATCAACCTCGTGCCGATTCCGCTGCTGGACGGCGGTCACCTGCTCTTCTACGGCATCGAGGCGGCGAGGGGACGTCCCCTGAGCGAGCGGGCCCAGGAATTCGGCTTCCGGATCGGATTAGCCTTCGTCGTGACGCTCATGCTCGTCGCCACCTGGAACGACGTGCTCCATTTCGGCGCGCTGCTCGGAATGCGGGGCTGAGCATAATTCGTTAGGGTAAATAAAGCCTTGATTTGACGTGACCTGAAGGCAACGGGCCCCGAAAAAATCAGGATGTGGCCCGCCTCGGTGGTTGCTAACGAGCCGAAACTTTGTAGAAGCGTAAGGCCGCCTCCAGAGGCTGCTTCCGCCCTCGCTCACGGGCCGAACGACCCCGGTCGATCGGATCGTGCAGAGAGGGACGGCTCCAAAAAAGAAGAAGCAGGCGACCCGAGATGAAGTTTGTGACCAAAGGCCCGAGCGTGTCTGCGTCCACTCCGAAGATGGCTCTGGCGGCCGCATTGCTCCTGTCGGGCAGCTACGCGGCCATGGCCCAGTCGGTCGTCGTGCAGGGCAACCGTCGCGTCGAGGCCGCCACGATCCGCGCCTATGTCGCGGACGGCAATCTTGAGCAGGCCCGCCGCGACCTGATGGCCACCGGCCTGTTCTCCTCCGTGCGCGTCGCCCGCCAGGGCGGCAGCGTGGTCGTCAACGTTGTCGAGAACAACGTCATCAACCGGGTCGCGGTCGAGGGCAACAAGAAGGTCAACAAGGACACGCTGCTTCCGGAGTTGCAGACGAAGGCGCGCGGGCCCTACAGCCCCGCCATCGCGCAGCAGGACGCCCAGCGCATCCTCGAGCTCTATCGCCGGTCCGGCCGCGGCAACGCCCAGGTCACCCACCGCGTCGTCGACCTGCCGAACGGCACGATCGACGTCGTCTTCACCATTGTGGAAGGCGACAAGACGGGCGTGAAGTCGATCAACTTCGTCGGCAACGAGGCGGTTTCGGGCTATCGGCTCCGCCGCCTGATGACGACGACGGAGTCGAACTTCCTCAGCTGGCTGAAGAATTCCGATATCTACGATCCGGATCGCATCGCGTCCGACCTGGAGCTGATCCGCCGCTATTACCTCAAGAACGGCTATGCCGATTTCCGCATCGTCAGCAACGAAGCGGTCTTCGACAGCGCCCAGGGCGGCTACATCATCACGATTACGGTCGACGAGGGCCAGCAGTATCGGGTCGGCCCGGTCTCGGTGGAATCGCGCATCCGCGATGTCGATAATGCCGCGCTCCAGCGCCGCGTCGTCAGCGATTCCGGCGACGTCTATAACGCCGAGGCGGTTGAGAAGTCGCTGGTCGGCATCACGACCGAGGTCGCCCGCCGCGGCTATGCCTTCGCACAGGTCCGCCCCGTCGGTCAGCGCGATCCGGCCGGCCGCGTGATCGGCATCACCTACGTGGTGGAAGAGGGCCCGCGCGTCTACATCGAGCGGATCAACGTCCGCGGCAACACCCGCACGCGCGACTACGTCATCCGCCGCGAGCTCGATCTCGGCGAAGGCGACCCCTACAACAAGGTGCTGCTGGACCGTGCCGAGCGGCGCCTGAACAACACCCGCTTCTTCAAGACGGTCCGCATGACGACCGAGCCGGGCTCCGCGCCGGACCGCGTCGTCCTCAACGTGGATGTCGAGGATCAGTCGACCGGCCAGTTCTCCATCGCCGGCGGCTATTCGACCGCCGACGGCTTCATCGGCGAAGTGGCGGTCTCGGAAAGCAACTTCCTCGGCCGTGGTCAGTTCGTGCGTCTCGCCGGTTCGACCGGCCAGCGTTCGCGCGGCGTGGAATTCTCGTTCACCGAGCCGTACTTCCTGGGCCAGCGCATCGCGGCGGGCTTCGATATCTTCTCGAAGTACACCGACAACACCAAGTATTCCCGGTATGAGAACCGGCAGACCGGCGGCACCATTCGCGCGACGCTGCCGATCACCGAGGAATTCTCGGTCACGGGCCGGTACTCGCTGTTCCAGCAGGACCTCAAGATCCCGAACGACTACAAGAAGCCGTATAATGACTGCTCTCTGCCGCTGCCGGGCTATACGGCCCTGAACGCCGACGGCACGGCGCTCTATCCGAACTGCGCCTATGACGGCGAAGCTTCGGTGGCGCTGAAGGAAGCAGCCGGCAAGACGATCACCTCGCTCGTCGGCCTGACCTTCACCTACAACACGCTCGACTCCAACGTGGAGCCGCGCAACGGCTGGTACGCCGAACTGAAGCCCGACGTCGCGGGCCTGGGCGGCGATTCCCGCTACCTGCGCGTCACCGGTGACGTGCGTTACTTCCGCGAGTTCTTCGAGGACTTCGTGGGTATCGCGCGCATCCAGGGCGGTCACGTCGTCGGGTTCGGCGGCAACGACCTGAAGATCGTGGACCACTTCTTCCTCGGCCCGTCGCTGGTCCGCGGCTTCGCGCCGTCCGGCATCGGCCCGCGCGACATCAGTGCGGATCCGAGCTCCAACGCCCTAGGCGGTACGACCTATTTCGGCGGCTCGCTCGAGGTCCAGTTCCCGATCTTCGGCCTGCCGAAGGAACTGGGCATGAAGGCGGCGGTCTTCGCCGACGCCGGCACGCTCTTCGGCTTCGAGGGCCAGCGTGCCTTCGACGTGAACCGGAACGGCGTGTTCGATTGCGCCCGGCCAACGGTCCAGCCCGAATGCGTCGTCGTCCGCGACGACCGGTCGATCCGTTCTTCGGTCGGCGCTTCGCTGCTCTGGTCCTCGCCGCTCGGCCCGATCCGCTTCGACTACGCGATCGCGCTGTCGAAGGGTGATGGCGACCGCACGCAGGCGTTCCGCTTCTCCGGCGGCACCCGGTTCTAAGGCACCGGGCGCGGCCCGTCCGCCGCACCCGGCACGGTCCGCTGGTCATGAGCGATCCGGTCTTCTTTCCCTCGTCGGGCGCGCTGACGCTTGAACGCGTCTGCGCGCTCGCTGGCATTCCGGTGCCAGACGGTGCTTCGGGCGACGAGCCAATCCGCGGGGTCGCGTCTCTCGAGCTGGCTGGGCCGGATGATCTGGCTTACATGGACAACCCCAAATACGGGGAAGCGCTTGGCCTGACGCAGGCCCGGGCGTGCCTCGTGTCGCGGCGCTTCGCGGCCAAGGTGCCGGCCAGCGTCCATGCCCTTGTGTGCAACGAGCCTTATCGCGTCTTCGCGCAGGTCCTGGCTGTCCTGCATCCCGGCGCGATGCGCCCAGGTCCCGTCTTCGGCAGCCAGGGCATCGCTCCCGGCTCGACGATCCATCCAACGGCCCGCCTCGAGCAGGGCGTGACTGTCGACCCGGGCGCGGTGATCGGGCCCCATGCTGAAATCGGCTCGGGAACGATCATCGGGGCCAATGCGGTGATAGGCCCCCATGTCCGGATCGGGCGGGACTGTTCGGTGGCGCCAAATGCCACGATCCAATGCGCCCTGATCGGGAACCGCGTGATCATCCATCCCGGCGTCCAGATCGGCCAGGACGGGTTCGGCTTCGCGATGAGCCCGCGTGGTCACCTCAAGGTCCCTCAAATCGGCCGCGTCATCATCCAGGACGACGTGGAAATCGGCGCGAATACCACGATCGACCGGGGCGCGAGCCGCGATACGGTGATCGGCGAGGGGACCAAGATCGACAACCAGGTGCAGATCGGCCACAACGTGGTCATCGGGCGCCATTGCGTGATCGTCTCGCAGGTCGGGCTCGCCGGAAGCACGACATTGGAGGACTTCGTCGCGCTGGGCGGCAAGGTCGGATCGGCGGGCCACCTCACCGTCGGCGCGGGGGCTCAGATCGCGGCCACGAGCAATATCGCGGGCGATGTTCCGGCCGGGGCGCGCTGGGGCGGATCGCCGGCCAAGCCGGTGCGCGAATGGTTCCGCGAACTGATGACGTTGTCCCGGCTGGCGGCGCGGGACGACGCCTCCGCAGAGGGGCGCGCGAAGGAACGGGGAGAGGGCGAATGAGCGGCGAGACCGTGCGGCTGGAAACGGCCGATATCATGAAGATCATGGACTATCTGCCTCACAGATATCCGTTCCTTCTCATCGACAAGATCGTGGACATCCGCGGCGACGAGTCCTGCATCGGCATCAAGAACGTCACGATCAACGAGCCGCAATTCACGGGCCATTTCCCCACGCGCCCGCTCTTTCCGGGGGTCTTGATCATCGAGGGCATGGCACAGACCGCAGGCGCCATCTGCGTCGCCTCCAAGCTGGCCGACCGCAAGCGGCCCAAGGAGGTCTATTTCATGACCATCGACAAGGCGAAGTTCCGCAAGCCGGTCGTGCCGGGCGATACGGTCGAATATCACATGACGAAGATCGCCCAGCGCCGCACCATGTGGTGGTTCAAGGGCGAGGCCAAGGTGAACGGGACGCTCGTCGCCGAGGCCGAAGTCAGCGCCATGCTCGTGGTCGAAGACTGATGGCCGGCCTCGTCCACCCCACTGCCATCATCGAAGACGGCGCCACGCTCGGCGAAGGCGTCCGCATCGGTCCGTATTGCATCGTCGGCTCGCAGGTGACGCTGGGCGATGGCTGCGAGCTCGTCAGCCATGCCGTGGTGGCTGGCCGAACCACGATCGGCGCCCGTACCCGCATCTTTCCGTTCGCGTCGATCGGCCACCAGCCACAGGACCTGAAATATCATGGCGAGCCGTCGACCCTGACGATCGGCTCCGACTGCACCTTCCGTGAAGGCGTCACGATCAACCCCGGCACCGAGGGCGGGGGCATGGAGACGGTCATCGGCGACCGTTGCGCTTTCCTCGCCAATTCCCATGTCGGGCACGACAGCCGGCTGGGCAGCGGCATCATCCTGTCGAACAACGCGATGATCGCCGGACACGTGACCATGGGAGACCATGTCATCGTCGGTGGCGGCGCGGCCGTCATCCAGTTTGCCCGCGTCGGATCGCACGCCTTCGTCGGCGGAATGTCCGGACTGGAGAACGATCTCATCCCCTACGGGATGGCGCTGGGCAACCGTGCGCATCTGGCCGGCCTCAACATTATCGGCCTGCGCCGGCGCGGCTTCTCCCGCGAGGATATCCATACGCTGCGCCGCGCCTATCGGCTGCTATTTGCCGAGGAGGGCACGCTGAAGGAACGCGTCGAGGACGTAGCGTCGGAATTTGCTTCCGTGCCCATCGTCCACGAGATCTTGGACTTCATCCGCGCCGGCGGCGACCGCGCCATCTGTACGCCGCGCGATTCCCGCGAGGCCTGATCCATGGATTCGGCGGCGGCCGGCCGACTGGCTATTCTCGCCGGCGGCGGCACCCTGCCGCTGGAACTGGCCGAAGCGGTGAGGCAGGGGGGGCGCGAAACGGCGATCATCGCCATCCGTGGCTTCGCCGACCGCCCGACCCGCGCCGCCGCGTCGGCAATCATCGACATCGTGGACGTCAAGGGCCTGCTCGATGCGCTGGACCGGCTGCAATGCACGGCCGTGGTCCTGGCGGGCACCGTCAGCCGCCCTTCGGGCACGGTGGCGCTTGGCGTGTTCGCCGCCCTGCGCAACCGCGCGGAACTTGCCGTCGTGCTCAAGCCGCTACTGGAGCAGGGCGACGACGGGCTGCTGCGCGGCGTGACGGCCTATCTTGAAGGCAAGGGCTATGCGGTCCTCGGCTCGGCGGAGCTGGCGCCGCAGCTCTGCGCCACGCCGGGCCGCATCGGTGCGGTCGAAATCGGCCGCGACGCCGCCGACGCCATCGAGACCGGACGGCGGACGCTCGCGGCCCTGTCGCCCTTCGACGTCGGCCAGGCGGTGGTCGTGCGCGGTCGCCGCGTCATCGCCGTCGAAGGTCCGGAGGGCACGGACCGCATGCTGAAGCGGGTGCGTTCCATCGGCCGCCGCTCGCTCTTCCGCCAGCCGGAGCGGGGCGGCGTCCTCGTCAAGATGCCCAAGATCGGCCAGGACCTGCGCCTGGACCTGCCCGCCATAGGGCCGCGCACCGTTGCCATGGCCGCCTCGGCGGGCCTGTCGGGCATCGCGGTTGCCGCCGGACAGACGCTTGTCCTCGACAGGCGTGCCACCATCACGGCCGCCGACAAGGCGGGCATCTTCCTGGTCGGCGTCGCGCCTTGGACGGTCACCCCGCCATGACCGCGCAGCAACAGGGCACCCTCAAGGTCTTCGTCGTCGCCGGCGAGGAATCAGGCGACCAGCTCGGCGGCAAGCTGCTGGCAGCCTTGCGCACGCGGCTCGGCGACAGGCTGGTGGTCGAGGGGCTGGGCGGCCGGCGCATGGCGGAGCAGGGCCTCGCCAGCATCTTCCCGCTCGACGATATTGCCGTCATGGGCGTGCTGCCCGTGCTGGCGCGCCTGCCAACCATCGTCAATCGAGTCTGGCGCACCGTCGACGCCGTCGTGGCGGCGCGCCCCGACGTCCTCGTCATCATCGACAGCCCGGACTTCACGCACCAGGTGGCGAAGCGAACACGGGCGTTCCTGCCATGGCTCCCGGTCGTCGATTATGTCAGCCCCTCCGTCTGGGCCTGGCGTCCGGGCCGGGCCCGCAAGATGGCGGCCTATATCGACCATGTCCTCGCCCTGCTGCCCTTCGAGCCGGAGGCTCACCGGCGCCTCGGTGGCCCTGCCTGCACCTATGTCGGTCATCCCCTGATCGAACGGCTGGACGAACTGCGCCCGCGTGCCGGCGAGCGACCGGCCCTGGGAGAGGGACCGCTTCGCCTCCTCGTGTTGCCGGGCAGCCGCCGCTCCGAAGCTGGCCGCCTGCTGGAGCCGTTCGGCCAGACGCTCGAACTGATCGAAAGGGCGCTGCCGGGCCAGGTCGAGGTCTTGGTTCCGGCGGTGCCTCATCTGGTCCCGATGATCGAGAAGGCCGTGGCAACCTGGCCGGTGCCGGCCACCATCGTTGAGGGCGAGGCGGCCAAGTTGCAGGCGTTCCGGCACGCCCATGCGGCGCTCGCGGCATCAGGCACAGTCACGCTGGAACTTGCCCTGTCCGCCGTCCCGATGGTGGTGGCATACAAGGTTTCCAAGCTCGAGGAGCAGCTGCGCCACCTCATTACAGTGGACACCGTCGTGCTGCCGAACCTCATCCTTGGAGAGAAGGCGATACCCGAGCGTCTGCAATGGGATTGCACACCGGAGAAGCTCGCCGAAGCACTGCTGCCGCTCCTGCGCGAGACGCCTGAGCGCGCGGCACAGCTGGCAACCTTTCGACGCCTCGACGAGGTGATGACGATCCCGGACGATACCCCGAGCGCGCGAGCGGCGCGGATCGTGATCGAGACGGCCTCCCTGCGGTCGAGACCGCAGGAGGACTAGCTCGGCAAAAGAAAAGGGGGCCGCGGGGCCCCCTTTGTCATGTCCGCGGCGCGATGGCCGATCAGGCTCGGCGCTGCGCCACCGGGATATAGTCGCGGCGGGGTTCGCCCGTGTAGAGCTGGCGCGGACGGCCGATCTTCTGGCTCGGATCCTCGATCATCTCCTTCCATTGGGCAATCCAGCCGACCGTGCGGGCCAGCGCGAACAGCACGGTGAACATGGAGGTGGGGAAGCCCATCGCCTTGAGCGTGATGCCCGAATAGAAGTCGATGTTCGGATAGAGCTTCTTCTCGATGAAATACTCGTCCGACAGCGCGATCCGCTCCAGCTCCAGCGCGACGTCGAGGAGCGGATCGTCCTTGATCCCGAGCTCGGCCAGCACGTCGTGCGTGGTCTTCTGCATGATCTTCGCGCGCGGGTCGTAGTTCTTGTAGACCCGGTGGCCGAAGCCCATGAGGCGGAACGGATCGTTCTTATCCTTCGCGCGGGCAATGAATTGCGGGATGCGCTCGGGGCTGCCGATCTCCTCCAGCATCTTCAGCGCCGCCTCGTTGGCGCCGCCATGGGCCGGGCCCCACAGGCAGGCTATGCCGGCAGCGATGCAGGCGAAGGGGTTGGCGCCCGAGGAGCCGGCGAGCCGAACCGTCGAGGTCGAGGCGTTCTGCTCGTGGTCGGCATGGAGAATGAAGATCCGGTCGAGCGCACGGGCGAGAACCGGGTTCACCTTGTATTCCTCGCACGGCACGGCGAAGCACATGCGCAGGAAGTTCGCGGTGTAGTCGAGGTCGTTCTTCGGATACACGAAGGGCTGGCCGATGGAGTATTTGTAGGCCATCGCCGCCAGCGTCGGCATCTTCGCGATCATGCGCATCGACGCGATCATGCGCTGCTGCGGATCGGAAATGTCCGTGGAGTCGTGGTAGAACGCCGAGAGGGCGCCGACCGAAGCCACCATGACCGCCATGGGATGGGCGTCGCGGCGGAAGCCCTGGAAGAAGCGGTGCATCTGGTCGTGCACCATCGTGTGGCGGGTGACGCGGTAATCGAAATCGGCCTTCTGCGCGGCGGTCGGAAGCTCGCCGTACAGAAGCAGGTAGCAGGTCTCCAGGAAGTCGCCCTGCTCGGCCAGTTGCTCGATCGGATAGCCGCGATAGAGCAGGATGCCCTCGTCCCCGTCGATATAGGTGATCTTCGACTCGCAGGCGGCCGTGGACGTGAAGCCGGGGTCGTAGGTGAACATCCCCGTCTGCGCATAGAGCTTGGAGATATCCACGACCTGCGGGCCGATCGAGCCATCCTTCACCGGCATGTCGACGGCCTTGCCGTCGACGCTGAAGCTGCCGGTCGTGCCAGTCTTTGCATCCATGACCCGATCCCTTTTTTTGGCTGGAGATCGACGATGCCCGACGGTCCGCCGAGGCGCAGGCGCGGGGCGGAAAAACGGCGTCAGATCTCGGTTAGACGTGTCGCGCTTGCCTAGCCCATTCCCCGGGGTCCGGCAAGACGACAGCGCATGGCGAACGCCCCTACGAAGGGCGGGATCAGCGGGCGATCCGGTCGTCGATCCGCGCCAGCGTTTCCGCGCGTCCGAGGACCGCCATCACATCGAAGATCGGCGGTGACGTCGCCCGCCCGGTCAGCGCCGCTCGCAGCGGCTGGGCCATCTGCCCGAGCTTGACGCCGGCGGCTTCGGCAGCCGCCCGGATGGCGCCTTCCGCCGCCTCGGCGGTCCAGTCGGAGAGGCTCTCCAGAGCGGCCCGCGCGGCCCGCAGCTTGTCCGCCGCGTCGCCGCCGACAAGCGCGGTCGCCTTCTCGTCGAGCGCCAGCGGACGCGAGGCGTATAGGTAATAGGCGCTGTCCAGGAGCTCCACGAGGGTCTTGGCCCGCTCCTGCAGGCCCGGCATGGCCGCCTCGAGCCGGGCGCGGACATCCGCCGGCATCGGCACGGCAAGGCCGCGCGGCGGTCCGAGCTCGGGAAGAACCTCGTCCAAGGCCGCCATGATCTCGGCCGTGGAGGATCCGCGCATGTAATGCCCGTTGAGGTTCTCCAGCTTCGCGAAGTCGAACCGGGCAGGGGACCGACCGATGCTTTCCAGCCCGAAGGCGGCGATCATCTCGTCGGTGGAGAAGATTTCTTGGTCACCATGGCTCCAGCCCAGGCGCACGAGATAGTTGCGCAGGGCGAGCGGCAGGTAGCCCATCGTCCTGTAGGCATCGACGCCGAGCGCCCCGTGCCGCTTCGACAGCTTCGCCCCGTCCGGACCGTGGATCAGCGGAAGATGCGCCCATTCGGGCACGTCCCAACCGAGCGCGCGATAGATCTGCGTCTGCCGCGCCGCGTTGGTCAGATGGTCGTCGCCGCGGATGACGTGGGTGACGCCCATATCGTGATCGTCGACGACGACGGCCAGCATGTAGGTCGGCGTGCCGTCCGAGCGCAGGAGGACGAGGTCGTCCAGGTCCTTGTTCTGCCAGACGACACGGCCCTGGACGTGGTCCTCGACCACGGTCTCTCCCTCCTGCGGCGCGCGCAGACGGATGACGGGCTTGACGCCCTCGGGGGCCTCCGACGGGTCGCGGTCGCGCCAGCGGCCGTCATAGCGCAGCGGCCGGCCCTCCTTGCGGGCCGTCTCGCGCATCTCTTCCAGCTCCTGAGGCGTCGCGTAGCAGTGATAGGCGCCGCCGGTCTTCAGGAGGCTTTCGGCGATCTCGCGGTGCCGCTCGGCGCGGGCGAACTGGTAGACGACGTCGCCGTCCCAATCGAGGCCGAGCCAGCGCAGGCCGTCCAGGATCGCCTGGATGGCCGGCTCCGTGGAGCGCTCGCGGTCGGTGTCCTCGATCCGCAGCAGCATCGTGCCGCCCTGGCGCCGCGCATAGAGCCAGTTGAACAAAGCCGTGCGCCCGCCCCCGATATGCAGGAAGCCGGTGGGCGAGGGCGCGAAACGGGTGACGACGGGACGGCTCATGGCATTCGGTGCTGGCGGGAGGCAACGGGCGCCGGAATGGCCGCTTTCCAATCCGGGGAGCGGCTCTGTAGCATGGTCCGGCGGGGAAATAGAAGGCGGCGACGCGCATGTCGCATGGGGGGCTTCGGGGCCGGGTCATGGCCGCCGTCTGGCCGGCGCCGGGCGGGCGGGCGGCGCCCCTCGGCGTGGCGGAAGCCCTGCGAGCGTTTCGTGCCGCCATCGCGGCGGATGCCCTGCGGGAGATCGAGCGGCGGACGCCGTTCCTCTGGCTCCCGGTCGCCTTCGGCATCGGCATCTGCGCCTATTTCGCCGCGGATACGGAGCCATCCGCGGCCTATGCCGCGATGCTTGCCATCCTCTTCGCTGGACTGGCTTTCCTTGCGCGGCATGGCCCATGGCGCTTCGCGGTCCTGGCGGGTTCAGCGGCCCTGTTCGCCGGCTTCACCGCCGCGGCGGTCCGCACGGCCGACGTCGCGGCGCCGACCCTCGACCGGCTTCGCATCGTTCCGGTCACGGGCTTCGTCGAAGCTGTCGAACGGCGCGGCGAGGGCCAGCGGCTGCTTCTCGCGGTGGAGACCATGGCCGATCTTCCGGCGGATAAGCGTCCGATCCGCATTAGGGTGACGACGCGCGACGTCGCGGCGGCTCCTGGGCAGTTCGTTCGCATGACCGCCCGGCTCCTGCCGCCGCCGGAGCCGGCTCGGCCGGGCGGATACGACTTCGCACGCGAGTCCTATTTCCGCGGTATCGGCGCGGTCGGGTCCGTGTCCGGACGCATCGAGACGCTGGACCCGCCGCGCCCGATTCCGGCCAGCCTCGCGCTCGCGGCGGCGATCGACCGGGGCCGCAATGCCCTGACTGATCGCATTGCCGGGACGTTCGGCGGCCAGGCGGGTGCCGTCGCGGCAGCCTTGGTCACCGGCAAACGGGGCCTCATCGACGAAGACACCAACGACGCCCTGCGGGCGGCCGGCATCTATCACATCGTGTCGATTTCCGGTCTGCATATGGTGCTGGCCGCAGGCGCCGTGTTCTGGACCCTGCGGGCGCTTCTCGCGCTGTCCGCGACGCTGGCGCTCGCCTGGCCCGTCAAGAAGATCGCGGCACTCGGCGCCATGGCGGCCGCCACGGCCTATTGCATTTTTTCCGGCAGTGACGTCGCGACCGAACGATCACTGATCATGACGCTCGTCATGCTGGGCGCCATCCTCGTGGACCGGCCGGCGCTTTCGATGCGCAACCTGGCCCTCGCGGCGCTTGTCGTGATGGCGCGCGAGCCGGAGACCGTGCTCGGTCCGAGCTTCCAGATGTCGTTCGGAGCGGTCGCGGCCCTCGTGGCCTTCGGCTCGGCCTATCTCCAGGCCCGCGAGGCCGACGGCCCGCCCTCGTTCGGAATTGTCGGGCGCGCCTGGCGCAGCCTGAAGGCTGGCGCTGCTGCGCTCATCGTCACCACGATCCTTGCCACTGTCGCCACGGCGCCGTTCGGGCTGTTCCACTTCCAGACGGTCAATCCGTTCGGGCTGGCAGGAAATGCGCTGGCGCTTCCCTTCGTGTCTCTCATCGTCATGCCCTGCGCCGTCGCGGGCACGCTCCTCCATCCGCTCGGTCTGGATACGCCTGTCTGGTGGCTGATGGGGCAGGGCGTGGCGATCGTCCTGTCGATCGCGGGCGCGATCGAGGGCTGGCCCGGCGCGAGGGCCGTCATCCCTGCCTTCGGGGCCGGTGCGCTGGCCCTGCTGGCCTTGGCGCTGCTCATCGCAACGCTGCTGACCACGCGGCTGAGATGGCTTGCGATCCTGCCGCTCGCCCTCGGCCTGGGCGCGGCCGCGCGTCCCGAAAGGCCGCTGGTCCTGGTCGACCGCGACGCGGCCGGCGCCGCGATCCGCGGGATCGACGGAAGGCTCGTCATGGTCGGCCGGCCGTCGGCTTTCGTGAAAGCGCAATGGCTGGCCGCGGACGGAGACGAGCGGCTGGCCGACGACGACAGCCTGACGTCCGCCGCGCGATGCGATCCCAAAGGCTGCGTCGTGCGCCTGCCCGACGGCCGGGCGGCGTCTTTCCTGACAGATCCGGGGGCGCTCCAGGACGATTGCGGGCGTGCCGCCATCATTGTCGTGCGGGGCAGGGCGCCGGGTACCTGCCCGCAGGCCTTGCTGATTACGAGAGACAGCCTTGCCCGCACGGGGGCTGTCGCCGTCCACGAAGCAGCGGGTCGGTTCCGGCTTGAAGGCGCCAGGGACAACAGCGCCGCCCGTCCATGGGCACGTCGCGCGCCCGAGGCGCCGGCAGCGCAGCCCACCTCACGCGCATCGCGCCGCCTGCCCGCCGATCCGGAGACCGACGCGGCCGAGCCAGACCCTCAATAACGTCGCACGAGCCCCACGAGCCGTCCCTGAATCTTGACCCGATCGGGGCCGAGAACCCGCGTCTCATAGGCTGGATTGGCCGCTTCGAGCGCGATGGACGAGCCGCGCTTGCGCAACCGCTTCAGCGTCGCCTCCTCCTCGTCGATCAGGGCGACGATGATGTCGCCGGTATTGGCCACGTCCTGCCGGCGGATGACGACCGTATCGCCATCCAGGATACCCGCTTCCACCATCGAGTCGCCGCGGACCTCCAACGCGTAATGCTCGCCGCCCACGAGCATGTCCGCCGGCATGGTGACGGTATGGCTCACGTCCTGGATAGCCGAAATCGGCGTACCGGCCGCGATCCGCCCCATGACAGGAATGGCGATGGTGCCGCGATCGTCGCGCGCCACGGCGGCCGGCGGCTGCACTGCGCGGCCCGCAAGCCCTCCCTCGACGACACTCGGGCTGAAACGGCCCCGCTGCGGCTGAGGTTTTGGCGCGAGCTCCGGCACCCGGATGACCTCGATGGCCCGCGCCCTGTTGGGCAGACGACGGATGAAGCCGCGCTCCTCCAGCGCCATGATCAGCCGGTGAATCCCGGACTTGGACCTGAGGTCGAGCGCGTCCTTCATCTCGTCGAAGGACGGCGGCACGCCCGTCTGCGCCAGGCGGTCATTGATGAACCGCAGAAGCTCGTGCTGCTTGCGCGTCAGCATGAATGGGGGCCCTCCGCCCGAATCTGAAACAAACCACGAACACGCTATCTGTTCGCGTTGCGTTCCGCAACGGATTTCAGCGAATGCGCAGGATCCGGCAGGTTTCTCCCGCCCTGCGCGCCGCTTCGCCCGCCGGGCGCACGATCAGGGCGCGGGAGGCTGACAGCGTGGACAGCATCGCGCTGTCCTGTACGGGATGCGGCGTCGCGACCGGCAGGCCCGTCCGGCTCAGGGTCAGCGCGGCGCGAACGAAGTCCTCGCGGTCGCCGTTCGCGGGGAGGTCGGCGCCGAGTTCTGCCTCCTCGCTCCGGTCGGCACCGGCATCGGGATCGCCCTGCATGGCGCGCAGGAGCGGGGCCAGGAACAGCAGCGCACAGACCGCCGAGGAGACCGGATTGCCGGGCAGGCCGAGCACCGCGATGCCGCCCCAGCGTCCGTGAATGAGCGGCTTGCCCGGCCGCATCGCGATCCGCCAGAAGCCCAGTTCGAAACCCAGAGCGTTCAGCGCGTCCCTGACGAGGTCGTGATCGCCGACCGAAGCACCGCCGAGCGTGACGATCACGTCGGCGCCGGCGTCCCGCGCCTGCCGCATGCGCTGCGCGATTGTGGGGGCATGGTCGGCCGCGATGCCGAGGTCGAGCACCCGCGCCCCCGCATCCCGCGCCACACCCGCGACCAGGATCGAGTTGGACGCGACGATCTGGTCAGGACCGGGTGCAGTGCCAGGCGGCACGAGTTCGTCGCCGGTAGCCAGGATTGCGACGAGGGGTGCGCGGGCGACCGACACCGCAGCGTGGCCCATGGCACCCGCGAGCGCGAGATCGAACCCGTCGAGGCGCCGGCCGGCAGGCAGCAGCACCTGGCCTGCCGCGAAATCCAGTCCTGCCCGACGGATCGACCAGCCGGCCGCCACGGGAACGGTCGCGCGAACCGTGTCGCCCTCTCGTACGGCGTTTTCCTGGATGAGGATGGCATCCGCCCCGTCGGGCACCGGCGCGCCGGTGAAGATGCGGACGGCCTGTCCAGGCCTCACCGCGCCGGCAAAACGGCGGCCGGCGGCGCTCTCGCCGATCACCACGAGCACCCGCGAAGGGTCCTGCGTGTCGTCCGAGACAACGGCGTAGCCGTCCATCGCGGAGGCAGGGAAGGGCGGCTGCGTGCGCAGCGCCGTCAGGTCCGCGGACAGCGTCCGCCCGAAAGCCGCGTCCAGCGACACCGTCTCCTGCCCGGTCCGCCGCCCTGCCGCCAGGACCGCCTTGAGCGCATCCGCGACGGACAGGAGCCCCGCCGAGGACGGCGCGCTCACGGGTCCGCCCGCCAGTCGCCCGAGGCGCCGCCACTCTTTTCCAGCAGGCGGATGGCTTCGATCCGCATCGCCCGGTCCGCCGCCTTCACCATGTCGTAGACAGTCAGGCACGCCACGCTCACCGCCGTCAGCGCCTCCATCTCGACGCCCGTGCGGCCGGTGACGCGGACCCGCGCCGTGAAGCGCACCCCCGGCAGATCGTCATCCAGCTCGGCCTCGATCTTCACGCTCGAGAGCGGAAGCGGATGGCAGAGCGGGATAAGGTCGGCCGTCCGCTTGGCGGCCATGATGCCGGCAAGGCGCGCCGTGCCGATCACGTCGCCCTTCTTGGCGTCGCCGGCACGAATGAGGCGCAGCGTCTGCGCCGCCATTACCACCTGGCCCTGCGCCACCGCCAGCCGATCCGTGATCGCCTTGTCGCCGACATCCACCATGTCGGCCGCGCCGCTGGCGTCGATATGGGTGAGCTTCGCCATCAGGCCGCGGAACGCCGGCGGGCGAGCAGCGCGCGGGTCGCAGCGGTGACGTCCGCCTGACGCATCAGGCTTTCACCCACCAGCAGCGTGCGGATGTTGCAGCCGGCAAGGCGGCCGACATCCGCAGGCGTGAAGATGCCGCTCTCGCCCACGACGATCCGGTCCGCCGGAATGCGCGGTGCCAGCCGCTCCGAAACGGAGAGCGACACCTCGAAGGTCTTGAGGTCCCGGTTGTTGATCCCGATGAGCCGGGAGGGCAGGACCAGCGCCCGGTCCAGCTCGACCTCGTCGTGCACTTCGACGAGGACGTCCATGCCGAGGTCGCGCGCCGCGGCGTCCAGCGCCTTGGCCTCGTCGTCGGTGACGGACGCCATGATGATCAGGATGCAATCGGCGCCCCAGGCTCTGGCTTCGAACACCTGATACGGATCGTAGAGGAAATCCTTGCGCAAGGCCGGCAGCGCGCAGGCATCTCGCGCCGCCGCCAGGAATTCCGGCCGCCCCTGGAACGACGGCGTATCGGTCAGGACCGACAAGCAGGCAGCGCCGCCGGCCTCATAGGCTCTGGCGAGGGCAGGCGGATCGAAGTCGGCCCTGATCAGCCCCTTGGACGGACTGGCTTTCTTGATCTCCGCGATGAGTGCCGTCTCGCCGGCGACAAGCTTGCGCTCGATAGCGGCCAGAAAGCCTCGCGGCGCCGGCTGGGCGGCGGCGCGCCGCGCGATTTCGGCCTGCGGAACGGCCGCCTTGGCGGCCGCGATCTCGCGCCTCTTGTACTCGCCGATGCGGGTCAGGATATCGCTCACAGGCGGCTCCTCATCGGTTCGAGACGGCGATCAGCCGATCCAGCACGGCTGCAGCCCGCCCGTCGGCAATGGCGGCTTGCGCCTGCTCGGCGCCGTCCTTGAGGCTGCCCGCCCGGTCGGCGACGACCAGGGCGGCCGCCGCATTGAGGACCGCGATGTCACGATAGGCGGTGTGCGCGCCGCCGAGAACGGTGCGCAGGGCGCCCGCATTATGTACCGCATCGCCGCCCTTGATGTCGGCGAGCGTCGCCGTCGGGAGACCGGCTTCCGCGGGTTCCACCGTGAAGCGGCGGATCGTGCCGTCGCGCAGTTCCGCCACCTGGCTCGGGCCGGTGGTGGACAATTCGTCCAGGCCGTCCGCACCGTGGACGACCCAGGCCCGGGCGCTGCCGAGGGCCTTCAGCACCTCGGCGACGGGATCGATCCACTGCGCCGAGAACAGGCCGACGACCTGTCGGCGCACGCCGGCGGGGTTGGTCAGCGGGCCGATCATGTTGAAGATCGTGCGCGTGCCGATCTCCACCCGGACCGGCGCCACGTGCCGCATGGAGGCGTGATGGGCGGGCGCGAACATGAAGCCGATGCCCGCCTCGCGGATGCAGGCCGAGATCGTCTCGGGGGCAATGCCAACCTTGACGCCGAGCGCGGTCAGCACATCCGCTGCGCCGGACAGGGACGTCGCCGCGCGGTTACCGTGCTTCGCGACGGGAACCCCGCAGGCCGCCGTCAGGATGCCAGCGAGCGTCGAGACGTTGTAGGAACCGGAATGGTCGCCGCCAGTGCCGACGATATCGACGGCACCCTCGGGGGCCTCCACGCGCAGCATCCGCGCCCGGAGGGCGTCGATGGCGCCGGAGATCTCCTCGATCGTCTCGCCGCGCACGCGCAGTCCCATGAGGAACGCGCCCGCCTGGGCCGGGGTGACCTCGCCCGAGAGCAACGTATCGAACGCCTCGCGGGCCTGCTCGCGGCTCAGCGCCGCGCCCGAGGAGAGCGTGACCAGGAAGGGCTTGAACGCGTCCATCCCGCGATGGCTCAGGCTGCCGCCCGGCGGGCGTTCCATTCCCCGGCCATGTCGAGGAAATTGCGCAGGATCGTCGCTCCGTGCTCGGACTTGATGCTCTCGGGGTGGAACTGCACGCCGTGGACCGGATGCTCCCGATGCGAGGCCGCCATGATGAGGCCGTCATCGGTCTCGGCCGAGATCTCCAGAAGCGGCGGACAGGATTTGCGGTCGATGACCAGCGAGTGGTAGCGCGTCGCCGCGAACGGTCCATTGACGCCCCGGAACAGGCCGCGGCCATTATGGCCGACCTGCGAGACCTTGCCGTGCATGGGCAGCGGGGCCCGCACCACGTCTCCGCCATAGCTCTGGCCGATCGTCTGCAGGCCCAGGCACACGCCGAAGGTCGGGATCGTCGGTCCGGCGCGGCGCACGAGGTCGAGGCAGATGCCGGCCTCATTGGGCGTGCACGGCCCGGGCGACAGCAGGATCGCGTCGGGCGCGGCGGCTATCACCTCGTCGACCGTGATGGCGTCGTTGCGACGGACCTCGACGTCCACACCCAGCCCGCCCACGAGGTGGACGAGATTCCAGGTGAAGGAATCGTAGTTGTCGATGAGCAGGACGCGGGCCATGGCGGTTCCGTTGCGCGGGCGAGGGGATTTGCCCCGATCGCGCCTTTCAGGTCAAGGGAAGCGGCTTTCATGACGCGGCCCGGAAGCGTTAATCCGCTCTTGCGTCGATTTGAGGAAAATTTGCCGGGCCCTTTAAAGGTCCCGCAATCGGTGTCGCGTAAGGTCACCCCGGATCCTTGAAGGATTAGGTGGGTGTCGTGAGCAATCTGAAGACCGTTTCCGTGCGCTTCGCGCAGGATCGCAATGGCGCGTCAGCCGTGATGTTCGCGCTGGCGCTGGTGCCCGTTCTGGGCCTTGCCGGTGCCGCCGTCGATTACTCGCGGGGCGCGGCGCTCCGCTCCCACATGATCGCGGCAGTCGACGCGGCCGCCCTGACGGCGGGCCGGGAAAACGCCCAGGGGCCGGCCAAGCGGGACGAGCTGGCGCGCAAGGTCTTCGACGCCCACATGGCGGGATACCCGAACGTCAACAATATCAGGCTGTCGATCACCGAGCGGTCCGGCGTCATCCGGGTGACCGCGGAAGCCGACCAGCGGAACCTCGTTGCCGGCATTCTGGGCCTCAACACGAGCAAGGTCGCGGTCGGCGCCGATGTCGGCATCAACGATTCCGAGGTCGAGATCGCGCTCGTTCTCGACAATACCGGCTCGATGAAGAACGACATGGGCAACCTGAAGAAGGCGGCCCGCAAGTTCGTGGACATCGTCTTCCGCTTCGGCAGCAACAACGACACGGTCCGCATGTCGATCGTGCCGTTCAACGCGTCGGTCAATGTCGGCGTCCAGAACCTGCCGCTGCCGATGGTGGACACGCGCGGCGAGTCCTACTGGCACATGCGCCGGTTCCGGAACCAGCAGATCTCGCAATTCACCGATTGCACCAAGAAGCCGACCCCGCCGGTCGCCGCCAATCCGGGTAACGGGAACAACGGCAACGGCAATAGCGGCAACAACGGAAACGGCAATGGAAACAACGGGAACGGCAACGGCAACCAGCCGCAGCCGACGCCCGTCGTCAACCCGCCGGCGCCCGCGCCCAAGCCGCCGGCCGGGCCGCGCGGTTCGGACCGCGCCGACGCCGCATCGGCGCTGGGCCTCTTCGCAGCCATCGCGCAGGAGCTCTTCGGTGTGAAGGCTGCCCATGCCGACGTCACCCCGAACACCCGTCCGCCTTTCTCGGGCACGATGGTGAGCACGCCGTCCGATTACCTGCCCTTCTCGGCGCAGCTGCCGGACGGCTTCCAGTTCGGGTCGCCCTGCGCGCTGAAAAACCCCAAGGTTATCAGCCATTACGACCTGTTCGGCCGCATTCCGGGCACGAAGTGGAAGGGCTGCGTCGAGGCGCGTCCAGAGCCTTACGACGTCACCGACGACCCGCCGGTCGCCGGCACGCCGAACACGCTGTTCGTGCCGTATTTCTGGCCGGACGAGCCCGGCGACATCACGAACAACGGCAAGAAATACGTCAACTCGTATCTCTCCGACACCGGGACGATGCCGATCGGCTGGCGCGCGCCGTCGGGCGAATGGCAGAATTTCTACAATCTTTTCAAATATAACGGCCTCAATCCGGCCCGCATCGAGGAAGCCGGCCCGACGACGAGCGGCCCCAATGCCGCCTGTCCGGACGAGCTGGTCCGCCTGACCTCCAACACCAAGGCGCTCTACGAGCGGATCGACACGCTCAAGCACTGGTTCGGCGGCGGCACGATCATCAGCGAAGGCGTGATGTGGGGCTGGCGCACCCTGTCGCCGAAGGCGCCGTTCAGCGACGGCCGCACCGGCGCCAAGGTCAAGAAGTACATGGTCGTCATGTCGGATGGTGCCCAGACCATCGAGCTGAACCAGCGTAACGGCGTGACCATGTCGGATTACAGCGCCTATGGTTACCTCAAGGGCGGCCGTTTCCCGAAGGAAGACTTCGCGGTTGCGGAGGATTATCTCGACAAGCGTGCCGCTCTGGCCTGCGAAAACGCGAAGAAGACCGGCATCCGCGTCTTCACCGTCCTGTTCCGCGAGAACAGCAACTATGCCAAGGACCTGATGCGCGCCTGCGCCTCCCGGCCCGAGGACATGTATATGGCCGATAATCCGGCCGAGCTGGAGCGCGCGTTCGAGGATATCGGCGGCGTCATCGCCCAGCTGCGCCTGATGAAATAGGCCAGCGGAACGTTCCACGGAACGCCTGCGAACAGGGGTGTCCACCAGGGCGCCCCTGTCCGTTTTGGAGGTGCCTCACACGGCGACGCCGTGAAGGTCGTACGCGTCCGACCTCTCGACCTTCACGCTGACGATGTCGCCGACCCGCAGCGGCCGCCGGGAGGCGACATAGACGTTGCCGTCGATCTCCGGAGCGTCCCACTTGGAGCGCCCCTTCGACACGGTCGGGCCCGGCTCGTCGATGATGACGGGGATGCGCCGGCCGACCCGGGACTTCTGCCGCGCCGCGCTGATCTCCTGCTGCACCTGCATGAAGCGGTGCCAGCGCTCGTCCTTGACCTCCTGCGGCACCGCGCCGGGAAGTTCGTTGGCCGGCGCGCCGGCGACGGGCTCGAAGCGGAAGCAGCCGACCCGGTCGAGCCTCACCTCGCGCAGCCAGTCGAGCAGGAACGCGAAATCCTCCTCCGTCTCGCCGGGGAAGCCGACGATGAAGGTGGAGCGCACGGCCAGGTCCGGGCAGATCTCCCGCCAGCGGCGGATCCGGTCGGCGGTCTTTTCCTGGTGCGCGGGCCGGCGCATCGCCTTCAGGACGGAAGGGGAGGCGTGCTGGAAGGGGATGTCGATATAGGGAAGGATCTTCCCCTCCGCCATCAGCCCGACGACCTCGTCGACATGGGGGTAGGGGTAGACATAGTGCATCCGCACCCAGATCCCGAGTTCGGAGAGCGCGTCCGCCAGGTCGTAGAAGCGCGCCCGGACCTCCCGGTCCCGCCAGGGGCTGGCGGCGTATTTCAGGTCGACGCCGTAGGCGCTTGTGTCCTGGGAGATGACGAGGAGTTCCTTGACCCCCGCCTTTGCCAGCTTCTCGGCCTCGCGCAGCACGTCCCCGGCGGGCCGGCTGACGAGGTCGCCGCGCAGCTTGGGGATGATGCAGAAGGTGCAGCGATTGTTGCAACCCTCTGAAATCTTGAGGTAAGCGTAGTGCCGCGGGGTGAGCTTGATGCCCTGTTCCGGCACCAGGTCGAGGAACGGGTCGTGCGCCGGCGGCGCCGCCTCGTGCACCGCGCCCATCACGCTCTCATAGGCCTGCGGCCCCGTGATCGCGAGCACGTTGGGGAAGCGCTCGCGGATCTGCTGCGGCTCGGCGCCCATGCAGCCGGTGACGATCACGCGCCCGTTGCTGCTCATCGCCTCGCCGATGGCGTCGAGCGATTCCGCCTTCGCCGAATCCAGGAACCCGCACGTGTTGACGATGACGAGGTCCGCGCCGGCATGGCCCTTGGCCAGCTCGTAGCCCTCGGCCCGCAGCCGCGTGATGATGCGCTCGCTGTCGACGAGCGCCTTCGGGCAGCCCAGCGACACGAACGAGATCTTCGGGGCGACGCCGCTCGCCGGGGAATCGGATGCGGAAGCCATGCTTTTCCAGGGGTCCGGAAGGGATCAGGCGGCCCGATTGCCACGATCGGCCCGGCGGCGCAATGCGGCACGTCATGCGGACTGTCCGGCACCGGACGATCACACAACTGACACGCTCCGGCGGTAGGGGAGGTCATCAGCGTGATTCGTGGGGAGAGGCCGATGCATTACGAGATCGCCTACAACGTCTTCCGCCGCGCCGGCGAGGACGACCTCCACTGCGCCATCCCCGAGGACCGGCCGCTGCCGGGCTTCCTGGGCGGGGACCGCTGGAGCTTCTCCGGCAAGGTGACGGGGGCCGGCGACGCGCCCGGCGGCTTCGGCGCGCGCGCCGCCGAAACGGCCTCGCGCATCAACGGCTTCTACGTGTTCCAGCTCTTGCCCGTCCGCCGCTGCTACTGAGGCGGACGATTAGCGAAACGCGAGCCCGCACAGGCATTTAGCGCCTCGCTTAGGAACGATCACGCGCGCCCGTCGATTGCATTGTCACGGGTGACCGGCTTCAGCGCCGGCGCCTTGGATGCAAAACCCCGAGGAGACGCGCATGCGCTATTCGATCATCAAGACCTCAACCCTGGCGGCCATCATCATCGCGGGCGGCACGGCCTTCGCGGTCGCCCAGTCCTCCGGCGGGTCGGCGGGCGGTTCCGCCGGCGGTTCGGCGGGCGGCTCGGCCGGCACGGGCTCGGCCGGCGCCGGCGTCGGCGCCTCCGGCAGCGGCTCGGTCGGCGCGGGCGCTGTCGGCGCCAACGGCTCGGTCGGCACCAACAGCACGACGGGCAGCACGGTCGGCGGCGCCGGCACGGCCAACCCGTCCGGCACGGTCGGCAACGGCACCGGCAGCGCGGGCCTCGGCGTCGGCGGCACGGGCACGGCGCCGAGCAACAACGCCCCCGGCGGCGTGGATGCGACCGGCACGGTCAATCAGCGTAACGACACCCGCGTGCCCTGCGTGGCCGGCCAGACCTGGCGCGACGGCCGCTGCCAGTAAGGCACCGCCCAAGGCGGCCGGCCTCAAAGCCGGCCAGCTTGGGACGTGGGTCGACGACAACGACTCGAGCGGGGTGGCAGGAGACTGCCGCCCCGTTTTCCGTCTGCGCGATTGCTCGCGTACGCGCAACGGCGACCGCAAGCGCTGTCATCCCCGGCGGTGCGCAGCACCGGGAAGGGGATCCAGAGAAGGCCGACCACCCAGCGCGGTGCTTGGCACTCCTCTGGATCCCCTTCCCCTGCGCGCCTGTGGCGCTCCGGCCGGGGATGACATCAGCGTGGAGAACAGCCGCGCGCTTTGATCCCTCCCCGCCAGGGGAGGGTGGCCGGCGCGAGAGCGCCGGACGGGTGGGCTCCGGTTACCATCCATGCTGTCTCGGCGACCCCACCCGGCGCTTCGCGCCACCCTCCCCTGGCGGGGAGGGATCAGCCGGTCAGGCACTCTGCGTGCTTCGAGGCTCGCTCCGCGAGCGCCTCAGCATGAGGACCTTTGTGGAGGGCGCGCCGCCAACCGAAGCCTCGTCCTGAGGTGACGCCGCGCAGCGGCGGCCTCGAAGGGCGAGCCGTCATCCTCAGGCCGGATCACGGGAAACGGCAGCGCAGGCGTCAGTTGCCGCCGCTCTGGCGCATGGGAACGGCGTCGCCCGGCCGCGCCGGGGCGCCCGCCTCCACGGGCGCGCTCGGCTGCGGGCGGGCAGGCCGGGGCCGGGGCTGGGCGGCGGGCCTCGCGGCCGGACGCTCGCCGCCGGAGACGCGCGTCGCCACCCCGGCCGAGCCCACCATCTGCCGCCCGTCCGGCGTCAGCGTCGCCTGGTAGGTCGTCGGGCCGGTGATGATGTAGGTGTTGCCGTTGCAGGTCCATGTCTGGACCGGCACGCACAGGAAGCATTGCGGATTGGCCGTCCCGTCCGCGTTCACCACCGTCGTGCCGCCCGAATAGGACCACGTCCCGACGAACTTCGCCGCGCAGGATTTCGGCGGCATGGCGAAGGCGGGAAGGGTGGCCGACACGAGAAGGCCGCCGATCGCTGCTGTCAGCAGATGCCTGGTCATCGCTCGCCCCGTGGGATGCGACGCGAAGCTAGGACGGATGCTCATGGTCGGCAACGCCGGCAAAGGCACGCGTCCTGGCGTCGCCGCGCGCTTGATCCCTCCCTGCGAGGGGAGGGTGGCCGGCGCGAGAACGCCGGACGGGTGGGCTCCGCTTACCATCCATGCTGTCTCGGCGACCCCACCCGGCGCTTCGCGCCACCCTCCCCTGGCGGGGAGGGATCAGCCGCTCACGGGCATCCTGCGTGCTTCGAGGCTCGCCGTTCCGGCGAGCGCCTCAGCATGAGGACCCTTGTAGAGGGCGCGCCGCCAACCGAAGCCTCATCCTGAGGCGCCGCGAAGCGGCCTCGAAGGACGAGGCGTCACGCTCAACCGTCATTGCGAGGAGCGAAAGCGACGAAGCAATCCATGGTCCGGACGGGCGATGGATGGTTTGGCTATGCTCGCAATGACAGCGCCGATGCGCCGCGGGATCGGTTCGCCGACGGACCGGCGAGCGAAGCGAACTGGCTCGAGGGAGGACTGGCGGACAGGGTGGGATTCGAACCCACGGTGGAGTTGCCCCCACGGCGGTTTTCAAGACCGCTGCCTTAAACCACTCGGCCACCTGTCCGCTGTGATCCGTTCATGCCGATCCGGCGTAGTTTTGACAAGCGGGCCGCAGGACGTGCGCCATGGGCCTGCAACATTCCGGTTTCAGCGACGTTTCGGAGGGACCATGTCCGCATTCGCCCGCCGCGCCCTGATGGCGTCCGCCCTTCTGGCGACCGCCCTGTCCGCCGTCCCGGTGGCCCTCGCCAATGAGGGCCAGCTGCGCACCGACGAGATCCGCGAGCTCGTCACCGGCCGCCGCATCTATCTGGCGACGCCGCTCGGCGGCGAGATCCCGCTCTTCTACCGGCCCGACGGCCGCGTCGACGGGTCGGGCGAGGCGGTCGGCCTCGGCCGCTGGCTCAAGCCCAAGGATTCCGGGCGCTGGTGGGTGGAGCAGAACCGCCTCTGCCAGCAATGGCAGAGCTGGTACGACGGCGAGCGCATGTGCTTCACCCTGAGCCGTGCCGGCGAGAACAAGGTGAGCTGGCGCCGCGACAACGGCGAGAGCGGCCTGGCGCGCGTCGGCCGATAAGGGCGAGGGCGGCTCCGGCCGCTCCGCCGCAACTTTGCCTTATTCCCACCGCATCGCAGGCCCGTTCCGGAACGGCAGCCGCGCTTCGGTTAACGGGTGCTTAACGGAATGGTCGCTTACTGAGACATCGGCCTTGAAGTCGGGCTCGGTATGGTGTCCTGTCTCGCAGCGGTGCTTCGGCGCCGCTTCGACTTGTCCTGGGGCGAGAGCTGTACATGACGGATGCGAAGGTTTCCGGCGGCGTTGCCGCCGCGTCGACGCTGGCGCGCGCCGCCCGTCCCGCTTTCGTCATCGCCTCCGCGCTGATCCTCGCCAATTGCAGCCAGTCCGGCACCCGTAGCGCCGGCGGCATCGATCCCAAATACGGCGTCGCCGCGAGCCCGAAGGTGGTCGAGGACGGCGATCCGGTTCCCAAGGGCGGCGGGCGCGCCCATGTCGGCAAGCCCTATACGGTCGCCGGCAAGCGCTACACGCCGCGCGAGAACCCCAATTATGTCGGCGAGGGCATCGCCTCCTGGTACGGCCCGGCCTTCCACGGGCGCCTGACCGCGAACGGCGAGGTCTTCGACCGCCGCTCCATCGCCGCCGCCCATCCGACGATGCCGCTGCCGAGCTATGTGCGGGTCACGAACCTGCGCAACAAGCGCTCGATGATCGTGCGCGTGAACGACCGCGGACCCTTCCATGGCGGGCGCCTGATCGACCTCTCCGAGCGCGCCGCCGAGGCGCTGGAATTCAAGCAGATCGGCGTCGCGCGGGTGAAGGTCGAGTATATGGGCCGCGCCTCGACCAAGGGCAGCGACGACCAGAAGCTGCTGGCCACGCTGACCATCGACGGCCGCCCGGCCAGCTTCCCCGGCACCGCCGCGACGATGGTCGCGAGCAACGAGCCGATCCGCGAGCCGGCTCCGGTCCAGGCCGCGCCGCAGCGCCCGCTGCGCCGGGGCGAGCCGCTGCCGATCCTCTCCGCCGCCGTGACGGCCCGCCCGGCGGCGCCGAGCCTGTCGCCGATCGCGCCGTCGGGCGCCCCGCGCACGACGCTCGCCTATGCCGGCACGGACGCGCCGCTCGTCGCCCCGGCGGCGCCGCTTCCCGCGGAAGGCGCCTTCGACCTGATCACGATCCCCCATGCCGGGGTTCCCACCGCGCGGGCCGTCCCGGCCTTCGCCGAGGGCCGCTCGCAGGTCGCCGGGCTGTTCTACGCGCCTGCCGAGACGCCGACCGCGCGCTTTGCCCGGCGCGCGCCCTTCGCCGGCCTCGTTCCCGCGCGATAGGGGCTTTTCCCTCCGTACGGCGGCCGACGCGGCGTTGATTTCGCACGTCCTCCGTCGCAAAGTCCCCCAGGGGGCGGAGAGATTTTCGTGACGATGGTTTTGACCCGTTCGGTGCGCCGGCTGGCGGCCGCGGCCTTGATCGGCATGGCTGCGGCGACGGCTGCGTCCGCGCAGACGTTCCAGACGGCGGCGCCCCAGGCGATCCTCGTCGATTACGAGACGGGCGCGGTTTTGTTCGAGAAGGGCGCCGACGACCTCGTGCCGCCCGCCAGCATGGCCAAGATCATGACCGCCGAGCTCGTCTTCCGCGAGATGGCGCAGGGCAAGCTCAGCCCGGACACCGAGTTCGTCGTGTCGGAGAACGCCTGGCGCCGCGGCGGCGCGCCGTCCGGCGGCTCCACCATGTTTGCGGCGCTGAAGAGCACGATCAAGGTCTCCGACCTGATTCAGGGCCTCATCGTCCATTCCGGCAACGATGCCGCCATTGTGCTGGCCGAGGGCATCGCCGGCAACGAGTTCACCTTCGCCCGGCGGATGACGGAGCGCGCGCGGGAGCTGCGCATGCCGCGTTCGGAATTCCGCAACGCGAGCGGCATCGCAGACCCGGAGCAGAAGACGAGCGTGCGGGAGCTGGCGCTGCTCGCCGCCCATGTCATCCGCACCTATCCGGACCAGTACAGGGTCTTCGGCCAGCGCGAATTCACCTGGAACAAGATCCGCCAGCAGAACCGCAACCCGCTCCTGACGATGGAGATCGGCGCGGACGGGCTCAAGACCGGCAATGTGGACGAGTCCGGCTACGGGCTCGTCGGCTCGGCCGTCATCGAGGGCCAGCGGCTCATCGTGGCCGTCCACGGGCTGAAGAACGCGCGCGACCGCGGCATCGAGGCCCGCAAGCTGCTGGACTGGGGCTTCCGCTCCTTCGAGACCCGCAACCTCTTCCGCGACGGCGAGACGATCGGCGAGGCGCGCACCTTCGGCGGCGAGCGCTCGACGGTGGAGCTCGTGGCCAAGGGGCCGGTGCGCCTCCTCGTGCCGCGCGGCTCGGGCGAGCGGGTGACGGCCCGCGTCGTCTATACGGGCCCGGTCCGGGCGCCGGTCGCCGCCGGCACCGAGATCGGCCGCCTCACCGTCGTGCGCGGGGATGTGCGGGCGCTCGACGTGCCGCTCTATGCCCGGGAGGACGTCGCCGTCGGGCCGCTGACGCGCCGGGCCTGGGACGCGGCGCTCGAGCTCGGCGGCAGCTGGGTACGCCAGGGCTTCGCCAAGGTGACCGAGCGCAGCCGGTGACCGGACGCTTCATCACGTTCGAAGGCGGGGAGGGCGCGGGGAAATCCACGCAGGTCGCCCGGCTGGCGCGCCGGCTCCAGAACCTCGGCCTGACCGTCCTGACCACCCGCGAGCCCGGCGGGTCGCCGCGCGCCGAGGAATTGCGCAGCCTGATCCTCGCCGGCGCCGCCAAGCCCTTCGGCCCGGTCGCCGAGGCGATCCTGTTCTCCGCCGCGCGGGACGATCACCTGGCCGGGGTGATCCGTCCGGCCCTGGCGCGGGGCGAATGGGTCGTCTGCGACCGCTTCGCCGATTCCACGCGGGCCTATCAGGGCGCGGCGGGCCGCGTCCCGGCGGAGATCATCGCCGGGCTGGAGCGCGTCGTGGTCGGCGAGACCCGGCCCGACCTCACGATCATCCTGGACCTCGCGCCCGAGGTCGGCCTCGGCCGGGCGGCGGCCCGGCGCGGCGAGGCCGGCACCGATCGCTATGAAGGCGAGGGGCTGACCTTCCACCGCGCGCTGCGCAAGGCGTTCCTCGACATCGCCCGCCGCGAGCCGCGGCGCTGCGTCGTCATCGATGCCGACCGCAACGCGGACCAGATCGAGGACGCCGTCTGGCGCGCCGCCAGCGAACGGCTCGGCCTCGCCCCGCGCCGCCTGGGAGCCGCCCATGGCGCATGATCCGGAGACCGGCGAGGCGGACCGGCTGCCCGGCGCGCCGCATCCCCGCGAGCGCATCCGGCTGATCGGGCAGGAGGCGGCGGAACGGGCCTTCCTCGACGCCGCCGCCTCCGGCCGTCTGCACCATGCCTGGCTGCTCACCGGGCGGGAGGGCATCGGCAAGGCGACCTTCGCCTACCGCGCCGCCCGCTATCTCCTCGCCGGCGCGCCGCAGGGCAGGGGCCCGGCTTCCGGAAACGGCCTTGCGCTTGGGCCGGACCATCCGGTGTTCCGGCAGGTCGCCGCCCAGTCCCATCCGGACCTCGTCGTCATCCGCCGGGCGCCGGCCGCGGAGAAGAAGCAGGCGGCCACCGAGATCAAGGTGGACGACGTGCGCACCGCGCTCCAGCGCTTCGGCAACACGGCGGGGCTGGACGGCTGGCGCGTCGGCATCGTCGACAGCGCCGAGGACCTCAACGCGTCCAGCGCCAACGCGCTCCTGAAGCTGATCGAGGAGCCGCCGCCGCGGACGGCGTTCTTCTTCATCGCCCACCGGCCCGGCCGGCTCCTTCCGACGATCCGCTCCCGCTGCCGCCGGCTTGCGCTCGAGCCGCTCTCGCAGCCGGACATCGCCGCGATCATGCGCGATGTCGGCCCGCCCTGGTCGGATCTCGACGACGCGACGATCGCCGCCGCCGCTGCCCGCGCGGACGGATCGGCCCGCGAGGCGATGATGCTGGCCACGCCCGAGACGCTCGCCCTCGTCGATTCCGTGGAGGCGCTGCTGCGCCGCCTCCCGGACTACGATCCCGTCGCCGTGCTGGGCCTCGCCGACACGCTGGCGGGCCGCGCCGGCGAGCGCGATTTCGCCCTGGCCCTGGAGACGATCCGCCGGTTCGTGTCGGGCGAGATCGGCGGCAGGGCCGGCGAGGGCGCGGCGCGCCTTGCTCCCCTCGTGGAGGTATGGGAGAAGATCGCGCAAGCGGTCCGCGACGCCGAGGCCTACAATCTCGATCGCCGCCCGCTGATCCTGTCCATGATCCGCGACCTGTCGGAGGCGATGCGACGCTCTCGCCGGGCCGCGTGACACGCCCATTTGGAAGTGCCCGCCGATGGCCGCCAGCGCGAAGCCCGCATTCTACATCACCACCGCGATCTCGTATCCCAACGGCGCGCCCCATATCGGCCACGCCTACGAGGCGGTCGCCTCCGATGCGATCGCGCGCTTCAAGCGCCTGGACGGCTACGACGTGCGGTTCATGACCGGCGTCGACGAGCACGGCATGAAGATGACGCAGACGGCGGCGAAGGAGGGCATCTCCGCGGCCGACCTGTCCAACCGCAACGTGCCCTTGTTCAAGGCCATGTGCGACGCGCTGTCGGTCTCCTACGACCGCTTCATCCGCACGACCGAGCCGGCGCATTATGCCGCCTCGCAGGCCCTGTGGAAGCGCATGGAAGCCGCCGGCGACATCTATCTCGGCACCTATTCCGGCTGGTACTCGGTCCGCGACGAGGCCTTCTACGACGAGAGCGAGACGACCGTGTCGAACGGCGTGCGCCTCGGGCCGCAGGGCACGCCGGTGGAATGGACCGAGGAGAAGACCTACTTCTTCCGTCTCTCCGCCTATCAGGACCGGCTGCTCGCCTTCTACGAGGCGAATCCCGGCTTCATCGGCCCGGACACGCGCCGCAACGAGGTCGTCAGCTTCGTGAAGGGCGGCCTGCAGGACCTCTCGATCTCGCGCACCACGCTGACCTGGGGCGTGCCGGTCCCGGATGCGCCGGGCCATGTCATGTATGTCTGGGTCGATGCCCTGACGAACTACATCACCGGCCTCGGCTTCCCCGACGAGGGCGCGCCGGACTGGCGCTACTGGCCCGCGGACGTCCACATCATCGGCAAGGACATCGTGCGCTTCCACGCCGTGTACTGGCCCGCCTTCCTCATGTCCGCCGGCATTCCGGTGCCCCGGCGCGTCTTCGGCCACGGCTTCCTGTTCAACCGCGGGGAGAAGATGTCGAAGTCGGTCGGCAACGTGATCGACCCGCACGCGCTCGCGGCCGCCTATGGCGTCGACCAGTTGCGCTACTTCTTCATGCGCGAGGTGCCGTTCGGCCAGGACGGCAATTATTCGCACGAGGCCATCGTCGCGCGCATCAATGCCGATCTCGCCAACGACATCGGCAACCTGGCGCAGCGCTCGCTCTCGATGATCGCGAAGAACTGCGAGGGCAGGGTGCCGGAGCCCGGCGCGCTGACCGCCGAGGACGAGGCGCTGCTGGCGGCCGCCCGCGGCGTGCTGCCGAAGGCCCGCGCGGCGATGGAGAACTTCGCCCTGCATCAGGTCCTCGCAGAGACCTGGGCGGTGGTCGCCGAGGCGAACCGCTATTTCGCCGGCCAGGAGCCCTGGACGCTGCGCAAGACTAACCCTGAGCGGATGGCGACCGTGCTCTACGTGACGGCCGAGGCGCTGCGCATCCTCGGCATCCTCATCCAGCCCTTCGTGCCCGGCGCGGCGGGCAAGCTCCTCGACCTGCTGGCGGTGGACGACGGCGCACGCGACTTTTCGGCCATCGCGGGGCCGATGCTGGCGGGCGGCACGGTCCTGCCGGCGCCGGCGCCGATCTTCCCGCGCTTCGTGGAGCCGGAAGAAGGCACCGGCTGATGATCGTCGACAGCCATTGCCATCTCGACTTCCCGGATTTCGCCGAGGAACTCGACGCCGTGATCGCGCGGGCCGAGGCCGCCGGCGTCGGGCGCATGGTCACGATCTCGACCTTCGTGTCCCGCTTCGAGCGCTATCGCGCGCTCGCCGAGCGCTTCCCATCCGTGTTCTTCACGGTGGGCACCCATCCGCATAATGCGGGGCAGGAGCCGGACGTGCCGGCGGAGCGGCTGGTGGAACTCAGCGCCCATCCCCGTTGCATCGGCATCGGCGAGGCGGGTCTCGACTATTTCTACGACAAGAGCCCGCGCGACGTGCAGGCGAGGGTGTTCCGCACCCATATCGCCGCCGCCCGCGAGACCGGGCTCCCGCTCGTCATCCATGCCCGCGCGGCGGACGAGGACATGGCCGCGATCCTGACCGAGGAGATGGGGAAGGGTGCCTTCAAGGCGGTCCTCCATTGTTTCTCGTCCGGCGAGGCGCTGGCGCGTCTCGGCGTCGAGCTCGGCCTCTACGTGTCGTTCTCGGGCATCCTGACCTTCAAGACGTCGGAGGCCATCCGCGAGATCGCGCGGGCGCTGCCGCTCGACCGGCTGCTGGTGGAGACCGACGCGCCCTATCTCGCGCCGCCGCCCCATCGCGGCAAGCGCTGCGAGCCGGCCTATACCGCACTGACCGCGGCCGTCCTGGCCGAGACGAAGGGCATCGGCCTCGCCGAAATCGCGGAGGCGACGACGGCGAATTTCTACCGGCTCTTCGCCAAGGCGGCTGCCTGCGACGGCCGCGCGGAGGCGGGCGCCGCATGACGCTGCGCGCCACCATCCTGGGCTGCGGCTCCTCCGGCGGCGTGCCCCGGGTGGGTTCGGGCTGGGGCGCCTGCGATCCCGCCAACCCGAGGAACCGCCGCCGCCGCTGCTCCATGCTGGTGGAGCGCGACGGCCCGGCCGGCACCACGAGCGTCCTCGTCGATTGCTCGCCGGACCTGCGCGAGCAATTGCTGGATGCCGGCGTCACCCGGCTCGACGCCGTGCTGCTGACCCACGAGCATGCCGACCACACCCACGGCATCGACGACCTGCGGCCGCTGGCGATCCATATGCGCCGGCGCGTGCCGGTCCATATGGAAGCCGGCACGGCGCGCCTCATGCACGAGCGCTTCGGCTATTGCTTCGCGACGCCGCCCGGCAGCGCCTATCCGCCGATCCTGGACGAGCACCGCATCGAGCTCGGCCGCGACATCGTCGTCGACGGTCCCGGCGGGCCGATCGCGGCGACGCCGTTCGACATGATCCACGGCGACATCCACGCCTTGGGGTTCCGGTTCGGCCGGCTAGCCTATGCGAGCGACGTCAGCGCCATGCCGCCGGAATCGGCGGCGATGCTGCAGGACCTCGACGTGCTCATCGTCGACGCGCTGCGCTACGCGCCGCATCCGACGCATTTCAGCCTGGCCGAGGCGCTGGCCTTCATCGCGCAGGTTTCGCCGCGCCGCGCGGTGCTGACCAACCTCCATACCGATCTGGACTACGACAACCTGCGCCAGGAACTGCCGGACCATATCGAGCCGGCCTATGACGGGATGCGCATCGCGCTCGATTGAGCAGAGCCGTCCAACCAATTGACCGGTCTCGTGATTTCATCTTGATCGACGCCAAAACCGCATCCACTTAAGTTCCATAATATGTCTTATGCGAATCGTGGAACCGGCTGTGCGTGACGTTGCCTCCTCGCTGTCGGCATCGACGCGCGATGGCTAGAATGGCGGCGCCATCCAGCACCGGACCGACCATGCTCCCCTCCCGCGACATCGCACGGCTCATCGAGATCATGGCGGCGTTGCGCACGCCCGAGACCGGCTGCCCGTGGGACCTGGAACAGACCTTCGCGACGATCGCGCCCTATACGGTCGAGGAAGCCTACGAGGTCGCCGACGCGGTGGCGCGCGCCGACATGGTGGACCTGCGCGACGAGCTCGGCGACCTCCTTCTTCAGGTCGTCTTCCATGCCCGGCTCGCGGAGGAACAGAAGCTGTTCGATTTCGGCGGCGTCGTGGAGGCCATCACGACGAAGCTGATCCGCCGCCATCCCCATGTCTTCGGCGATGCGCGGGACCTGTCGCCCGCCGAGGTCAAGAAGCTCTGGGACAAGATCAAGGCGCAGGAAAAGGCCGAGCGGGCGGCCGCCCGTGCCGCCGGCGGGTTGGCGGAGGACGGGCCGAAGGGGCTGCTGGACGATATTCCGGCCGCCCTGCCCGCGCTCACGCGGGCCGACAAGCTCACCCGCAAGGCCGCCACCGTCGGATTCGACTGGGCCGAGACCCGCGACGTCCTCGCGAAGATCCGCGAGGAACTGGCCGAGGCCGAGGCCGCGCTGGAAACCGGCGACCGCGCGGCGCTTGCCGACGAGATCGGGGACCTCATCTTCGCCGCCGCCAACCTCGCCCGCCATGCCGGCATCGACCCGGAGGGCGCGCTCGCCGGCACCAACGCGAAATTCGCGCGTCGTTTCAAGGCCATAGAGACCGAACTCGCCGCCCGCGGCCGCAGCCTGAAGGACGCTTCGCTCGACGAGATGGAAGCGATCTGGGTCGCGGCGAAGCAGGATGAGCGGGAGCGGGGGTGAGCTTGGGCCTTTCCGCTTCCCCTCCTTGCGGGGAGGGAAACCGTGCCGTCATTGCGAGCGAAGCGACGCAATCCAGAACCTGGTCGGGCCGCTGGATTGCTTCGTCGCTTCGCGCCTCGCAATGACGGCGAGCGAACGTAAGCGGTCCTACCTAATCTGCCGCGCCCTGGGATGGCGCTGGAGGAAGCGGGGTTCCTTTTCCGGCGCGATGCGGATGGCGAGGGAGATGCGGCCGTCCTCGCCCTCCCGGCGCTCCAGCACCTCGGCCTCCTCGTAGAGCCAGTTGAGGGCCTTGCCCTCCTCCGCCTGGAGCTCGACCTGGAAGACGTGGCGGCCGGCGGCCAGCGCGCCCTCCACCCGCTTCACCAGGCGGTCGACGCCCTCCCCGGTCAGCGCCGAGATCAGGACCGGCTCGCGGCCGGCCTCGGCCAGGTCCGTCCGATTCAGCATCATGGCGCGCGTATCGGCGTCGAGGAGGTCGGCCTTGTTCCAGACCTCGATGACGCGCTTGTCGCCCGGCGCGATGCCGAGATCCCGCAGGATCGCCTCCACGTCCTTGGCCTGCGCCTCGCTGTCCACATGCGAGACGTCGCGGACATGGAGGATGACGTCCGATTCCAGCACGTCCTCCAGCGTGGCGCGGAAGGCCGCGACCAGCATGGTCGGCAGGTCGGAGATGAAGCCCACCGTGTCGGACAGGATCACCTTGCCCCCATGGGGCAGCGAAATCGCGCGCGCGGTCGGGTCCAGCGTGGCGAACAGCATGTCTTCGGCCAGGACCCGGGCGCTCGTCAGCCGGTTGAACAGCGTCGACTTGCCCGCATTGGTGTAGCCGACGAGCGAGACGATCGGATACGGCACGCGGCGGCGGCTCGCCCGGTGCAGCGAGCGCGTGCGCACGACGTTCTCCAGGTCGCGCTCGATGCGCGTCATGCGCTCCTGGATGATGCGCCGGTCGGCCTCGATCTGCGTCTCGCCGGGGCCGCCGAGGAAGCCGAAGCCGCCGCGCTGGCGCTCAAGGTGGGTCCAGGACCGGACGAGCCGGCTCTTCTGGTAGGTCAGGTGCGCGAGCTCGACCTGCAGCGCGCCCTCCTTGGTGCGGGCGCGCCGGCCGAAGATCTCCAGGATCAGGCCCGTGCGGTCGATGACCTTGGCCTTGAAGGCCCGTTCCAGGTTGCGCTGCTGCACCGGGGTCAGCGCGCAGTCCATCACGACGAGGCCGATCTCCTCGGCGGCGATGCGCACGGCGATCTCGTCCACCTTGCCCTTGCCGAGATAGGTGGCGGGGCGCGGCGCCTGCAGCGGCGCCACGATGCGGTCCACGACGTTAAGGTCGATGGCGAGCGCGAGGCCCGCCGCCTCCTCGATCCGGGCCGCGATGTCGCGGTCGTTGACCGGCGCATGCGTCCCCTGCCCCCGACGGCCTACCAGGTAGGGACCGACGACGAGTGAGCGCGTGTGGGACGCGATGATCTTCTCGGGCTCGAACGGCTTGTGAGGGCCGCCTTGCGGCCCGCTGCCGCGTTCGTCCGTCAAATCAACCCTTTTCGGCCTCGTCCGCCGGCTCGAAGAGCTGGATCGGCTGACCAGGCATGATCGTCGAGATTGCGTGCTTGTAGACGAGCTGGGATAGCCCGTCCCGCCGCAGCAGGACGCAGAAATTGTCGAACCAGGTCACCACGCCCTGAAGCTTGACACCGTTCACGAGGAAGATCGTGAGAGGGACCTTGTTCTTGCGGACGTGATTGAGGAACGTGTCCTGCAAGTTTTGTGCGCGCTCGCCAGCCATGTGTAGTCCCATGGAGCCCGCGGCCGCCGGCCTTGGCCATTCGGAGATGATTCTTGTCCGCAGGAATGCGGGACCGGCCCCGCCATTACACGGGTTAGCGCGCCCTTACGCAAGGGCCGTGTCACGCGATCTCGGCGACACTATGGAAGGCGGCGCGCAATTCTCCGGTCAGGCTTCCCGGGTGGCCGTTGCCGACGGGCATGTCGTCGATCTGGATCACCGGCATCACGACCATGGTCGCCGCCGTGGTGAAGGCCTCGCGGGCGGCCTGCGCCTCCTTCACCGTGAACGGACGCTCCACCAGCTTCAGGCCGCGCTTGGCGAGAAGCTTGACCACGGTGGTGCGCGTGATCCCCTTCAGGATCCCGCTATCGGCCTGGCGCGTCACGAGCTCGCCGTCCCTGGTGACGATCCAGGCATTGGTCGCCGCCCCTTCCGTGACGAAGCCGTCCTGGTCGACGAACCAGGCCTCGCGCGCGTCCGCCTCCTTGGCCGCCTGCCGGGCGAGCACGTTGGGCAGGAGGCCGACGGACTTGATGTCCACCCGCTCCCAGCGATTGTCGGGCAGCGTGATGACCCTGATGCCGCGGGCGGCCGTGGCCTCGGCGGCGTCGCGGTTGGACGAGCGCGCGGTCACGACCAGGGCGGGCCGGGTGCCCGACGTCGGGAAGACGTGGTCGCGGCGGGCGACGCCGCGCGAGACCTGGAAATAGACGAGGCCGTCGCGCACGCGGTTGCGGCGGACGACCTGGCGCAGCACGACGCCGAAGGCGGCGCGGCCGATCGGCATGTCGATCCTGAGTTCCCGCAGCGACCGCTCCAGCCGGTCCATGTGCCCGGTCTCATCGACCAGGCGCCCGCCCAGCACCTCGCAGACCTCGTAGACGCCGTCGGCGAACTGGTAGCCCCGGTCCTCCACATGGACCACCGCCTCGCGGTGGGGCACGTAGCGGCCGTTGACATAGGCGACGCGGCTCATCCGTTCACTCCAAGGGACTTCAGCTTGCGATGGAGGGCGGAGCGCTCCATCCCGATGAATTCGGCCGTCCGCGAGATATTCCCCGAGAATCGGTTGATCTGCGCGATCAGATATTCGCGCTCGAATATCTCACGGGCCTCGCGGAGGGGAAGCCCCATCAGCTTCTCGCCCCCTGCCCCGCTCGGCGTGGTCGGAACCAGGGTGCCGAGCTCGGAGGGCAGCATGTCCGCGCTCATCTCCGCGTCCGGATCGCCCTTGGCGAGGATCATCAGCCGCTCGACATTGTTGCGCAGCTGCCGGACGTTGCCCGGCCAGTCATGGGCCTGCAGGACAGCCAGCGCGTCCGCCGCGATGCGTCGTTTGGGCAGGCCCGTCGCCGCCGCGATCTGGTCCATGAAGAAGGAGATCAGCTCGGGCACGTCCTCGCGGCGCTCGGCCAGGGCCGGCACGCGGATCGGCACCACGCTGAGGCGATGGAACAGGTCCTCCCGGAACCGCCCGGCCGCGATCTCGGACGGCAGGTCGCGGCTGGAGGAGGAGATGATCCGGACATCCACATGGACGCGGGTCGAGCCGCCGACGCGCTGGAAGTTCTGGTCCACGAGCACGCGCAGGATGCGGTTCTGCGTCTCCCGGGGCATGTCGGCGATCTCGTCGATATAGAGGATGCCGCCATGGGCCTCCTCCAGCGCGCCGATGCGCCTGGCGCGCCCGTCGGCGGCCTCGATGCCGAACAATTCGCTTTCCATCGTCTCCGGCGTGATGGTCGCCGCGTTGATGACGACGAAGGGCCCGGACGAGCGGCTGGACACCGCATGGATCGTGCGGGCGACGAGCTCCTTGCCCGAGCCGGGCGAGCCGGTGATCAGCACGCGCGCATTGGTCGGCGCCACGCGCTCCACCGTCTGGCGCAGCTGGTTGGCGGCGGTGGAGGAGCCGACGATCCGGCTCGCCTGCACCGACTGGGAGCGCAGGTCGCGCACCTCCCGCTTCAGGCGCGAAGCCTCCAGCGCCCGCTCGGCGACGAGGACGAGCCGGTCTGCCTTGAACGGCTTCTCGATGAAGTCGTAGGCGCCGCGCTTGATGGCGGAGACGGCGGTCTCGATATTGCCGTGGCCGGAGATCATCACGACCGGCAGGTCGGGATTGTGCTCCTTGATGACGTCCAGCACCTGGAGGCCGTCGAGCCGGCTGCCCTGGAGCCAGATGTCGAGGAAGACGAGGTGCGGCCGCCGGGCTTCGATCGCCGCGAGCGCCTCGTCGGAATTGCCGGCCTTGCGCGCCCGGTGGCCCTCGTCCTCCAGGATGCCGGCGACCAGCTCGCGGATGTCGGTCTCGTCGTCGACGATCAGAATGTCGGCGCTCATGCTTTAAGTCCCTATCGTCCTGTCGGTGTCGGCCGCCCCGCCCGAGAGCGGGAACCAGAGCCGGACGCAGGCGCCCCGCGCGCCGTCCGGCCGGTCCAGCAACTCGATGCCGCCGCCATGGTCCTCGAAAATCTTGCCGACGATGGCGAGGCCAAGGCCCGTCCCGCCCTCGCGCGTCGTCATGTAGGGCTCCAGCAGCCGCTGGCGGTTCTCGGCCGGAAAGCCCTTGCCGTTGTCCATCACGTCGATCTGGGCGACGCCGTCCGGCCGCTGGATCAGCGACACGGCGATGGCGCCCTCGCCCCGCACGTCCGAGGGCACGGCCTGCACCGCCTCGGTCGCGTTCTTCACGATGTTGGTCAAAGCCTGCGAGATGAGCCGGCGGTCGAACCGGCCGGAGACGGCCTCCGCCGGGATGGTCTCGTCGAAGCGGATGTCCGGATTGCCGACCCGCATGAGGAAGACGACCTGCTTCACCGTCTCGGCGAGGTCCGCCTGATCCAGAAGCGGCTTCGGCATCCGGGCGAAGGACGAGAACTCGTCCACCATGCGTTTGATGTCGTCGACCTGGCGCACGATCGTGTCGGTGCACTGGTCGAAGACCTCCCGGTCCTCGGTGATGACCTTGCCGTATTTGCGGCGGATGCGCTCGGCGGAGAGCTGGATCGGCGTCAGCGGGTTCTTGATCTCGTGGGCGATGCGGCGTGCCACATCGGCCCAGGCGGAGGTACGCTGGGCCGAGACCAGATCCGTGATGTCGTCGAGCGTGACCACGAGCCCCTCGTCCTCGCCCCGGGCGAGCTCCCTGGTCACTCGCACGTTGAGCGTCCGGTCCGATGTGCCGCGGCGCACGCCGATCTGCCCCTGGGTGAGGCGCATACGCCCGGCCCTCACCTCTTCGATGAGGGGCGCCAGCGGCGGGCAGACCTCGGCGATCGCCTTGCCGGTGCAGGCCTCACCCCGCTCGCCCAGCATGGCTTCCGCCGAGGGATTGACCAGCGTGACCCTGTCGTCGCGGTCGAGGCCGATGACCCCGGCCGAGACGCCGGACAGCACCGCTTCGGTGAAGCGCCGCCGCTGGTCCAGCACGTCGCTCGCCGCGATCAGCCCGTCATGCTGCCGGCGCAGCTCGGAGGTCATCTTGTTGAAGGTCTCGCCCAGATGGGCGAGATCGCCCTCCGCCTTCCGGACGGGAACCTGAACGTAGAAATTGCCCGTCGCCACCTGGTCGGTGGCGTGGATCAGCCGCCGGATCGGCGCGACGAGCCCGTTGGCGAAGTTCAGCCCGATCCAGACCGCCGACAGGAGCACGATGAGGGCGACCAGCGTGAACATCGAGGCGAAGGCGATCTGGATGCCCGCCTTCTTCTGCTCCAGCGCCTGGTAATAGGCGACACCCGCCTCCGCGGCCGGGAGGAATTCCAGCGCGCGCACATCCACCGGGCGGGCGAGGTAGAGGATCGCGCCCTCGAAGGATTCCAGCTTCACCACGGCGCGCACGACGTTGCCGACATTCGGGATCAGGCAAAGGGCGTCGGTGGTCGTCGCTTCCGTGACGTCGCGCTCGGTCGGCAGGATGAGGTTGGGCACGGGGCGCACCTCGATCCGCTCCATGATCTTGGCGTCCTTGTCGGCGAGGATGGCGACGGGAAAGCCGAGGAACACGGCGCGAGAGCGCATGAAATCCTGGAACAGCTTGCGGTCGGCCTCGAACAGCCGCCGCGCCCGGTCGAGATCCGCCGCCATCAGCCGCGCCTCGCGCGTCATGGTCCGGCATTGGGTCTCCCGATAGGCCTGGGCGATGTCCACCGTGTTGGACACGAGCGCCTTGATCGAAGCCGTGAACCAGGGGTCCAGACCGCGCTCCAGCGTCAGCGAGGCGACGATGGCGACGAGGATCGCCGGCATCGCCGCCATGAAGCCGAAGAAGGACACGACGCGGACATGGAGACCCGCGGCGGCGGCGCCCTGGCGCTGGGCGCGGAAGACGGCCGACGTCTCCCAGACGATGACGCCGACGAGCAGCGCGACCAGGAGCCCGTTGGCGATGAGCAGCCACAGGACGACCGCATGGGTCGGCAGGACCGGCGTCATGCCCGCGAGGACGAGGAAGGTCACCAGCGCCGAGGACAGGGCGCCGATGACGGCGCCCGCGCCGATCCAGCCCGACACGCGCCCGGAGCGCGTGGCCGGTCCGCCGGCAGCCGCATTCGTGTCCGCTACAGCCAAAGAGATCCCGCCCTGATCGGCCCGGCGGGGAAAGCCGGGCAGGTATGATGCAAGGGCATCACACTGTGACCGGATTACGACAATGTTGCGGCGCAGGCCAGTGCCGAGCGAAGCGGCTAGCGCCCCGTGCGGATGACGTGGACGTCGAGGTCCCGGATCTTCTTGCGCAGCGTGTTGCGGTTGAGGCCCAGCAATTCCGCGGCACGGATCTGGTTGCCGCGGGTCGCCGCCAGCGCCGCCGCGATGAGCGGCGCCTCCACGTCGCGCAGGATGCGGTGGTAGAGGCCGGGCGGCGGCAGGGCGTCGCGGAACCCGGCGAAATAGGCGGCGAGATGCCGCTCCACCGATTCGAACAGCGTCTCGTCGGCATCCGGCACGCCGACCCCGCCGGAGCCCGCAGGCACGGCGGGACCGATCTCGACGTCGATGATCGGGCCGGTGATCGTGTCCTGCGGATAGAGCGCCGCCAGGCGCCGCACCAGGTTCTCCAGCTCGCGCACGTTGCCGGGCCAGCGATAGCGCTTGAGCTTTTCCATCGCGTCCGCGTCGATCTGCTTGCGCGGCAGGCCCTCCTTCTCCACCAGCGAGAAGAAGTGGCGCACGAGATCCGGCACGTCCTCGCTGCGCTCGCGCAATGGCGGCAGGCGCAGGGGCACGACGTTCAGGCGGAAGAACAGGTCCTCGCGGAACAGGCCCTGCTGGATCGAGATGCGCAGGTCCTTGTTGGTCGCGGCCACGATGCGGACATTGGCCTTGATCGGCGTGCGCCCGCCCACCGTCGTGTATTCGCCCTGCTGGAGGACGCGCAGCAGGCGGGTCTGCGCCTCCATCGGCATGTCGCCGATCTCGTCCAGGAACAGCGTGCCGCCCTCCGCCTGCTCGAACCGGCCGGCGCTGCGCTGGGCGGCGCCGGTGAAGGCGCCCTTCTCATGGCCGAACAGTTCCGATTCGATCAGGTCCTTCGGGATCGCCGCCATGTTGATGGCGACGAAGGGCCCGTTGCGGCGCTTGCCGTAATCGTGGAGCGCGCGGGCGATCAGCTCCTTGCCCGTGCCGGACTCGCCCGTGATCATCACGGTGAGGTCGGTCGGCATCAGGCGCGCCAGCGTGCGGTAGATCTCCTGCATCGCCGGCGAGCGGCCGACGAGCGGGATGTCCTCGCCCTCCCCCGCCTGCGCGCCCAGCGCATTGTCCCGGGGCCGGGACAGCGCCCGGCCGACGATGGAGACCAGTTCCTTCAGGTCGAAGGGCTTGGGCAGGTATTCGTAGGCGCCGCGCTCGGAGGCGCGGATCGCCGTCATGAACGTGTTCTGCGCGCTCATGACGATGATGGGCAGTTCGGGCCGCAGCTTCTTGATCCGCGGCAGGAGGTCGAAAGCGTTCTCGTCCGGCATCACCACGTCGGTGATGACGAGGTCGCCTTCCCCCTGCTGAACCCAACGCCAGAGCGTCGCGGCATTGCCGGTGGACCGCACCTCGTAACCGGCGCGGGCGAGCGCCTGGTTCAGCACGGTGCGGATCGCTGCGTCGTCGTCGGCTACCAGGATATGTCCGCTCGCCATGAATTCCCGTCCAGTCAGGCCACGCGTCCGTCACGGGACGCGAACATCGGCATCAGCACGCGGAAGGTCGTGCGGCGGGGGGTACCGTCGCACTCGACGATCCCGCCATGGTCGCCGATGATCTTGGCGACCAAAGCAAGCCCCAGGCCACTGCCCTGCGCCTTCGTCGTGACGAAGGGATCGAAGAGCAGCGGCAGGATGTCGGAGGGCACGCCGGGGCCGTTGTCGCGCACGCAGAATTCCAGGGGCAGGCTGACCCGCTCGCCGGAGGCGGCCGCCACGACCCGCATGCCGGGCCGGTAGGCCGTCGACAGCACGATCTCCCCCTCGAAATTGTTGCCGATCGCCTCGGTCGCGTTCTTCACCAGGTTCAGGAAGACCTGGATGAGCTGGTCGCGGTTGCCGTAGACCGGCGGCAGCGAGGGATCGTAGGTCTCCACGAACCGGATGTGGCTGGCAAAGCCCGACTGGGCGAGCCGCTTCACGTGGTCCAGCACGCCGTGGATGTTGACCGGGCCGCGCTCGGACGGCCTCTCGTCGCCGAAATGCTCCATCCGCTCGACCAGCTTCACGATCCGGTCCGCCTCGTCGCAGATCAGCCGCGTGAGCAGGCGGTCGTCGTCGCTCGCCTGCTGCTCCAGGAGCTGCGCCGCGCCGCGAATGCCGGAGAGCGGGTTCTTGATCTCGTGGGCGAGCATCGAGCCGAGCGCGCTGATGGACCGGGCGGCGCCGCGATGGGTGAGCTGCCTGTCCATTTTTTCGGCAATTGTCCGTTCCTGCAGCATCAGGACGACGTCCCAGCTGCCCTCGGACAAAGGCGAGGCGAAGACGTCCACGATCCGCTCCCCGGCCGAGCGGGGCGTGGCGAGGTCGATCTTGTATTCGCTGATGCTGGCGCCGCGCCGGCGCACGTCGTCCACGAGCGCGATGACCGGCGAGCCGAAGGGGACGAGGTCCGCCAGCGTCGAGCGGCGCATTACCGCGACCGAGGTCTCGAAGAAGGCTTCCGCCGCCGAGTTGGCGTCCGAGATGCGGTCGTCCTCGCCGACCACCACGATGGGGATCGGCAGCACGTTGAGGACCTGGGTCTCGAGCGTCTCGATCATCGCCCCGGTGCTTTCCATCTGCATCAGCGTCATGCGGCGGCCCTTTCCGGCACGTCCGAACGGAACAGGCGCGACAGCAGCCCCGCGACCTCGGCGCAATCGGTCGAGGTGACGAGGCGCTGGCGGCTGGCGGCGGCATAGGCCGAGCCGAGCCGCGCCGCCTCGTCGGCATAGGCCGCGAGGTGCTTGCGCGCGTGACGCAGGCCGACCTCGCGCCCATAGAGCGTGAGGAGTGCGTCGTAATGCTCTGAAGCCGCTTCGTTCTTGGCGTCGTCTGGCACGGCCGGCGCAGCATGTCCCGCCAGCGCGTAGCCGATCTCGCCGACCAGCCAGGGCCGCCCGACGGCGGCGCGGCCGACCATGACGGCATCCGCGCCAGACTGGTCCAGGGCCTGCCTGGCGTCGGCTTCGCGATGGATATCGCCGTTGACGACGAGGTAGCCGTCGAATGCCTCGCGCACGGCGGCGACGGCGCGCCAGTCGGCCTGGCCCTTGTAGAATTGCTGGCGCGTGCGGCCGTGGACGGTGACCATGCCGACGCCGAGATCCCGTGCCCGGGCGGCGAGCGCCGGCGCGTTGAGGCTCTGGTGGTCCCAGCCGAGCCGCATCTTCACCGAGACCGGAATCGAGACCGCGGCGACGGTCGCCGCGATCAGGGCCGTCGCATGGTCGAGGTCGCGCATCAGCGCCGAGCCCGACCAGCCGCCGGTCACCCGCTTCGCCGGGCAGCCCATATTGATGTCGATGGCCGCGGCGCCGGTCGCTTCGGCGATGCGCGCGCCTTCCGCCATCCAATGGGCGTCGCAGCCCGCGATCTGCACGACATGCGGCGCGATCCCCGCGCCTTCGGCCCGCAGGGCCGATTCCGCCTCGCCCCGGGCGAGCCCGTCGGCGGCGACCATTTCGGAGACGACGAGGCCGGCGCCGAAGCGCCGCGCGATCCGCCGGAACGCCACATCCGTGACGCCCGACATCGGCGCGAGCAGCGCTGGCAGGTCCACCTCCACGCGCCGTTGCGCGGAGAAGATTATTTTCTGGTCACTGGCCACGATTGCGCACAAATTCATCAAATCGAGCCGAAATGCAAGCGTCGCGAAGCCGCGCTATTTGCGCCTGCGATCAAGAGCGCGTAATCGCTGGCCCGTTCATCGAGGTGGTTCATGTTCGACGATAGAGGGGCCCGCTCGGCGGCGGTGATCGTGGCAGCGGGCCGCGGCACCCGCACCGGCCATGCGGTGCCCAAGCAGTACCTTTTCCTCGGCGGCCGCCCCGTGCTCGGCTGGACGCTGGAACGCTTCCTCGACCACCCCGCCATATCCGACGTCGTCGTCGTCATCCACCCGGACGACCGCGACCATTACGACACCGTCGTCGCCCGGCTGCCCGCACGCCTGCGCGACCGGCTTCTGCCGCCGGTGGCGGGCGGCGCGACGCGGCAGGTCTCGGTCTTTCGCGGGCTCGAAGCCCTCGCGGCGGGGCGCATGCCCGGCCATGTCATGATCCACGACGCCGCCCGCCCCTTCGTCACCGACGCATTGATCGAGGCGGCCCATGTCGCGGCCCTGGCGCGCGGCGCCGCCATTCCCGGCATCCGCGTGACCGACACGATCAAGGCGGTGGACGGCGACGGGAAGGTCACGGGCACGCCCCAGCGCGACGCCCTGCGCGCCGTGCAGACGCCGCAGGCCTTCCACTTCGCCGAGCTCTACGAGGCCCATGCCCGCGCCCATGCCGGCGGGCGCCACGACTTCACCGACGACGGGGCGCTGGCCGAATGGGCCGGCCTCGCTGTCCATGTCTTCGACGGGGATCCCGGCAACATGAAGCTCACCACCGCGGACGACGTCACCCATGCGGACCTGCGCCTCGCCCACGGCGCCCATCTCCGCACCCGCACCGGCCTCGGCTACGACGTGCACGCCTTCGGGCCCGGCGATCACGTCTGGCTCGGCGGCGTGCGCATCCCCCACGAGGCCGGCGTCGTCGCGCATTCGGACGGCGACGTCGCCCTCCACGCCCTGACCGACGCGGTGCTCGGCGCCCTTGCCGATGGCGATATCGGCGTCCATTTCCCGCCCAGCGACCCGCGCTGGAAGGATGCGTCGTCCGACCAGTTCCTGGCCTATGCCATCGAGAAGGTCGCCCGGCGCGGCGGAATCGTCGATCACCTCGACGTCGCCATCGTCTGCGAGGCGCCCAAGGTCGGCCCGCACCGGGAGGCGATCCGCCAGCGCATCGCCGAGATCGCCGGCGTCGAGCCGGACGCGGTGTCGGTGAAGGCGACGACCTCCGAGCGCCTCGGCTTCGTCGGCCGCCGCGAGGGCCTGTCGGCCCAGGCCATCGCGACGATCCGCCTGCCGTGAGCCGCTTTCCCGCCGAGCTGACAGCCCGCGCGCAGCGTTTCGTCGCGCGCGCCGCGACGCAGGGTCTGATCGTCGCCACGGTAGAATCCTGCACCGGCGGGCTGGTCGCGGCGCTCCTCACCGAGATCGCCGGCTCCTCCGCCGTCGTCGACCGCGGCTTCGTCACCTATTCCAACGCCGCCAAGACGGACCTCGTCGGCGTGCCGGAAACGCTGATCGCCGCCCACGGCGCGGTGAGCGAGGAGGTGGCGCGCGCCATGGCCGAGGGCGGCATCGTCCGCTCGGCCGCGGACATCGCGGTCGCGATCACGGGCATTGCCGGTCCGGGCGGCGGGAGCGGCGCCAAGCCCGTGGGCCTTGTCCACCTCGCGGCCGCCCGGCGCGGCGGAGTGACCACCCATATCGAGCGCCGCTACGGCAACCCCGGCCGCGACGCCATCCGCCTGGCGGCCGTCGCCGACGCGCTGGCCCTGCTCGAAGCCGCGCTGGAGGAATAGCCTCCCGAAATCGCGAGCGGATGGACCGGCCTGCGCATGTCATCCCCGGCCGGAGCCGCGCCAGCGGCGCAGGGGAAGGCAATCGAGAGCGAAGGCAGCCATTGCGCTCGACGCCCGGTATTCTCTCAATCCCCTTCCCTCGCTTCGCTCGCCGGGGATGACAGCGGGAGGTCGTCATTGCGAGCGCAGCGAAGCAATCCATCACCCCGGTCCGACCGATGGATTGCTTCGTCGCTTTGCTCCTCGCAATGACGGCCTAGCTGACGTTTCGTGCTTCACAGCCGCCTAGGCGACCCCGTAAACCTCATCCGCCCGCGCCTCGAAGGCTTCGGCGAACTTGCGGAAGGCGCGGTCGAACATCGTGCCCATGAGCAGGCCCAGGGCGAAGCTCTTGAACTCGTAGGTGATGTAGAAATCGACCTCGCAGCCCTCTGGCGCCGGCCGGAACGTCCAGCGGTTCTCCAGGTGACGGAACGGCCCGTCCACATACTCGACCAGGATTTTCAGGTTCGGGCGGTCCAGCGTCACGCGGCTGACGAAGGTCTCGCGGATGGCCTTGTAGCCGACGCCCATATTGGCGGTGAGGATCTCGACGCCCTCCCCACTCTGGGCGCGCCGCAGCACCCGCAGGCTCTCGCAGAGCGGCAGGAATTCCGGATAGCGCTCCACGTCCGCGACGAGGTTGAACATGTCGCCGGGCGAATGCCGCACGCGGCGGGTGTTGCGGAAGCTCGGCACGGGCGGCTCAGCGCGCGCGGGCGTTCCGCGCCGCCTGGAGCCGCGCGAAGTCCTCGCCCGCGTGGTGCGACGAGCGCGTCAGCGGGCTGGACGACACCGTGAGGAAGCCCTTGGCATAGGCCGTCGTCTCGTAGGCCTTGAACTCGTCGGGCGTGACGAAGCGGATGACCGGATGGTGCTTCTTGGTAGGCGCCAGGTACTGGCCGATCGTCATGAAATCGACCTCCGCCGAGCGCAGGTCGTCCATGAGCTGCAGAACCTCGTTCCGCTCCTCGCCGAGGCCGACCATGATGCCGGACTTGGTGAAGATGGTGGGATCGAGCTCCTTCACCCGCTGCAGCAGCCGGATGGAATGGAAGTAGCGGGCGCCGGGGCGCACCGTCAGGTACTTCGACGGCACGGTCTCCAGATTGTGGTTAAAGACGTCGGGCTTGGCCGCGACGACCACTTCGAGCGCGCCGTCCTTGCGCAGGAAGTCGGGCGTCAGGATCTCGATCGTGGTGCCGGGCGAGCGCTGCCGGATGGCGCGGATGACCTCCGCGAAATGCGCGGCGCCGCCATCGGCGAGGTCGTCCCGGTCCACCGAGGTGATGACGACGTGGGACAGGCCGAGCTTGGCCACCGCCTCCGCGACCTTCACCGGCTCGTCCCGGTCCAGCGCGTCCGGCAGGCCGGTCTTCACGTTGCAAAAGGCGCAGGCGCGCGTGCACGTGTCGCCCATGATCATGAAGGTGGCGTGCTTCTTCTCCCAGCACTCGCCGATATTGGGGCAGCCGGCTTCCTCGCACACCGTGACGAGCTTGTTCTCCTTCACGATCCGGTTCGTCTCGGCCCATTTGGGAGAGCCGGGCGCCTTGACGCGGATCCAGTCGGGCTTGCGCAGGACCTCGTTATCCGGGCGGCGCGCCTTCTCCGGATGGCGCGGGCCGGTGCCCTCGCCCGCCTTGCGGATATCCTTGTTCAGGAGATCGAGTACGACGGCCATGCGTTTCCCGGTCTGTTGGGGACCCGCCGGTTGGGGACCCTTGGACTGGCCCCATCCATATAAGCCCGCGCCCGGCCTCACAAGGCGCGGCGGACCGCCGCGCGGCAGGGCTGGCATGCGCCGCGCGCGGCCGGCCACCGACCGACGGGAACTCCGGGATCGGCCGCGGATTGGCAGGACATGTTCCAGATGACGGGAGATCAAGGATGAGGACGCTTCTCATCGTCGGTGCCGCAACCGCTTCCATGGCGCTCGCGGCACCGTCCATCGGCCGGGCGGGTCCGCCGGCGGGCCAGGACCGGGCCATCACGACCCATTCCGGCGAGATCATCGCGGTGGCGCGCCGCGACCGCGCCAAGCCCCAGCGGCGCGCCCAGCGGCCGGTGCGCGTCTGCCGCAAATGGTGCTCCGCCGATCTCAATCCCTGCGACCCGCCTTCGTTCAAGATCGCGGACGGCCGCTGCAGCTGGGACGATCTGTGACGGGACGCGAAAGCCCGGCCGCCGCCGAGGCGGCCGGGACGGTGTCGTTCAGCGCCGGCGGATCAGGCCGACGATCAGCAGCAGGACGATGGCGCCGATCGTCGAGACGACCAGGCTCGGCCAGAACCCGCCCTGCGCCGGCATCAGGTTGAAGACGTTGAGGATGATCGGGCCGATCAGCGCGCCGACCAGACCGACGATGAGATTGGTGATGAGGCCGTGATCCCGGCCCGTCACCCGCTCCGCGATCCACCCGGCAAGGATGCCGATGATGATCGCCATGAACCAGCCGACGCCCTGCATGGAATTCTCCTTCTCTGCCGCATGAGGCTCGCCAGCCTAACGCGAAAGCGAAGCGGGAGTTCCAAAGGCTTATGCAGCCACCATGTCATCCCCGGCGGTGCGCGGCACCGGGAAGGGCATTCAGAAAAGCGCCGGATACGGCGCGCGCTGGCCACCGTTGACTGGATCCCCTTCCCTCGCTCCGCTCGCCGGGGATGACACGGAGGGTCGTCATTGCGAGCGCAGCGAAGCAATCCAGCACCCGGCCGCACCGCTGGATTGCTCCGTCGCTCCGCCCCTCGCAATGACGGTTGAGGATGACGCCTCGTCCTTCGAGGCCGCTTCGCGGCGCCTCAGGATGAGGCTCAGGAGGCGGCGAGTTCCCCAACGGTCCTCATGCTGAGGCGCTCGCCGGATCGGCGAGCCTCGAAGCACGCACCATGCCGGCCACAGCTCGATCCCTCCCATTCATGGGAGGGTGGCGCGAAGCGCCGGGTGGGCTCTGAACCAAACAAGGGCCCACCCGTCCGGCGCTACCGCGCCGGCCACCCTCCCCTGGCGGGGAGGGATCAGAACGCGGGTTGGACCGTTCGCCCGCCCCCGGTCCTCACATGTGGATCACGCGCCCATACGCATCGAGGACGGCCTCGTGCATCATCTCCGACAGGGTCGGATGCGGGAAGACCGTGTGCATCAGGTCCTCCTCGGTCGTCTCCAGGTTCATGGCGACGACATAGCCCTGGATCAGCTCGGTCACTTCCGCGCCGATCATGTGGGCGCCCAGCAGCTTGCCGGTCTTCTTGTCGAAGATGACCTTGATCAGGCCCTCCGGCTCGCCGAGCGCGATGGCCTTGCCGTTGCCGACGAAGGGGAAGCGGCCGACCTTGAGCTCGTAGCCGGCTTCCTTGGCCTTGGCCTCGGTGAGGCCGACCGAGGCGACCTGCGGGTTGCAATAGGTGCAGCCCGGGATCTTGGTCTTCTCCATCGGATGCGTATGCAGGCCCTTGATCGTCTCGACGCAGATGACGCCCTCATGCTCGGCCTTGTGGGCCAGCATGGGCGGGCCGGCGACGTCGCCGATGGCGTAGATGCCGGGCACGCTGGTGCGGCCGAGCCCATCGGTGACGACGATGCCGCGCTCGATCTTGACGCCCAGCGCCTCCAGGCCGATGCCCTCGATATTGCCGACGACGCCGACCGCAGAGATCAGCTTCTCGGCCGCAATCGCCTGCTTGCCGCCCTTGTCGTCCTCCACATGGGCGACGATGCCGGAGGCATTCTTCTCGACCTTCGTGACCTTGGCGCCGGTCAGGATCTTGATGCCCTGCTTCTCGAAGCGCTTGCGCGCCAGCGCCGCAATCTCGGCGTCCTCGACGGGGAGGATCTGCGGCAGGAGCTCGATCACCGTCACCTCGGCGCCCATCGTCCGGTAGAACGAGGCGAACTCGATGCCGATGGCGCCCGACCCCATCACCACCAGCGACTTGGGCATGGCAGCGGGCTTCATGGCCTCGAAATAGGTCCAGATCCTGTCGCCATCCGGCTCGATGCCGGGCAGCACGCGCGGGCGCGCGCCGGTGGCGACGATGATGTGCTTGGCCTGGTAGGTGCCGGCGCCCAAAGTGCCCTTGGGCGGCGGGTTCTGCGGCTGCACGGCCGGCTTCTTCGGGTCCGAGACCTTCACCTCGCCGACCTTGGTGATCGTCGCCTCGCCCCAGATCACGTCGATCTTATTCTTCTTCATCAGCATGCCGATGCCGCCGGACAGGCGTCCCGAGACGCCGCGCGAGCGCTGCACCACGGCGCCGATGTCGAAGCCGAACTTGTCGGCGGTGAGGCCGTAATCCTTGGCGTGCTCCATGTAGTGGAACACCTCGGCCGAGCGCAGCAGCGCCTTGGTGGGGATGCAGCCCCAGTTCAGGCAGATGCCGCCCATATGCTCGCGCTCGACGACAGCGGTCTTGAAGCCCAGCTGGGCCGCGCGGATGGCGGCGACATAGCCGCCCGGGCCTCCGCCGATGATGAGGATGTCGTAGGAATTGGCCATGATGGTCAGCCTCGTGCTTCCCCTCCCCCTTGCGGGGAGGCTTCTTTCAACTTCTGCAGCTCGCTCTCGAAAACTTCTGGGTATGCCGCAAGACTAGCGTCGAGCACAGCCATAACGGCCAGCCCAACCAAGCTCCGACAGCTAGCCATTGCTCTTTCGTCCCCAAGCTGTGGTCCGGAAATAAGCAACGCGCGGTCGTCGCCATCATCAACATAGAGATCTAGTACCGCATCCTTACCGCCGTGAACAAGCTCGTTGCACCGTGTGTACAAAAAGCCAATCAGAGCTGAATTAGAACCTACCGAAAGCACAGGGATTTCTGCCAAGCACTTTCTGAGGTTTGGGCGTTTTCCATACCGCCATCCTAAATTCCATTCCGAGATATATTCATCCGGATATTTCTGGAGGCAGTTAAAACCACCCACACGCTCGAATATAGATCTAGCAAGAACCTTCGCGGCAAGCGCGTGCCCACCGTCAACCAAAGGCTCCAAACTAAGAGCAAGCGTGAAAGCTTGCGCGAGCATATATTCGCGATATTGGCAGAGCTCAGACGGATGTACTGTTTGTGTGTACTCGCCAATACGTAAATTCCAAGCCTCACATAAGTCGAATAGCCAGTCGAGTTCGCCTCCTACGCCCTCACGCTTAGCGGTGGGGTAGTCCAATCTCACACCAGCATCCCCATCGGGTTCTCGATGAGCTGCTTGAACGCCGCCATCAGCTCGGCGCCGAGCGCGCCGTCCACGGCGCGGTGATCGGTCGACAGCGTCACCGACATCACCGTCGCGACGCCCAGCGTCCCGTCGGCCTTCACCACCGGGCGCTTCTCGCCCGCGCCGACCGCCAGGATCGTCGCGTGCGGCGGGTTCACGATGGCCGCGAAGTCCTTGACGCCGAACATGCCGAGATTGGACACGGCGGTGGTGCCGCCCTGGTATTCCTCGGGCTTCAGCTTCCGCGCCTTGGCGCGCGCCGCATAGTCCTTCATCTCGTTGGAGATGGCGGACAGGCTCTTGTGGCACGCGTCCCGGATGATCGGCGTGATGAGCCCGCCCGGGATCGAGACCGCGACGCCCACATCCGCATGCTTGTGCTTGAGCATGGCGCCGTCCGTCCAGGAGACGTTGGCCTCCGGCACACGCTTCAGGGCCAGCGCATGCGCCTTGATGACGAAATCGTTGACCGAGAGCTTGTAGGCGGGCTTGCCGTCGGTGACGGGCGCCGCCGCGTTGATCTGCTCGCGCAGGGCCAGCAGCGCGTCGAGCTGGCAGTCGATCGTCAGGTAGAAATGCGGGATCGTCTGCTTGGCTTCCAGCAGGCGCTTCGCGATCGTCTTGCGCATGCCGTCATGCGGCACTTCCTCGTAGGAGCCTTCCGCGAAGAGCTTCTTGACCTGGTCGTCCGACATGGACGGGGCCGGGGCGGCAGCGGCCTTGGGCGCGGCGGCGGCGGCCTGCGGCGCGGCAGCGGCCTTCGGCGCTCCTCCGGACTTCGCGGCGAGGACGTCGCGCTCGACGATGCGCCCGTGCGGGCCCGAGCCCTGGATCGCGGCGAGGTCGAGCCCCGCCTCCTTCGCCAGGCGCCTGGCCAGGGGCGACGCGGCGATGCGGCCGCCGGAGGATGCCGGCGCGGAGGCGGCGGGAGCCGGCGCGGCGCCCGGATTCACGCCGTAGCCCTTCTCGGCCGCGGCGGCCTCGGCCTTGGCCTCCTTGGGAGCCTCGGCAGCGGCGGCCTTGGGCGCGGGCGCGGTGGCGCCGCCGCCGGACGCGGCCGCCTTCACGTCCTCGCCCTCCCCGGCGATGATCGCGATCAGGTCGTTCACCGGCACGTCGGCCGTGCCTTCCGGCACGACGATCTTGGCGAGCACGCCCTCGTCGACCGCCTCGACCTCCATCGTCGCCTTGTCGGTCTCGATCTCGGCCAGCACGTCGCCGGACTTGATGGTGTCGCCTTCCTTCTTCAGCCACTTGGCGAGGTTGCCCTTCTCCATCGTGGGAGAGAGAGCGGGCATCAGCACGTTGATGGGCATCGGACGCTCCCTCGGATCAGCGATACATCACGGCCTTGGCCGCCTCGATCACCTCGGCCACCGAAGGCAGCGCGAGCTTTTCGAGGTTTGCGGCGTAGGGCATCGGCACGTCCTTGCCGGACACGCGCAGGACCGGCGCGTCCAGATGGTCGAACGCCTTCTCCATCAGCCGCGCGCCGATCTCGGCGCCGATGCCGGACTGGGCCCAGCCCTCCTCCACCGTGACGATCCGGTGCGTCTTGGCGACGGACCTGATGATCGTGTCGATATCCAGCGGGCGGATCGTGCGCAGGTCGATGACCTCCGCCTCGATGCCTTCCTTGGCGAGTTCGTCCGCGGCCTTCAGCGCATAGGACATGCCGATGGAGAACGAGACGATGGTCACGTCCTTGCCGGCCCGGGCGACGCGCGCCTTGCCGATGGGCAGGACGAAATCGTCGAGCTTCGGCACCTGGAAGGACTGGCCGTAGAGGATCTCGTTCTCCAGGAACACGACCGGGTTGGGATCGCGGATCGCGGCCTTGAGCAGGCCCTTGGCATCCGCCGCCGTGTAGGGCGCGATGACCTTGAGGCCCGGGATCGAGGAATACCAGGCCGTGTAGTCCTGGCTGTGCTGCGCGCCGACGCGGGCGGCGGCGCCGTTGGGGCCGCGGAACACGATGGGGCAGCCGAGCTGACCGCCGGACATGTAGAGCGTCTTGGCGGCCGAATTGATGATGTGGTCGATGGCCTGCATCGCGAAGTTGAAGGTCATGAACTCCACGACGGGCCTGAGGCCCGTGAAGGCGGCGCCGGTGGCGACGCCGGCGAAGCCGTGCTCCGTGATCGGCGTGTCGATGACGCGCTTGGCGCCGAATTCCTGCAGCAGGCCCTGCGTCACCTTGTAGGCGCCTTGGTACTCGGCGACCTCCTCGCCCATGACGAAGACGTCGCCGCTGCGGCGCATTTCCTCGGCCATGGCGTCGCGGAGCGCCTCGCGTACCGTCATCGTGACGAACTCGGTGCCGGCCGGCACTTCGGGCTCGGGCTCCACGTCCGGCTGCGGCGGGTTCGCGACCGCCGAGTCCGATTTCGGCGCCGCGGCGACCTTGGGCGCCTCGCCGGTCACGACGGGCGGCATCGATTCGGCGACCTTGGCGTCCTTGGACGTCTCGGGCCCGGAGGAGGCCTTCGAGGACGCCTGCGCAGCGCTGGCGTCCTCGCCCTCGCCGGCGATAACGGCGATGGGGGTGTTGACCTTCACCTCGTCGGTGCCCTCGGCCACCAGGATCTTGGCGAGGACGCCCTCGTCCACCGCCTCGACCTCCATGGTCGCCTTGTCGGTCTCGATCTCGGCGAGGACGTCGCCGGACTTGACCGTGTCGCCCTCCTTCTTGAGCCATTTGGCGAGTTTGCCCTGCTCCATGGTGGGCGACAGGGCCGGCATCAGAACATCGATCGGCATCGGATCACTCGGGGGATGTGAGACGCGTTACGCGCGATAAGGGGTGCTGGCGCCCTGGTCAGAGCACGATGTCGGTGTAGAGCTCCGACGGATCCGGCTCCGGATCGTGGGTCGCGAACTCGGCGGACTCGTTGACGATCTCGCGCACCTCGGCGTCGATCGCCTTGAGCTCCTCCTCCTTCATCTTCCACTGTTCCAGCAGGCGGCGGCGCACCTGCTCGATCGGATCGCGCTCCTCGCGCATCCGCGTCACCTCGTCCTTCGTCCGGTACTTGGCCGGGTCGGACATGGAATGGCCGCGATAGCGGTAGGTCTGCATCTCCAGGATGTAGGGGCCCTTGCCGGAGCGGGCCCAGGCGATGGCGCGCTCGCCCGCCTCGCGCACGGCGCGGACGTCCATCCCGTCCACCTGCTCGCCGGGAATATTGAAGGACACGCCGCGCTTGGAGAAGTCGGTCTGCGCCGAGGCGCGGTTCACCGACGTGCCCATCGCGTACTTGTTGTTCTCGATGATGTAGACCACGGGGAGCTTCCACAGCTCCGCCATGTTGAAGCTCTCGTAGACCTGGCCCTGGTTGGCGGCGCCGTCGCCGAAATAGGTCAGCGAGACGTTGCCGTTCTCGCGGTAGCTGTTGGCGAAGGCGAGGCCCGTTCCCAGCGACACCTGGGCGCCGACGATGCCGTGGCCGCCGTAGAAATGCTTCTCCTTGGAGAACATGTGCATCGAGCCGCCCTTGCCGCGGGAATACCCCCCGCGCCGGCCCGTCAGCTCGGCCATAACGCCCTTGGCGTCCATCCCGCAGGCCAGCATGTGGCCGTGGTCGCGGTAGCCGGTGATGACCTGGTCGCCTTCCTTCGTCGCCATCTGCATGCCGACGACGACGGCCTCCTGGCCGATATAGAGGTGGCAGAAGCCGCCGATCAGGCCCATGCCGTACATCTGGCCCGCCTTCTCCTCGAACCGGCGGATCAGGAGCATCTCGCGATAGGCGCGGACCTCCTCGTCCTTCGTCCAGGCGCGGGCTTCGCCCTTGCCGTTTTTGCCGGCTGATTTCGATGCGGGTTTCTGCGCGCTTTTGGGCGCAGCGGTTGTGCGCGCGGGCTTACGGGCGGCAACGGCCATGGCACTCTCCGGGCAATTTCCTCGACGAAAGTCTTAGCCTAGTCGAATGCGGAAAGCGAGGGGGTGAAAAGCGTTTCGCCACAAACCGAAGTGCCTGAAAACGCACGGTTTCCAGCACTTAACCCGATTCGAGTTAACGCGGTTTGGGAGCTCAGCGCGCCGGTTGTTGCGGTGCGGGAAACATCACGACGACATCGTTGCGGTGCACACGCCCTAGGGTTGCACGGCTGAACTCGTCGAGCAGGTCGCGGTCGATCTCGTCGGCCTGCAGGAGGGCGATGCGCCGCTCCCATTCGGTCCGCGTCTCCTTGAGCGCCGAGACCTCCTCGTTCAGCTCCAGGATCTGGCGCTTGAGCGCCAGCTTGGCTTCAAGACCGCGCTCGCCCTGATGCGCCTGGACGACGAAGAAGCCGACGAGCGCCGCCGCGATGGCGTAGAGCGCCAGCGGGATCGCGATGGAGCGGAGACGGGAGCGGACGACCATGGCGCAAACATGGACGCGCGCCGCTTTCGATTCTGTTAACCGTGCAGTCCCGCCACCGTCCCGCTTCCGTTGGAACCCATGGCCGACGCTCACGTCCCGACGATCATCCAGGCCTGGCACGTCACGCGCTATGGCGGCCCGGAGGTGCTGGCGCTCCGGGACGTGCCGGTGCCGCGACCCGGCAAGGGCGATGTCCTCGTCAGGGTCCAGGCGACCACCGTCTCGTCCGGCGACCGGCGCATCCGCAGCCTCGACCTGCCGCCGGGCATGACGACCCTCGGCCGGCTCGCCCTCGGCTGGAGCCGCCCCCGCCAGCCCATCCTGGGGACCGAATTCACGGGTATCGTCGCGGCGGTCGGCGCCGGCGTCACCCGCTTCCGGCCAGGCGAGCCGGTCATCGCCTTCACCGGGTTGAGGCAGGGCGCGCACGGCGCCTATGCCCTGGTCTCCGAGCGGGCCGCCATCGTGCCAAGGCCGCCGGCTCTGGGCATCGCCGATGCCGCGGCCCTCGGCTTCGGCGGGCTGACGGCCATGGACTATCTGCGGCGGGCCGGCCTGCGTCCGGGCGAAGAGGTTCTGGTCGTCGGGGCGTCCGGCACCGTGGGCGCCGCCCTCGTCCGTCTCGCGCAGCTCGGCGGCGCCAGCGTGACGGCGGTGACCTCGGCCGCCAACGCGGACATGGCGCGGCAGCTCGGCGCCGCCGCGACCATCGACTATGCCGCCGAGGACATGAAAGCCGGGCGGGAACGGTGGGACATCGTCGCCGACGCTGTCGGCGCGCTGTCGTTCAGGACCGCCTGCCCCATGCTCAGGGACGGCGGCCGGTACCTCGCCATCGCCAGCGGCCTCGGCGACCTCCTGGTCCGCCGCCGCGCGGGGCGGCGCTGCATCGCGGGCCCCGCGGCGGAGAGGCCCGAGGATCTGGCGGCGCTCGCCCATCTCGCCGCGCGCGGCCTTGTCCGGCCGCCCGTGGAGGCGGTCTATCCGTTCGAGGCGCTGCCCGCCGCCCACGCCCGCGCGGATACGGGGCGCAAGCGCGGCAGCCTCGTCGTCACGCTGGACGACGAGGCGTGCCCGCCGACGGTCAGGCAGGACGGATAGGCTTCAGGCCAGCGCCTTCAGCGCCGCGCGGCCGGCATAGATCGCCTGGTCGCCCAGCTGCTCCTCGATGCGGATCAGCTGGTTGTACTTGGCGGTGCGGTCGGAGCGGGCGAGCGAGCCGGTCTTGATCTGCCCGCAATTGGTGGCCACCGCGAGGTCCGCGATCGTGGAATCCTCGGTCTCGCCGGAGCGGTGGGACATGACCGCCGTGTAGCCGGCGCGGTGCGCCATATCCACGGCCGCCAGCGTCTCGGTCAGGGAGCCGATCTGGTTGACCTTGACCAGGATCGAGTTGCCGACGCCGCGCTTGATGCCGTCCGACAGGCGGTTGACGTTGGTCACGAAGAGGTCGTCGCCGACGAGCTGGCAGCGGTCGCCGATCAGGTCGGTGACCATGCGCCAGCCCTCCCAGTCGTCCTCGGCCATGCCGTCCTCGATCGTGGCGATCGGATAATCGGCGACCAGCTTGGCGAGGTACTTGGCCTGCGCCTTGGGATCGCGCTTCTTCTTCTCGCCGTGATAGTCGTAGACGCCGTCCTTGAAGAACTCGGTCGCGGCGCAGTCGAGGCCCAGCAGCACGTCCTGGCCCGGCTTGAAGCCGGCGGCCTCGATGGACTGCATGATGAAGTCGAGCGCCGCCTGGGCCGACTTCAGGTTCGGCGCGAAGCCGCCCTCGTCGCCCACATTTGTGTTGTGGCCCTGCTTCTTCAGCGCGCTCTTCAGCGTGTGGAAGATCTCCGCGCCCATGCGCACCGCCTCGGCGACGCTCTCGGCGCCGACCGGCAGGACCATGAATTCCTGGAAGTCGATCGGGTTGTCCGCATGGGCGCCGCCATTGATGATGTTCATCATCGGCACCGGCAGGACGCGGGCCTGCGTGCCGCCGACATAGCGGTAGAGCGGCAGGCCGGAGGCCTCGGCCGCCGCCTTGGCGACCGCGAGCGAGACGCCGAGGATCGCGTTGGCGCCGAGCTTCGACTTGTTGGGCGTCCCGTCCAGCTCGATCATCGTCTGGTCGATCTTCGTCTGGTCCTCGGCGTCCATGCCGCCGATCGCGTCGAAGATGTCCCGGTTCACCGCATCCAGCGCCTTGCGCACGCCCTTGCCGAGATAGCGCTTCTTGTCGCCGTCGCGCAGCTCCACCGCCTCGTGGGCGCCGGTGGAGGCGCCCGACGGAACGGCGGCGCGGCCCATGGAGCCGTCTTCCAGGACGACGTCGACCTCGACGGTCGGGTTGCCGCGGCTGTCGAGGATTTCGCGCGCGATGATGTCGACGATGGCGGTCATGGCCGCTGGCTCCTTGGACTTTTGGATGATAGGCCTCGGCCGGCTTAATAAGCCAAAGCTGCCGCGTGGCAAGGGGCGCGGGGCTTGTCCCTTCGTCGCCGCGGGGGCGGCATCCCGGCCTCTTGACGCGGCGCCCTTATGGCGCGACCGGATCGTTCATGACCCATCCTGACGAACTTCAGCTCGGCCGCACGGCCGCCCTCCCCGCCTCGCCGGACGAGGCCGTCCTCGACCGCGTGCCCAATCCGCATCCCGACGCGGATTACGTGGCGCGCTTCACCTGCCCCGAATTCACGTCGATCTGCCCGGTCACGGCGCAGCCCGATTTCGGCATCCTCGTCATCGACTACGTGCCCGGCCAATGGCTCGTGGAATCGAAGTCGCTGAAGCTCTATCTCGGCGCGTTCCGCAACCACGGCGCCTTCCACGAGGATTGCACCGTGGGCATCGGCAAGCGGCTCGCGGGGCTGCTGGAGCCGCGCTGGCTGCGCATTGGCGGCTATTGGTATCCGCGCGGCGGCATCCCCATCGACGTGTTCTGGCAGACGGGCGAGCCTCCGAAGAACCTCTGGCTGCCCGACCAGGGCGTCGCGCCCTATCGCGGACGCTGACGCCCGATGCGGGCAGGCGCGCTCGAGCCCTGGTGGCGCTTTTCGGCCCTGGCCGTGGGCGCGGGCGCGCTCGCCTTCCTGCTGCTGCTGGCGGTCGCCATCATCGCCGATCCTTATGGCCTGCGGGCGGCGCCGGGCCGGGCGCCGGGCCCGATCATGGATACGAACCAGCGCTTCATGTATCCGCAAATCGTGCGCTCGCGGATCTACGATTCCGCCGTGTTCGGCACGTCGACGCTGCGGCTGCTGGATCCGGAGCGCCTCGATAGGGTTCTCGGCGGGCGCTTCGCCAACCTCGCCATGAACGCGGCGACGCCGTGGGAACAGACGCAGGCGGCGGGGCTCTTCCTGCGCGAGATCGCCGGGCCGCGCACCCTGATCTTCGGCATCGACCGCACCTGGTGCGAGCGCGACGCGGACGCGCCGGGAAAGCGCATCACCTTCCGCTCCTTCCCGCCCTGGCTCTATGACGAGCTGGGCGGCACCGACTGGTTCCGCCTCGCCAATTTCCAGACGGTGGAAATCGCGATCCGCCACGCCGCCCACCGCGTCGGCCTGCTGCCGGAGCGGATGCGCGCCGACGGGTTCGAGGTCTTCACGCCGCCGGAGGGGGCCTACGACCTCGCCCGCGCGCGGTTCCACATCTGGGGCGCCGCCGGGCGTCCCGCCGAGCCGCCGCGCCCGCGGGCGCCGGCCGCGCCGGTGGACAGCGCGCCGCCCGATGCCTTTCCGGCGCTCGCCTGGCTGGAGGAGACGCTCGCCGCCGCGCCGCCGATCACCCGCGCCATCCTCGTCCTACCGCCGGTCCATGTCGTGTCGCAGGCGAGCGAGACCGACATGGCCCGCGAGGACAGCTGCAAGGCGCGCATCGCGGCCATCGCCCGGAGCCACGGCGCGCTGCTGGTGGATTTCCGCTACCCCACGCCGCTGACGGTGGAGGATTCCAACTATTGGGATCCGCTGCATGTGCGCCTGCCGGTGGCGCATTCGGTCGTGGACGTCCTGGCCCTTGCCGCGTCCGGCGCGCGCGGCGGGCCGAACTGGCGGGTCCTGCCATGATCGGCGCGGTCCTTGCGCTGCTTCTCTGCCAGCTCGCCGGGGAGGCCTTGGCCCGCTTCCTGGGCCTGCCCGTGCCCGGTCCGGTGATCGGCCTCGTCCTGATGGTCGGCGCGCTCGCCCTGCGCGGGCGCCTGCGGCCGGAAGCGGCGCCCGTGGACACGACGCCGCTCGGCACGGTGGCGGGCGTGCTGCTGGCGAACCTGTCGCTCCTTTTTGTCCCGGCCGGCACCGGCATCGTCCGCCATGCCGGCACGATGATGCAGCACGGCACGGGCCTCGTCGTGGCCCTGCTGGTCTCGACCGCGCTGACCCTCGTCGTCTCCGCCCTCGTCTTCCGCGCGGTCGCCCGCATGACCGACCGCGGCGGCGCGCCATGAGCCCGGCCGAAACGCTCTGGGTCTATCTCGCCGCCAGCCCTCTCCTGTGGCTGACGGTGACGCTTGCCGCCTATGCCGCGGCGGATCGGCTCAGCGCGGCCCTCGGGCGGCATCCGCTGGCCAATCCGGTCCTCATCGCGGTGGCGGTCGTGGCCACCCTCCTCTCCGTCAGCGGCACGCCCTTCGAGACCTATTTCGAGGGCGCGCAATTCGTGCATTTCCTGCTCGGTCCCGCGACGGTCGCCCTCGCCGTGCCACTCTACCGGCACTGGCCGGAGGTGCGCCGCGCGGCCTTGCCGATCCTGGCGGCGCTCGTCGCGGGCGGGGTCGTCGCCGTTGTCTCGGCCGTGGCCATCGCCTTCGCGTTCGGCGCGCCCTGGCCGGTCATCGTCGCGCTGGCGCCGAAATCGGTGACGGCCGCCATCGCCATGGGCATCTCGCGGGAGCTCGGCGGCGAGCCCTCGCTCACCGCGACGCTCGTCATCGCCACCGGCATCGCCGGCGCCGTGCTCGTCACGCCGCTGATGAACCTCCTGCGCATCGCCGATCCGCGGGCGCGGGGCTTCGCGGCGGGCCTTGCCTCCCACGGCATCGGCACGGCGCGGGCCTTTCAGGTCAACCCGCTCTCGGGCATCTTCGCCGGGATCGCCATGGGCCTGAACGGGCTCCTGACGGCCCTCATCGTCCCGCTCGTGCTGCGGGTCTTCGGATAGGAACCGCCATGCGCGTCACCACCTGGAACGTCAATTCCGTGCGCCAGCGCCTGGAGCACCTCGTCGGCTTCCTGCGGGAGGCCAAGCCCGACGTCCTGTGCCTGCAGGAACTGAAATGCATGGACGAGGCCTTCCCCCGCGCGGAGGTGGAGGCGGAAGGCTACACCGCCGCCGTCCACGGCCAGAAGGGCTTCAACGGCGTCGCGATCCTCTCCCGCGCCAGCTTCCAGGAGGAGGCCGTGTCCGGCCTGCCGGGCGGGGTGGAGGACCTCCAGGCGCGGTACGTTGAGGGCGTCGTCCCCGCAGGCAAGGGCATCGCCCGCGTCGCCTCGATCTACCTGCCCAACGGCAACCCGATCGGCACCGAGAAATTCGCCTACAAGCTCGCCTGGATGGACCGGCTCATCGCCCATGCACGCGGCCTCCTCGCCTACGAGGAACCGCTGATCCTCGCGGGCGATTACAACGTCATTCCCGAGCCGCGGGACGCGAAGGACCCGAAGGCCTGGGTCGACGATGCGCTGTTCCAGCCCGAGTCCCGGCAGAAGTTCCGGGAATTGCTGGCTTTGGGCTTCACCGACGCCCTGCGCGCCACCAGCGATGCCGGCGACCTCTACACGTTCTGGGACTATCAGGCCGGCGCCTGGCAGCGGAACCATGGCATCCGCATCGACCACCTGCTGCTTTCGCCGCAGGCTGCCGACCGGCTTCGGGGCGTCGTGATCCACAAGGAGATGCGCGCGCTGGAGAAACCCTCCGACCACGTGCCGGTCTCGGTCGACCTCGACCTTTGAGACCGGCCGCCGCTGGCTATTGCCGCCCGCCGCCGGACTGCCCGCCGCCGGACTGGCCGCTTCCGCCGCCCGGCCCTTCGCCCCTGTTGTCGTTGCCGCCGAAGGACGCGGTGATGCGGCACAGGAGGGGCGTGCAATAGCGCTCGAACAGGGTCGGCGCCGGGCCGGGCACGGGCGCGCTCGCCCCGCCCGTCGCCTCGATGACGACGATGTCGCCGGGCCGGTTCACCGGAATGCAGGCGCCCGCATTCGGACAGGCGTCGATCGCTCCGTCTCGCAGCTGGGCGCGGGTGCGCGTCGCCGTGACTTCGAGGTCGAAGGTCGTGCCGCGCACGCCGATCGTCGCGTGCGGCGTGCGGATCCGGTAGGCGCGCGAGCCGGAATTGCCCGACACGAAGCGCAGGATGCCCCGCGTCGCGTTGACGACGACGGTGCCGGCACCGCCCGTCGGCAACGCCACGAACTGGTCGAGCTTCACCGCCGCATTCGGCCCCAGGGCGATGTTGGTGCTGTCCTGGAGCGCGAGCCGCGCGCTGCTGTCCCGCGCCGTCGCGATCGTCTCGTTGCGATAGACGAAGGAGCCCTCGCCGATCCGGCGCGTTTCCACCTCGACGCGGCCCGTGACGTCGTTCACCGCGACGACCGCGCTGCCGACCGCCACGGTCTGCGCCGGCGCGGCGCCGGCAGCCGCGATGACGCAAGCGGCCAGAATGCCCCGCGCCCCGATCGCTTTCAGCCGTTCCATGGCCATCCCCGTCATGACCGCCCCCTCATCGCCGCGAGCCGGCCGATGTGAGGGCGTCGCGGCCACCCCGTCAAGCGCGGCAGGGGATCAGCCCGGCGGACGGCCATGGCCCCACGATCTGCTGCTGCCCTGCCCGCCGAACCCGATCGGGTTGCGCGGAGCCGGGGGCGTGCGGATGCCGGGCCGGCCGCCGTCCCAGCCGGGCCGCCCGCCCATGCCACCCGAGGGCCAGCGATCGGGCCGCGCCCAATTGCCGGGACGGCGCGGCCCGCGGGGTCCGAAATCGACCGGCGGCAGCCAGGCCGGCACGATGACCTCGCGCTCGTCCTCGAAGACGGGACCGCGCGGCGGTGGCGGCGGCCGCGAGGGCCTTGCCGGACGCGGCGCCGCGCACGCGCCGTCCTGGTGGGTGCAGCTGTCGGCGAAGTTGAAGGCCTTCGGGCCGCCCGGCCGCGGGCCGGCAATGCCGGTGCGCGAGACGACCACCATGTGGCCGGGAACGGTGACGTCCTTGCAGCGCCGTCCGTCCCGCGTGCACACGTTGATCGCGCCCTCGCGCAGGACGACGATCGTGCGGCCGGGCCGGACCAGCATGTCGAAGACGGTGCCGCGCACGCCCACGATCGCGACCGGCGTGCGGATCGCATAATTCTGCGAGGGCGAGGTGCCGGAGACCCAGCGGAACGCGCCCTTGGCGGCGTCCACGGTCAGCTCGCGCACGGCGCCTCGCTCGGCGTCGTAGACGAAACGGTCGAGCACGACGGAAGCCTGCGCCCCCAGCGACAGGTTCGTCTTGTCGAGGAAGACGAGCTTGGCCGCGCTCTCGGCGCCGGTGCGCACCAGCGCGTCCTGCGCGACGCCGTCGCCCCGGGCGAGCGCCGCCTGGCGCCCGGCGAGCGTGCTGGTGACCGAGCGCTGGGCCATGGCCACCTCGCCGATCGTCGTTCCGGCGGCCAGGGCCTGCCCGGTGAGGGCTGGCGCGAGGACCGCGAGGCAAGCAAGATACCGCATGGCTGGTGACCTCCTGCGAGAGCGTCACCAGACCATGGCCGGCCGGCGATGGCGGTGCGCCACGTCACGTGGCATGGAAGGGTCCGGATCGACCTCGGAGGGGCGCGTGGTCTGGCGGAGAGGGTCCCGCATCGCGTTGACATTGTCGCTGGGCCTCGGCCTCGCGGTAGGGGCCTTCGTGCTCGCCGATCCCTTCCCCCTGCGTGCCCTGCGCGACCTGGTCTTCGACGGCTACCAGCGCGCCGCTCCCCGCGCCTACGATCCCGCCCTGCCCGTCCGGGTCGTGGCGCTCGACGAGGTCTCCCTGTCCAAGATCGGCCAATGGCCGTGGTCGCGCCGGATCGTCGCCGACCTGGTGACACGGCTGCGCGAGGCGGGCGCCGCCGTCATCGCCTTCGACGTGCTGTTCTCCGAGCCCGAGCGGGGCGCCGAGGGCACCGATGGCGGCCTCTCCGCGCCCGACGCCATGCTGCGCGATGCGATGGCGGGCGGACCGGTCGTGCTGGGCCAGGCCCTGGTGGACATGGGCGGCGCGCCCGCCGTGAAGCCGGGCTTCGCCACCGCGGGCGACGACCCGCTCCTCTTCGTGCCGCGGCTCGGCGGTTCGCTGACGCCGCTCCCCGCGCTGACCGAGGCCGCCGCCGGCGTGGGCGCGCTCAACTGGATCCCCGACCGGGACCTCATCGTGCGCCGCGTGCCGACGCTCTTCGGCGTCCAGGGCAAGCTCGTTCCGAACTATTCGGTCGAGGCCCTGCGCGTCGCGCTCGGCGCCGGCAGCCTCGTCGTGAAGTCCTCCAATGCCAGCGGCGAGAAGGCCGCCTTCGAGCGCCAGACCGGCGTCGTCGCGGTGCGCATCGGCCAGGTCACCGCCAGCACCGACGCCGGCGGCGCGGTGCGCATCCGCTATGCCGGGACGCAGGATGCCCGCCGCATCTCGGCCGCTTCCGTCCTCGACGGCACCTTCGATAAGGCCGCGGTGGACGGCGCCATCGTGCTCGTCGGCGCCACCGCCGTCGCGCTGTCGGACATCAGGGCGACGCCGCTGGAGCCCGCCGTGCCGGGCATCGACATCCATGCCGAGATGCTGGAGCACCTGATCTCCGGCTCCACCCTCGCCCGCCCCGATTACGGGCCGGGGCTGGAGGCCGCTTTGGCCGTGGCCGCGGCGCTGCTTGTCGGCCTCGCCATGGCCTTCCTGTCGCCGCTCCTGGCGGCGACGTTCGGCATAGCGGTCGTCGCCGGCGCCTTCGGCGGCTCCTTCGCGGCCTTCACGCGGGCGGAACTGCTCGTCGATCCGATCGGCCCGGCGGTCGCGGCCATGGGCGCCTTCGCCATCGGCGCGACGGGCGCGCTCCGGCGCTCCCGGCGCGAGCAGCGGGAAATCCGCGACGCCTTCGGGCGCTACGTCTCACCCGCCGTCGTGGAAGCGCTCGCCGCCGATCCGTCCAAGCTCGCGCTGGGTGGCGAGATCCGCGACATCACCGTCCTGTTCTCCGACATCCGCGGCTTCACCTCGCGCTCGGAGACCCTGTCGGCCGAGCAGGTCGTCGCCTTCCTCAACTCGGTGCACACCCCGCTGACCGAGGAGGTGCTGAAATCCGGCGGCACGCTCGACAAGTTCATCGGCGACGGGATGATGGCGTTCTGGAACGCGCCGCTCGACACGCCGGACCATGTCCGCCGCGCCGTGGACTGCGCGCTCGCCATGCAGGCCGTCATGCTGCGCCTGGAGGACGAGGCCCGTGCCCTCGCGCAGGCTGAGGCGCGCATCCACGTCCCGGTGGCCATCGGGCTCGGCATCCATACCGGCACGGCCTGCGTCGGCAATCTGGGATCGGCGAAGCGCTTCGACTATTCCGCCGTGGGCGACACGGTGAACACCGCCGCGCGCATCGAGCAGACGTCCAAGACCTACGGCGTGCCGATGATCCTCTCGGCGGAGGTGGCCGCGGCCGTGCCGGACTACGCCGTCTTCCCCTTCGACACGATCACCCTGCGCGGGCGGTCGCGCGGCACGCGCCTCTTCGCGCTCCATGGCGGGCCGGACCTGGCCGACGCGGCGTTCACGTCTTTCCGGCAGGGCATGGCGGACCTGATGTCGGCCTTCGAGGAGGGACGCGGCGGGCTGGAGGACGAGGTCATGCGCCTCGCCGAACACCCGGTGGCGCGGGCCTACCCGAAGCTCTTCCTCTTGTACCGGGAACGGATCGCGGCGCGGGCCGCCAGCCTCGCCGCCGAATGAGCCGTCAGTTGCGGCGGCGGTTGTGCTGCTCGAGATAGAGCGCCGCGGCCTGCTGGTCGAGCTCGGTCGCGGATGCCAGCGCCTGGCTGTGCAGTTCCACGATCCAGCCGTCGCGGGACGGATCGGCGCCCTCGCGGGCGAGACCCAGCCACATGAGGCCGAGCGCCCGCTGGCGCGGAACCCCGTTGCCGCTCACCAGCATCTGGCCGAGCAGCGCCTGCGCGGGGACATGCCCCTTCTCGGCGGCGAGGTTCAGCCAGCGCGCGGCGCGGCGCGGGTCCTTGGGCAGGCCCTTGCCGTCGAGCATCAGGCGCCCGAGCGAATATTGCGCGCCGGCATCGCCGAAATAGGACGCGGCGTAATTGAACAGCTCGACCGCCCGGCCGACATCCTGCTTCACATAGGTGCCGGGGATGCCGTCCATGAAATAGCCGCCCAGCGTCACGAAGGCGTTGGACACGAAGGCGGCGTTGGGCGTGCCGGGCGTGACGTCCGCGTTCTCGTCGGCGACCTTGGAGAAGTACTCGAAGGCCTTCAGGTCGTCGTGGACGACGCCGTCACCCTCCGAATACATGCGGCCGAGCTTCCACAGCGCGCGGGGATGGCCCTTGGTGGCGGCATATTCGAGCGCACGCACGGCTCCGGCCTTGTCGCCGGCGCCATAGGAGCGCATGCCGGTCATGAACGCCTCGGTCTCCGACTTGAAGACCATCGGCGCCGAAGGAGCGGACGGCGACGGCGCCGCCACGGGCGCCAGCGGGAGCCCGCCGCTCTTCGGCCGGACCTCGAGCGGGGGCAGCGGCACGGCGACGATGGCGGCTTCCTGCTGGGGAGCGCCCTGCGCCAGCGCCGCGCCCGCGACGAGGACCGGCATCGCGGCGGCGAGCGGAATCATCACCCGCGCCACCCTTGCCAGGGCAGCGGGCCGATAGACCGTCTCATGACCACGCAGGTTCATTCTCGTCCCGGTCGTCCGCCGCTTCGCAAAGCCGCGGAACCGGCTTCGTCTCTGCCATCGGACTGTCTTTCAGGCAATCGGAGCGCATCTGCCGGAGGGGAAGTCCGGCCGGGGCCGGACTGGCTTCGATCGATGCTCCAAAGCCCATGCTTTTCAGGCTTTTATTGAAATCGAGTGAAGCGGTGGCTTTATGGCGGGATCGCGGCGAATTGGGGCTGGCGATCCGGCCCTTTCGCGAAGCTTGGCCTATGTGGCGCCGGAGCAACAGAATCGGCCCGCTCCCGCCGCCCAAACGGCCTGCCCGCCTCACCCTTTCCGGCCCTGCCGGGAGCGCTGCAACCTGCGATTAACCAAGCACCCCTAGGGTCAGCCGAAGGACCGAGGGCGGGAGCAGGACATGGACGAGGGCGAGTCGCGGACCTATCAGCTCTTGATGGGCACGGCGAAGGTCGTCGGCACGATCGCGGTCCTGTCGCTCTTCGCCGGCACCTACCTCGCCGAACGGCCGGACATCGCTATCGCGGCCCGCGACCGCGCCGCCGTCGCGGCCCTGTCGTCGGGCAAGGACCCGATGGTCACCGGCTCGCTGCGCCAGCAGGCGCAGGTGACGCGCATCGATCCCTGCGCCGCGCCCGCGCGCTGAAGCCTCAGGCGGCGAGCCAGCGCCCCATCGCGGCGTTGACGGCCTGCGGATCCTCCATCGTCGTCAGGTGCCCTGCCCCCGGCACGACCACAAGTTCCGCACCCGGCACGAGGGCGGCCATCTCGCGGGCGACCTCGGGGGGCGTGATGCCGTCCTCCTCGCCCACCAGCACGAGCGTCGGCACGGCGATCCCCGGCAGCGTCGGGCGGGAATCGGCGCGGCCGATGATCGCGCGCTGCTGCCTGACGAAAGCCGCCGCGCCGGTCTCCGCCATCATGCCGCGGACCTCGCGCTCCAGATCCTTGTCGGCGAGGTGGCGCGGCGCGACCAGCTTCTGCCACAGGAAGACGTGGACGTCGTCGAACCGGCCGCCCTCGGCGAAGCCGATGAGCTTCTCGCGGCGCGCCACCGCCTCCCCGTCGTCCGGCCGCGCGGTCGTGTCGAGCAGCGCGAGCCGCGTCACGCGCTCCGGCGCCTGCCGCATCGCCTCCATGGCGACATAGCCGCCCATGGAGAGGCCCGCGAGCGCGAAAGGCCCGTCGAAGGACGCCAGCAGGCGGCGCGCCATGCCGGCGATGCTGTCGTCGGAGCGGTTGTCGGCCACGACGATCGCGCGCCCGGCGCCGAAAGCGTCGATCTGCCCGCGGAAAAGCGCCTGCGTGCAGTTGAGGCCGGGCACGAGGACGAGCGGTTCGTTGTTCTCAAAAGGCATCGCGAGCTCTTGATGGCTGTAAAGCCGGCGGAAATGCGGCGTTTTCGTTGACAATCGGGCATTTCATCCTATGGTCCGGCCCGCAAGACATGGCTTCATCCGCGCGCGGCGCGGACCATGTCGGATAGCGGTCCTCTCACCGCTCCAACCGGACAGCGAATGTCATTTTCAGAACTTGGCCTTAGCGACAAGGTGCTCTCGGCAGTCACCGCGGCGGGCTACACGCAGCCGACCCCCATCCAGACCCAGGCCATTCCCCATGTCCTGGCGCGCCGGGACGTCCTCGGCATCGCCCAGACCGGCACCGGCAAGACGGCGGCCTTCACGCTGCCGATGCTGACGATCCTGGAGACCGGCCGGGCCCGCGCCCGCATGCCGCGCACGCTCATCCTGGAGCCGACGCGCGAGCTCGCCGCCCAGGTCGAGGACAGCTTCAAGAAGTACGGCACCAACCACAAGCTCTCGGTGGCGCTCCTGATCGGCGGCGTCTCCTTCGGCGACCAGGACATGAAGATCACCCGAGGGGTGGACGTGCTGATCGCGACGCCGGGGCGCCTGCTCGATCACGTGGAGCGCGGCAAGCTGCTGCTCACCGGCGTCGAGCTCTTCGTCATCGACGAGGCGGACCGGATGCTCGACATGGGGTTCATCCCCGACATCGAGCGCATCGCCAAGCTCGTGCCGTTCACGCGCCAGACCCTGTTCTTCTCGGCGACCATGCCGCCCGAGATCACCCGGCTCGCCGACGCCTTCCTGCATAATCCCGCGCGGGTCGAGGTTTCGCGTCCCGCTTCCGCCGCCACGACGATCACGCAGCGGCTCGTCGCGTCCGGCCGGGACCCGGAGGACAAGCGCGACACGCTGCGCCGCCTCATCCGCGGCGCGACGGACCTGCAGAACGCGATCATCTTCTCCAACCGCAAGCGCGACGTCGCCGTGCTGCACAAGTCGCTGGTCAAGCACGGCTTCAACGCCGTCGCCCTGCACGGCGACATGGACCAGCGCGCCCGCATGCAGGCGCTCGACCAGTTCAAGACCGGCACCGCCAACATCCTGGTGGCGAGCGACGTGGCCGCGCGCGGCCTCGACATCCCGGCGGTCAGCCACGTCTTCAATTACGACGTGCCCCACCACGCCGAGGATTACGTCCACCGGATCGGCCGCACCGGCCGCGCCGGGCGCAGCGGCGCCGCCTTCTCGATCGTCACCAGCGCGGACGACAAGTCCCTCTCGGCGATCGAGCAGCTGATCGGCAACAAGATCGAGTGGGACGGCCCGACCCTGGCGGAAGTCCGTGCCGGCGGCGGCGCAGCGGCCGAAGGCGACGAGCGCCCGGCCCGCGGCCGCGGTGGCAGGTCGTCCTCCCGGGATCGGGGCGGACGCCGCGAGCGCGAGGGCGGCGACGCGCGGCCCCCGCGCGAGCCCCGCGCCGAGCGGCAGCCCCGCCGGGACGCCGAGGAGCGGGCCGCGTCCCCCTCCCCGCGCGGCGAGCGGCCCGAGCGCCAAGAGCGTCAGGACCGTCCCGAGCGCCAGGCACGCCCGGAGCGCCAGGACCGTCCCCAGCGTCAGGACCGACCGCAGCATGAGCGCCGCGAGCGCGACCGCGACGACGGCCCCTCCGTGAAGGGCCTCGGCGATCACGTACCGGCCTTCCTGATGCGCGGCCCGGCCTTGCCGAAGGACGCCAAGAAGCGCTCCGCCGACAGCTGAAGCGGAACGCGGCGCAAAGGCCACAGCCGGGCCGTTTCGCCGGCTGTGATGAACGTTTGATTAAGTCTCGTTGAGTCATACAGGGTCACGACCTGTGAAGGACGGAGGCGCCCCGTGCCTCCGGAGCACAACGAGGCGACTTTGGCCAAGCGTAAGGGCTCGTCCGGCGACGACCGGCGTCTTGCGATCGCGGAACACGCGTTCGAACGGCTCAAGGCCGCCGAATCGCCTGCATCGCCCCGCGCGTTCGAGGTCTGGTTCAACGTGGCCTCCGGCGAGGTGCCGGCGCTGCGGGACGCGATTCAGTCGATCATCGACACCAAGGGCCGCGTCGACGACCACGATATCGAGGCCCTGTTCGACGCGCATATCGCCCCGCGCAGCTTCGCCGCGCATGCGGAGCGCACCGGGCGCGGCGTCCTCGCCGAGATCGATCACGTCATGGAGATGATCGACCTCGCGCTCGGCTCCTCCGCCAAATACGGGGAATCGCTCGTCTCGCTGACGAACGACCTGTCGGGCACGGTGGACCGCAACCGCATCCGCGACATCGTCGGCGCCCTCGTGCTGGCGACGCGCGAGGCGGCCGCCACCAACAAGACGCTCGACGCGCGTCTGAAGGAGACGCGCAACGAGATCTCGACGCTGCGCGAGACGCTGGAAGCGGTGCGCATCGAGGCGCTGACCGATGCCGTCACCGGCCTCGCCAACCGCAAGCATTTCGAGGAGATGCTGGTGAAGTGGATCGACCAGGTGTCGATCGTCCGCCAGCCGATGTCGCTCATCATGATCGACATCGACCGCTTCAAGCATTTCAACGACACGTTCGGCCACCTCACCGGCGACCAGGTCCTGCGCCTCGTGGGCGCGACGATGCGCGAGAAGGTGAAGCTGAAGGCGACCATCGCCCGCTTCGGCGGCGAGGAATTCGCGGTCATCCTGCCCGACACCACGCTCGACAGCGCCCGCGCCCTCGCGGAGGCGATCCGCCTCGGCATCATGGGCCGCGAGCTCATCAAGCGCTCGACCGGCGAGTCGCTGGGCCGGGTCACCGTCTCCTGCGGCGTCGCTCAGCTGGCGCGCGGCGACACGGTGGCGACGCTGCTGGAACGGGCGGATGCCTGCCTGCTGCTCGCCAAGCGCACGGGCCGCAACCGCACGGTCGTCGAGACCGACGTCATCCAGGACGACGGCGAGCTTCCCGAACAGGCCGTCGCCTGACCTTGTGAAGGCGCGGCGCGCGCAAGGCCGCCGCCAGGGCCCGCCGGCCCCAGGGCTCGAACGCTTCCGGGCCCTCGCAGGCATCGTCCGGCACCGTCCAGTAGGACAGGACCACGCTCCGACCCTTCGCCGCGTAGGTGAAGGGCCGGCACCCGGCCTCGCGGAATGCGGCCAGGCTGTCGTCGTCGGTCTTCAGGAAGAGCTCGCCATCCGCCACGATGGCGACCATGAGCCCGGCATGGAAGATGCCGAGTCCGCCGAACATGCGCTTGATGGAGACCGGCCCGACGGGCGCGAACAGGTCCGCGACCGCCTCGCCGTCCATGGACGTCAGACCGTGGCGGGCGTGATCGCGACCGATTCGCCGCAGCCGCAGGCGGATGTCTGGTTGGGATTGTTGAAGACGAAGGTGGAGGCCAGCCGCGTCGTCTGGAAATCCATCTGCGTGCCGAGCAGGAACAGGATCGCCTTGGGGTCCACCAGCACGGTGGCGCCCTTGTCCTCGACGACCTCGTCGCCGGGGCGCACGTCCTCGGCATAGTCGATCGTGTAGGACATGCCGGCGCAGCCGCCGTTCTTGACGCCGACGCGGATGCCGATGAGCGGCTTTCCAGAGCCGTCCACGATTTCCCGGACGCGCGCGGCGGCCGCGTCGGTCAGGGACATGACCTGTAGCTTGCGGGGTAGAGCACCCATTCCTTGCCTCTCCACCGGGTTCAAGGCCCGGGCAGAACCATCATGGCTCCAATGTAGTGACCGGGAGGTTGCACGTCGAGGGCCGCGCCTGTCGCGGCCGACGTCTCACCACATGTCGAGGGCGACGCGGGCCTCGTCGGACATCCGGCTCTGGTCCCATGGCGGATCGAAGACCATGTTCACCGTGACGCCCTGGACGCCCGCCACCGTCGCGACGGCGTTCTCCACCCAGCCCGGCATCTCGCCGGCGACCGGGCAGCCCGGCGCGGTCAGCGTCATGTCGATCGTGACATGGCGGTCGTCGGCGATGTCGACGCGGTAGATGAGGCCGAGTTCGTAGATATCGGCGGGGATCTCCGGGTCGAACACGGTCTTGAGCGCCGCGACGATATCCGTCGTCAGCCGCTCAAGCTCTTCCTGCGGGATCGCGCTGCCGGCGACCTGCGGCGCGTTCGGCGCGGTTTCGGTCGTGGTCATGGCGTCGCCCTCACGAGAACATCGTCTCCGCCTTGCGGAGCGCATCCACCAGCATGTCGACCTCCTCCAGCGTGTTGTAAAGGGCGAAGGAGGCCCGGCAGGTCGAGGTGGCACCGAACCGGGACAGCAGCGGCATGGCGCAATGGGTGCCCGCGCGCACCGCGACGCCCGACCGGTCGATGATGGTCGCGACGTCGTGGGCGTGGGCGCCCTTCATCTCGAAGGCGATGATCGCGCCCTTGCCCTTGGCGCGGCCGATGATGCGGATCGCGTTCATGGCCCCGAGCTTCTCGTGGGCATAGGCCGAGAGCTGCTCCTCGTGGGCCCGGATGCGGTCGCGGCCGATCTCCATCATGAAATCGACCGCCGCCCCGAGGCCGATCGCCTCGACGATGGGCGGCGTGCCGGCCTCGAACCGGTGCGGCGGCACGTTGTAGGTGACGGTGTCGGTCGTCACCGTCTGGATCATCTCCCCGCCCCCGTTGAAAGGCGGAAGCCGCTCGAGCCATTCGCGCTTGCCGTAGAGCACGCCGATGCCGGTCGGCCCGTACACTTTGTGGCCGGTGAAGACGTAGAAATCGGCATCGAGGTCGCGCACGTCGACATCGAGATGCACCGCGCCCTGGCTGCCGTCCACCAGGACCGGGATGCTGCGCGCATGGGCGATCCGGATCATCTCCTTCACCGGGTTCACCGTGCCCAGCACGTTCGACATGTGGGTGATGGCGACGATCTTCGTGCGGTCGCTCAGCAGCCGCTCATAGGCGTCGAGGTCGAGATTGCCCTCGTCGTCCACCGGGATCCATTTCAGCACCGCGCCCTTGCGCTCGCGGTGGAAATGCCAGGGCACGATGTTCGAATGGTGCTCCATGAGCGAGAGCACGATCTCGTCGCCCTCGCCGATGGCGTGGCGGCCATAGGCGTCGGCCACGAGGTTGATCGCCTCGGTCGCCGAGCGGGTGAAGACGATCTCGTCGGTGGAGGCGGCATTGAGGAAGCGGCGCACGCTCTCGCGGCCGGCTTCGAATCCCTCCGTCGCCGCATTCGCCATGAAATGCAGGCCGCGATGGACGTTGGAATAGCCGGTCTCCATGCAGCGGACCATGGCGTCGATCACGGCGCGCGGCTTCTGCGCCGAGGCGGCGTTGTCGAGATAGACGAGCGGCTTCCCGTAGACCTGCTGGGACAGGATCGGGAACTGCCGGCGGATCGCCGCGACGTCGTAGGGCTGCTGGTGTGCGTTCATAGGCCGGTCCCTCGGGCCGGAGGCGGCGCGCTCCCAGGGAAGCGCGCCGGCATCGCTCAGCGCGCGGCGCGCGCCCTGAGCCAGGTTTCGATCCGCGCGATCAGCGCGTCCTGCATCGCCCCATTGCCGACGGTCTCCACGACCTCGCCGACAAAGGCCTGCAGCAGCAGCGCCTCGGCCTCCGGCTTCGGCAGGCCCCGCGCCATCAGGTAGAAGAGCAGGTCCTCGTCCAGCGCGCCGCAGGTGGCGCCATGGGCGCAGGCGACGTCGTCGGCGAAGATCTCCAGTTCCGGCTTGTTGTACATCGCGGACGCTTCGCCCAGCAGCAGGGCGCCGGACATCATGCGCCCGTCGGTCTTCTGCGCCTTCTGGCGCACGATGATCTTGCCCTGGAACACGCCGGCCGCCTCGTCGTCGACGACGGTGCGGAACAGCTCGCGGCTCTCGCCGCCCGGCTCCGCATGGTCGACGACCAGCGTGGAATCGGCGTGCTGGCTGCCGGATAGCAGCGCCATGCCGTTGATCGACGCCCTGGCATTCTCGCCGCCGAAGGTCGCGAAGACCTGATGGCGCGACAGGGCGGCCCCGAAGACGCCGTTGACGGTCGTCAGCTCGGTCTCGCGGCCGAGCCGCAGGGACAGGGTCGAGAGGACGATGGCAGCCCCGCCCTCGGCGTTGAGCCGGGCATGCTCGACCTTCGCGCCGTCTCCGGCGACGATCTCCACCATCGTGTTGGTCTGGTAGGCGACGCCGTCCGGACCCTGATGGGTCTCCAGCAAGGTGACGGAGGCGCCGGCACCCACCCGAACGAGCACCCGCGCCGCCGTGGCGAAGGGGGCATCGCCCGTGTTGTGGAACGCGATGTGAACAGGACTGTCCATGGAACGGTCCGATGCGACCTCGACGATGAGCCCGTCGGTCATGAAGGCGGTGTTGAGATCGACCGCCGCATTGCCGGCCGCCAAGGGATCGCCGAGCGCGGAGAGCGCCGGATGGCCGCCCGTCAGCGCCTCCCGCAGCGGGGTCGCCGTCATGCCGTCCGGCAGCTTCTCCGGCGCCGAGACGACATGGCCGTTGGCGATGACGAAGCGCGGCGCGCCCAGATCGATCGTGCCGGCGGGCACGGAGGCGGGCCGCTCCGCGAGCGGAGCCGCCTCGCGCATCGCGGCGCGAAGATCGGTGTATTTCCATTCCTCGACACGCCGGTGCGGCAGGCCGCGCTCGGCATAGCGCGCGAAGGCGGCCCGGCGCTCCGCGCCCGCGCCCGGAAGCACGCCCGCCAGCCGCTCGAACGCGCTGTCCAGAGCCGTTTCGGCCGCGCTCTTGATGGTGGTCACGGTCACCATGGCCGCCTCACGCCGCCATGTCGCGGTAATCCGCGTAGCCGTTGGCCTCGAGCTCCAGCGCCAGTTCCTTGCCGCCGGACTTCACGATGCGGCCCTTGGCCATGACATGCACGGTGTCGGGCACGATGTGGTTCAGCAGGCGCTGGTAGTGGGTGATGACGAGGAACGAGCGCTTGGGGTCGCGCAGGGCGTTCACGCCCTCCGAGACGATCCGCAGCGCGTCGATGTCGAGGCCGGAATCGGTCTCGTCCAGGATGCAGAAGGACGGCTGCAGCAGCGCCATCTGCAGGATCTCCATGCGCTTCTTCTCGCCGCCGGAGAAGCCGACATTGAGGGCGCGCTTGAGCATGTCCTTCGAAATGCCGAGGGATTCCGCAGCGGCGTTGACCCGCTTCATGAAGTCGGCCGTAGCGAGTTCCGCCTCGCCCCGGCTGCGGCGCTGCGCGTTCATCGCCGCCTTCAGGAACGTCATCGTGCCGACGCCCGGGATCTCCAGCGGATACTGGAACGCCAGGAACACGCCGGCCGCGGCACGCGCGTCCGGATTCATCTCCAGGAGGTTCTGGCCGTCGAGCAGGAGCTCTCCGTCGAGGACCTCGTAGTCCTCTTTGCCCGCGACCACGTAGGACAGGGTCGACTTGCCCGACCCGTTCGGCCCCATGATGGCGGCAACCTCGCCGTCCCTGACGGTGAGGTTCAGTCCGTCGAGGATACGCTGGCCCTCGATCTCGACGACGAGGTTCCTGATCTCGATCATGTCGCTACTCGCTTCTTCCCAGAATCTCCGCCCACATGGCGAAGGCCGCGTCCGGCTTGTCCCTGAAATATTCCCTGACGCAGAGCACGCCCGCGAGGGCGTCCACCATGCGCTGGGCATCGCCTTCCACCTGGGAGACCATGGTCCCCGTCCCGTCGTCGACGCGGATGTCGTCGGCGGAGATGATGAAGGTGTCGATGAACGGATGATACGTGATGGAGGCCACCTGCTCGTCGTCCTGACGGATGAACAGATCGGTCTCCGGCATGTGCATGTGGATGCCCTTGGCCGTCAGCCAGTCGGCGTCGCTGGCGAATAGGTCCTGGAGCTCCTTGAGCTTGGCCCGGACCCGCTCGTTATGCTCCTCCTGCCGGCGGATTTCGGCCGACAGCTTTTCGCGCGCCGTCTGGAATGCGGTGAGAAGAACGCCCATGCTCTTTAAGCCCCTCGTGGATTATCCGACCGAGCCTTCCAGGCTGATCGAGATCAGCTTCTGCGCTTCCACCGCGAACTCCATGGGGAGCTGCTGCAGCACGTCCTTGACGAACCCGTTGACGATCAGCGCCGTCGCCTCTTCCTCCGAGAGCCCCCGCTGGAGGCAGTAGAACATCTGGTCCTCGGAAATCTTGGACGTGGTCGCCTCGTGTTCGAATACAGCCGTGGACGTCTTCGACTCGATGTAGGGCACGGTGTGCGCCCCGCATTTGTCGCCGATCAGCAGCGAGTCGCAATTGGTGAAATTCCGGGCGTTCGCGGCCTTTCGATGGGCCGAGACCAACCCACGGTAGGTATTCTGCGACCGGCCGGCCGAGATGCCCTTGCTGATGATCCGGCTCGTCGTGTTCTTGCCGAGGTGGATCATCTTGGTTCCGCTATCCACCTGCTGCATGCCGTTCGACACCGCGATGGAATAGAACTCGCCGCGCGAGCCCTCCCCGCGCAGGATGCAGGACGGATACTTCCAGGTGATGGCAGAGCCGGTCTCCACCTGCGTCCACGAGATCTTGGAATTGCGGCCCCGGCAATCGCCGCGCTTCGTCACGAAGTTGTAGATGCCGCCGCGGCCTTCCGAATCGCCCGGATACCAGTTCTGGACGGTGGAATACTTGATCTCCGCGTCGTCCAGCGCGATCAGCTCGACAACCGCCGCATGGAGCTGGTTCTCGTCGCGCATGGGCGCGGTGCAGCCCTCCAGGTAGCTCACATACGAGCCCTTGTCCGCGATGATGAGCGTGCGCTCGAACTGGCCGGTATTCTTCTCGTTGATCCGGAAATAGGTGGACAGCTCCATCGGGCAGCGCACGCCCTCCGGCACGTAGACGAACGAGCCGTCGGTGAAGACCGCCGAATTCAGGGTCGCGTAGAAGTTGTCCGTCACGGGCACGACCGTGCCCAGATATTTCCGCACCAGTTCCGGATGTTCGCGGATCGCCTCGGAGATCGAGCAGAAGATGACGCCGGCCTTCTTCAGCTCTTCCTTGAAGGTCGTCGCGACGGAGACGGAATCGAATACCGCGTCGACGGCCACGCGGTTCTGCGGGGCAACGCCGGCCAGGATCTCCTGCTCGCGCAGCGGGATGCCGAGCTTCTTGTAGGTGTCGAGGATCGCCGGATCGATCTCGTCCAGGGACTTCGGGCCTTCCGACGCCTTCGGCGCCGCGTAGTAATAGGCATCCTGGAAGTCGATCGGCGGGTAATGGACGCGCGCCCAGTTCGGCTCGCGCATGGTCTGCCAGCGGCGGAACGCGTCCAGGCGCCATTCCGTCATCCATTCCGGATCGCCCTTCTTGGCCGAGATGAAGCGGACGGTGTCCTCGTTCAGGCCCTTGGGAGCCTTCTCGGACTCGATCAGCGTCTCGAAACCGTACTTGTACTCGGTGACGTCGATCGCCCGGACCTGGTCGATCGTCTCCTGCACAGCAGGCATGGCAGACCTCTCTTCTCACGGCTTCAAGGGCCGCGGGTTGGTTCGTGCGAAGGCGTGCCTCAGGCGGCGCGCCTGCGCCTCTCATATAGTGTCGCGACCGTCGCTTCGAAGGTCGGCAGGAACCGCGTCACATCGTCGTCGGCGGTGGTCCAGCCGAGGCTGATACGCACGGCGCCCTCAGCCAGATCGGACGGTACGCCCATCGCTTCGAGGACGTGGGAGCGCCGAACCTTTCCCGACGAGCAGGCCGAGCCGGACGAGGCGGCGATGCCGGCCAGGTCCAGCGCCATCAGCAGCGTCTCGGCCGGCAGGCCGGGGAACGCCACCAGGATCGTGTTGGGCAGCCGAGGCACCTGCCGGCCGAAGACGATCGCCTTCGGCGCGAAGGCCTCGATGCCCCGCTCGATGCGCGCGCGCAGGGCCGCGAGTCGCGGCCCTTCGGCGTCGAGGCCTGCCGCGACCGTCTGCGCCGCGGCGGCGAAGCCCGCGATGCCGGGAAGGTTTTCGGTCCCGGCGCGGCGGTTCATCTCCTGGCCGCCGCCGCCGATCAGGCGATCGATCTCGATGTCCGGCCGCAGTACCAGAGCGCCGACGCCGCGCGGACCGCCCAATTTGTGCGCCGACACGGTGAGGACATCGGCGTTGAGCAGACGGATATCGGTGGCGATCTTGCCCGCCGCCTGAACCGCATCGCAGACCAGCACGCCGCCGACGGCCTTCACCGCCTCGGCGATACGCGCCACAGGCTGGAGCGCTCCGGTCTCGCTGTTGGCGGCCTGGAGCGCGACGACGATGCGCCGGTCAGGCTCGCTGGCGGCCAGCGCCGCGATGCGGGCCAGCGCGGCTTCGGTATCCACCACCCCGTCGGCGCCGAGCGGCAGCCGTTCGCAACCGGGAAAACCATGGCCGGACAGGACGCTGGCATGTTCGCCAGCCCCGGCGAGCAGGATCGCCCGCTCGCGCCGGTCGCCCGCGCGGCGCAATCCCGGCCGCAAGGCCGTGGCGTTCGCTTCGGAGCCGCCCGATGTGAAGATCACGTCCCGCGCCCGGGCGCCCAGCAGGGCCGCGACGGCCTCGCGCGCCGACTCGACCAGCGCCCGTGCCGCCCTACCTTCAGCGTGCACCGACGAAGGGTTGCCGATGACCTGCATCGCGCGCGCCACCGCATCGACCGCTTCCGGCCGCGCCGGGGTCGTCGCATTGTGGTCGAGATACAGCCGCGACACGGGTGAAACAGGCTCCATTAACGGTGCGGGACGCGAAAACCTTGCATTCCCACGACCAACCGCGATAAACCCCGGCCGCCGCTGCAATCGCCACAGCGTCATACAACCGGAAGTTGGCGTTAGAATTATTCTAAGGGTCGATTTACGGCCGATCGATGCCCTCCGTCAAGGCGGACAGCGATGCGGCGGAACGCCCGGTTCAAGGAGCAACGATGCCTGAGGTGATCTTCAACGGTCCGGCCGGCCGGATCGAAGGCCGCTATCACCCCTCCAAGACCAAGGGCGCACCCATCGCCATCATCCTTCATCCGCACCCCCAGTTCGGGGGCACGATGAACAATCAGATCGTCTACAACCTCTATTACACGTTCGCGAACCGCGGCTTCTCCGTCCTGCGCTTCAATTTCCGCGGGGTCGGCCGCAGCCAGGGCGCGTTCGACCACGGCCAGGGCGAATTGTCCGACGCCGCCTCGGCGCTCGACTGGGTGCAGTCGATCAACCCGGAAGCCAAGACCTGCTGGATCGCCGGCATGTCCTTCGGCGCCTGGATCGGCATGCAGCTCCTCATGCGCCGCCCGGAGGTCGAGGGATTCATCTCCATTGCCGCCCCGGCCAACCGCTTCGACTTCACCTTCCTCGCGCCCTGTCCCTCCTCAGGCCTGTTCGTTCACGGCTCGGAGGACCGGGTCGCCCCGGTCAAGGAGGTGATGAGCGTGATCGAAAAGGTGAAGACCCAGAAGGGCATCCAGATCGAGCACCAGGTGGTGGACGGCGCCAACCACTTCTTCGACGGGAAGGTCGAGGAGCTGATCACCACTGTCGACGCCTATTTGGACAAGCGGGTCGGGCCCAAGACCGGCGACGCCAAGGCCGCCGGCTGAGAAACCGCAAGCCGGTGTCAGCGTCCCGCCTCAGGCGCCGGGCGCGATCCTGACGCCGCCGGTCATGCCGACGGGCACGCCGGTCGTTCCGGGGAAGGTCAGCGGCAGACCCTGAAGGCTGCGCACCGCGAGGAAGGCGAAGGCCTGCGCCTCGATCGATTCGGCGCTCCAGCCGAGCGCGTCGGCCGTCACGATCTCCGCGCCGGTCGCTTCGCCCAGAGCCTTCAGAATCGAGGGATTGCGCGCCCCGCCGCCGCAGACGATCCAGCATCCCGGCTTCACCGGCAGGTGGGATGCGATGCCGGCAATGGTCCGCGCGGTGAAGGCGGTGAGCGTCGCCGCCCCGTCCTCGACCGACAGATGATCGAGATCCGGCCGTCCGAAGGCGTTGCGGTCCAGCGATTTCGGGGGTTTCAGCGGGAAATAGGCATGGGCCATGAGGGCCGCGAGCGCCGTCTCGTCCACGCGCCCGCGGGCGGCGTGCGCGCCATCGTGGTCGCAAGGCAACCCTGCCCGCTCCATCATGAAGTCGTCCAGCAGCGCATTGCCGGGCCCGGTATCGCAGGCGATGGGTTCCGCATCGCCGTCGAGCCAGGTGACGTTGGCGACGCCGCCGATATTCACCACGGCCGCAGGCCGCGGCAGGCCGGGGCGCGAACGGACAAGCGCCCGGTGGAAGACCGGAACGAGCGGCGCCCCCTGCCCGGCGGCGGCAACGTCCGCGGCGCGGAAATCATGGACAAGGGGCAGGCCAAGCCGACGCGCCAAAGCCGGGCCGTCGCCGATCTGGACGGTAAGCTTGCGCTCGGGCCGGTGCAGCACGGTCTGGCCGTGAAAGCCGACGACGTCGATCGTACGGCGGTCGATGGCGTTGTCGGCGAGGAAAAGCTCGACGGCATCGGCATGAGCTTCCGTCACGAGGCGCTCGGCCTCGGCAAGATCGCCCGGCCGCGCAGCCCGGTCGTCCAAGGCCACCGCATCCGCCAGGGCGCGGCGCAGCAGCGCGCGCTCGGACTTCGTATAGGTCCGGCAGGCGGTCGGCCCGAAATACGAGATCGTCTCGCCGTCGGTCTCAATCAGCGCGACGTCGACCCCATCCATGGACGTTCCGGACATCAGCCCGATGGCCCGCATCGTCTCCACGTCAGCCCCTTCACTCTCGCCGCCGATTCACCCCGTGTCTTTCGGCGACGCTGATGCTATGCACGCGACCGTTTCCAAGGAGGTAACACGATCCGGCCCGGCTGTCGCCGCAGGGCTGGTCGGTGTCCGCCCTTGCGCCTGGAGCTTGCCCCGTGAACGTCTCCCCGTCCGACCTGCCGCGCTCCGATTTCCTGCGCGTCCTCACCGAGCGTGGCTTCATCCACCAGTGCTCGGACCTTGCGGGCCTCGATGCGAAGGCGGCCGCCGGCGAGGTCGTGGCCTATGTGGGCTACGACTGCACGGGCCCTTCGCTCCATGTCGGCCATCTTCTCTCGATCATGATGCTGCACTGGCTGCAGCAGACCGGCCAGAAGCCGATCGCGCTCATGGGCGGCGGCACAACCCGCGTCGGCGATCCATCCGGCAAGGACGAGAGCCGCAAGATCCTGACGCTGGACCAGATCGCCGCCAACAAGGACAGCCTGAAGACGGTGTTTTCGCGCTTCATCCGTTTTGGAGAGGCCGGGCGCGACGCGATCATGGTGGACAACGCCGAATGGCTGGCACCGCTCAACTACATCGATTTTCTGCGGGACGTCGGCCGGCACTTCTCGGTCAACCGCATGCTGTCCTTCGACTCGGTGAAGACGCGGCTGGAGCGCGAGCACGAGCTGTCGTTCCTGGAGTTCAATTATATGATCCTCCAGGCCTACGACTTCGTGGAGCTGAACAAGCGCTATGGCTGCACGCTCCAGATGGGCGGTTCGGACCAGTGGGGCAACATCGTCAACGGAATCGACCTGGGACGCCGGATGGGCACCAAGCAGCTCTACGCGCTGACCTGTCCGCTCATCACGACGGCGTCCGGCGCCAAGATGGGCAAGACCGCCTCCGGCGCGGTCTGGCTCAATGCCGACATGAAGAGCCCCTACGAGTACTGGCAGTTCTGGCGCAACACCGAGGACGGCGACGTCGCGCGCTTCCTGAAACTGTTCACGGTCCTGCCGATGGCGGAGATCGCGCGGCTCGCCGCGCTGGGCGGCGCCGAGATCAACGAGGCCAAGAAGGTGCTCGCCAACGAGGCGACCGCCCTGCTCCACGGCCGCGCGGCCGCAGACGAAGCGGCCGAGACGGCCCGCAAGACCTTCGAGGAAGGCGCGCTGGCGGAGAGCCTGCCGAGCGTCGCGGTGCCCCTGGCGGTGCTGGAAGCGGGCCTGGGCGTGCTCTCGGCCTTCGGGCCCGACCATGCGGGCCTCGTTGGCTCGACCAGCGAGGCCCGCCGTCAGGTCAAGGGCGGCGGCCTGAAGGTCAACGACGCGACCGTCACCGACGAGCGGGCCGTCCTGACACTCGACGACCTCACCGCGGAAGGCGTCATCAAGCTGTCTTTCGGGCGCAAGAAGCACGTGCTCCTGCGCATCGCCTGAACGGCTAGCGGCTGGGCGGGGCGGGCACGGCGCCCGTGGCGCGCCCGGCCGTGCTCGGGTCCGAGCGGAACGCGTCGAAGAACTTGCGGAAGATGCCCGGCGTCACGAAGGACAAAGGGTTGATCGTCAGCGTCGGTGCGCTCGCCGTGCCCGAGACGCGGAAATTCACCGCGAACAGGCCTTCCGTCGAACTGCCGCCGAGAAGCGGCCCGAACAGCGGCACCTGCGCGAACGCATTGTTGAGGCCGTAGGCGGGAACGAACGTTCCGTTCAGCTCCACCCGGTCGCGGGCATAGTCGATGCCGCCCTCGATGTTGAGGCCAACCTGCGGGCCCCACATGACCGCATCGCGGATGTCGACCCGTCCCGCGGAGCGCGTGAAGTCGCCGCGCAGCTTGGTGAAGGCCACGGTCGACGCCGCGCCGCGCACCGGCTGCGGCGCCGAGGCCCGGTCGTCGCTGCCGCCCAGCGGCTGCTCGGAAATGATGCGCCGCAGAGCCGGCTCGTCGCGCAGTCCGAATTCTCGGATCGTCAGGTCGCCGTGCTGGACGTTTCCGGCGGCCGTGAGGCGCAGCACGAGGTCGCCGCCGACCATGCGGCGGTAGAGGTCGACGAATCGCATCAGCCCGCCGCCGTCCTGCGTCTGGACGACGTAATAGGGTACGCTCTGCGCATCGCGGACGAGCTGCACGCCGATATCCGAGGGGCCGATCCGCCCGTCGAGCCGCAGCTCCCGCATCTCGCCGCTGCGCTTGCTCAGCTTCAGCCGCGCCTGGGTGATCGCCTCGTCGTTGAATCCGGCGAGGATCGGCAGCGACAGTTCCAGATCGACATCGCCGGCATCGCCGTCCTCGGCCTGACGGCCGCGCGGCGCGGGCGTGGCAGGGGCGGCCTGCAAGGCTTTGAGGAACGGGCGGGCATCCATGACCGCGCCGGACACGATGACCTTCGTCACCGGGCCGATCCGGCTCAGCGCGACGTTCACCGCATCGCCCGGCGACAGCTTCACGCCCTCGAACTCAGCCGAGACGAGGGCAAGGTCCGGCTTCAGCTCGGCGCTGCCCCTGGCCGTCAGCGAAGGGCCCTCGATCTGCACGTCCTCCAGCATCAGGGCGCCCGGCTTGTTGCCGACGGCGAAGGTCACGCGGCCGGGGCGGCCGGCGGGCTTGTTCCAGCCCGGCACCAGCTCGTCGATCGCGGCCCGCGTCAGGTCCACCTCCACGCGGGGCTTGGCCTGCTCGCCGGCGAGCGGCGCCGTTGCGCGCACGCCCACGATGCCGGTGAGCTTGCGGCCGAGATTGATGCCGCGCCGGCGCCGCGCCGCCTCGTCGAGGTTCATCGTGAGGATGGCCTCGCCCGTCCCACCAGCGGTCGTGGACGGCTTGACCTCGATGCCCACCGGAAGGCCGAACATCCGTCCGTCGCCGCGCAGTTGGACGGACTGCCGGTTGACGCCGATCTGCAGGTTGGCGGCCTCAAGCTTTTCCGGGCCGAAGGCGCGGTCGACATTGAGATTGGTCAGCGCCCCCTGCGCCGTCACGGCGACCGAGGCCGGATCGACGGACGCCGAAAGCGCCAGATCGATGCCGACCCGAAGATCCGCGTCGCCGGATACGGTGGCCGGGTCCAGCGAGATCGACGCGGATTTGCGCACGTCCTCGGCGGCGAGGAGCGCCATCAGCGCGTCGGCCCGGCCGTTGAGGCGCATGGCGATGGAGGCCGGCGGGTCGGTCCGGCTGGTCTCCGGCACGGTGAAGATGCCATCGGTCAGGCGCATGGTACGTCCCGCGGACAGGTCTATCCGCGCCGCGGGCACCCTGACGATCGTGCTGCGCGCGGTGACGGCCCCGTCCACCTGCGCGTCGGCGATGACGGGCAGGCCCGTGCTCGGCCGATAGCGCGCGGCGGCCACCTTGAACCGCACGTCGACCGCTTCCGGCGGCCAAGGCGTGTCGTCCCCCACATGGGCCAGCATGTCGGGCGTCAGGTTCACGCGCACGGCGACGGACTCGACCATCCCGGCAAGCAGGTGGTCGCGCAGGTACCGGCGCACATTCGTCGCGGCGAAGACCGGCCAGACCCGCAGCGCCGATCGGGCGCCGACCCCGGCGCCATCGGCTTCCACGGAGAGGGTCGTCCCATCGCCCTGGGGAGTCGCCCGGACACGGGCCGAGACCCGCCCGCCATCGACCACCATGCTGGCATCGAAGGTCGAGGCCTGCGGTGCCGGCGCGAAGACGGCCTTGACGTCGACCTGGCCGAGCTGCGCCGGCTTGTCCTGCGCTGTCAGGCCCGAGAGAACGCCGGACGGCGCGGACAGGCCCACGGCCCAGCCGCCCTCGGCGCGCCGGGACGCGGTCCCGGCCAGCGTCAGGTCGGTCCCGCCGCCGGTGAGCCGCACGCTGCGGACGGTATAATCGCCGTTCTCCCCGCGCGCGATATCGACCGCAAGATCCTCCAGCAGGACCTCGCCGATGCCGCTGTCCATCAGCCGGATGCGCCCTTCCCGGGCACCGACGCTGAGCTTGAGTTCGCCGAGCGAGCCGTCGGCCAGCATCCTTGCCGTCCCCTGGCCCGAGATGGCGCTGGCCCTGTCGACGGGCCCGACCGCCTGCCCGGCCATGAGCCACAGATCGGCGATCGAGACGTCCTGGAAGGACAATGCGACGTCGCGCTCGGTATCGCGGCGCCCGGCGACATCGGCCGTGACGACCCACGGCCCGCCGGCCCCTTCGGCCGCCATGGTGATGCGCCGGTACCGGGTTGCCAGCCGGTCGAGGCTGATCCGCACGTTGCGGAAAGCCACCCGCTCCTGCCGCCGCTGATCGATGAGGATCAGCCGCGCGTCCAGGAGCTCGGCGCGGCCAAGTTCGCCGAAGAGGCCGTCCGTGCCGGCGATCAGCGCCAGCAGCGACCCGGCGGCGTTGTCGGCGCCCGGCCCCGCCGCGGCGGCTGACGGCGCGGCTCCCGCCTCCAGCTCCGTCCGCAGCGCGCCGGCCGAATCGACGAAGAGCCGCAGGTCCAGCCCGCCCAGCGCGATGGCCGTCGGCCGGAACTGGCCGACCGCGAGATGCAGCGCGTCCACGTCCAGCGTGCCGCGCGGGGCGCGCAGGACGGTCTGGCCCGCCGGATTGCGTATGGCGATGCCCGACACGTCCAGCCCCGGCCCCATCCCGCGCCAGGTGATGCTCGCCGCCTCCACGGTCACGCCCCAGTCGGGGCCGATCTGCGCCTTGAGCGCCTCGGCCACCCGATCCGGCAAGCCGGCGAAGGTCAGCGGCGCGCGCGCCAGGTTGAAGACCGTGCCGGCACCGGCGGCGATGGCGAGGACCAGCAGCACCGCCGCCGCATAGACCGCCAGGCGCAACCGTCCGCGCCTGCGCCCGCCCTTGGCGCGCAGCCGGACGGCATTCCGCAGGAAGCGGATGCCCGAGGATGCGGACGTGTCGATCGGAACGGACCTTCCAACGGTGATCGGCGCGCGGCCGGGCCTCGATTCGCGGACACCGGCAGGTTAAGCCAGCCGGGGCCGCGCGATCCATTGTGCCGGACGCGACGTAAACCCAAAAGCCGCGCATTGAGACGAAAGGAAGGCGTAAATGACACTCGACATCGGGGCAAAGGCGCCGGACTTCCGGCTGCCGGGCGACGCGGGCCGCGAGATCGGCCTGTCGGACTTCGCCGGCCGGAAGCTCGTCCTCTATTTCTACCCCAAGGACGACACGAGCGGCTGCACGCAGGAGGCGATCGACTTCAACCGCCTCAAGGGCGCCTTCGCGGCCGCCGGAACCGAGATCGTCGGCGTCTCGCCCGACAGCGCCAAGAGCCACGACAAGTTCAAGGCCAAGCACGGTCTCGACATCGCCCTCGCCGCCGACGAATCGACCTCGATGCTGGGTGCTTACGGCGTCTGGGCGGAGAAGAGCATGTATGGCCGCAAATATATGGGCGTGGAGCGCACGACCTTCCTGATCGGGCCCGACGGCAAGGTCGCGCAGGTCTGGCGCAAGGTGAAGGTGCCGGGCCATGCCGAAGAGGTCCTTGCCGCGGCGCAGGCTCTCTGAACCGCATCCGTTCCGGCTGTTCATGCGAACCGGGCGGCGGGACCGCCCGGTTTTGCGTTTGGTTAACCCTAACGATGGTTGAATGCCTGGTGTCGGAGGCCAGGCACCCGTGACCGCCAAACTCACGTTCGGACATCGTCAGAGGCTGGACGGATCGCCAGGCGGGATCACGCTGCGACCGATCGCGGCAGGGCTCTGCGTCCTCGCCTTCCTGGCAGTGCTTGTCTGGGCTGGCGGAGCCACCTGGTTCATCCTCAACCGCGACGAGATCGCCGCCCGCGCCCTGGCCCGCGAATCGGCGATGCAGGTCACCTACGAATCCCGGCTCGCTGGCATGCGCGCGCAGATCGACCGCATTGCCAGCCGTCAGCTCATCAACCAGGACAGCGTGGACGAGCGGCTCGATCAGATCATGGGCCGCCAGGCGCAGATCGAAAGCCGCCAGGCGCTGGTAGACGACCTCGTCCGCCACGCGGCCCCGGACGCCGCACGGGAGCAGACGCAGAGCGCGCGGACCGTGCCGGAAAAGCCGGTCGTCGCGGCACCGCCGGCGCCGGAGAAGCCGCGTCCCGCCGCCGAGGCGCCCCCGCCCCTGCGCGGGCTGAGCCGCGTGCCGCAGGGCGCGTCCCTGTTCACCGACCCGATGCCCTCGCTCTTCGCCGCGGCTCCGAGCCCCCTGCCCCAGCCGGCCGCCCGCCGCGCGCTGGAGGACGTGGAGCGCGCGCTGCAGCATGTCGAGACCGCGCAGGTCGCCGCCGTTGAGACCGTGGCGGGTCGTGCCCGCACCGAACTGTCACGGCTGAAAACGGTGCTGGCCGATACGGGCCTGAAGCCGGGCCAGCTGCTGCCGGCGCATGAAACCACTGGCGCGGTCGGCGGACCTTTCATCCCGGCCGGCGCCGGAACGGGGCCTTTCGAAGGAATCCTTTCGGGCGCGCGCAGCTTGATCCTCGAGGCCCAGCGCTATCGCAAGGCGGTGGCCGGCCTGCCGCTCGGCCAGCCGGTCCAGGGCGAGATCGACCTGACATCCAGCTTCGGTTATCGCCTCGACCCCTTCACCCGGTCGCCGGCGCTCCATTCCGGTATCGATTTCCGGGGCGAGACCGGCACGCCCGTCCACGCGACTGCGGCCGGAACGGTGGTCGCGGCGGAATGGTCCGGCGGGTATGGGCGCATGGTGGAGATCGACCACGGCAACGGGCTGACGACCCGCTACGGGCACCTGTCCTCGATCGCGGTGTCCCAGGGCCAGCAGGTGCAGCGCGGAGCCATGCTCGGCCGCGTCGGCTCGACCGGACGCGCCACCGGGCCGCATCTCCATTACGAGACGCGCATCGATGACGAGGCGGTCGATCCGATGCGCTTCCTGCGCGCCGGGGCGCGGCTCAGGGCCGAGCCGTCCGGCGGCTGACCTCCGCTAGTCCAGGTCCTCGACCTCGGCGGTCGTGCCGTAGACGCGCTGGGCCAGAGCGGCCTCCATGAACGGATCGATCTCGCCGTCCAGCACGTCGGAGGGCGTCGTCGACTGCACGCCGGTCCGCAGATCCTTCACGAGCTGGTAGGGCTGCAGCACGTAGGACCGGATCTGGTGGCCCCAGCCGATATCGGTCTTGCTGGCCTGCTCGGCGCTGGCCTTCTCCTCGCGCTTCTTCAGCTCCAGCTCGTAGAGTCGGGCGCGCAGCATGTCCCAGGCCTTGGCGCGGTTCTTGTGCTGTGAGCGCTCCTGCTGGCAGCCCACGACGATGCCGGTGGGGATGTGCGTGATGCGCACCGCCGAGTCGGTCGTGTTGACGTGCTGGCCGCCGGCGCCGGACGAGCGGAACGTGTCGATCCGGCAGTCCGATTCCTTGATCTCGATGTTGATGCGGTCGTCGATCACCGGATAGACCCAGACCGACGCGAAGCTCGTATGGCGGCGGGCATTGGAATCGAACGGCGAGATGCGCACCAGCCGGTGCACGCCAGACTCGGTCTTCAGCCAGCCATAGGCGTTGTGGCCCTTGATCTGGATCGTGGCGGACTTGATGCCCGCCTCCTCTCCGTCCGAGATTTCCAGCAGCTCGACCTTGAACTTGTTGCGCTCGCCCCAGCGCGTGTACATGCGCAGGAGCATGTTGGCCCAGTCCTGGCTCTCGGTGCCGCCGGCGCCGGAATGGACCTCGACGAACGTGTCGTTCTGGTCGGCCTCGCCGGAGAGCAGCGTCTCGACCTGCCGGCGGGCGGCTTCCTTCTCGAGTTCGCGGATCTGCGCCTCGCCCTCGGCGACGACGGCGGCATCGTCCTCCATCTCGCCGAGCTCGATCAGCGTCTGGGCATCCTCCAGCCCGCGCTCGATCTGCTCGATGGCGCCGATGCTGGTCTCCAGATGCGTGCGCTCGCGCATCGCCTTCTGGGCCGCGTCGCCGTCATTCCAGAAATTGGGGTCTTCGGAGAGGGCGTTCAGCTCCGCAAGGCGCTTCTTGGACTGATCCCAGTCAAAGATGCCTCCTCAGCAGTCCGACGGACTGCTTGATGCTATCGACGAGCGTGACGATTTCGGCGCGCATGGAACTCTTCGCGAAAGGGATGCGGGAAGCGGGATAGCGGCAGCCGGCGGCGGTGTAAACCGCCGCCGGCAGGCCTTCGGATGCCGAGGTCAGTAGAGCCCGCCGGTGCCGACGCCGAGCGAACGCTCGCCTTCCGGATAGGCCGCGATCAGCCCGTCACCGGACGGGTAGGATTCCGGCGGGGCCGTACCGGGCTTGAACGGCTCCAGGATCGTGTTGCCCTCGCCCGGGCCGGCCCGCAGGCCGGTGGAGGCGGAGACGCGGATCAGCTTGATGCCGGCGGGCACGCGGAACGGGGCGTCCGGCTTGTCCTTCAGCGCCATCTTGATGAAGTCGCGGAAGACCGGGGCGGCGTACTGGCCGGCGGTCGCCGAATTGCCCAGCGAACGCGGCTTGTCGTAGCCCAGATAGATGCCGATCGCGAGGTCCGGCGAGAAGCCGACGAACCACACGTCCTTGGCGTCGTTGGTCGTGCCGGTCTTGCCGCCGAGATGCTTGCGCCCGGTCTCCTTGATGACCTGCGCCGTGCCGCGCTGGACCACGCCCTCCAGCATCGAGACGACCTGATAGGCGGTGAGCGTGTCGATGACCTGCTCGCGCTTGTCGATGAGCTTGGGCTCGGCCTGGCCGTTCCAGGCGCTGGCGACGCAGCCCTCGCAGCCCCGCTCGTCGTGGCGGTAGATCGTCTTGCCGTTGCGGTCCTGGATGCGGTCGATCAGCGTCGGCTTGATGCGCTTGCCGCCGTTGACGAACATCGAATAGGCGGTCGTCATCCGCAGCACGGTCGTCTCGCCGGCCCCTAGCGACATGGACAGGACCGGCAGCATCTCGTCGTAGACGCCGAAGCGGCGGGCATATTCGGCAACGGTCGGCATGCCGACGTCCCGCGCCAGGCGCACCGTCATCAGGTTCTTGGAATACTGGATGCCGTAGCGGAGCGTGCGCGGGCCGGCGAACTTGCCGTCATAGTTGGACGGCGACCAGATGCCGATGCCCGGCCCCTGGTCGATCTCGATCGGCCCGTCCATCACGATCGTCGAGGGCGTATAGCCGTTGTCGAGCGCGCTCGCATAGACGAACGGCTTGAACGAGGAGCCCGGCTGGCGCAGCGCCTGCGTGGCGCGGTTGAACTCGCTCTGGTCGAAGGAGAAGCCGCCGACCATGGCGAGGACGCGGCCGGTATGCGGGTCCATGACGGTCATGGCGCCGGACACTTCCGGGATCTGGCGCAGGCGGAACTGACCGGCCTTGCCCTCGATCGCGTCGACATAGATGAGGTCGCCGACATTCAGGACCTGCGACACGCGGCCTTTGCGCGTCCACTTGATACCCTCGGCGCCGATCGTGCCGGTCTCGCGTTGGCGGGCGACCTGGCCCGACGCCTCGCGCGCCGGCTGCAGGCCGATGCGCGCGCTGTCGCCATCGACGCCCAGCACGACGGCGAGCTTCCACGGCTGCACGTCGCCGAGCGCCGGCACCTCGGCGATGACCTGGCCCCATTCGCGGCCGGCGATCGGCAGGTTCTGCACCGGGCCGCGCCAGCCCTTGGCCTCGTCGTAGCGGACGAGACCGTCGACCAGCGCCTTGCGGGCCATGCCCTGCAGCTTGGGGTCGAGCGTGGTGCGGACCGACAGGCCGCCCTCATACAGCTTCTGCTCGCCGTAGCGGTCGGCGAGCTCGCGACGGACCTCCTCGGCGAAGAACCCGGCGGCATAGCTGTTGGGCGAGAGCGTCCGCGGATTGACGCCCAGCGGCTGCTCCTTGGCCCGCGCCGCGTCGGCGGTGCTGATGTAGCCGTTGTCGGCCATGCGATCGAGGACGTAGTTGCGGCGCTCGATCGCCCGGTCGGCATAGCGGAACGGGTGCAGGTCCGACGGCGCCTTGGGCAGGGCGGCGAGATACGCCATCTCGGCCAGCGTCAGCTCGTGGACCGACTTGCCCCAATAGCTGAGCGCGGCGGCGGCGACGCCGTAGCTGCCCTGCCCCGGCGCCGGCGCGCCGAGATAGATCTCGTTGAGATACAGTTCGAGAATCTTGTCCTTCGAATAGACGCTTTCCAGGCGCAGCGCGACGAGCGCTTCCTTGATCTTGCGCTCGTAGTTCTGGTCCGGCGTCAGGAAGAAGTTCTTCGCCACCTGCTGCGTGATGGTCGAGGCGCCCTGGGGGCGCCGTCCGGACGAGCGGTTGCGGAAATTGGTGATGACGGCCCGGATGATGCCTTCCGGGTCGATGCCCCCGTGCCGGTAGAAGTTCTTGTCCTCGGCGGAGAGGAACGCGGCGATCAGCTGCTTGGGCATCGCCTGGATCGGCAGGTGCAGGCGCCGATAGCGGGCATATTCGCCGAGCAGCGAACCGTCTCCGGCATGGACGCGCGTCATGACCGGCGGCTCGTAATTGGCCAGGACCGAATAATCCGGCAGGTCCTGCGAATACTTCCAGACGACGAAGCCGACCACGCCCGCGCCGACGAAGAACAGGACCGTTCCCAGCGCGAAGGCGAAACCGAGAAATCTCAGGATGAAACGCATCGTCTGTTCGGGCTCGCTGTCTCGTGTCCGACCTGCCTCCGCGGCCTCCAAGCCGCGGCGGCGCTATCGCCCCTGTGAACGCCGCCTACCATACCATGATCCCGTGCGACAGGGGCGTCACGGTTCGGCGACCGGCAGGCGTGGCGCCGCGGTCACAGACGGCCCCCGGCCGCGTGCCCGCATCCGCTCTTTGCTCTGCCTCTATGGTGAAACTGCGGCGCCGCGGACGACGGCGGTGCGCTGGGCGAAATAGCGGCCGATGGCGCTGGCGATGGCGCCGGTGGCCTTGTCGCGCCAGGCGTCTGACTGCAGCAGGGCGATGTCCTCCGAGCTCGAGAGGTAGCCGAGCTCGATGAGGATCGAGGCCACGTCGGGCGCCGTCAGCACGCGGAAGCCCGCCGACCGGTGCGGGTTCTTGTTGAGCCGCATCGCCGAGCCCGCGTCCTGCACGACCTGCTTCGCGATGTGCTGGGAGAACAGCCGCGTCTCGCGGCGCGTGAGGTCGGCGAGAATGCCCGAGACCTCCTCCACCGTTTCCGGCGATTCGGCGCCCGCCAGCGCGTCGGCGCGGTTTTCCTTGTCCGCCAGCTCCTGGGACTCGGTATCGGTCGCCCGCTCCGAGCCCGTATAGACCGTCATGCCGCGCACCTTCGGGCTCGCGGACAGGGTGTCGGCATGGATCGACACGAAGAGATCGGCCTGCGCCCGGCGGGCGATACGGACCCGCTCGCCCAGCGACACGAAGACATCCGAGTCCCGGGTCATCATCACCCGGTAGCGGCCGGTGGCCTCCAGGCGCGCCTTCAGCTTCTGGGCGAAGGTGAAGACGATGTCCTTCTCGTTGATGCCGCCATCGGCCATGGCACCGGGATCGACGCCGCCATGGCCGGGATCGATCACGACCAGAGGCTTGGCGGAGGCCGGCTCCCGCGCCGGAGCCGCCGCGATGGGCTCATCGGCGGGACCGGACGTCGCCTTGACCGCCTTGGCGAAGGCCTCGCGGTCGGCGGCGTTGAGCTCGATCGTGAAGGCCGTGGACAGCCCGTCCGGCAGGGGCGTGTTGGTCACGGAGGCGACCAAAGCCGGCCGCCGCAGGTCGATGACGATGCGGGACTTGCCCGGCGCGAACAGGCCCTGGCGGAACGAGGAGACGAGGCCGGTGCGCGAGGGCGTCGCCGCGTCCCTCACCTGGAAGTTCACCTCCGGCAGGTCCAGCACGATCCGGTCCGGCCGCTCCAGCGGCGTCACGACCGGATGGACCGGCCGGGAGATGACGAAGGTGAGCCGCGCCGACCTCTCGGACTGTTCGAGCTTGGCCGAGACCGCGACGGGAACCGGCGCCTTGCCGTCGCCCGCCACGGCGGCCGCGGGGGCGAGCGCGAGGACAAGCGCGGCGAGAATCGCCGCACCCCGCCTTCGCACCGCTTGAATGCCCCCGGCCAACATCCTGGTCCCGTTCGGTTTTCGTCTGGCGCCGGCGGATCGCCGTCCGGCATTCTCGGCGCATGCTGCGCGCGGCCGGGTTAACGCTTCCTTAGGCATGGCGGCAGGTCACCGCCCGCAGCGCCATTCCTGAGGATGGCGAGCGGCTCGAAGCTTGTCTGTCACCTGCACGCATCACTTGCCAAAATGCGTGCGCGGTCTGTAATGAGCGTGACGCCGTGACGTCAGGCCTCCTCTGGTCTGGCGCCCGGCTCCCCCCCGAACGGTTCGGTGCGGCATCCTCACGGAGTGAGACCGCCACGGCCGTCGCAGGGCGGGAGCGAAAGACGGACGTCGCCGAATCGCCCATAAAGGGCGCGTCCCGCTCGGGACATTCCAGCCGGTCGCCTGCCGCCCGGCTGGGCCTACTTCAAGGATTCGCTGCCGATGGCGCGACACGACACGGGTTGGAACGACGAGGGAGCCGGCGCCTGGCGCTCCGGTCCGACGTCGCTCCGCTCCGGTCGCGCTGCCGGCCTGTCCGCCGCGGCCTCGGCCCGGCCTGCCCGCGTCGCGCCCCGGCACGACGTCCCCTCACCCCTTCCCGCGCCCCGGCGCGGCTTCACCCAGCGACGCGGCGGTTCCGCCGACGCCGTCACCCGCGCTCCGGTTCCCGGACGCATCCGCGACCTTTGGCCGGTTCAGCGCGCTGTCCTGATGGACAGCCCGAACCTGGCATTCGCCGTTCCCCCACGCCCGACTGCCGTCATTCCACGACTGCCATTCCCGCGTACGGATGTTTCGGCCACGCCACGGCCCGCCATGGTCGCATTTTCGAGAGACCACCATGGCCAACAAAATGCTCATCGACGCCACGCATCCGGAGGAGACCCGGGTCGTGGTCACGCGCGGTCAGCGCGTCGAGGAATTCGACTTCGAGTCCGCATCCCGTAAGCAGCTTCGGGGCAACATCTATCTCGCCAAGGTCACGCGCGTGGAGCCCTCGCTCCAAGCCGCCTTCGTGGAATATGGCGGCAACCGCCACGGCTTCCTCGCCTTCAGCGAGATCCATCCCGACTATTACCAGATCCCGGTCGCCGACCGGCAGGCGCTCCTCGAGGACGAGGCCCATGCCCGCCGCGAGGAGGAGGACGAGGACAACCAGCGCCGCGGCCGCCGCCGCTCGCGCAAGTCCGCTCCCGACGCAACCGTCTCGGCGGATGCGGAGATCTCGCCGGAGGCCGGAGAGCACCACGAGGACGGCCACCAGAACGGCCAGGACAATGGCCACGAGAACGGCCACGACCATGCCCATGACGAGGAGGTCATCGAGCAGGTCGGCGGCGACGCGCTGGAGGAGGCCGTGGAGCGCCGTCGCCCGCCGCGCCGGCAGTACAAGATCCAGGAGGTCATCAAGCGCCGGCAGATCCTGCTCGTGCAGGTCGTCAAGGAGGAGCGCGGCAACAAGGGCGCCGCGCTCACGACCTATCTGTCCATCGCCGGCCGCTATTCTGTCCTGATGCCCAATACGGGCCGGGGCGGCGGCATCTCGCGCAAGATCACGAGCGCCGAGGACCGCAAGCGCCTCAAGGAGATCGCCCACGAGCTGGAAGTGCCGGAGGGCATGGGCGTCATCCTGCGCACCGCCGGCGCCTCGCGGACCAAGCCGGAGATCAAGCGCGACTTCGAATACCTGATGCGGGTCTGGGAGAACGTCCGCGAGCTGACGCTCAATTCCATCGCGCCCGCCCTCGTCCACGAGGAAGGCTCGCTGATCAAGCGCTCCATCCGCGACCTCTACAACAAGGACATCGACGAGGTTCTCGTGGCCGGCGACGACGCCTACCGCGAGGCCAAGGACTTCATGCGCATGCTCATGCCGAGCCATGCCAAGGCGGTGAAGGTCTACCGGGACCCGCAGCCGCTCTTCGCGCGGCACGGCATCGAGGCGCAGCTCGACGCCATGTTCTCCAACCAGGTGACGCTGAAGTCCGGCGGCTACATCGTCATCAACCCGACGGAGGCCCTCGTCTCCATCGACGTGAACTCGGGCCGCTCCACCCGCGAGCACAATATCGAGGACACGGCGCTCAAGACGAACCTGGAGGCGGCGGAGGAGATTTCCCGCCAGCTCCGCCTGCGCGACCTTGCCGGCCTCATCGTCATCGACTTCATCGACATGGAGGAGCACCGGAACAACCGGTCGGTCGAGAAGAAGCTGAAGGACTGCCTCAAGAACGACCGGGCGCGCATCCAGGTCGGGCGCATCTCCGGCTTCGGCCTGATGGAGATGTCGCGCCAGAGGATGCGCACCGGCGTGCTGGAGAGCTCGTCCATCCCCTGCCCGCATTGCGGCGGCTCGGGCACCGTGCGGGCGACGCCTTCGGTGGCGCTGCAGATCCTGCGCGCCATCGAGGAGGCGCTCATCAAGAGCGCCAGCCACAACCTCGTCGTCCGTACCCGCACCGACGTCGCGCTCTACGTGCTGAACCAGAAGCGCTCGCACCTGGCGGCGCTGGAAGACCGGTTCGGCGTCACCGTGACGATCCGCGGCGACGACACGCTGGCGACGCCCTCGACCTTCCTGGTCGAGAAGGGCGAATTGTCGACCGGCGAGCCCAAGGCGACCCGGGTCTCGGCCATGGCCGTCGAGGCGGCGGAGGAGATCGAGGACGTCGTCGAGGACGAGACCGAGGAGCAGGACGAGGCCGCCGAGCCGCGTCAGGCGGCGCGGCCCGAGGGCGAGCGCGGCGAGGACGGCGGTCGCCGCCGTCGCCGCCGCCGCCGCCGGCGCGGCGGACGCGGCGGGGAGCGTGACGGCCAGGATCGCGATGGTCTGGAGCCGCGCTTCGAAGCCGGCGAGGCCGAGGCGGGCGACGACCGGTACGAGGATGCCGAGGGCGGCGACGAGGCTCCGCGCGAGGCGGCCGCCGAGAACGGCAACGGCGAGGAAGGCCGTGGACGCCGGCGGCGTCGCGGACGCCGCGGCGGGCGTCGCGGCCGTCGCGAGAACGGTGATTTCGCGTCGGGCGTGGCGGAGGCCGGTGCCGAGGGTGCCGATGCCGGCGACGAGACGGAGGCCGCTTCGGCCGAAACCGCTCCCGTCGAGACCGCGCCGGAACCGGTCGCCGAGGAGAAGCCCAAGCGCGGCGGCCGACGGCGCAAGGCCGACGCCGCGACCGAGACCGAGACCGAGGCGGCTCCGGCTGCCGAGGCACCGGCCAGGCCCGCCCGTGGCCGCAAGGCCGCCGCGGCTGCGGCCGCCGAGGAGAGCGTCGCGGCCGAACCGGCTGCGAAGCCCGCCCGGCGCACGCGGGCCAAGGCGAAGGCCGAGCCCGTCGTGACGGACGATGCGGACCTGCCGGCCGCCGAGGCCGACTCGAAGGCGCCTCCGCCGGTCGAGGCTCCGGCGCCCAGGGCACCGCGCGAGCCCAAGGCCGTCGTCCTGACCCCGCAGGAAGAGGATCCCAACCGGCCCAAGCGCTCGGGCTGGTGGGCCAAGGCCAAGTCGGCCCTGTCCGGCGGCAACTGAGCCTGATCCGAAACAGGAAGGCGCGCCCCTTGCGGGCGCGCTTTTCTTATGAGGCCTATTCCGGCCCGACGGCGGCTTCGTTCGCCGCGATGGCGCGGCCCCGCAGCGGCCGCTCCTCCATCAGCGCGAGGGCGACGGCCGCGACGGCAAGACCGGCGGCGGACGCGCCGAAGATGAGGCGGAACGTGTCCGTCAGGCTCGTCCCCTGCCGGGCGAGCTCCGCCAGCATCTCATGGGTGATCCCGGCTCCGGGCACGGCCTGCAGGCCCGCCAGCAGGATCGCGCCGAAGGCGCTCACGACCAGCGCGCCGCCGAGCTGCCGGAAGAAGTTCATGCTGCCCGTCGCCGTGCCCATCTGGTGCGGCAGGACGGCGTTCTGGATCGCGACCGTCGTCACCGGCAGGATCGTGCCGAGCCCGAAGCTGGTGACGCCGAACAGCACCTCCACCGCCCAGAACGGCAGGCCGCCGGGCGCCGCGGCCAGCACCGCGGTCGCCGCGACCGATATTGCGAGCCCGCAAAGCGGCAGGCGCTTGTAGTGGTCCACATGGAGCATGACGCGCCCGGAGGTCGTCGCGCCGATGACGGTGCCGAGCATCAGCGGCAGGAGCGCGAGGCCGGTCTGGCTGGCGTTCAGGCCGTAGGTGGCCTCCAGATAGATCGGCATGTAGATCGTCAGGCCGATGAAGACGCCCATGCCGAAACAGGCCGCCACGGTCGCCGCCGTCACCACCTTGTTGGCGAAGATCTCGGTCGGGATCAGCGGCTCGGCTGCCGTGCGCAGCCGGGCGAGGAAGGCCAGCCAGAACACCAGCGAGGCGCCGACCAGCCCGAGGATGGGCGCGGAAAGCCAGGGGTAGCGCACCCCGCCCCAGCTCAGGGCCAGCATCAGCGTCACCGTGGCGATCGTCATCAGCAGCGCGCCGGCGACATCGAGCCGGCGCCGGCGTTCGTGGCGGGGCAGCTTGCGCAGCAGCGAGAACGTCATGGCGAAGGCGACGAGCCCGAGCGGTACGTTGATCCAGAAGATCCAGGACCAGTGCAGCCGCTCGGCGAAGAAGCCGCCGAGGACCGGCCCGAGCACGCTCGACAGGACGAACATCGAGGCGAAATAAGCCTGGTAGCGCGCCCGCTCCTTGGGCGGGATCAGGTCGGCGATGATCGTCTGCCCGAGCGCAATGAGCCCGCCGCCGCCGAGCCCCTGCAGGGCGCGCGCCGCAGCGAGGAGCGGCATGGTCGGCGCCAGCGCGCAGGCGACCGAGCCGACGATGAACATCCCGATGCCGACCAGCATGGCGATGCGCCGTCCATAGATGTCGCTGGCCTTGCCGTAGAGCGGCGTCACGGCCGTGGCCGTCAGGAGGTAGGCCGTCACGACCCAGGACAGATGCTCCAGGTCGCGCAGCTCGGCCCCGATCGTCGGCAAGGCGGGCGCCACGATCGTCTGGTCGAGGGCCGCCAGGAACATCGCGAGGATCGTCCCCACGAGGATCGAGGCGATCTCACGGGACGACAATCCGTGCTGGTAGGGATCGTCGGACATGTCCATGGACGATGTTTATGGGGCGCGGATGCCGCCCGTCCACGCAGCGGGGCGCAGGCAACCCCTGCGCCGGACGCCTAGCGGAGCCAGCCCTTGAGCCGCCGCACCGTCTCCCGGCAATCCTCCAGCGATCCGGCATAGGAGAGGCGCAGATAGCGGTTGCCGCGCTCCGGGTCGAAATCGAGCCCGGGCGTCGCGGCGATCCCGGTTTCGTCCAGGAGGCGCCGGCTGAAGGCCATGGCGTCGTTCGTGTAGCGGCCGATGTCGCAATAGACGTAGAAGGCCCCGTCCGGCGGCAGGAAATCCGGCAATCCGGCGCCCGGAAGTTCGTTCAGCAGGAGATCGCGGTTGGCGACGTAGCCGGCCTTGATCGTCTCCAGTTCCTCCACTGCCTCGAAGGCGGCCTCGGCCGCCACCTGCGACAGGTGCGGGGCTGAGATGTAGAGGTTCTGCGTCAGCCGCTCGACCGCCCGCTCCAGCGCGCGTGGCACGACGAGCCAGCCGATGCGCCAGCCGGTCATGCAATAATATTTGGAGAAGCTGTTCACGATCACGGCATCGGGATCGGCGGCAAGCGCCGTCGCCGCCGGCTTGCCGTAGGTCAGGCCATGATAGATCTCGTCGGAGATGAAGCGCAGGCCAAGGTCGCGGCCGGCCTTCGCCAGGGCGGCGATGGCTCCCACGCTCATCATCGTGCCGGAGGGGTTGGCGGGGCTCATGGCGAGGATGCCGGCGAGCGGCGCATCCGCATGGGCACGGCGGATCGCGTCCGGCGTCATAACCCAGCCCGTCGCCGGGCCGGTCTCGATGCCGACAGGAACGAGGTCCAGGGCCTCCAGGATGCTGCGATAGGCCGGATAACCCGGATTGGCGATGGCGACCCGGTCGCCCGGCTCGAATAAGGCGAGGAAGGCGAGGACGAAGCCGGCGGAGGAGCCCGTCGTCACCGCGACCTGCTCCGGCTCCACGGCGACGCCGTAAGTCTCCCGGTAATGGCGGGCGATGCGCGCCCGCAGCGAGGGAATGCCGAGCGCCTCGGTATAGCCGACGCGCCCGGTCTCCAGGAGGCGCATCGCCGCCTCCCGCGCCAGGCGCGGCGCCGGCGCGGAGGGCTGGCCCACCTCCATATGGACCACGTCCCCGCCCTGCCTTGCTTTCGCCTTGGCCGCCGCCAATACATCCATCGCGAGGAACGGCGCGACGCGCTCGGCGCGGCGGGACGGACGGCACGGGATCGGCTGCATGGCGGGTGGTCTCGGGATGCGCGGCGGACCGCAGGAGCCCTAGCCGGTCGCGCCCGCCTCCTCAAGCCGGCCCCCGCCCGGTTTGACCCTCAAACGCCGATGCCTATTCTGCCCAGCCGATGCCAGACGCTTCCTCCGCCTTCTCCGTCCGCCGCGCATCGGGCCTCGCCCGCGCCGCCCTGGCCTGCGTGACGGCCGCCGCCACGATCCTTTCCGCCTGGCCCGCTTCCGCCCAGCAGCGCCAGCGCAGCCAGACCATCATCCGCGACACCGAGATCGAGCAGTTGCTGCGCGATTACGCCCAGCCGCTGTTCAAGACGGCGGGCATCCCGACGGGCGCGGCCCAGATCATCCTGGTGGGGGACAAGTCGTTCAACGCCTTCGTCGCCAACGGGCGGAAGATCTTCGTCAATGTCGGGACGCTGATGGAGGCCAAGACCCCCAACGAGGTCATCGGCATCCTCGCCCACGAGACCGGCCATATCGCCGGCGGGCACCTGGCGCGCCTGCGCCAGCAGATCGAGAACGCCCAGATCCTGTCGGTGGCGGGCATGCTGATCGGCGCGGCGGCCGTGGTCGGAGCCGCCCAGGGCGGCAACCGGGTCGGCAATGCCGGGAGCGGCGCCGCGGGCGCGATCGCGGGCGGGCAGGAGCTCGTCATGCGCAACCTCCTCGCCTACCAGCGCTCGGAGGAGCAGGCGGCCGACCGCGCGGCGCTCCGCTTTCTGGACGCCACCGGGCAGTCCGCCGCGGGCATGCTCGCGACATTCCGCAAGTTCGCCGAGCAGAGCATGTTCTTGTCCGGCCAGGTGGACCGTTACCGGCTCAGCCATCCGATGCCGCAGGAGCGCATCGCCTCGCTGGAGACCCTGGCCAAGGCGAGCCCGAACTTCGCCAAGAAGGATCCGCCCGCCCTCCAGGCTCGGCACGACCTGATGCGGGCCAAGCTCTATGGCTTCGTCGAGCGGGAATCCGACGTGCTGCGGCGCTATCCGCCCTACGACAATTCCCTTGCCGCGCGCTATGCCCGCGCCATCGCGGCCTATCGTTCCGGGCGGCTGGGCGATTCCGTCGGCCAGATGGACCGGCTCATCGCCGAGCAGCCGAACAACCCCTATTTCTGGGAGCTGAAGGGCCAGGCTCTGCTGGAGGGCGGCCGCGTCAACGAGGCGATCCCGGCCCTGCGCAAGGCGACCGCGATGGCTCCGTCCTCCGGGCTGATCCGCATCATGCTCGGCCACGCGCTCATCGCCAGCGAAACGCCCGCCAACCTTGATGCGGGGCTGCGCGAGCTCCTCAACGCCGCCCAGCGCGAGCCGGACTCACCGGAAGTTTACCGCCACCTCGCCACCGCCTATGGCCGCAAGGGCGATATCGGGCTCGCAGAACTGTCCTCGGCCCAATATTACTTCCGCATCGGCGAGTGGTCGAACGCCCGGACGCAGGCGAGCCGGGCCAAGACCAAGCTGGCGCCGCAATCGGCCGCGTGGCTGAAGGCGGAGGACATCTATAATTACGAGCCGAAATTCGTGCCCGGCGAGCCGCGGCGCTGACACCTGACGGGCCCCGAGGGCCTGCGCCGCGCGCGGCGAACCGGAGAACGAAGATGACCATGACGTCCCGCCCCCTCGCCCGCGCCCGGCGGCTGTTCGCCGCCTGTTTCCTCGCCGGCACGGCGGCTATCGCGGTCCTCCCGGCCACGGCGCAGCAGCCGGCCGTACCCAACCGCGCCGCGATCGAAACGATCGTGCGCGAGTACCTGATCGCCAATCCGGAGGTGATCCAGGAGGCGCTGCAGGAGCTGGAGCGCCGCCAGCAGGAGGCGCAGAAATCCGCGCAGCTCAATGCGGTAAAGGCGGAGAAGGCGCGGCTTTTGGAATCGCCGCACAACGCCGTCGCCGGCAACCCGAGCGGTGACATCACCATCGTCGAGTTCTTCGACTACAATTGCGGCTATTGCAAAAGGGCGCTCCAGGACGTGGAGGCCCTCGTGAAGGCCGACCCGAAGCTGCGCGTCGTGCTCAAGGATTTTCCGGTCCTCGGCCCCGATTCGGTCGAGGCCAGCATGGTCGCCGTCGCCGCTCGCGCCCAGCTCAAGGGCGACAAGGTTTTCGAGTACCACCGCCGGCTGATGGAGAGCCGCGGCCGGGTGAACAAGGACCGCGCCCTGGCGGTCGCCAAGGAGATGGGCCTGGACCTCGCCCGCCTGCAGAAGGACATGGAGGCTCCGGCCGTCCGCGCCGCGCTGCAGGAGGCCGTCGAGCTCGGCGACAAGCTCGGCCTGACGGGCACGCCTGCCTTCGTCATCGGCGACGAGGTGGTCTTCGGCGCCGTCGGCGAGGCGTCGCTTCGCAACACGGTCGCCTCGGTCCGCAAATGCGGCAAGGCGCTATGCTGACCTCAGCCCGGTCATTCGAAGCGGGATGACGTCCGCGCGGCGTGACTTTCGGCTTCCCTCGGCCGTTGGGCCGGGCTAAGACGCCCCGTCGCGCATGGAACCGGTCCGCTCGGGCCGGGTCGAAGCGCGCGGAAGCATGCCAGAGGGTGGCTGAACAAGCCGATGAGCGCCGTCCACGTCCTCAACGGGCCGAACCTGAACCTGCTCGGCACCCGCGAACCGCAGACCTACGGCACCACCACGCTCGCCGACATCGAGGCGGGCCTGCGCGAGCGCGCCTCGGCGCTCGGCCTGTCGCTCACCTTCCGTCAGTCCAACCACGAGGGCGACCTCGTGACCTGGATCCAGGAAGCCGGGCGCGCGGGCGCGGGCGTCCTCCTCAATGCCGGGGCGTACACGCACACTTCGGTGGCGTTGCGCGACGCCATTGCCGGGTCGGGCGCCCTCGCGATCGAGGTGCACCTGTCCAACGTGCACGCCCGCGAATCCTTCCGGCACCATTCCTTCATCGCGCCCGTCTGTGCGGGCGTTATCTGCGGCTTCGGGGCCAGGAGCTACGCGCTCGCCCTCGAGGCTATCGTTCCTCTCCTTCAGGCCCGCGACGCAGCGAAGGCCTGAACGGAACCGGAGGCTGACAGAACCATGGCGAAATACGGCTCCATCGATCCCGAGCTCGTCCGCGAGCTGGCCAATCTGCTGACCCAGACGGACCTGACCGAGATCGAGATCGAGCAGGACGACCTGCGCATCCGCGTCGCCCGCAACATCACCCAGCATGTGAGCGTGCCCGTGGCCGCGCCGCTCCCCGCCGCGGCGCCAGCCGCCGCTCCGGTCGCGGCGCCCGCTCCGGCGGCCGATGCCAAGCCGGCCGCCTCCGCTGGGACGGTGCCCTCGCCCATGGTCGGCACCGCCTATCGCCGCCCCTCGCCCGACGCCAAGCCCTTCGTGGAGATCGGCTCCCGCGTCCAGGTCGGCGACAAGGTGCTGCTCATCGAGGCGATGAAGACCTTCAACGAGATCGTCGCGCCGCGCGCCGGCACGGTCACCGCGATCCACGTCGATGACGGCCAGCCCGTCGAGTTCGGCGAGCCGCTGCTCGTCATCGAGTGAGCGGGGACCAGGCGCCGATGTTCGACAAGATCCTCATCGCGAACCGGGGCGAGATCGCGCTGCGCATCCTGCGCGCCGCGAAGGAGCTGGGCATCGCAACCGTCGCGGTCCATTCCACCGCCGACGCCGACGCCATGCATGTTCGCCTCGCCGACGAGAGCGTCTGCATCGGCCCGCCCACCGCCCGCGACAGCTATCTCAACATCCCGGCCCTGATCTCGGCCTGCGAGATCACCCAGGCCGACGCGGTCCATCCCGGCTACGGCTTCCTCTCCGAGAACGCCCGCTTCGCCGAGATCCTGGCCGACCACAACCTGACCTTCATCGGCCCGAAGGCGGAGCATATCCGCACGATGGGCGACAAGATCGAGGCCAAGCGCACCGCCAAGCGCCTCGGCATTCCCTGCGTGCCCGGCTCGGAGGGCGGCATCACCGACGACGACGAGGCACGCCGCGTCGCCAGGGACATCGGCTTCCCGGTCATCATCAAGGCGGCGGCAGGCGGCGGCGGGCGCGGCATGAAGGTCGCCCGCACCGAGGCCGACCTGTCCCACGCGCTGTCCACCGCCCGGACCGAGGCCAAGGCGGCCTTCGGCGACGACGCGGTCTATATCGAGAAATACCTGGAGAAGCCGCGCCACATCGAGATCCAGGTCCTCGGCGACGGCAAGGGCCACGCGATCCATCTGGGCGAGCGCGACTGCTCGCTCCAGCGCCGGCACCAGAAGGTCTGGGAGGAGGGTCCCTCCCCGGCCCTGAACCCCGAGGACCGCGACCGGATCGGCGGCATCGTCGCCAAGGCCATGTGCGACATGGGCTATCTCGGCGCCGGCACCGTGGAGTTCCTCTACGAGAACGGCGAGTTCTACTTCATCGAGATGAACACCCGCATCCAGGTGGAGCATCCGGTGACCGAGATGATCACCGGGATCGACCTGGTGAACGAGCAGATCCGCATCGCCGCCGGCCTGCCGCTGTCGATCCGCCAGGAGGACGTGCGCTTCTCCGGCCACGCCATCGAGTGCCGCGTCAACGCGGAACACCCGGCGACCTTCCGGCCGTCCCCCGGCACGATCAGCTATTACCACCCGCCCGGCGGCCTCGGCGTGCGCGTCGATTCAGCCGTCTACCAGGGCTACCGCATCCCGCCGACCTACGATTCCCTCGTCGGCAAGCTCATCGTCCACGGCCGCACGCGCAACGAATGCCTCATGCGCCTGCGCCGCGCCCTCGACGAATTCGTCGTCGACGGCATCGACACGACGCTACCGCTCTTCCGCACCCTGGTCCGCAACCAGGACATGCAGAACGGCGCCTACGACATCCATTGGCTGGAGCACTTCCTGAAAGACGGTGGATTGGACAGCTCCACGCCCTAAAATGACAAGGGGCGTATGTTGAGCCGATCCCGAGATCAATAAATGATCCGATATATATTGTTGTTGTCGACGCTGATTTCCGGCGCTGCTGTTTTTGTCTTCGTCGATATGTCAGCTCTCATGCAGGCGTTGCGGTCATTCCGATGGCCGGCGCTGGCGGGTATCTTTGCGCTCATTCTGATTAATTTCGGGCTGTCGTTCGCCCGGTTCTACGTCTCGTTCAACATCCTGCGGCTGCATGTCCCGCTGCGCCTGTGCGCGCGCGCGTTTCTCTTTGGTCATCTTGGCAACCAATTCGTCTTCAGTCTGATCGGCCAGGCTCTGGGCCGGTCAGCGATCTTGGCCGAAGGCGGCGTTCCGGCTTCCGCGGCAACGTTTCTCAGCTTCTTCGAGCGAGTTCTGGCACTGTTGTCAGTCCTCGCCTTCGCAGCCGTGGGCGCGGCCGTCACGCTCGGCGGCATATCGATCGATTTCACCGCCGGCGGCAATTCCCTGGCCTTTCTGCTGTCGTCCATCCCGCTCGGGCTGTTCTTTCTTTTCTTGATCCGACGGCATGTGCTCCGCATGGCCCAGCTATCGACGAGGCGGGTCTCGGCACTTGCGATTGGTGTGACTTTCGGTCTGGCGGTTCTCGCCCATATCGCAATGCTCGGCGCATTCACGGCAGCCCTACTGGCCATCTACCCGGAAGCTCCACTGGGCAAAGCAATTGGCGCCTTGACGATCGTCATGCTGCTGGCCGCGCTTCCGATCAGCTTCTCCGGCTGGGGCATTCGAGAATTGAGCGCCATCTACGCGCTCGGCACGATCGGCATCCCCTCCGAAGCCGCGACAGCTGTCGGAATCGTCGTAGGCGCCTTGTCGTTCGTGCTGGTGATTGGCAGTGCCGCGGCGATTGTGCTTTTGCCCAGACGGCAGAAAAGCGACCCTGTCGGTGTAACGGCCGTCGACGCCAGCGCCCTCGGCAATTTCAACCGCATATTTGCGATCGGCGTCAGCTTGGCGGTGGCCTATCTGGTCTATTTCCAGGCGCGCATTCCGATGCCGACCCACGCGCTGAACGTCAACATGGCGGACATTTTCGCGCTGGGAGCGATTTCTGTCGTCATCGTTCAGTGGCGCGACTTCACGATTCTCGGTCGTCGAATGCATTGGCTGACCGGGCCGCTCGCGATCGTGGCTTGCATCATCTGCGGCGCCATGCTGGTCGGCTATCTCCGGTTTGGATCATCCAGTTGGGCCGTCACCAATCGCGGGCTCGGCTGGCTTGTCATCATCTCCTATTGCGCGATCGGCGTGCTTCTCGCCCGATATGCGGGACGGGCCGGAATAATCGCCGTACTCAGCGCCACCTTGACCGCGATCGTGATGATCTCCGTCCTAGAGATTATCGTCTTCTATATTGCGCCCTTCCTTCCGATCATTCCCCCCGAGATCGCAGGCCCGTTCCTGGAGGGGTACGCCTCTGACCGGAACGCATTCGCCCTTCAGGTCGCTGTCGGTCTGGTCATCTGGGGGTATCTTCTGACCATCTCGGTTACAGATCGCTCGACGATCCAGAGCAGCACGTTGGCGTCCGCCTGCGTGCCCGCGATCCTGATCGCCGCGCTTCTCATGACCCAGTCGCGCACGGGTTTTGTCCTGCTCGTCCTCCTCGTAGCAGGGGCGTTTCTCCTGTTCCCCAGAGCCCGTCGGGGCCTCGTCCTGGCCGCACCACTCGCAGGACTGATTTCGTATGGTCCGGAACTGCTTTTCACGGTCCTGTTGCCTGAATTGGCAAACATATGGGCGATGCCGCGGATCGATGGCGAAGCCTCGGTTCTGGGTATCCGCTTGATCTCACCGAATTCCGACCTGGACCGTTGGATCACCATGCAGCGCGGCCTGCAGTTGTGGCGGGACGCGCCCTTGTTCGGCGCGGGATTGGGAGGTTTCATCGAGGATCGGATCCAAAATGGGCGCCCCGCGCAAGTAATCCACAGCGTCCCGATCTGGCTCCTTGCGGAGAGCGGCATCGCGGGGTTGACCGCCATGGTCGTGGCCATGGGCGTGTTCGTGCGCGGTCTGTGGCGGAACCGGATCGACACAATCAATCGCAAGACTGCGGACGCCGCGCTGCTTTTGCTCGCCACATTCGCTGCCGGGTCCCTCGTTCACGACTTCTTCTATCAGCGGATCGTGTGGTTCATATTGGGCCTGTTCGCAGCCATCGTTGCAGCTCGCCCCAAGGTGCCAGCGGCCGACAACACGGCCTGAACCGTTGCAGCTTACCCCCGAAATCGTACTCGAGGCCTACGCGGCCGGGCTTTTTCCCATGGCGGAGAGCGCGGACGATCCGGGTCTGTTCTGGCTGGAGCCCAAGCTGCGCGGCATCATCCCGCTGAGCGGGTTCACGGTGCACCGGCGCCTGGCGCGCACGCTCCGCAATTCCCATTGGGTCGTCGCCACCGACCGCGACTTCGACGCCGTGATCTCGGGCTGCGCGGCGGCCGCGGACGGACGCCAGTCGACCTGGATCAACGGCCGCATCCGCGAGCTTTACGGCGCCCTCTTCCGGGCCGGCCATTGCCATACGGTCGAGGTGTATGACGGCGAGACCCTGGTGGGTGGGCTCTACGGCGTCAGTCTCGGCGGCGCGTTCTTCGGCGAGAGCATGTTCCATACCGCGCGCGACGCGTCGAAAGTGGCCCTGTGCCACCTCGCGGCGCGGCTGAAGCGCGGCGGCTATTGCCTGCTCGATACCCAGTTCGTGACGCCGCATCTGGCGCAGTTCGGCGCCGTCGAGATCAAGCGCGCCAGCTATCTGCGCCAGCTCCACGTCGCGCTGGAAACGCCGCCTGATCCGGCCATATGGCGCCTTCCGCCCCTGGACGGCGCGACGGCGCTCGCCTGGGCGAGCGCCTGACGCGTCACCGGTTGCTGCTTCCCGCCGGATCCTGCCCGGCCGGCACACGCTGCTGGGGCCGGTTCGTGGGGAAGAACTGGCGGCTCGGCTGCTGCGGCTGGACCGGGACGCCCTGCTGGGGGGCGACATCGATACGGCCTCCCGGCGCGGGTGGCGTGTCGGACCGGGCGGGCGGGCGGCGGTTGTCGGCCGGCGGAGGTTCCGGCTCCGGCTCCCGCGGCTCGGCGATGACCTCCGTGCCGCCTTTGCAGTCGGTGAGCCATACGTCGTAGACCGCGTGCTCCACCGCGTTGAGACCGGGGCTCGCGGCGAACATCCAGCCGGAGAAGATCCGGCGATATTCGTTGCTGACCGTCACCTCGTCCACTTCCACGAAGGCATCGGTGAGCGGCGCTTCCGTCGCCGGGCGGCTCCAGCATACGCGCGGCGTGATCTGGAGCGCGCCGAACTGAACGGTCTCGTTGACCGACACCTCGAAGGCGATGATCCGTCCCGTGATCTTGTCCAGGCCCGAGAAGACCGCGACGGGATTGCGGATCCGGTCGGCGGCGGCGGGCTGGACGAGCCACAGGCAGGCCAGCGTCGAAACGGCTAGAACCCGACGGAGGGTCCGCGCCGATGCCGGCGCGGAAGAGACATAACGCATCGTCGATCTCGGTGGCCGCAGGCGCGGCATGGAACGTGATCCCGCCTAGCACGCCAACGTGGGTGGAAAAAGGGCAACGACGCCGGCCACCCTTCCGTTACGTCACTTTCGCCGCAGGGACATCCGTCGCAACGACCCGTTGCAAACCTTTACAGGATCGGCATTTTGAGGCGCCCCGAGGAGCCGCTACGTGACCGGACCGTCCCCTGCCGCCCGCCGCTCCGAATGGTCGATCCGCCTGCTGCTGGCCTTTCTCGGCATCGGATTGCTCGTTCCGACGCTGATCTTCGCGGGCATCCTGCTGTGGCGGATCGGGAACCTGGAAGCGGAGCGCACGCGGATCACGGTGCTGGAAAGCGCGCGCCGCACCGCGCTCGCCATCGACAGGAGCCTTGGCAGCATATTGGGCGCGATGCAGGTGCTGACCACCTCGGCGAATCTCGCCCGCGGTGACCTGCAGGCCTTCCATCGCCAGGCAGTCGAGGCCAGTGCCGTCCTCGGCGTCAATGTCTCGCTGCGCGGAACCGACAGTCAGCAACTCGTCAATGCCCGGCTGCCCTGGGGCACGCCGCTGCCGATGGGCAGCGACCCGGCGACGGACCGCGCGGTCGTCCAGCAGCGCACCATCGCCGTGTCCGACCTGGTCATCGGCGCCACGGCGGGCGAACCTATCATCGTCATCACCCTGCCCGTCACGCTCAACGGGCAGGTGACCTATCTGCTCTCGGCCAGCCTCAATTCCGACCGGCTCAGCCAGATCCTGCGCGAACAGGGCGTGCCGCAGGACTGGATCATCGCGGCCGTCGATCGCCGCGGCACCATCATCGCGCGCAATGTCGAGACCGAGCGGTTCGTCGGCCAGCCGGCGACCGCGGACCTGCAGGCCAATACCGGCGGCCAGGAAGGCGTCTGGACCGGAACAGCCCGCGACGGCACGCCGGTCATCGCCGGCTATGCCCGTTCCCGCGTTTCCGATTGGCGTCTGGCGGTGGGCGGACCGATCTCGAGCGTCCGCGCCCCCATCGCGTTCTCGCTGCAATATCTGCTCCTCATCGGCATCGTCGGCGTCGTCGCCTCCGTTCTTCTCGCGCTGTGGCTGGCGCGGCTTGTGTCGCGGCCGCTCGCCGCGCTGGCCTCGGGAAGCGGGCGGCTGGTCCATGGCGAAGGGCTGCCACCGGTCGGCAGCAGGGTCAGCGAGATCGCCCGGCTGGAGCAGAGCCTCGGGGCGGCGGCTCTCGCCATCGCCGAGCGTCGGCGCGAGCGCGACCGCGCCCTGGCCGACGTCCAGGCTCTGAACCAGACGCTGGAGGCGCGGGTCGCCGAACGGACCGCCGAACTGTCCACGGCCAACACGGCCCTCCGCGAGGAGATGGCCGGGCGTGCCCGCACGGAAGCACAATTGCGGCAGCTTCAGAAGATGGAGGCCGTGGGCCAGCTCACCGGGGGCATCGCCCACGACTTCAACAACATGCTGGCGGTCATTATCTCCAGCCTGAACCTGCTCCAGCGGCGCCTGGCCCGCGGCGAGACCGATGTCGGGCGCCTGGCGGACGCCGCCCTGGAAGGCGCCCAGCGCGCCGCCTCGCTGACGCAGCGCCTGCTGGCCTTCTCGCGCCAGCAGGCCCTGAGTCCCGCGGTGATCGACGTCAACAGGCTCGTCGGGACGATGTCGGAAATGCTCTCGCGCACGCTCGGCGAGACCGTGCGGCTCGAGACCGTGCTTGCAGGCGGACTGTGGAAGGCGCATGTCGACCCCGGGCAGCTCGAGAGCGCGATACTCAACCTGGCGGTGAATGCGCGGGACGCCATGCCGGAGGGCGGGCGGCTGACGATCGAGACGGCCAACGCGTATCTCGACGACGGCTATGTCGCGACCCATGCCGACGTGGTGCCCGGCCAGTATGTGCTGATCGCCGTGACCGATACCGGCACCGGCATGGACGCGGACGTGCTGGCCAAGGCGTTCGAGCCCTTCTTCACCACCAAGCCGGTCGGGCGCGGCACCGGGCTGGGCCTCAGCCAGGTCTATGGCTTCGTCAAGCAGTCCGGCGGGCACATCAAGATCTATTCCGAGCCGGGCCACGGCACCACGATGAAGCTCTACCTCCCGCGCCATCAGATGGACGGCGAGCCGGCCGCGCTGCCGATCCTGCCGAGCGGCACCTCCACGGGAACCGAGACCGTGCTCGTGGTGGAGGACGACGACCGCGTCCGGATGACCACGGTCGAGGCGCTGGTGGACCTGGGCTATACCGTCCTGGCGGCGGACGGCGCCGCCGCCGCCCTGACCCTGATCGAGACCCGGCCCGAGATCGCGCTCCTCTTCACCGACATCGTCATGCCGGAGGTCAACGGGCGCAAGCTGGCGGATGCGGCACTGAAGCTTCGGCCGGACCTGAAGGTGCTGTTCACCACGGGCTACACCCGCAATGCCGTGGTCCATAACGGCGTGCTGGATCACGGCGTGGAGCTGCTCGGCAAGCCCTTCACGATCCAGCAGCTCGCCGCCAAGGTGCGGCATGTCCTGGATGGAGGACGCGATGGCGAAGGCTGAAGGCGCGATCCGCGTCGGCATAGGCGGCTGGACCTATGAGCCCTGGCGCGGAACGTTCTTCCCCGAAGGCCTGCCCCATGCGCGGGAACTGGCTCATGCCAGCCGCCAGGTCACGGCCATCGAGGTCAACGGAACGTTCTACCGGACACAGTCGCCCGCGACCTTCGCCAAGTGGCGACAGGAAGTGCCGGACGGCTTCGTCTTCTCGCTGAAGGCGCCGCGTTTCGCGGTGAACCGGAAGATACTGGCCGAAGCCGGTTCCTCGATCGGAAAGTTCGTCGACAGCGGCATCGCGGAACTCGGCGATGCGCTGGGCCCGATCCTCTGGCAGCTGGCGCCGACCAAGCGGTTCGAGCCTGACGACCTCGCCGCCTTCCTCGATCTCCTGCCGGCGAAGGCGGGAGGCCTTGCGCTGCGCCATGCCCTGGAGGTCCGGCATGAGAGCTTCCGCGATCCGGCCTTCGTGGCGCTGGTGCGGGAGCGCGGCATCGCCGTCGTCTATGCCGATTCGCAGGAATATCCGGCGATTGCCGACCTGACGGCAGACTTCGTCTATGCCCGCCTGCAGGACGCGGCCGAGGACGAGCCCGCCGGCTACGCCCCGGCGGCGCTCGATGCCTGGGCCGCGCACGCCCGGACATGGGCCGCAGGCGGCGATCCGAAGGACCTCGCCCATGCGGCGCCGGAAAGCAGAGCGCCGTCAGCGCGCTCGCGCGATGTCTTCGTGTTCATGATCAACGGCGCCAAGGTGCGCGCGCCGCAGGCAGCCATAGCTCTGCTGCAGCGCCTGGCGCGATGATGCGTCAGGGCCGCCAGGGCTGGTAGTCGCCGGTGGCCGGAGGCCGCTCGCCGGCCGCCAGGATCGATCCCTTGGGACGATAGGCGTCCGGCGTCCCGGTCATGTTCGGCTTGTGAGGCTTCTGCCATTCGCGCGGCGTGTAGGCCTCGTCAGTCGGCAGGATGTCGGTCGTGTGGTGCAGCCAGCCGAACCAGCCCGGCGGGACCGCGGAGGCCTCGGCCTCGCCGTTGAAGATGACCCAGCGCCGCTCGCGGCCCAGAGCCTTGTCCTTCCGGCCGCCCTTGGAGCGGTAATAGACGTTGCCCGCCTCGTCCGTGCCGACCTTCTCGCCCGCGCGCCAGGTGGAGAAGCGCGTGCCGATCGTCTGACCGTTCCACCAGGTGAAGAACTGCAGCAGGAAGGTTTTCATCGTCGCGTCCGTCGGAAAGGCCGGACGGCAGGAGAGCCGGCCGAGGGCGCTTATGCCGCCTCCCCCGCGCGCTGTCCAGCGATGGAACGGCGCAGGGTGGCGGGACGTTTCATGGCAAGCGGAATCGACGGCCGATGGGCCGAATCAAAGGGCCGTCCCCATCATCCACAGCCCCGTCTTTTTCGCGTCACAATTTTTCCGCCGGGACCCGCCCGGCATGATTCCCTGAGCCCGCCGCCACGAAGCTTGGATTTGTTAGGAGATTGGTAATCTGAGTCGTGGCGCACTATATCTAGTGGGCACAGTCAAGGGTGATGCTATGGCTAGCCAATGCATTGACCGACGGACGGGACTCGATCTAGCTTCGATTCCAGTGAGACCACGAGCCGGCGCGTACCGTCCGGACCGAGGCATCCCACCGACATCGCTGGCAGCGCGCGCCCCGGAAGGCTGATTTCGGGCGGACGGGAACGCGCGCCGGCGGGACGGCCGGGCTGAACCACAAGAAGCACAAGAACCGAAGCGGCAGGGCCTCGAGGGCTGACAGCGCCCGCCGCGCAAGAGGAGAGACCGATGCGGATCGAGCGGCGCTACACCAAGGCCGGGCTTTCGCCCTATGCGGGCATCGACTTCCGGCTGGCCACCAGCGAAATCCGCAACCCGGACGGCTCGGTCGTGTTCCGGCTCGATCAGCTGGAAGTGCCGGCCGATTGGAGCCAGGTCGCCTCCGACGTCCTGGCGCAGAAATATTTCCGCAAGGCCGGCGTCCCGGCGCGCCTGAAGCGCGTCGAGGAGAACGACGTCCCCTCCTTCCTCTGGCGTTCCGTCGCGGACGATACCGCTCTCGCAGCCCTCCCCGAGGACCAGCGCTACGGCTCGGAGACATCCGCCAAGCAGGTCTTCGACCGTCTGGCCGGCTGCTGGACCTATTGGGGCTGGAAGGGCGGCTATTTCTCCTCCGAGGAGGATGCCCAGGCCTTCTTCGACGAGCACCGCTACATGCTGGCCATGCAGATGGCGGCGCCGAACTCCCCGCAGTGGTTCAATACCGGCCTGCACTGGGCCTACGGGATCGACGGGCCGAGCCAGGGCCATTTCTACGTCGACTTCAAGACCGGCAAGCTGGTGAAGTCCAAGTCGTCCTACGAGCACCCGCAGCCCCATGCCTGCTTCATCCAGTCCGTCGCCGACGACCTGGTGAACGAAGGCGGCATCATGGACCTGTGGGTCCGCGAGGCGCGCCTGTTCAAGTACGGCTCTGGCACCGGCTCGAACTTCTCCATGCTGCGCGGCGAGGGCGAAAAGCTCGCCGGCGGCGGCCGCTCCTCGGGCCTCATGTCCTTCCTCAAGATCGGCGACCGCGCCGCGGGCGCCATCAAGTCCGGCGGCACGACGCGGCGCGCGGCCAAGATGGTCGTGGTCGACGCCGACCATCCGGACATCGAGGCCTATATCGACTGGAAGGTGAAGGAGGAGCAGAAGGTCGCGGCCCTCGTCGCCGGCTCCAAGATCGTCAAGAAGGCGATGCAGGCCGTGATGAAGGCCTGCGTGAACTGCGAGGGCGCGGACGGGACCTCGTCCGACGCCTGCTTCGATCCGGAGCGCAACCCGGCTCTCAAGCGGGAGATCAAGCTCGCCCGCCGCGCCCAGGTTCCGGACAATTACATCAAGCGCGTCATCCAGTTCGCGCGCCAGGGCTACACGTCCATCGCCTTCGATACCTACGACACGGACTGGGATTCGGACGCCTATCTGACCGTTTCCGGCCAGAACTCGAACAACTCGGTCTCGCTGACCGACGACTTCCTGCGCGCGGTCGAACAGGACGGCGACTGGAACCTGATCCGCCGCACCGACGGCAAGGTCTCCAAGACGCTCAAGGCCCGCGACCTGTGGGAGAAGATCGGCTACGCCGCCTGGGCCTCCGCCGATCCGGGCCTGCACTACAACACGACGATGAACGACTGGCACACCTGCCCTGCGGGCGGCCGGATCCGGGCCTCCAACCCGTGCTCGGAATACATGTTCCTCGACGACACGGCCTGCAACCTCGCCTCGGCGAACCTGCTCCAGTTCTACGACCGCGAGGCCGCGCGCTTCGACGTGGAATCCTACGAGCATGCCTGCCGGCTCTGGACGATCGTCCTCGAGATCTCCGTCCTGATGGCGCAGTTCCCGTCCCGGGAGATCGCGGAACTCTCCTACGAGTACCGCACGCTCGGCCTCGGCTACGCCAATATCGGCGGCCTGCTGATGACGATGGGCCTGGCCTACGATTCCACGGAAGGCCGCGCCCTGTGCGGCGCCCTCACCGCGATCATGACCGGCGTGTCCTACGCCACCTCGGCCGAAATGGCCGGCGAGCTCGGCCCCTTCCCGGGCTATAAGAAGAACGCCGACGCCATGCTCCGCGTCATCCGCAACCACGCCCGGGCCGCCCGCGGCGAGGCCGGCGGCTACGAGAAGCTCTCGGTCGCTCCGGTGCCGCTCGACCACGCCTCCTGCCCGCAGCCGGACCTCGTGACCCACGCGGTCGCCGCCTGGAACGCGGCGCTCAAGGGCGGCGAGGCCAACGGCTTCCGCAACGCCCAGACGACCGTCATCGCGCCGACCGGCACGATCGGCCTCGTCATGGATTGCGACACGACGGGCATCGAGCCGGACTTCGCCCTGGTGAAGTTCAAGAAGCTGGCCGGCGGCGGCTATTTCAAGATCATCAACCGGGCCGTGCCGGACGCCCTGCGGGCGCTCGGCTATTCGGAGGCGCAGATCGGTGAGATCGAGGCCTATGCGGTGGGCCACGGCTCCATCGCCCAGGCCCCGGCGATCAACCACACGACGCTGCGCGCCCGCGGCTTCACCGACGAGAAGATCGCCGCGGTGGAGAAGGCCCTGCCCTCCGCCTTCGACGTGAAGTTCGTCTTCAACAAGTGGACGCTCGGCGCCGATTTCCTGGTCGAGACCCTGAAGGTTCCGGCCGACCGGCTCGACGATCCCTCCTTCGACCTCCTGAGCCATCTCGGCTTCTCGAAGGCCGATATCGAGGCTGCGAACATCCATGTCTGCGGTGCCATGACGCTGGAAGGCGCCCCGCACCTGAAGACCGAGCACTATGCCGTGTTCGACTGCGCCAATCCGTGCGGCCGCATCGGCAAGCGCTACCTCTCGGTAGAGAGCCACATCCGGATGATGGCGGCCGCCCAGCCCTTCATCTCCGGCGCCATCTCCAAGACGATCAACATGCCCAACGACGCGACGGTGGAGGACTGCAAGTCCGCCTACATGCTGTCGTGGAAGCTCGCTCTGAAGGCCAACGCGCTCTACCGCGACGGTTCCAAGCTCAGCCAGCCGCTGAACGCGGCCCTGATCGCCGACGAGGAGGACGACGCCGAGGACGTGATCGAGGCCCTCGCCTCCATGCCGGCCGCCGCCCGTGCGAGCCAGGTCGCCGAGAAGATCGTCGAACGCGTCATCGAGCGGGTCGAGCGCCAGCGCGAGCGCGAGAAGATGCCCGAGCGCCGCACCGGCTACATCCAGAAGGCGGTCGTCGGCGGCCACAAGGTCTACCTGCATACCGGCGAGTACAAGGACGGGCGCCTCGGCGAGATCTTCATCGACATGCACAAGGAAGGCGCCGCCTTCCGCGCGATGATGAACAACTTCGCCATCGCCGTGTCGCTGGGCCTGCAATACGGCGTGCCGCTGGAGGAATATGTGGAGGCCTTCACCTTCACGCGCTTCGAGCCGTCCGGCTTCGTCCAGGGCAACGAGTCGATCAAGAACGCGACGTCGATCCTGGACTACGTGTTCCGCGAGCTGGCCATCTCCTATCTCGGCCGGAACGACCTCGCCCATGTCGATCCCTCGGAGATCGGCCACGACGTGATCGGCTCCGGCGTGGGGCAGGACAAGGCACCGGACGCGGGCATGCCCGCCCAGGCGTCGATGCCGGTGTCCAAGGGCTTCGTCCGGGGCCGCTCGACGAACTTCGTGTCCATCCCGGGCGGCGCGGGCATCGCGTCCTCCGGAACGGTGACGATGCTGTCGACGGCCGGCGCCACGGCGCTGCGGGAAGAGGTCGTGGGCGACGCCGACATGGCCAAGCTCGGCTTTGCAGCCCCGGCCGCGCCCTCGCCGACCGCGATCCGCTCCACGTCAGACAAGCGGGCCGAGGCGCTGATGAAGGGCTATGTGGGCGACAGCTGCGGCGAATGCGGCAACTTCACCCTCGTCCGCAACGGCACCTGCCTGAAATGCGACACCTGCGGCAGCACGACGGGGTGCAGCTGAGCATCCAAGGCTTCCGCCTGACGACAACCGCACGATCCGGGCCGCTTACGCGGCCCGGCTTCGTTTAGGCGACGGTCCGCGGAAAGGGCCTTTGCTGGAACGTCGGCATCCAAGCTCCGTTCTCCTTCAAGGAGGACAGCCCATGAATGCCAAGACACCGCCCGTCCCGCCGCAGAACCGAAGCCCCGCCGGAACCGGCGAGGACGGGCGTGCGCCGCTCGACAAGACGCCGCCGGGCACCCCGACGCGCCGGCAGGGCGCCGTGAACCTCGACCAGCAGGACCAGGAGGGGAACACGAAGCAGAACACCACCCATCAGGGTTACCAGCAGGACCGCTGAGGAGGCCCCGATGTCCACGTCGAGCAAGCACCCCAACACGATCCGCCAGGGCGGACCCGGCGCCTCGCATGAGAACGCCAAGGCGCCGCCTGATCCGAAGAAGCCCGCCTCCGATCCCACGGATCGCCGCGCCCGCAGCCAAGTGTCCGGCGGCGGCGGCGAGGCGGACAGCCATCACACCCACGATCCGGAGAAGAAGGGCGGCGGCACGCGGCCGGCCTGAATGCGCCCGCCCGTCGGCGTCAGGCCGCCTGGGTGTCCACCCAGGCCTTGGCCTCGCCGGCCGGCATGGCGCGGGCAAAGAGGAAGCCCTGCCCCATCGGGCATCCGAGCCCGGCGAGATAAGCCAGTTGCGCCTCGTCCTCGATCCCCTCGGCGATGACCTGCATGCCGAGATCGAGGCCAAGACGCACCACCGATTCCAGGATCGCCCGGTCCTGCGGCGATGTCAGGAAGCGCATCACGAAGGAGCGGTCGATCTTGATGGCGTCCACCGGGCAGGAGCGCAGGTGGACCAGCGATGCATAGCCGGTGCCGAAATCGTCGAGCGCCGAGCGGATGCCGAGGTCGCGCAACTGGCCAAGCGTCCGCTTCACCGATCCGATCCCGTCGCCGATCACGATGTCCTCGGTGACCTCCACCTGGACCATGTGGGGCTCCAGCCCGCGGGCGGCGATCTGCGCGGACAGGGCGCGGGCGAACATATGCTCGCGCAGCTGCGTCGCCGTCAGGTTCACCGCGATATGGCCGAAGGCGAACCCGGCCTCGTGCCAGGCTTTCGCCTGGTCGAGGGCGCGGCCCATCACCCAGTGCCCCAGGCGCCGGGCGAGTTCGGGATCATCGAAGGCCGGCGCGAAGGCACCCGCCGAGATGATCTCGCCATCCTTCTGCCAGCGCAGGAGCGCTTCGAAACCGAGCAGCCGACGGGTCTTCAGGCAGACCTTCGGCTGGTAGAACAGCGCCAGTTCGCCCTGATCGAGCGCGCCCGCGATGCTGCGCACGATCTCGTAGCGGGAATCGACCTCGGCCTTCATGCGCGGCACGAAGCGCATCATCGTGTTGCGGCCGCCCATCTTGGCCGCATAGAGCGCGATGTCGGCGCGCGTGAGCAGTTCGGCGGGATCGCGCCCGATGGAGATCTCCGCCAGGTCGACGCCGATCGACGCGCCGAGCTGGAAGGACTGGTCCTGCCAGACGATGGGCTGGCGCACCGCGTCCAGGATGGCGGCGGCGAGGCGATCGACGTCCTCCCCCGTGCAGCCGGGATTCATCAGCACGGCGAATTCGTCGCCGCCGAGCCGTGCCACGAGCCGCGCGCTGCCGCAGATCTCGTTCAGCCGCCGGGCGATCTGCTTCAGGCATTCGTCGCCGACGCCGTGCCCGAACGTGTCATTGACATGCTTGAAGCCGTCCAGGTCGATCAGCAGCAGCGCGACGCTGCGGTCACCGGCGGTTCGGCAGGTATCGGTCAGCGCCGCCTGGAACACGATGCGGTTGGCAAGGCCGGTCATCACGTCGCGCTCGGCGAGCTGGCGCGTCTGCTCCCAGAGCGCCTTCTCCTCCGTGATGTCCTGCTTCATGCCGAAGATGCGCACCGGCTCGCCGTTCTCGCATTCGACGTTGGCGGTGATCCGCATCCAGCGACGCCGGCCCTTGGCCGTCACGATCCGCGCGTCCAGCGTGAAGCTGCCGCGCTCCGCGATGGCGCGGCTGCGGACCCGGTCCAGCTCCGCCAGCGATTCCGGATCGTAGAACGGGAGCACGGCCTCGCGCGGCACGGGGACGCCGCGCGGCAGCTCGAAAATGTCATAGACGCCATCGGTCCAGGTGAGCTCCTGGTCCGGCAGCGTGCACTGCCAGACGCCGATCCGGGCGACCGACGAAGCGCTGTCGAAGATCTTGCGGCTATGGGCGAGGTCGCGGATCTGCCGCCGGATGGTGGCGGATTGCGCGGCAAGCACGGCCTGGGCGCGGGCGAGCCTGACCTCCGGCGCATCCTCCGCGAGCGCGGCGCCGATGAGCCGGGCGATGCCGGCGAGAACCGTGACGTGATCCGGCCCGAAGCCGCGATCTGCCGGGCCGGCGACGAGCAGGACGGCGGCCTCGCCGGACACGGGCACCCCGGCATAGGCGAAGCCGCCTTCCACGCCGAAGCCCTCATGGGCGTCGCAATAGATCGTGCAGGCGGCTTCCAGCAGGCCGGCAGGCGGTGGGCCGGCATCGTCTGCCGACGCGATCAGGCTCCCCGCCTCGCAAGGCACGACGAGCCAGGCATGCCGCGCGTCCAGCCCGGCGCGTGCCAGACGCAGCAGCATCGTCGGCTCGGCGGGTCCGGACGGGCGGACGCGGCGGTCGGACAGTGGTTCGATCCGATGAGACTGGATCATGGGCCTGACGCGAATCTCGATCGTCACCAAGCTGTACCGGGACTCCTTAAGCAATTCATAGGCGAAGCGCGAAGCCTCGGGCCTATCGCGACCTCCTCCGCATTCCGGCGGGATTTTCATGGCCCAGGCATCGTCCGGGAGCCGCCACGAGCCGAAAAAACCCAGCCGGATCACAGATTGCGACAGAGAAAAACGAGCCGCCGCAACAGCTTCGCCTGGACGTGAAGGCGGACGGGCGGGAAGCGGCACGCCGCTAGGGAACCCGCAGGCGCAACGGCCGTTGATGCAGCGAACCTGCTTCTCACCCACGACAAAGGAGAGACGAGATGCGTAAGTTCATGATTGCCGCCGGTGTTGCGGCTCTGATGATCCCCGGCGCGGCTTTCGCGCAGGAAGGCACTGCGGCCGGCGTCGCCGGCGGCGCGGCCACGGGCGCGGTCCTGGGCGGTCCGGTCGGCGCGGTTGTCGGCGGCATCGCCGGCGGCGTTGTCGGCACGGCGATCGATCCGCCGCCGGCCGAGGTCCGCACCTACGTTCAGACCGCTCCGGCCGAGAACGTTCGCATCCAGAGCCGCGTGGTCGTCGGCGAGACCCTCCCCGAGGCCGTCGAGATCCGCACGGTTCCGCGCTACGAGAAGTACAGCTACGCCTATGTGAACGGCGAGCGCGTGATCGTCGAGCCGCGGACCCGCAAGGTGATCCAGGTCATCGACTAACCGGTCTTCGGATCGCGTCGAGCCGGAGCTCGCTCCGGCAGACGGAAGGCCCGGCCTTGGCCGGGCCTTTTCCGTTGGCTCAGCGCGGCTCTGCGAAAGGCTTTCCCTTCTCGACGACATAGACTGCGGCGACCTTGGCCGGACCGTCGCCGACATTGTCGCCCTCGTGAGCCAGTCCTGCCGGGATCTGGTAGCTCTGCCCGGCCTCCAGCACGAGGTCGGGACGGCCCTCGATCTTCAGGACCATCCGCCCCTCCAGCACGAGGCCCATCTCCACGCCGTGATGGATATGGCGCGCGATCTTGCCTCCCTTGGCCACCTCGGCGGTGCCGAGCACCGTTTCGTGCGCCGTTCCCGCCGGCACGTCGTAGCGTTGCAGTATGGCCCTGCGGATGCCGTCCTGCTGCGCGAGGACAGCCGATCCGGCGAAGACTACGCCGGCCAGGACTGGGCCGGCGACGAGGGTGGCGGCAAGAAAAGAGCGGCGCATGTCGGTCTCCGGATCGCGCGCAAGGGAGCGTGAAGCCTGCGCCACCGAAGGACGGAACTCAATATCGCGAGACGATGGCATGGGCGGCAGGAGGGGCGGCACGAACATCGCCCGGCGCCCCTCCCTCGCCCTCGCCGGGAAATCCCGGCGTATTCGCGTCAGTCGGCCGAGCCCACCCGAACAGATGCAGCCATGGCGGCGACCGGCTCGTAACGGTCCAGCCGACGGTCGATCATCCGGTCGAGCCTGCGATAGACCTCATCGACCGTCGCGCCCCTTAGGGCGGCGACCGTGATCGTCTTCTTCCCCTTCTTCACGGTCTTCTGGGTTTTCTCGAAGAAGATCGACTTGTTCGCTCGTGCGGCGGCCGGGAACATCTCAGCCGCGTTCTCCCGCGGCTTGGACCCGGCCAGTTCCAGCAATTGCCCGGCGCCCTGTGGCCCGAGGAAATGCGGCAGGTAGAATTCAGACGGCTTCAGGTCGCGCCCGATCCGGAAACCGACCTCGGCACGGTGCCTCTTGAGCATCTCCGCAGCCATGACGGCGGCGAGATAAGGCTCGTGGCGCAGCGCGAGAATCCGTTCCCGATCGGCGGACGAAGGCACCATGGCCCGGTCGTCGACGAATTCGATCCTGGCCGCTTCAGCCGCCAGCCCGTGCCGGGCGCCGAAGGTCTTGACCGTCTCCAGCCACGTGGCCTCGATGAACTGAAACATCCCGGCGGCGGACGAGGTCGGCGCCTGGGCATCCGGTATGAACCCGGATTCCTTGTCGGCGAGTGCCATAAGATAGACCGGGTCCACGTCCGTCGCCGCCGCGGCCCGCAGGATCAGTTCGACGATCCGGCGGGGCACCGTGACGGAGCCGAAGGTCACCGGCTCCCTGGGATCCGGCAGGGCGCCGACCTGCGGCGTCGGAACCGGCGGCAGGAGCGGCGGAGGGACATGCGCGACGGGCTTGAAGCCGTCGAAGAGCCCCGCGGCCCGCCCCAACGGCGAGGGTTCGATGACGGGCGGGCGAAGCATCATGGAATCGAGGGCAGCAACGCGCCGGTCCTTGCCGCGCACCGTCCGGCTCTTGGCCAGGCTCGGTGCTTCCACGGCAGCTTTCGCTTCCTGCACCGGCGCCGTGGCCGTGTTGCAGGTGAGGCTGAGCACCGCGAGGCAGCAGAACGCCGTGGCGCTCGCTCGCCTGACGGCAGGGCGACGGCGGCGGTAGCGGCGGATCATCCGGTCGGCCCGGGGACCGAGCCAGCGCGTATCGGCGAGTTCGTCCCGGGCGCAGGTTTCGGGATCGGCTGCGGCATGGGCCGCGGTCGAGACGTTGTTCATAAGGCGGGATCCCGAAAAAGCTGGAATCGCGCCCCCCAATGCCGGGCCTTCTGACGGGCTGATGTGGCGAGATTAGGAACGCAGCGGCTAGGGTTCCCTCATGCGTCAACCCGCCACGCTGGCCCCGTCCGTCCGGATTGCGGTACCCCTTGGGCGCTTCGAACGAGAGTGCCCCATGAACGCGATCCGCTTGCCCGACCTCGTGCTCTGGTGCCTGACGATGGCGGCCGGCATCGCCGTGGGCTTCGCCGCGGCGCGGATCTACGGGGTGGAGGGTGGCGCCACGCGCGCCCTGGTCCTGTTCGCCGCCATTGCCGCCGACTTCGCTTATCTGCGCTACGTGAAGCGCCCCGCCGCCTGACGGAACGAAACGGCTCCCGCTGCGTTTTTCCGCTGTCGCCAAGGCGACACCTGGCGGTCCATCCGCCGGTTTATCGGAAACGGGGCGAGTATCGATGCCACGCAATATCCTCTTCGCCATCATTGGCGCGCTCGTCGTCGCGACGGGCGTCCTTGCCTATAATCTCTACCAGGAGCGCAAGCAGCCGGACGGGGTGCAGATCAGCATCGGTTCGCGCGGCATCACGGTGGAAGAGAAGAAATGATCAGCCGGCCTGCCGGTCGCGCCGCCACAGGGTGAGCGTGACCGGCGGCCCCGGATCGAGCGCCTTCATCGGCCCGGCGGCCAGCCCGGTGGAGGCCAGGACATGCTCCGCGCGGACCCCCTCCTCGCAGGCCGCGAACAGCAAGCGGCCCTCGCCTAGCGTCACGTTCGGCGCCCGCGAGAGGTGGAAAATGTCGTAGCCGATACCTAGGAAGAGATCGAACACCCCCTGCCCGCCCGGTACCGCGACCCGCCCGCCGCCGGGCAGCAGAGTCGCAGCCACTTCGTTCCACGGCATGCGCCCAGGATTCCACCAATGGCCATCCGGGCGAGCCTGGAGGCCCGGCGACGCGGTCGATACGACAAGCCTGCGCCTGCCCTTAAGATTGGGATTGGCCTCGTGGCCGAGCCGCCCCAGAACGACGATGTCCGCCGCGTCGAGGCCCGCCTGAAAATAGGCCCAGTCCGCCGCGTTCATCAGGGCGGACGGCGTCGCGCCGGACGCGTCGGCGATACGGTCGTCCGCCGACACGATGGCATAGCCGTGGATCGAGATCATGGACGAGGGCTGTTCCGGGCCCGGACACGAAACCGGGCAGCGCGAACGCCGCCCGGAAGCCGTCCTGCCGTGGCAATGGGACCTATTGGGGAACCTTGTCGTCGATGCCCTTCACGTAGAAGTTCATCGACAGGACCTGCTCGTCCGACAGGGCCTTGCCGCCCTTGCACTCGATCTCCTTGCCGTCCTGGCCCATGACCGGGCACTTGAACGGATTGAGCGCGCCGGACTTGATCGCGGCTTCGGTGTCCTGGGCCATCTTCTTCACGTCGTCGGGCATGTTCTTGTAGGGCGCCATCACGACCATGCCGCTGTCGAGGCCGCCCCAGACATCCTGGCTCTGCCACTTGCCCTCGAGTGCCGCGCGGACGCGCTGGACGTAGTAGCCGGACCAGTCGTCGACGATCGCGGTGAGCTGCGCCTTGGGCGCGAAGCGCTCCATGTCGGAAGCCTGGCCGAAACCGAGCTTGCCGCGCGCTTCCGCCGTCTGCAGCGGCGCCGGGCTGTCCGTGTGCTGGGCCAGGACGTCCACGCCCTGGTCGAGCAGCGCCTTGGCGGCGTCGGCTTCCTTGCCGGGATCGAACCAGGTATTGGCCCAGACGATCTTGATCTTGACGTTGGGGTTCACCGACTGGGCGCCGAGATAATAGGCGTTGATACCGGCGATGACCTCGGGGATCGGATACGCACCCACGTAACCGATCGTGTTGGTCTTGGTCATCTTGCCGGCGATCTGGCCGATGATGTAGCGCCCTTCGTGAAACTTGGCGGCGTAGGTGGCGAGGTTCTTGTCGCGCTTGTAGCCGGTCGCGTGCTCGAACTTCACGTCCGGATATTTCTTGGCGACCTTCGCCGTCGGCTCCATGAAGCCGAACGAGGTGGTGAAGATCAGCTTATGGCCAGAGCGCACGAGCTGCTCGATCGGGCGCTCTGCATCGGCCTCGGAGACGCTCTCCACGAAGGTCGTCTCGACCCGATTGCCGAACTCCTTCTCGATGGCCTTGCGGCCGACATCGTGCTGGTAGCTCCAGCCGTGGTCGCCGACGGGGCCGACATAGATGAAGCCGATCTTCAGCTTCTCCTGGGCGGAGGCGGCGGACAGGCCGCCGGCGAGCGCGACGGCGGCGGCGGCGGCGACGATGGAACGACGCATGGACATCTCCCGGTTACGGTCGTTGCGGGCGCGGCCGGCGACCCGGCCGCAGCTCCTTGGCGTCAAGGTAAGACGCCGACGCGCCGGCGCGCCAGTGCGGAGTTTCGGCAGTCCCTGCCGTTTTCCTGATCAGGGCTAGTTCTTGCCTAGGAAGGTAGCGGCGCCCGAATAGCCGGTGCCCTGGAAGTTGATCTGCCCTCCCATTTCCCCGATCGGGCCGGACACCCCACGGAAGAATGCGCCGAACACATTGGCGGTCGTCGCAGGGCCGGCGGTCGCAGACAGCGACCCGGTCATGTAGGCGGAGCCAGCGATGATATTGACGGTGCCAGTATAGGTCCGCCCGTCCAGCGAAGGGATCTGGAAGTTACCTGTCTGCGTTCCGAAGTTGACGGTGTTCGTGAATTGACCGCCGGCCACATACTGATTGCCGCCGGTGGCGAAAGCGCCGATGACATGGCCAGCATAGGTCGCGCTTCCAACCGTCGGGATGTCGCCCGGGGAGGCGGGCTCGCCGGTAAGCCAGGTGCCCAGATGCAGCCGGTCGCGATAGGTGAAGCTGCCGGCCGTCCGGGTCGTGTCCTGCGACCAGAAGCCCCAGCGCGTATAAGCGCAATCGCAGAACGTGATGCCTGACAGAATCCCCGCCGGTGCGACGGTCGCGCTCGAGACGAAAGCCGAGCTGTGGGCCAGCACAGGCGCACCGTTCACCTCCGACAGGACGGGCGGCAACGCGAAGCTGGGGCCCGGTGGGCCCGCGATGGCTTCCCGTCCGCCGAAATTGTCGAAGTCGACATAGGTCGACCGGATCGGCTTGGTGGGGTCGATGCTGCCCATCTGGGTGTAGACATTGGACACCCCGCCAGTGGGCGCAGAGCCGCTATAGCGCGTTGCGTAGATGCTCAGCTGGGCGCTGGAATCGTAGGGGTTCAGGATCAGCGTGGCCGTCCCGGTCAGCGGTATCGGCGCCTCGATCTGCGAGCCGGACGCCACCTCGACCGTGTCGTTGATGCCCGCGGCGAACCCGATCCCGACCGCGAAGGGCCGATAGGTGCCGAGGCCGGTCGGCGTGGTGCCCTGCGTGACGGTCTGGCTGAATGAGTAGCTGCCCGCCGACCCGCCGCCGCCCGGGCTCTGGAAGGCGATATCGGCTGTGACGCCGGCGTCGTTGCGGAAGTTCTGGTTGGTCGTCAGCGCGGTCGGCAGATTGGCGCCGTCCACCGTCTCGAGCCCGGGAACCGACGAGATCGCGCCCTGGGCGCGGCCGGCATCGAGAGAGGCGCCGCGGCGGGTATAGTGGCGGAAACCGCCGGAATAGTAGAACCCGCTTCCCGTGGGGCTGCCGGGCGTGTCGACGAACGCGCCGGTCATGACCATGAAATTGGACGTCTGCGCGGCGCCGTTGCCGTTGATGCCGAGCGCGGCTTGCAGCACGCGGGCCGGCTTCGTCTCGCGCCCGCCGTCGCCGGCGCCGTCGACCCGGTAGCCGAGGATCGGCGACACGTAGACGGGGCCGGAGGCGACGGCTGTGCCGAGGACGTAAGGGATCGTCGAGCCGAGCGCGGGATCCGTCGTGGTGTTGAGCGCAAAGGCCCTGCCGGTCAGGCTGTAATAGCCGGGATCGTAGGGCTGATACTGCGATCCCCCGGAATTCTGGTTGGACGCGTCCTCGCGCACAGTGTCCGACTGGTTGAAGGCCGTCGGCGCGGGATTGAACGGCGTCCCGTCGGCAACCGTCTGGCCCTGGAGCGGCACCAGGTTCTGCGGATCGACCCGATCGTTGGTCTGGCCGAGGCCGCCACGCGCCGCCGTCACCTCGTTCGGCCGGTTCCGCGCACCGCCGCTCTGCCCGCCGGAGCTCGTCAGCCGCCGGTTCACCGCGTCCAGATCGCCCTGCGTCACCCGCTGGGGCGGCAGCGGCAATTGCCCGATCGGGATGGTGATCGAGAAGCCGGGCCGGCGGACGATCTCCAGCTGGCCGTTGGCGTTCACCTCGATGCGGCCGAAATGGTTGATCGCGCGCGTGCCGTTGCCATCATGGCTGATCGTGGCGACGCCGCCCCGGATGCCGAGCGTCGTCGTGGGCGTGCGCACGGTGGCGCCGCCTCCATGGCTCACCTGGCCGCCGACGAAGCGCATCACGCCCTTGCCCAGCGTCGCCGCCATGCGGCCGACGCCGGTCTGCGGATTGTACACAAACTCGTCGATGACGAGATCGCTGTTGGGTCCGATGTTCAGCGTCGTCTTGTCGATGAAGATGAGCTGGACCGATCCGGACGCCGTGGTCTGGATGCGCTCGCGCTGGATCACCTGCTGGCCGAGCTCGATCGTGCGGGTGCCGGCCCCCGGCCGCTGCGTCGTCGAGGCGGGATTGACCGCGCCGGCGGCACCGACAACCTCGGCGGAGGCGGCCATCGGGGTGGCGGCGACGAGGCCCGCCAGGAGGGCGGCGGCGGGAAGACGGTGGATGCAGGTCGTGATCATGCGCTCCGCTCCGTCAGAACCGGGCCGTCGGACCGGCAAGGACCGACAGGTTGCGGGTGTCGAAATTCGGCAGATTGGAATTGGTGACGCTGTACTGCACCTGCGCCGAGAAGCCGAACGTGTCGCTCAGCGGCGCATCCAGCAGCAGCCCGGTGCGCAATTCGGTGTCGCGACGCTTCGTCGTCGGGTCCACGATGAAGTTCGGCGCCTCGTAGACCGTGCGGGACCAGCCGAAGGATGGCGACAGCGTCCATTTGCGCGGCCGCGGCAGGAAAGCGGCGTCGAATTCGTAAGGGAAGCTGATATCCGCCGTCGTCTGGTCGTAGGTGTTGTAGGCGAAGCGGGACTCGTTGCGGTTGAGCGCCAGACGGCCCTGCCAGCGCATGCTGCCGAACAGCGCCCCGTTGCCGAGCACATAGGCCGAGATGAGCTGGCCGTTCTGATCCGGCGCGCTGGGATAGTTCGTCGAGGCCTCGTACACGCGCTGGCGCACCTCGACACCCGGCTCGATGACGGCCAGGCCCATGGGGAAGGACAGCAGCATGCCGCCGCCCCAGGAATTCAGATAGGGATTGTCGCCCAAAGCGACCGTCGTCGCGACCAGATAGGGCTTCAAGGACGAGCCCATCCAGGCATCGGGCATCAGCGCGAGGCGCGGGCCGATATTCACCTCGACCAGCCCCGTATTGAGCCGGTCGAACTTGGCCTGGCCGGCATAATAACCGATGAGCGAGGCCTCCAGCGCGTCGCCGCGCTGGTTGCCGAAATCGTGCACGAAGCGGACGCCCGCCAGCGCGAACCAGTTCGTGTCGGGTTGCTTGCGGAACTGCTGGTTCAGGACGGCATCGAAGCCGAAGGCCCGGACCGAAAGCGTGTTCGGCCCGGCATTGGCGTTGCTCTGGTGCCGGATGCCGACCTGGGCGAAGCCACTCCACTGCGAAGGCTTGGCGCGCCGGTCGATCTCGGTCACGAACATCTCGACCCTGTTGCGGACCTCGGACGGCACGTCCGGTCCCGTCATCGCCGCGGACAGGTACGACCGCGCCATCTCGTAGGAGCCGAGGCGAAAATAGAGGACGCCCAGTTCCAGCTTCACTCGCGGCAGGTTCGGATTGTAGAAGACCATCCGTTCCAGAGCGCCGATGGCCGCCTCGTAATCGCCGATCTGGGTCGAAACCTCGGCGAACTGGAATGCGGCGTCGAGATCGGACGGGTTGGCCAGGTTGCGGGCGAACAGGGCTTCGTAACGCTGCTTGAGCGCGGGCGTCGCGAAGGCGTTGGGACCGCCCTGCGCCCAGGCCGGGGCCGACGCGCCGACCGCGATCGCGATGACGAGGCTCCGCCCGGCGAGGCCCCGAACACGGGCCGCGAGCGCCGCAGCGAAACGCGCAACGAACGTACAGGTACTCACGACGCCCACCCAACCGGTACCGCGAACGGGCATGGCCGGGTCTTGCCGCCCCATACCTGCAAGCGCCGGACCGTGGGTCCGGCGCTGCGGTCGATCGCCCCTGCCGTTCAGCCTTCTATTCCACAGGCGCGCCCGGTGAGAGTCAATCGGCACCGCCCTCCACAACCGCCGGATGGTGCCGGGCGTGGACTAAAAGCCACAGAATCCGGCCTGAAAGAAAGACAAAGCCCGCCGCCGCGGAAGCGGGGCGGGCTTCGGAATGGGAGGCCCGCAGGCAGCCCGGCTAGAACGGGATGTCGTCGTCGAGATCAGCCATCGACCGGCCGCCGGCCGGCGCGGAAGGCCGCCGCTCCATCGGCGAAGACCGCCCGAAGCCGCTGCGGTCCTCCGCCTCGCCGCCCCCGCCATAATCGCCACCGCCTCCGCCGCCACGGCTGTCGAGCAGCGTGAGCTCGCCGCGATAGCGCTGGAGCACGACCTCGGTGGCCTGACGCTCCTGGCCGTTCTTGTCCTGGTATTTGCGGGTCTGGAGCTGGCCCTCGAGATAAACCTTCGAGCCCTTCTTCAGATATTGCTGAGCGATCTTCCCGAGATTCTCGTTGAAGATCACGACGTTGTGCCACTCGGTGCGCTCGCGGCGCTCGCCCGTGCCCTTGTCGCGCCAGGTCTCGGACGTTGCGACGGAGAAATTGGTGACGGACTCGCCCGAGCCCATCTGGCGCGTCTCCGGGTCGCGGCCAAGATTGCCCACCAGGATCACCTTGTTGACGCTTCCCGACATCAGAACCTCCACCGCACGACGACACCCGGCCGATCCCGCATTCCTAGCGCGGAGCGACACGCGCGGGCACCCGGAAACCTGCCTGCGTCCACAGGCCGTAACCACGCTTTATGTTCTATTTTTGTTCTTGTCGACCGTCAAGGTGCAGCGGGTCAGCGCCGACGGGAGCCGGTCTTCCCGGCTCCGGCCGTTCCGTTCGACCACGCTGCCCGCGCCAGCCTATCCAGCAGCATGGCGAGCAGCACGATCCCGAGCCCGCCGACGAAGCCGAGGCCGGCATCGGCTCGTTGCAGACCGAGCAGGACCACCTCGCCGAGACCCTTGGCGCCGATCATCGAGGCGACGACGACCATGCCCAAGGCCATCAGCACCGACTGGTTGAGACCCTGGAGGATGCTGGGCCGGGCCAGCGGCAATTCCACGAGCCAAAGCGCCTGGCGCGCGCTCAGGCCAAGCGCCCTTGCGCCCTCCACATAGCGAAGCTCCACCTCCCGCAGGCCGAGCTCGGTGAGCCGCGCCAGCGGCGGCAGCGCATACACAAACGTCGCCACCAGCGCCGGCGCCCGGCCAAGACCCAGCAGCATGGCGACGGGGATCAGGTAGACGAAGCTCGGGATCGTCTGCATCACGTCGTAGACGGGCCTCAGCGCCCCGGAGACGCGTGCGGAACGCGACGCAGCGATCCCGAGCGGTACGGCGACGAGGACGACCATGGCGACCGCGACCACGACCAGGGCCAAGCTCTGCATCGCGGCCAGCCACAGGCCCAGAAGCGCGATGGCGATGGCCAGCATCGCCATCATGACGGCAAAGCGCAGCCGCCTCGTCGCCAGCCAGGCGGCAGCGAAGACCAGAACGATTCCCGCTTCCGGGGGCAGCCGCGTCAACCCCGCCTCGGCCCAGCGCACCGGCGTCGTCAGCCATAGCGAAAAGGCTTCCGTGCCATCCCCGTAGCGCACGACCAGCGTGTCCACGAAGGTCCTGACGGCCTCTTGGATCGCGGGGCCGAGATCGGGCAGCAGCGAGGTCACGCGCGATGCGCCCTTGGGCCTCCGGTCACAAACCCGCTTCCACCTTCGCCGCGATGTCGGCAGGGAGCCAGGCCTTCCAGATCTCGGGATGATTTTTCAGGAACAGCTTGGCCTGCGCCTCCGGCGTGATGCCGCCGGACCGCGCCGCCGCCAGCATCTGCGAGGTGAAGGCGCTGGTCGTCGTGTAGGCCTTCAGGAACGAGGCGAGCCGCGGCGCGTCCCGGACGAGATCCACACTCGCGCCGATGACGACGCGGCTGTCGGGGAAGGCGGTGGCGCGCGTCGGCGCGTCCTGGCTCTTCAATGCGGCCCAGATCGCAGGATCGAAGCGGGGCTCTTCCAGTTTCACCAGATCGTAGGCGCCCACCAGCCAGCTCGGACCCCAATAATAGAACAGGACCGGCCGCTTGCGCTTGATCGCCGACTCGATGGCCGCGACCAGGGCCTCGCCGGAGCCGCCACGTACGTTGGTGTAGAGCCCGTCCAGCCCATAGGCCTTCAGCTTCTTGGTGTTGATCCCTTCGCAGACCCAGCCGGCCGGGCAATTATAGAAGCGGCCCTTTCCAGGTTCCTCCGGGTCCGCAAACGCTTGCGCGACGGCCTTCAGATCGGTCACCGCCTTCAGTCCCGGAGCCGCCGGCTTGTCGCCCTCCACAACGTAGCGCGGCACGAACCAGCCCTCGCTGGCATCCGGGAACGTCGTTCCGAGCGGGACCACCCGCCCCGCTTCGCTCGCCTTCACCCAGGCGTCGACCGGGTTGGCGAGCCAGATCTCCATGATGACGTCGACATCGCCGCGGGCGAGGCCGTTGACGAGCGCGGCCGTGGCGCCGGGCACCCGGTCCACTGCGCAGCCAAAGCCCGTCCGGGCGATTTCCTGTGCCACCGCCGTGTGGAAGGCAGCCGAATCGTAATCAAGGCCGGCAAATTTCACCGGGCGCTTCAGCTCGCAGGCCCCGGCACTGCCGGCCTGAAACAACGCGGCGGCGAGGACCGCGAGGGCGAGGATCGGCAAGCGGCGCATGGGGACCTCCAGCAGGGCGATGGCGGGCAGGACGGGCCGCGCCGGGCGGGACCCGGCATCGGCCTGCGTGACAACGAAGCGGAGCCGGAAAGGTGCCGCGCTTGCTGCAAAGAAGTCAACGTTCTATTTTTGTTCGCAATCTGCCGGGGCTGATTCCCATGCCGGGACGCCCTATATGACGTTGCGGCGCAGCCATGCGCCGATCCCCATCGGTCCGGTCCATGACGAAAAGCACCCGCTCCGCCGCGCTCGACGATCTGTTCGACGACGCCAAGTCCCGTGTCATCGCCGTCCGGGGCGCCCGCGAGCACAATCTGAAGAACGTCGATCTGACGATCCCGCGGGACAAGCTGGTCGTGTTCACCGGCCTGTCGGGATCGGGCAAATCGTCCCTCGCCTTCGACACGATCTATGCCGAGGGCCAGCGGCGCTACGTGGAATCGCTGTCGGCTTATGCCCGCCAATTCCTTGAAATGATGCAGAAACCGGACGTCGACCAGATCGACGGCCTGTCTCCCGCCATCTCCATCGAGCAGAAGACGACGTCGAAGAATCCGCGCTCCACCGTCGGCACGGTGACGGAAATCTACGACTATATGCGCCTGCTCTGGGCGCGGGTCGGCATCCCCTATTCGCCGGCGACGGGGCTGCCGATCGAGAGCCAGACGGTCAGCCAGATGGTCGACCGGGTGATGGCTTTGCCTGAAAAGACAAGGCTTTACCTGCTGGCGCCGGTGGTCCGCGGCCGCAAGGGCGAATTCCGCAAGGAAATGGCCGAATGGCAGAAGCGCGGCTTCCAGCGCGTCAAGGTCAACGGCACCTTCCACGAGATCGGGGACGCCCCCGCGCTCGACAAAAAGTTCAAGCATGACATAGACGTAGTCGTCGACCGCATCATCGTGCGGGGCGACATCGCCGCCCGCCTGGCGGACAGTTTCGAGCAGGCGCTCGACCTCGCCGACGGCATCGCCGTGGTCGAAATGGCGGAAGCGGACAGCAACGGAACGTTCCAACGGACAGTCCTGTCCGCACGGTTCGCCTGTCCGGTGTCCGGCTTCACGATCTCGGAGATCGAGCCCCGGCTGTTCTCCTTCAACAACCCCTTCGGTGCCTGCCCCACCTGCGGCGGCATCGGCCACGAGATGCGGATCGACCCGGACCTCGTCGTCCCCGACGCCAACGCCACCCTCAAGGGCGGCGCCATCGCCCCCTGGGCCCGCTCCTCCTCCCCCTATTACATGCAGACGCTGCTGGCGCTCGGCCGCCATTACGGCTTCGACGTCAAGACGAAGTGGAAGGACCTCCCCGAGGAGGCCCGCAACGTCATCCTCCACGGCTCCGGCAGCGAGGCGATCCGCTTCGCCTATGACGACGGCCTGCGCTCCTACGAGGTGAAGAAGCCCTTCGAGGGCGTCGTCACCAACCTGGAGCGGCGCTGGAAGGAGACCGAGAGCGACTGGAGCCGCGAGGAGATCGGCCGCTTCATGTCGGAGACGCCGTGTAAGGCCTGCGACGGCTACCGGCTGAAGGACGAGGCCCTGGCGGTGAAGATCGCCGGCTTCCATATCGGCCAGGCCGCCGCCCTCTCCATCCGCGAGGCCAGGGCCTGGTTCGAGGCGCTGCCGGCACAGCTCACCGACAAGCAGAACGAGATCGCCCACCGCATCCTCAAGGAGATCCGCGACCGGCTCGCCTTCCTCCTGGATGTGGGGCTCGACTACCTCACCCTCTCCCGCGGCTCGGGCTCGCTGTCCGGCGGCGAGAGCCAGCGCATCCGCCTCGCCAGCCAGATCGGCTCCGGCCTCACCGGCGTGCTCTACGTGCTGGACGAGCCCTCCATCGGCCTGCACCAGCGCGACAACGAGCGGCTGCTGGGCACGCTGAAGCGCCTGCGCGACCTCGGCAACACCGTCATCGTCGTGGAGCACGACGAGGACGCGATCCTGCAGGCCGACTGGGTGGTCGATGTCGGCCCCGGTGCCGGCATCCATGGCGGGCGCATCGTCGCCGAAGGCACCCCGGCCGCCATCATGGAGAACCCCAAATCGCTGACCGGGCAATACATCACCGGCAAGCGCTCCGTCCCCGTGCCCGCCAGGCGCCGCAAGCCGATGAAGAGCCGGATGCTCAAGGTCGTCGGCGCCCGCGGCAACAACCTGAAGGACGTCGACGCCGAGATCCCCCTCGGCCTCTTCGTCTGCGTCACCGGCGTCTCCGGCGGCGGCAAGTCCACCCTCGTCATCGACACGCTCTACAAGGCGATCGCCCGCCGGCTGAACAACGCGGCGGAGAACCCCGCCCCGCACGAGCGGATCGACGGGCTGGAGCACCTGGACAAGGTCATCGACATCGACCAGTCGCCCATCGGGCGCACGCCCCGCTCCAACCCCGCGACCTATACCGGCGCCTTCACCCCGATCCGGGAGTGGTTCGCCGGCCTGCCCGAGGCCAAGGCCCGCGGCTATTCGCCGGGCCGCTTCTCCTTCAACGTGAAGGGCGGCCGCTGCGAGGCCTGCCAGGGCGACGGCGTCATCAAGATCGAGATGCACTTCCTGCCGGATGTCTACGTCACCTGCGACGTGTGCAAGGGCAAGCGCTACGACCGCGAGACGCTGGAGGTGAAATACCGCGAGAAGTCCATCGCCGACGTGCTGGACATGACGGTGGAGGAGGCCAAGGACCTGTTCAAGGCCGTGCCCTCCATCCGCGAGAAGATGGTGACGCTCGCCCGCGTCGGCCTCGACTATGTCCATGTGGGCCAGCAGGCGACGACGCTCTCGGGCGGCGAGGCCCAGCGCGTGAAGCTCTCCAAGGAGCTCTCCAAGCGCGCCACCGGCCGCACGCTCTACATCCTGGACGAGCCGACGACGGGCCTGCACTTCCACGACGTGGCGAAGCTGATGGAAGTGCTCCACGAACTGGTCGAGCAGGGCAATTCCGTCGTCGTGATCGAGCACAACCTGGAGGTCATCAAGACCGCCGACTGGATCATCGATATGGGCCCCGAAGGCGGCGACGGCGGCGGCACCATCGTCGCGCAGGGCACGCCCGAGGACGTGGCCGCCAACCCCGCGAGCCACACGGGCCGGTTCCTCAAGGAGGTGCTGGCGCGGCGGCCGGCCAAGGCGGCAGAGCCGAAGGCGGAGAAGGCCGAGGGACGTAAGGGGCGGCGGCAGGCTGCGGAATAGAAGACTACTCTCTCGTTCAGTGTAGGATGCGAAACCCACTTCCTTAGTATCGTCAAACAGATTTCTGGCAGCTTGTCTTCTACATCGACTCGATGTCTACTTTGTAGGCGAAAATAGAGGTGGTCCGCGCTACGAACTGGATAGATGCTGAAGTGGTATAATAATTGGCATATTGTACAACACCGCACCTCTATTGCGGAAGAGTGTCTTAGGATGGAATTAGGCCATGAGCATTCCCTTATCCCAGCTGACAAACGAGCTTGACCCCAGAAAGACTGTTTTATTTTTTGGCGCAGGGTCGTCGGTGCCCTCGAACGCCCCAACTGTCAGGCGAATAATTGAACACCTAGGCCAACGATTCAATATTGATCCTTCGGCGTTCTCGCTACAGGAAATAGCGGGAATAATTGAGTCAAAGCATTCTAGAAAGCATTTGATCGAAAGCCTTAGAGAGCTATTTAAAGATGTACGCCCAAGCGGAGGCATAGCAAACATATCCTTATACAATTGGAAGAGCATATATACAACCAACTATGACAATGTGATTGAACAGTCATACGCAGCCCGAGGTGCACGAATTAACATATGCGCGTCAAATTTTGACTTCAGATCAGATATACCTACCGACGAAGCTAGGCTATTTAAACTACATGGTTCAATTCATAATGACATCACTGACAATAGACAAAATGCTCGGATAATTCTGAGCGATACTGATTATGATGAAACTTTAACATATCGAGAGGCTCTATATCAGCAGCTTAAATCCGATTTATGTAATTCTAATCTTATAATTATAGGATCTTCTCTATCTGATGTTCACATAAAAGAAATTATAAATAAGGCTATGAACCTGAACAATTCTATGCCGTCTGGTGGACAAGTATACTTATTACTATATTCTGCCGACGAAGACAGGGCATCTCTTTACGAGAAGAGGGGTATACGTGTAGCTTTTGGCGGCATTGACGAATTTTTCGCCGGGCTAGCTAAACGCGCCGCCTTGGTGCCGGAGTTGACCGACATAAGCGGCAGTTTGATTGACCATCGCTTTCCACTGAGACCTGTAACGCTAGATGTATCGGAATGCAGCAATCCATCAAGAGGGAACGCGAGCGCGCTTTTTAACGGGTGGCCCGCGACTTACGCCGATATTGCGGAGGGCTTAACGTTTGACCGGTCTTTGGCGGCTGATATCCACTCATTTTTGAAAGATGAATCTAAATGTTGTGCAGTCATTCTGGGGGCTAGCGGTGTCGGGAAAACAACAACTGCTCGGCAAACTGGTTTGAAGTTTAGCCGCGAAGGGCTTCATGTTTGGGAGCATTTATCTGATCATCGTCTCTTGTCTGAGGAGTGGCTAAAGGTTGCCGATGATCTTAGAGTTAGACGTGAGTCCGGTATACTAATTGTAGACGATGCACATGCGCATCTAAACGATCTAAATGACCTCGTTGACGGACTAGTTGCAGCAGATAATGGACACCTCAACATCATTGCAACATCAAGCCGGAATCTGTGGGCGCATCGTATCAAGAGTCCAAATTTTTTCCACTACGGCCGCGAATTTTTTCAGAGTACGTTGGCACCGGAGGAAATAGAGCGACTAATAGCATTGGTTGACACGAAATCTTCTCTACGCGCGCTGGTGGAAAACACGTTCAGCGGATTCTCAAAAACTGAAAAAAAGCGGAGATTAACGAACCGATGCGAGGCAGATATGTTTGTGTGCATGAAGAACATATTCGCTTCAGAAACCTATGATGGCATTATTTTAAGGGAGTTTGCGACTTTAGCTCAAGAAGATCAGGATATATATCGCCATGTATCTGCTATGGAAGCAGCTGGAATCCGTGTTCATCGACAGCTGATTATCCGCCTTCTCGGTGTTCCAGCCATGGCGATTGAGGGTGTATTGTCACGTTTGACCGACATTATACATGAATATGACATCAGTGAGAAACAGATGATATTTGGGTGGCGAACGCGTCATCCGGTCATCGCAGGAATTATTGCTCGCGCTCGATTTGGAGATATCGAGAAAACAATAGAGTTATTTGAGCGAGTAATCGACAACGTTATACCAACTTATCCGATCGAGATCCGCACTATTAACGAGCTATGCAACTTAGATACAGGACTTCCGCGGATATCCGATAAGAAGATCCAGAATCGGCTCCTCAGAAAGATGATATCTGTTGCGCCTGGAGAACGAGTTCCGCGACATCGACTGATCCGAAATTTGATAGCTGTAAATCAGTTTGAAGAGGCTGAAACTGAGATAAGGCTTTTTGAGAAAGACTTTAGAGTTGACGCCCCTGTATACAGGTTCAAAATTCAGCTGATGGTTGCGCGCGCTACTCAGACGCGGGGCATTATGGAGGAAGACAGGATAGCGATACTCGAGGAAGCGCGAGACCTAGCGCTTTATGGAGCAGAAAGATATAATAATAATAGACATATACTAGCGGCATACGCTGAACTTGGCATTGAATACTATAAGAGAACAAAAAAGAATTTTATGTACGAGGAGGCTCTCGAGTTGCTTAGAGAGGCGGAACAGGTTCTTGGCGACCCGGAAGTCAGCAGGCTGATAACACGCCTAGACCGTCGAATGGGTGGGCAGTGGGAAAATACCGATATGGGTCCAGATGAAATTGATGGTGCTTCTAAGGAAGCCGCTCGCGATTCGGATCGGGCTTAAAGCGATAGTTGTCAGTTCCCGCTTCGCCCCGTCAGATCGTTGAGACAACGACATACCGATCTTGACGCTCTTCTCCAATCCCTCATCGCCGCCACAGGAGGTTCCCATGCGCAAGCATCGTGATCCCGCCGACCTGGCGTCCTTTCGGGGGGCGTAAGTCGTTCCCGTCCGAGACGCGCGTGAAGCGCGGGCATCGCTTCCTGAAGGGAGACGGCGACGACGCCGTCGAACTGATCGAGAAGCTCGGGCGCAACGATCCTGAGCCCCTGCGGCTCCGGCCGCCGGTTTCGAGGCGTGCTGCGAGATGCTGGTGGACCGCGAGCGGCCGCCAGAACGCCGCCGAGGAGAATCCGCGGCGCCGAGCGGAACCATGACTTTCAGGGACTGACCGGATGAGACGCAGCCGGCGCGCCGCCTCGCGGTGGCGCGCCGGCTGGCTTTGCCTTGTGGGCGTGTGTCGGCGGCGGGGGCTGGATCCCCTTCCCGGCGCTTCGCGCCGCCGGGGATGACATTGAGGCTGCGCGACGCCGGGAATGACGGGCGTCGGGGACCAGGGCGTGTCACCCCCGGCGAGGCCGAAGGCCGAGGGAAGGGGGTCCAGGGACGCCGGCTCGGGGCGAGACAGCAGGCATAAGGGCGCGATGAAGGCGCGGGCCGCAGGGCTGGATCCCCTTCCGGGCGCTGCGCGCCGCCGGGGATGACAGCGTAGCTGCGTGCCGCCGGGATGCCCTGGCTTCGCGCCGCCGGGGATGATGGCGCGGTGGCGGGCCGCCGGGGCGGCGGCGTCAGGGCGCCGGCGGGCGGTTGCCCTGCGGCGGGCCGCGCTCGATCGAGGCCAGCGTCCAGGTGAAGCTCAGGGCGACCAGCGCGAGGCCGGCCAGGATGCGGATCCATTCGTCGAACATGGCAATCCCCTCGGGCGTGCAATGGGGCGACTGTCCGCCCTTCGCGCCTGAATTGCCTTGATCCGGGTCAATCGCCGCCGGCCCCGTGCCGGCGCCTCACACGCCCGCCAGCCACTCCACCACCTGCCGCGCGCCCTTGGTCGGCGTGTCGCGGTGGCCGGCGGCGATCGTGATCGTCTGGCCGCCCACGGGGACGCGCTGGGCCGGCCTGTCGTCGGTGCCGATGAGCCAGAGGATGCGCGCGCGCACGCGCCCCGCCGTGCGGCTCATATGGGCCGGGCCGTCGGGATCGAAGAAGCTGACATAGGCGGCGGCGCTGGTGGTGATCTCGTAGGTCTGGCCCTGGTTGAAATCGATGAAGCGCGCCGTCTCGCCGCCGCGCCCCGACGCCACCATCGCCTTGGCGCGGGAGAGGCTGTCGCCCGTCACCGTCACGATGAATTCCGGCCGGTGGCCGGGCGCCATGGCGATGACGGCATCGACGCCGCCGGTCTTCGCCGCATAGCCCAGCGAGACGTTGGCCCCGAGACTATGGCCGGCGAGCGCGACCCTGCGCGCGCCCTGGGCCCGGATGGCGGCGACGGCGCGGCCGACCTCGCCCAGCGTCTCGTCATAGGTGCGGTAGGCGCTCGCCCAGGACATGCGCGGGATCGTGGTGATCGCGCCCGCGCCCTTCAGCTGGCCGTTGATGGCGTTGAGCGTCCCGGTGCCGCCCGCCTTGCCGTGGATGAGGACCACGCCCCAGCCGGCGAGCGAGGCGCCCTCCGCCAGAGCCGCGCCGGGAAGCGCGAGGCCGCCGAGGCCCGAGAGCCCGCCGAGGATGACGGCGCGGCGGTCGATCATGGTCATGGCAGGCCCCCTGTTCCCCTCGGGCCTGACCTTCCGTCACCCCCGGCGCTGCGTCAATCGCCGGCGCGCGCGGGCCGCCCGTCCCGCGACCTGCGGGCATCGGCGGTGGAGAGATCGGCCCAGGCCAGCGTGACGCCGAAGGTGAGGAAGGCGCCGACGACGCCGCAGAGGATGACGATGGATTGCGTGTTCACGGATGCCTCCTGATCGGGTTCGGCGCCCGTTCTGGCGCGGCGCTGCGCGGCGGGCCTTGATCTGGTTCAAGCCCGCGGTGCATCGGGCGTGCGCGAACACCAAGTCGGACTATAGTCCTACAGGATTATTGTCCTTTTTCCGGTTTTGCCCGGCGCGCCGCTGCCCGGAAAGCGGGCCTGCAGCGGCTGCCCTACGTGCCGTGCGCGCATGGCTGATCCCTTCGCAACTGCAGCAATTGCGACGAATCCATGGCCCTTCAGCGCATGGCTGCCGCACATCTTAAGGCGACGTTTCGCCATGCCCTGCAATTTACGCATGGCTGATCCAAGCCGATTGCGCTTTTGAAAGGCAGGTCGCGCACCTATCTTGTGCATCGCAACAACTGATGTGTGTCCGTTCGGTGCTCCGGCGCCGCAAGAAGGAGAAGATCCAATGTTCGTTTCGATGATCGCCGCCAAGGTCCGTGCCTGGTTCCGTTACCGTGAGACCGTGCGCGAGCTGTCGCGCCTCACCGACCGTGAGCTGAACGACCTGGGCATCGCCCGCTACGAGATCCCGTTCGTGGCCCGCACCCACGCCACGGTCGCGTAAAGTCGACTGGGCCGGCCCGTCCGGCACAAGTCCTCCGCTGCCGGAACCCGGCGCGCCCTCCCCGCGCCTCCGGCCCGCGTGAAACCGAACGCCCGCCCGTCCTCCCGGGGCGGGCGTTCGGCGTTTTGGGGCCCATGCGTCGCCCCGCCGCTTGACCGGAGGCGTCCCTGCGGACACATGGAGGCATGACGCTTCAGCCCATCCATGTCGTCGGCGGCGGCCTCGCCGGGTCCGAAGCCGCCTGGCAGATCGCCCAGGCCGGCGTGCCGGTCGTGCTCCATGAAATGCGCCCCGTCCGGAAGACGGACGCCCACCACACCGACGGGCTCGCCGAGCTCGTCTGCTCCAATTCCTTCCGCTCCGACGATGCCTCGACCAACGCGGTCGGCCTCCTGCACCAGGAGATGCGCGCGCTCGGCTCCATCATCATGGCCAAGGGCGACGCGCACCAGGTGCCGGCCGGCGGCGCGCTCGCCGTGGACCGGGTCGGCTTCTCGGAGGCGGTCACCGCGGCGCTCGAGGCCCATCCGCTGGTCACCATCGCCCGCGAGGAAGTGGCCGGCCTGCCGCCGGAGGAGTGGGACAGCGTCATCGTCGCCACCGGCCCGCTGACCTCCCCCGCCCTGGCCGAGGCGATCCTCGCGCTCACCGGCGAGAAAGAGCTCGCCTTCTTCGACGCCATCGCGCCTATCGTCCACCGCGACACGATCGATATGGGCAAGGCCTGGTTCCAGTCGCGCTACGACAAGGCCGGCCCCGGCGGCACGGGCGCCGACTACATCAATTGCCCGCTCTCGCAGGAGCAGTACCGCGCCTTCGTCCAGGGCCTCGTCGACGGGGAGAAGACCTCGTTCCGCGAATGGGAGGCCAACACCCCCTATTTCGACGGCTGCCTGCCGATCGAGGTGATGGCCGAGCGCGGGCCGGAGACGCTGCGCTTCGGGCCGATGAAGCCGGTCGGGCTCACCAACCCGCACGCGCCGGACGTGAAGCCCTATGCCATCGTCCAGCTGCGGCAGGACAATGCGCTGGGCACCCTCTTCAACATGGTCGGCTTCCAGACCAAGCTGAAATATGCCGAGCAGGTCCGCCTGTTCCGCACCATTCCGGGCCTGGAGAACGCGGAATTCGCCCGGCTCGGCGGCCTGCACCGCAATACCTATCTCAACTCGCCGAAGCTGCTGGACGGGTCCCTGCGCCTGAAGGCCGCGCCGCGCCTGCGCTTTGCCGGGCAGATCACCGGCTGCGAGGGCTATGTGGAGAGCGCGGCGGTCGGCCTCATGGCCGGGCGCCTCGCCGCCGCCGAGCGCCTGGGGCTCAATCTGATGATCCCGCCGCAGACGACCGCCCTCGGCGCCCTCATCGCCCACATCACGGGCGGCCACATCGCCGTGGAGGGAGAGGAGCCGAGCGCACCCCGCTCCTTCCAGCCGATGAACGTCAATTTCGGCCTGTTCCCGCCGCTGGAGCGCATGCCCAAGGCGCCGGACGGCAAGCGCCTGCGCGGCTCCGAGAAGGCCCTCGCCAAGAAGCGCGCCCTCACCGACCGCGCCCGGGCGGACCTTACCGCCTGGATGGGCCGGGAACCCGCGATATCCGGCCGGAACGGCGAGGCCGCCTGAGCGGCGGCCGTCCGGGCCGTACCGGTCTGGATCCCTTCCGGCGCTGCGCGCAATGACGGGAGAGCCTGACGCCTCGTCCTTCGAGGCCGCCGCTTCGCGGCGTCACCTCAGGATGAGGCTTCGGAAAGACCGCGCCCGCCACAAAGGTCCTCATGCTGAGGTGCTCGCGAAGCGAGCCTCGAAGCAGGCAGGAACGGCTCAGCGTATCCCCCTCCTCCCGCAAAGCGGCGGGTAGGGAGACAGGCGGGAGATCACCCCCGCACGTCACCCCCGTCCGAAACGTCGCGCGAAGAGCCACATCGAGGCGAGGTTCAGCCAAGCCGGCCGGTCGGACAATGTGTTGAGCGGGTCGTGGTTCGCTCTCTCCATGCGGCGCAGATGCGGCTCGACCGGCGCTAGCGGCAGGAAGGCGGGAGCCACGGCCTCCGGCAGGCCGGACAGGCCCTCCATGGCGAGCTTCAGATGGCGCCGCGCTTCGGCCCTCAACTCCGCGAGAGCCGCCCCGAGGCCCGGCCCGCCGCGGCCCGTGACGATATCGTCCCTCGACACGCCGTGGCGGGCCAGCACGTCGCCGGGCAGGTAGACCTGGCCCCGGCGGGCATGGAACGGCAAGGCGCGCATCAGGCCGGCGAGCGCGATGGCGACGCCGGCATGGCCGGCGGCCGCGGCGCCGCCCGGCTCGCGGCCATCGAGCAGCACGAGCGAGCCGAGCCGCACCAGCATGGAAGCCGTCTCGCCCGCATAGCCTTCCAGGTCGCCCAGCGTGGGCATTGGGTCGTCGTAGAGGTCGAAGGTCCGGGCATCGATCAGGGCATGGAACGGCGCCAGCGGCAGCCGGGCCCGCTCGATCGTCGCCAGGAGGGCGGGGACGACCGGATGGCCGGAGGCATCGCCCCGGGCGGTGCCGTTCAATGCGTCACGCCACCATTGCAGGCGGATCTCGCCGGCCATCGGCTCGCGGATGGCGTCACGCACGCGGGCGATCTCGGCGTTGAACGCCGCGAGCGCCAGGAGCCCGCCGCGCTGCGCCTGGCCGGCGAAGAGCGAGGCCTGGTAGCGCTCGGGATCGAGCTCCCGCACCAGCGTCTCGCAATGGGCAAAGGAGGCGTCGAGCGCGCTCACGACACTGCCACGAGAGCTGCCGCGACCCTGCGATTCTCGGCGACGAGCACGTTGTAGGTGCGCACGGCGGCGGCGGTCGCCATCGTCTCGAAGGCGATGCCGGCCTGCGCCAGCGCCGCCCGCGTCTCCCGCGGCAGCACCGCCATGTCGCGGCCGGCGCCGATGAGCAGGAGTTCGATGCCGGCCGCCTCGGCGAGAAGCGGCGCGAAGAGGCCTGGCGTAAGGCTCGCGCCCTCTCCCGCCTCCCAGGCATGCATGCCGGAGGGGAGGATCAGGATCGAGCCCCGGTGGGACATGTCGCCGAAGCGGAAGCCGCCGGCGCCGTAGGACTCGATCGGGTGGCGGCCGGGCAGGAAACGCCGCTCGCCGCCCTCGCCCGCCATGGTCAGCGCGTCTCGGCCGAAGCCTTGACCGCCTCCGCCACGCCGTCCTTGCGGCCGAACTCGCCATGGATGCCGAGATAGATCAGCACCGGCGAGGAGATGTACATGGCCGAGTAGGTGCAGATGGCGATGCCCGCCAGCATGACGAGCGCGAAGCCCTCGATGGCCGGGCCGCCGAAGATGACGAGCGCGAGCAGCGACAGGAAGGTCGTCGTCGCCGTCATCGCGGTGCGCGACAGGGTGGAGTTGATCGACAGGTCGAGCAGCTCCTGCATCGGCATCGTCTTGTAGCGGCGCAGCAATTCGCGGGTCCGGTCGAACACCACGACCGTCTCGTTCAGCGAATAGCCGATGATGGTCAGGATCGCCGCGATCGAGGTCATGTTGAACTCGATCTGGGTGACGAGGAAGAAGAACACGGTGAGCACGATGTCGTGCAGCGTGCCGATGATGGCGCCGATGGCGAGTTGCGGCTCGAAGCGGAACCACAGATAGGCCAGCACGGCGATCACGGCGACGAGCGTGCCGAGCGTGCCGGACTGGACGAGCTCGCCCGAGACGCGCGGGCCGACCGTTTCCACGCGGCGGAACTCGTAATCCGCCTCCAGCGCCGCGCGCGCCTTGCGCACGACCTCGGCCTGGGCAAGCTCGCCGCCCGGCTGGATCGGGATGCGCAGCGAGAGGCCGCCCACATCGCCGAATTCCTGCACCTCCGGCTCGCCCTCGCCGAACGTGGCGGCGGTCTGGCGGACGGCGCCGATATCGGCCCGGCCGGACTTGGCCTGAAGCTCGATGAGCGTGCCGCCCTTGAAGTCGATGCCGAAATTCAGGCCGACCGTGAGGAACAGGACGAGCGTCACGATCGAGATCAGCGCCGAGAACGGGTAGCTGAACCGCCGGTAGCGGACGAAGCGGAACTTGGTGTCGTCGGGGACGATGCGAAGGAGTTTCACCGGTGCCGTCTCCGATCAGAACGGGATCCTGGTCGGCTTGAACAGCCGGTACCAGAGGTTGATCATCATGCGGGTCATGGTGATGGCGGTGATGAGGGTCGTGACGATGCCGAAGATGAACACCACCGCGAAGCCGCGCACCGGGCCCGCCCCCATGAAGAACAGGATCACGGCCGCGATCAGCATGGTCGAGTTGGAATCGAACACGGTGGCGAAGGCGCGCTGGAAGCCCGCGTCGATGGCCATGAGGATGGACCGCCCCGCCTTCGCCTCCTCGCGGATGCGCTCGTAGATCAGCACGTTGGAATCCACCGCCGTGCCGATCGTGAGCACGATGCCCGCGATGCCCGGCAGCGTCAGCGTCGCGCCGGTGATCGACATCAGCGCGAAGATCAGGATCAGGTGGACGCCCAGCGCGATGTTGGCGATGAGGCCGAACACGCCGTAGCTGACCAGCATGAAGATCACGACGAAGATGCCGGCGACATAGGTGGCGAGCGTGCCCGCGCGGATTGAGTCGGCGCCGAGGCCCGGGCCGACCGTCCGCTCCTCGATGACGGTCAGCTTGGCGGGCAAGGCGCCGGCGCGCAGCAGCACCGCGAGGTCGTTGACCTGCTGCACCGTGAACTGGCCGGTGATGATGCCCGCGCCGCCGGTGATCGGGCTCTGGATCGTCGGGGCAGAGATCACCTCGTTGTCGAGCACGATGGCGAGCGCACGCCCGACATTCTCGCTCGTCACCTGGCCGAAGCGCTGGCCGCCGGCCACGGTGAAGCGGAAGTTCACGATGGGACGGCCCGATTGCTGGTCGAAGCCCGGCTGCGCGTCGACGAGCGCGCTGCCCTCGACGATGACGCGGCGTTCCACCGGAAGCGTCTGGCCCGGATTGTCGCGCGAGGGCAAATTCTCCACGTCGACGGCGCCGGGCTCGGCGACCATGCGGAATTCCAGCTTGGCGGTGCGGCCGAGGAGCTCCTTCAGCCGCTCCGGGTTCTGCAGGCCCGGGACCTGCACCTCGATGCGGTTGGCGCCCTGGCGCTGGATGCTCGGCTCGGTGGTGCCAGTGGAGTCGACGCGCCGGCGCAGCACCTCGATGGCCTGCTCGACGGCGCGGCGGACGCGCTCGTTCATGCCCGCTTCGGTGAGCTGGATCTGGATGAGGCCGCCCTCGCCCTGGGTCAGGGTCGCGGCCGAGGCACCCGCGACGCCGAGCGCGGCGAGCCCGCCGACGGGCTGGGTGATCTCCTGGAGGCGCGGGATCAGGCGGTCGCGGTCGGCCTGTTCGGGCACGCGCAGCTGAACGCCGCGCGGCAGCGTGCCGATGCCGCCCTGGGGCGTCACCCGCACGTCGCGCAGGATGCGGCGCACGTCGTCGCGCAGGGTCGCGATCTGCGAGCGCACGAGGTCGGCTGAATCGACCTCCAGCAGGATGTGCGAGCCGCCCTGCAGGTCGAGGCCCAGCACGATGGCGCGGTGGGGCACGATCCATTTCGGGATCCAGGAGGGAATGGAATCCTCGATGGCCTTGCGCGTCTCGGGCGACAATACGCTCGGCGCCGCATAGAGCGCCGAGAGCACGCACAGGAGCAGGACCGCGACGATCTTGCCGGGGGTATAGCGCGTCATTGCGTCGTCATTCCTGGGCCGCGGCGCCAGCGGTCAAGCCGCCGCGCCGGGCCGACAATGGATCATGTCCCGGCTTCACGCCTTGACCGGCTCGCCCTTGGCGCGGACGTCGGCGATCATGCCTTTCACGGCCTTGACCCGCACGCCCTCGGAAATCTCGACCTCGATCTCCGGATCCTCGCCGGCCTTCGTCACCTTGCCGACCAGGCCGCCGGACAGGACGACCGTGTCGCCGCGGCGGATGCCGTTGATCTTCGCCTGGTGCTCCTTCACGCGCTTCTGCTGCGGCCGGATGATCAGGAACCACATGATCACGAAGATGAGCACGAAGGGCAGCATCTGGAACAGGATGTCTCCGCCACCGGCGGCGGGGGCGGACTGCGCGAAGGCGGGCGTGATCACGGGGTCTAACTCCTGAGCAGGCGGGGCCGGTTGCCCCGTCTTGTAAAAAGCGCGCGGACTATACCGGCGGATGCTCCGAAAGCAACGCCGCTCGGCTCCGCGCCGCATGGACCGGGCGCATTGGTCGCGATATCAGCCGGAGGGCGACTTTGCCAGACGCCGCAGGAACGACGCCATGACCGACACGACAGCGACCGGGCCCGACCTTGCCGCCGGCATCGCCGCCCTCGCCCGCATCGCCGCTGCGCTGGAACGCCTGGCGCCGCCGGAATCGGCCGTCCCGGACCTTGCCGCCGCCGACGCCTTCGTCTGGCAGCCGCGCGGGCGCGTCCTGCAGCCGGTGCCGGTGGTGAACCGCGTCGAGCTCGCCCTCCTCCATGGCATCGACCGCGTCCGCGACCAGCTCCACGACAACACGGCCCGCTTCGCCCGCGGCCTGCCGGCCAACAACGCCCTGCTCTGGGGCGCGCGCGGCATGGGCAAGTCATCGCTGGTGAAGGCGGTGCATGCCGCGATCAACGCGGGCGCCGCCGCCGGCACGCTCCCCCTGAAGCTCGTGGAGATCCATCGCGAGGACGTGGAGACCCTGCCCGACCTCATGGCGATCCTGCGGGCCGACGCCCATCGCTTCGTCGTCTTCTGCGACGACCTCTCCTTCGATCAGGACGACACGTCCTACAAGTCGCTGAAGGCGGCGCTCGAGGGCGGGCTGGAGGGCAGGCCCGCCAACGTCATCTTCTACGCCACCTCCAACCGCCGCCACCTCCTGCCGCGGGACATGATGGAGAACGAGCGCTCCACCGCGATCAATCCCGGCGAGGCGGTGGAGGAGAAGGTCTCGCTCTCGGACCGGTTCGGCCTCTGGCTCGGCTTCCACAAATGCAGCCAGGACGAGTATCTCGCCATGGTGTTCGGCTATGCGGAGCATTTCGGGCTGGCGCAGGACCGCGAGCGGGTGCGGGCCGAGGCGCTGGAATGGGCGACGACGCGCGGCGCGCGCTCCGGCCGAACCGCCTGGCAATATATCCAGGACCTCGCGGGCCGGCTGGAGAAGCCCCTCGCCTGAAGGCCCGCCAAAGCGAGCGCCGGCAGCTTCGGTTGCCCGGCCTGTCGTCCCCATAAGGAAAGCGCCGGCAACTTCGGTTGCCGGCGCCTCTCGAATGGACGTCGTCCGGGGTCTCGAGCGGCGACGCCCGCTACTCGTCAGAGCCCGGCGAGATGCTGCATCGGGTCGACCGGGGTCGCGCCCTTGCGCAGCTCGAAATGCAGCTGGGGCGAGGAGACGTTGCCGGACTGGCCCGACTTCGCGACCACCTGCCCGCGGCGGACCTTGTCGCCGCGCTTGACCATCAGCTCGCTGTTATGGGCGTAGGCCGACACGAAGCCGTTGTCGTGGCGGATCAGCACGAGGTTGCCGTAGCCCTTCAGCTCGCTGCCGGCATAGGCGACCGTGCCGCCCTCGGACGCCTTGACCGGCGTGCCCTCGGGGAGCGCGATGTTGATGCCCTCGTTGCCGCCCTTGCCGTTGAAGCCCGCGATGATGCGGCCGCGGGCCGGCCAGCGGAACTCGGTGCCGTCATGGGCGATGGAGGCGGTCTGCTCGGGCTCGCTCGGGGCGGCCTTGGGCTGCGCTTCGACCTTGGCCGGAGCCGGAGCGGGCGCCGCGGCGACCGGCGGCTGGGCCGGCTTCTGCGCGACCGGGGCCGGAGCGGCCGGGACAGCGGCCGGAGCGGGCTTGGCGGCCGGCGCGATCGCGGCGGTGCGGGCGGGAGCCTCGACGGGCTTCTGCGCCACCGGCTTCGCGGCCGGAGCCAGCGGCTTCGTGGCAGGCTGCATCGGCTTGGGCACCGCGGCGACCGGCGCGACCGGGCGCTGCTGGACCGGCGCCGGGGCCGGACCCGTGCCGACGGTGCTGTAGACCGGGATCGTCAGGCGCTGGCCCGGACGGACCTGCGCGGCATTGGTGAGGCCGTTGGCGGCCAGGATCGCCGAGGCCGGGACGCTGTAGCGATCGGCCAGCACGCCCACCGTCTCGCCCTGGGCGACGACGATCGGGGTGCCGCCCTGCGCGGACCAGCCGGCGGGACGGGCCGCCTGCTGCACCGGCGCCTGGTACTGCGCCTGGGGCTGGAACTGAGGCTGCGGCTGGAACTGGGGCTGCGGCTGGCCCATGGGCGGCCGTGCCGCGTAGACCTGGCCGGCCGGAGCGGCCGGGGCGCCGGCGACCGGCGGCAGCGGCTCGACCGCGATGCCGCGGGACGGAGCCTGGGGCGGCTGGCCGCCGATGCTGCCCGTCGCGCCGGTCGGATCGAACCGGTTCGAGGTGGCGAAAGGATTGGCGAAGGGGCTGTCCGCGAAGCGGGAGCTGTCGGCGCTGCACGCCGCCGCCGTCGTGGCGACGAGGCCGGCGATCACCAGCTTGGGAAGAGCACGGCCCGGCAGGAACTGAACGCGACGCAACATCGAACACACCCACAAACGACGCGAAACTGATGACCCGGATTAAAAACGGATTCAGGTTAAGCAACGGTTGCGATGGCTGCGCTTTTCGTAAATTGCGCGAAACGCCCTGCAATCACAGGGATCGCGCAAGTCCCGGCACCAGCGGCGGGATTCGCACATGCGCGTGGCGCGCTTCCTGGAAGGCGCCGGTCGGCGTGCGGTCGAAGCTGACGACGCGCGCGCCGTCCTGAAGCGTGACGACGGCGACGAGCCGCCCTTCCGGCTTCAGCCGCGCCAGGAGGTTCGCCGGCACCGAGGGGACCGAGCCCGTCAGCAGGATGCGGTCGAAGCCGTCGAGCGCCGGATCGGGATCGAGTCCGTCGCCATGGATCACGCTCGCCCGCCCGATCCCTGCCGCGGCCAGCCGCTCGGACGCGGCGATGGCCAGCGTCCGGTAGCGCTCGATGCTGGTGACGCCGCCGGCGAGCGTCGCGAGGAGCGCGGTGACGTAGCCCGAGCCCGTGCCGACCTCCAGGACCCGCTGGCCCTTGGCCGCCTTCAGGTGCCCGACAAGGAGCGCGATGGCCGAAGGCGCCAGCATGGTCTGGCCGCAGGGCAGCGGCAGCGAGACGTCGGCGCGGGAAAGATCGGCGCAGCGCGGCGGCGCGAAGAGCTGGCGCGGCACCGATTCCATGGCGCGCAGCAGAGCCGTGTCGCGCACGCCGCGCGCACGCAGGGCCAGCAGGAACTGGACGGTCTGCGCCGCCTGCCTGTCCCGCTCGGTCTCCTCGTCCGGCTCAGTCGAAAAGCTGGGCATAACGCGTCAATGTCGGCTGGTCGGTGAGGTCCAGACGCAGGGGCGTGACGGAAATGCGGTTGTCGTCCAGGGCGGCAAGGTCGGTGCCGGGATGGAGCGCGAAAGGCTCGCGGGTGAAGGCCACCCAGAAATAGGGATTGCCCCGTCCGTCGAGGCGCGGGTCGATCCGCAGCATCGCCTGGTCGCGCCGGCCCTGGACGCAGACGGCGGTGCCGCGCACCTCCTGCGGCTGGCAGGCGGGAAAATTGATGTTGACGAGGACGCCCGCCGGGATGCCCTCGGCGAGGACCTTGCGGATCACCGCGGGGGCATGGGTCTGCGCGCAGTGCCAGGGCAGCTCGTCCCGCTTCAGCGGCCCGCGATAGGCCTGGCTCAGGGCGATGGACGGGACGCCCAGGATCGTGCCCTCCATGGCCGCGGCGACGGTGCCGGAATAGGTCACGTCGTCGGCCGCGTTCTGGCCCCGGTTGACGCCGGAGAGGACGAGGTCCGGCTTCACCTCGGTCATCAGGTGGCGGACCGCCATGATGACGCAATCGGTCGGCGTGCCTTTCACCGCGAAGCGCCGCTCGCCGACCTGCCGCAGGCGCAACGGGTCGTTGAGCGAGAGCGAGTGCGACACGCCGCTCTGGTCCGTCTCCGGCGCGACGACCCAGATGTCGGAGGAAAGCTCGCGCGCGATCGCTTCGGCGATGGCGAGGCCGGGAGCGTGGATGCCGTCGTCGTTGGTGACGAGGATGCGCATCAGGCGGCTTTCTCGATGTGAGTCATGCCGCCCATATAGGGCTTCAGGACGTCCGGCACGGTCACCGAGCCGTCCTCGTTCTGGTAGGTCTCCAGCACCGCGACCAGCGCCCGCCCGACCGCGACGCCCGATCCGTTGAGCGTGTGGACGAAGGCCGGCTTGCCGTCGGCGCCGCGATAGCGCGCATTCATGCGCCGGGCCTGGAAATCGCCGCAGACCGAGCAGGACGAGATCTCGCGGAACGCATTCTGCCCGGGCAGCCAGACCTCGATGTCGAAGGTCTTCTGCGAGGCGAAGCCCATGTCGCCGGTGCAGAGCGTCATCACGCGGTAATGTAGGTCGAGCTTCTTCAGCACCGCCTCGGCGCAGGCGAGCATCCGCTCGTGCTCCTCCGCGGACTTGTCCGGCGTCGTGATCGAGACGAGCTCCACCTTCTCGAACTGGTGCTGGCGGATCATGCCGCGCGTATCGCGCCCCGCCGCCCCGGCTTCTGCCCGGAAGCACTGGGTCAGGGCCGTATAGCGGCGCGGCAGTTCCTCGGGCGAAAGGATCGATTCGCGGACGAGGTTGGTGAGCGGCACCTCGGCGGTGGGGATGAGCCAATGGCCTCCCTCCGAGTCGCTAGAGCCCTTTACCGCCGCAAACTGATCATCCCGAAACTTCGGCAGCTGCGCCGTGCCGAACATCGCCTCGTCCCGCACCAGCAGCGGCGGGGCCACTTCCTCGTAGCCATGCTCGTTCACGTGCGTGTCCAGCATGAACTGGCCGAGCGCGCGCGACAGGCGCGCGATGCCGCGGTTCAGCACGACGAAGCGCGAGCCCGAGAGCTTGGCCGCGCTTTCGAAATCCATCTGGCCGAGGGCTTCGCCGATCTCGAAATGCTGGCGCGGCTGGTTGATCCCGCGCAGCTTGCCGGCCTCCTCCGGCTTCACGCCGTGGACCGAGCGCACGACGTTGCCGTGCTCGTCCGCGCCGTCCGGCACGTCCGGCAGCGGCAGGTTCGGGATCGCGGCGAGGCAGTCGTCCAGCGCCTTCGAGGCGTCCCGCTCGGCCTGCTCCAGCGCCGGGCCGCTCTCCTTCAGCGCGGCGACCTCGGCCTTGAGCGCCTCGGCGCGGGCCGGGTCCTTGGCGGCCATGGCCTGGCCGATCTCCTTGGACAGCGCGTTGCGCCGCTCCTGCGCGGTCTGGAGGGCCGTGACGGCGCTGCGGCGCGCCTCGTCCAGCGCCAGCACCTCGCCGGACATCGGCGCGAGGCCCCGCCGCCCGAGGGCGGCGTCGAATGCCTGCGGATTGTCGCGGATGACCTTGATGTCGTGCATGGCGCGCCCGTCGTGACGGCGGCGGTGCTGGGATCAGGACGAGGGAGCTTCCGCCGCTTCCGCCGCGGCACGCCGTCTCTCGAAGAAACGCACTGCCAGGATGCTCGCCTCGTAAAGAAGGACCGTAGGCGTCGCAAGCACCAACATGCTGATCGCGTCCGGCGGTGTCAGCACCGCCGCGATGCCCGCCACGATGACGATGGCGTAGCGGCGCTTCTCCACCAGGAACTTCGAATCGATGATGCCCGCCTGCCCCAGCAAAGTCAGGATCACCGGCAGCTGGAAGCAGACGCCGAAGGCGAAGACGAGCGTCATGATCAGCGAGAGGTAGTCGCTGACCTTGGGCAGGAGCTCGATCGTCGCCACCGCCTCAGGCCCGATCTGCTGCATCCCCAGCGAGAAGCGCATCAGCAGCGGCATGGCCGCGAAATAGACCATCAGCGCGCCGAAGATGAAGAAGAGCGGCGTCGCGAACAGATACGGCACGAAGGCCTCGCGCTCGTTCTTGTAGAGGCCCGGCGCCACGAATTTGTAGATCTGCGTCGCCACGACCGGGAACGAGAAGAACGCGGCGCCGAACGCCGCCACGTGGATCTGCGTGAAGAAATACTCGAGCGGCGCCGTGTAGATCAGCTTGGGGTCGATCCCCATGGCGCGCGCCGTGGAGGCGAAGGGCCAGACCAGGATGTTGTAGATGTGCTGCGAGACCGCGAAGCACAGGAGGAACATCAGGGCGAAGGCCACCATCGCCTTGATCAGGCGCGAGCGCAGCTCGATCAGGTGCTCGATCAGCGGCGCGCGGGAGGCGTCGATCTCGTCCTCGGTCATGCGCGCGTCCTCGTCCGGCGCGCGGGCGCGGCCGCCTCGACGGACGCGTCAGGCACGGCCTTGGCCTTCGCGGCAGGCTTCACGGCTTTGGCGGCGGGCTTCGCCGGCTTGGCCGACGCCGCCGCGGCGACGGGCGCCTCGGGCGCAGCGGCAACCTTGGCGACGCGCTTGGGTGCCCGCTTGGCGGATACGTCCACCGGCTTCGCTGGATCGGCAGGCTTGGGCTCGGCAGGCTTGGCCTCGGCGGGCTTGGCCTCGACGGGCTTGTCCTTGGCGGGCCTGGTCTCGGAAGGCCTGTCCTTGGCGGGCGGAGGCGGCGCGAGATCGAGCGGCGGCAGCGGTTCCAGCGGCGGCACCAGTGGCTCGTCCATGTGCGAAGCGGTCGCGGAGACCGGCGGCGGAGGCGGCGCGATCGTCCCGTCGGTGACGCCCGCGGCAGCGGCCTTCATCTGCTCCATCTCGCGGCGCAGCTCGGCGACCTCGGCCTCGCGCATCGCCTCCTGGAACTGGCCCTGGAACTCGCCGGCCATGCGCCGAACCTTGCCGACCATCTGCCCCACCGTGCGCAGCGCGCGCGGCAAGTCCTTCGGCCCGATCACCACCAGGGCGACCGCGCCGACGATGAGCATCTCGCCCCAGCTGACGTCGAACATGTTGGCCTCGTCCCGCCCGAGCGGGCCTGGAGCAGCTTCAGGCTAAGGTCAGGCCTTGGTCTCGGTCGTGGAGGCGGGGGCCGCGGCCGGCTTGGCGGCGGCCGTGCCCTCGATCGCCTGCGGCGCGGCCGGCGGCGTGTCGGTCTTGGCGGTGTCGTCCTCCGCCATGCCCTTCTTGAAGGCCTTGATGCCCTGGGCGACGTCGCCCATCAGGCTGGAGATCTTGCCGCGGCCGAAGAGCAGCAGCGCGATCACCAGGAAAATCAGAAGGTGCTGCCAGCTCAGGCCCATGACGCGATCTCCCTCTTGCACGGTGCGGCTTCCCGGGCCCCAAGTCCCCCTGCCGCAAGTCGCGGGAACCTAGGCGTCCGAGGCCGGGAAAACAAGAACCTCTTCAGGTGCGATGGTGACGCGGACATCCTGCCCCGCGCTGGGCCGCAAGGCCGCCCCGACGACGGGCAGCCGGGCATGGAGCGGCTTGTCCAGCCCCTCGACCGCGATGCGCGCCAGATCCACCTCGCCGATGGAGCGGAACTCCAGGACCCGGCCCGCCAGCCCGCACTGGCCGGCTTCCAGCCGGATGCCGTGGGGGCGCACGCAGACGATGGCCTGGCCGCCCTCCGCGATGCCGGCGGCGGCGAAGCGCCCGAACGGCGTTTCGGCCTGACCCGCGCGAACCCTCGTCTCGATCTCGTTGTAATCGCAGAAGAATCGCGCGGCGAAGAGATCGGCCGGCCGGCGGTAGAGGTCCGCCCCCGGCCCTTCCTGTACGATCCGTCCCGCGCGCATGAGCACGACCCGGTCGGCCAGCCGCAGCGCCTCCTCGGGATCGTGCGTCACCATGATGACGGTGGCGCCGGTCTCGCGGAGCACCGCGACCGTCTCCTCGCGCACCGCGTCGCGCAGGCGCCGGTCGAGATTGGCGAAGGGCTCGTCCATCAGCAGCACGCCGGGGCGCGGCGCGATGGCGCGGGCGAGCGCGACGCGCTGCTGTTCGCCGCCCGACAGCGTGTGCGGATAGGCCTCCAGCAGGTGCCCGAGGCCGACGCGCTCCAGCGCGCGGCTCGCCACCTCGCGCTTCTCGCCGCCCGACAGGGCGCGCAGGCCGAACGCGACGTTCTCCAGCACGGAGAGATGGGGAAACAAGGCGTAGTCCTGGAACATCAGGCCGACGCCCCGGCGCTCCGGCGGGACGAACCGGCCGGGCGAGGACACGTCCAGCCCGTCCAGCAGGACGCGCCCGCCCGCCGGCGCCTCGATCCCCGCGACCTGGCGCAGGAGTGTCGTCTTGCCGCAACCGGACTGGCCGAGCAGGCAGACGATCTCGCGCGGCTTCACCGACAGCGAGACGCCGTCGAGCGCGCGGACGGAACCGTAGGTCTGGACGACGTCCTCAAGCGCGATGGAGACGGGAATCGAGGCGCCGGCGGTGCCCCGCCTGCCCCAACGCCGCCCGCTATCGTCCGCCTTCGCCATCGGGCGATCAGGTGGCATCGCCCGCACCGGCGGTCAAGGCGGCGGCAGGCTCAGGGCGCGTCCGGGTCGAGCGGGCCGTGGTCGTGCTCGAACATGTCGTCGAGCTCGTCCTCGTCCTCGCGCAGGGCCTGGTCGTCGTTCGGCATCGGCACGGAGAAGCCCGGCGGCAGCTTGCGGTCGAGGAAGCCCGCGCCCTTGAGGTCGTCGAGCCCCGGCAGGTCCTCGATGGAATCGAGGCCGAACTGGGCGAGGAAGGCCGGCGTCGTGCCGTAGGTGACCGGCCGGCCCGGCGTGCGCCGGCGCCCGCGAATGCGGATCCAGCCGGTCTCCATCAGCGCGTCGAGGCTGCCGCGGGAGGTGGAGACGCCGCGGATCTCCTCGATCTCCGCCCGGGTCGCCGGCTGGTGATAGGCGATGATGGCGAGGACCTCGAGCGCGGCGCGGGAGAGCTTCTTCGGCTCCTGCGCGTCCCGCGCCAGGAGGTAGGACAGGTCGGACGCGGTGCGGAACGTCCAGCCGCCCGCCACCTGGACGAGGTTGACCCCGCGCGGCGAATAGAGCGCCTGGAGCCTTGCCAGCACCTCCGCCACCGGCACGCCTTCCGGCAGCCGGCCCTTCAGGTCCGCCTCGGTGAGCGGCTGCGCCGAGGCGAAGATCAGCGCCTCGGCGATGCGCACGGCCTCCGCGAGGCTTTCCGCTCCGCCCGACCGGTCGATCCGTTCGATCTGCGCGATCATGTCAGGCTCCCGCCGCCTGCGGCACCTTGCGCCGGCGGATCATGAGGGGGGCGAAGTTCCGGTCCTGCCGGATGTCGAGGAGCCCTTCCTTGACCATCTCCAGCACGGCGGAGAACGAGGACGCCCGGACCGTCGTCGCCTCGTCCGGCCCGGCGACATAGGACAGGATCAGGGAATCAAGATCGCTCCAGTCGCTGGCGGGCAGCTTGCCGACCAGCCGCTCCAGCGCCTCCCGCGCCTCCACCAGCGACCAGACCACGCGCCGGGCTATGGTGACGTGGGACAGGGCGTTCTTCTGCCGCTGCTGGGCATAGGCCTTCAGGAGATCGTAGAGGCTCGCCTCGAAGCGCGGCGTCGACTGGACGACGACCGGCTCCGGCGCGCCGCGGGCGAACACGTCCCGGCCGAGCTGGTCCCGCTCGAAGAGCCGCCTGGCGACCGAGCGCACCGCCTCCAGCCGCCGCAGCCGCAGCGCCAGCGCGGTCGCGAGGTCCGAGGCGCTCGGCTCGTCGCCGCGCGGCGGCTCGGGCAGGAGCAGCCGCGACTTGAGATAGGCGAGCCAGGCCGCCATGACGAGGTAATCGGCCGCCAGTTCCAGCCGCAGCGCCCGCGCCTCCTCGACGAAGGCAAGGTACTGCTCGGCGAGCGCCAGGATCGAGATGCGGTGGAGGTCGACCTTCTGCCGCCGTGCCAGCTCGAGCAGCAGGTCCAGCGGCCCCTCGAAGCCGTCGACATCGACCAGCAGCGTCCCGCCGGGGCGCGGCGGCGGGCTGTCGTCCTCGAACGGAAGCTCGGGCTTCGGCATGGCCTCCTCCCCGGCGCGGGGGCGCCGATTCGGTGGGGTCTGCAACGGTCGCGCCATCACGCCCCCGGTGCAAGCGCGGCGGCGAGCCGCGCGCGGGCCTGGTCGACATCGAGCGGCTCCGGGACGTGGGCGATCCGGGCCATGGCCGCGTCGGCCCGCCGCTTCGCCGCGCCGCGCAGCACAGGCGCGCCCTCGGCCACCGCCTTCATCTCGGCCATCTCGCCGTTGCAATGGAGGACGATGTCGCAGCCCGCCGCGATCGCCGCCTCCGCCCGCTCCCGGAAGCCGCCGCTGAGCGCCTTCATGGAGAGGTCGTCCGTCATGAGCAGGCCCTGGAAGCCGATCGCCTTGCGGATCACCGAGCGGACGACGCGCCGGGACGTCGTGCCGGGTCCGTCACCATCGATCGCGGTATAGACGACATGGGCCGTCATGGCGGCGGGCAGGTCGGTCATCGTGCGGAACGGGGCGAAATCCTGCGCCTCCAGCTCCCGGCGCGAGGCCTTGACCACGGGCAGCGAGAGGTGGCTGTCGGCTCCGGCGCGGCCATGGCCGGGAATGTGCTTCATCACCGGCATGACGCAGCCGGCCAGCAGGCCCTCGGCGGCGGCACGGCCGAGCACAGCCACCTCGTCCGCGCTCGCGCCATAGGCCCGGTCGCCGATGACGTCATGGGCGCCGGCCACGGGCACGTCGAGCACCGGCACGCAATCGCCGTCGATGCCCACCGCCTTGAGATCGTGCGCCATCAGCCGCGCGCCGAGCCGGGCGATCTCGCGCCGCGTCAGCGGGTCGTTGGCGGCAAGCCTGCCGAAGGTGCGGGCGGGCGGATAGACGGGCCAGTGCGGCGGGCCGAGCCGCTGGACGCGGCCGCCCTCCTGGTCGACGAAAACGGGCGCGGCGCGCCCCGCCGCCTCGCGCAGGGCGTCGCAGAGCGCCCTCACCTGCTCCGGATCCGCCACGTTGCGCCGGAACAGGATGAAGCCCCAGGGCTCGGCGTCGCGGAAGAACGCCCGCTCCTCGCGGGTCAGCGCGGGTCCGGAGCACCCGGCGATGAAGGCGCGTGTCGGCATCCGCTAGCGGTAGGCCGGCACGGAAAGGCCGGTCAAGCAAGCCTGACCGGCCATCCACCTCGAATTGCGGAGGAACTCAGTTGCGGGCGACGAAGCACTGCCCGCCGCTGGTCTTCAGCTTCTCGCAGAGGCCGTTGGCCTCCTCGCGGGACATGGAACCGACGCGCAGGCGGTAGATCGTCTTGTCGCCGACCTCGGCGCGCCGGACGATCGGCGAGAGGCCATTGAGATCGGGATAGCGCCGCTGCAGCTGCTGGAAGGCGTCCATCGCCTCCTTCTCGCTCGGGCGGGCGGCAAGCTGAACCACGAAGTCGCCGCCGGCGGGGGCGGCTGTCGGCGCCGGCGCGGTCGCGACCGGCGTCGCGGCAGGACGCGGCGCAGGCTGGGCGGCCGGCGGCTGGACCGCGAGCGGCGGGGCTGCGCCGGGCGCGATGGCCGCCGGGCCGGCATTGGCGACGCGCTGCTGGATCTTCTGGCCAGCGGGCGTGATGGAGAGGGGCTCGCCTGCCGGAGCGGGCGCGCGGGCGGCGGGCGTAGCCGGCGCGGGATTGCCCTGCGCCTGCGGCGGCATGACCGGAGCCGGCGGAACGACGGGAGCGGCGGGCCGGGCCGCGGGCGAGGCGGTGCCGGTGGCCGTCGGCTGCGCCGCGGCGGGAAGCTGCATCGCCGCCGGCGCGGGGGCCGGGGCCGGCGCCGTGGCGGACACCTGGTCGATCACCGTGCCGTCAGGACGCACGGCCACGGTGCGCACGCGCTTGGGCTCGCCGAGCGCGGCAAGCGGATTGCCCTGCGCCGGATTGGCCGCGCCCGTGGCGCCGTTGCGGCGCGAGCCGCTGTCGCCGATCAGGCCCTCGATGCTGTCGCGCTGGGCCATGGCGCGCGCCGTCTGGCGCACGTCGATCGGCTGCTCCTCGCGGCTGACGACCTTGGTGTTGTCCGGCACGGCGGCGCCGCGCTCGTAGATCTGCTTGTTCTGGTTCGGGATGTCGACGCCGCCCGGATTCTGCGGGGCGACGCGCATCGGACCCTTGTCGGCGGTGATGACCGGCGCCTGGCCTGATGGCAGCGACGGGCTCTTGTCGCGGAACATCAGCACGCCCGCCACGCCGGCGGTTGCCGTCACCATGAGCGCGGCGACGGTGATGAGGCCCTTGCGGGAGCGGTGCTTGTCGAGGGGGACGAGGTCCTCCTCCTCCGCCTGGGCATAGCCGGCATCGGCCGGCGCATAGCCATGCGGAGCATAACGGTCGTCCGCCTGGAGGGCGGAGGGATCGTAGGCGGCCGGTTCGTAGGCGGCCGTTTCGGCGCGGGGCGCGTAAGTCTCCGGCTCCGGCTCCTGCCAATGCGGCTGGGCCGGCGCAGCCTCGGCGCGGTAGGCCTCTTCGGGTGCCCAGGCCTGGGCGTCTCGGTCGAAGCCGCCGCGCAGGTCTTCGGGCTGAGGCGCGGCATAGGCGGGCTGGGCCGGGTAGGCCGGCTGGTAAGGCTGCGGGGCCGGCTGTGGCGCGGGCTGCGGCGCGGCCCTGGTCTGCCCTGCCAGCATGGAGCGGATCGGATCATCGCGACCGACGAGGCGGGCGAGTTCGGCCAGCGGATCGTCCTGCGCCTGGCCCTGCGCCTGACCCGGCGCGGCGGGCTTCGCCGACAATTGGCGCAGCTGGCGCTCGAGTTCGTCGAGGTCCAGCGCCAGCCTGTCGGCGGCGGTGGCGTTGAGCTGATGGGTCTTGGAGCCGTCGGACATGGCGCTCTTCCGTACTCGACCGCAGCCGGCTTAAGGCTGCCACTGGAGCGTAGCGGCGCGCGTCACGCGCCGGTTCAGCGCGGGTCGAGACTAGCGCTGCAGGCCGACGGAATCGAGCATTTCCGTCAAGGAAACCGCCCGCAGGCCTTCAACGCATCTCTTGCGGAGCGCCGACCCCCAGGATCGACAGACCCGACGCAAGAACGGCTCGCACCGCGTAAACGAGGGCCAGCCTCGCCAAAGTCATGTTTCTATCGGTTTGATTAACAAAGCGTAATTGCGGCGAATCCTTGCCTTTGTTCCACAAGGAATGGAAGGCGCTTGCCAGGTCGTAGAGGTAGAACGCGACGCGATGCGGCTCGTGCGCTGCCGCCGCTGCTTCGATCAGCCGCGGATACTGGGCGATGAGCTTGGCGAGCGCGACCTCCCCCTCGTCGTCCAGCAGAGCCAGGTCGGCATCGCTCAGCGCGATGGCCGAGACATCGATCCCTGGGAACGCCTCCGCCGCCTGCCGGAACACCGACGCGCAGCGCGCATGGGCGTACTGGACGTAGAAGACCGGGTTGTCCTTGGACTGCTCGATCACCTTTGCGAGGTCGAATTCCAGCGTCGCATCGTTCTTGCGGAACAGCATCATGAAGCGGACCGCGTCCCGGCCCACCTCGTCGATGACCTCGCGCAGGGTGACGAAGTCGCCCGAGCGCTTGGACATCTTCACCGGCTCGCCGCCCCGCATCAGCTTGACGAGCTGGCACAGCTTGACGTCGAGCCGCCCTTCCCCGCCCGTCACCGCCCTCACCGCCGCCTGCATGCGCTTGACGTATCCGCCGTGATCGGCCCCCCAGACGTCGATCATCTCCTTGAAGCCGCGCGCATATTTGGAGCGGTGATAGGCGATGTCGGACGCGAAGTAGGTGAAGCTGCCGTCCGACTTCAGAAGCGGCCGGTCCACGTCGTCGCCGAAGCGGGTGGCGCGGAACAGGGTCTGCTCCCGATCCTCGTAATCGTCGACCGGCTGGCCCTTGGGCGGCGGCAGGCGGCCCTCATAGACCAGGTCCGTGGCGCGCATGTCCTCGATCAGCGCCGCAACGGCGCCGCCATTGCCGCCGTCCTGCAGCGAGCGCTCGGAGAAGAACACGTCGTGCGTCACGCCGAGGACGGCGAGATCCTGCCGGATCATGTCCATCATCGCGTCGATGGCGGCCTGCCGCACCAGCGGCAGCCATTCGGCCTCGGGCTTGTCCAGAAGGCTCCGGCCATGGGTGTTGGCCAGAGCCTCGCCCACGGGCTTGAGGTAATCGCCCGGATAGAGCCCTTCCGGAATGTCCCCGATCGCCTCGCCCAGCGCCTCGCGGTAGCGCAGGAAGGCGGAGCGGGCGAGCACGTCCACCTGCGCGCCGGCATCGTTGATGTAGTACTCGCGCGTCACCGCGGAGCCGGCGAAGGCGAGCAGGCTCGACAAGGCGTCGCCGAACACCGCGCCGCGCCCGTGGCCCACATGCATCGGGCCGGTCGGGTTGGCCGAGACATATTCCACGTTCACCGGCGTGCCCGCGCCAGACGCAGAGCGGCCATAGGCGGGGTCGGACACCGCCGCGCGGAGCACGCCGCTGAGCACGGCCGGCTTCAGCGAGATGTTGATGAAGCCCGGGCCGGCGACCTCGGTGCGGGCGATGTCGGGATCGCCGGCAAGTTCGGCGACGATGAGCTCGGCGAGCGCGCGCGGATTGGTGCCGGCGTCCTTGGCGAGCGCCATGGCGGCGTTGGTGGCGAGGTCGCCCATGGCGGGATCGCGCGGCGGTTCCACGACGACGCGGGAGGCATCGAGCCCCGCGGGCAGGCGTCCCGTCGATTCCAGGCGCGCCAGGGCGCCGGCGATGCGCTCGTGGAAGACGTCGAAGATGTTCATCGCGGGAACCCTTGGCGGAAGACCGGTCGCGGACAAGCTGGCCGAAGGGCCAGCGCGCTAACGCAAGTCCGGGGTCACGTCAAACAGCCGGCGATGGGCGATGAGCGCGTAGGCATCGGTCATGCCGGCGATGTAATCGGCGACGCGCCGGGCCCGGCGCGCCTCGTCGGCATGGGAAAGGTCCCGCGTCCATTCCTCCGGCATCAGTTCCGGCTCGGCGAAGAGCCGGCCGAACAGGTCGCGCAGCACCTGGTCCGCCTCGGAGCGTATGCGCATGACGCGGGGATGGCGGTAGACGTTGGGATAGAGGAAGGCCTTGATCGCCTTGTCCGCCTCCGCCGCCCGCGGCGAGAACGCGACGACCGGGCCGGACGCCGCGCGCACCGCGTCGGCGTCGGCAGGACGCAGCGCCTCGAGCCGCCGCCCGGTCTCGGCGACTGCGTCCTCCACCATCCGCGTGATGACGCGGCGGATCAGCTCGTGGATGACCCGGGGCCGCTCCAGTCCCGGATAGCGGGCATCGATTTCCGCCAGCGCCTCGCCGACGAGCGGCAATTCGCGCAGCTGCGGCAGGTCGAACAGCTCCGCCCGCAGCCCGTCGTCCAGGTCGTGGGCGTCGTAGGCGATGTCGTCGGCGATGGCCGCCACCTGCGCCTCCGCCGAGGCATGGGTGTGGAGCGCGAGGTCCTGCCGCGCGTTGTATTCCAGGATGGCCCCCGGCACGCCCTTCAGCGCGTAGCGGCCGAACGGCTTGCCGGCGCCATCCACTAGCGGGCCGTTATGCTTGACCAGGCCCTCCAGCGTCTCCCAGGTCAGGTTCAGCCCGTCATGCTCCGCATAGCGGCGCTCAAGTCGGCTGACGATGCGCAGGGCCTGGGCGTTGTGGTCGAACCCGCCATAGGCCGCCATGCAGGCATCCAGTGCGTCCTCGCCCGTATGACCGAACGGCGTGTGGCCGAGATCGTGGGAGAGCGCGAGCGCCTCGGCCAAGTCCTCGTCCAGGCCGAAGGAGCGGGCCAGCGCCCGGGCGATCTGCGAGACCTCGATCGTGTGCGTCAGGCGGGTGCGGTAATGGTCGCCCTCGTGGAAGACGAAGACCTGCGTCTTGTGCTTCAGCCGCCTGAACGCGGTGGAATGGATGATCCGGTCCCGGTCGCGCTGGAACTCGCCGCGCGTCGGCGAGGGATCGACGCCGTGGAGGCGTCCCCGCGAGGCGGCCGGGTCGCAGGCGAAGGGCGCGCGCCAGCGCTCGCCGTGCCGTTCCCCGTAAGCCATCCGCCGCTCTCCCCGTTGAAGCTGAGGCCTGCCGCACTTACGTTCCGGTGGAACGGCGCGCAAGCGCCGCGGACCGGAGCGCAACGCACCATGGCCGAAGTCGAACTCACCGAACGCGCGGCACGGCGCATCCTGACCGTCCTCAAGGACGAGCCGGAGGGCGCGGCTTTGCGCATCAGCGTGAATGGCGGGGGCTGCTCGGGGTTCCAATACGCCTTCGACATCACCCGCGAACGCAACGCCGACGACATCGCCGTGGAGCGCGACGGCGCGACCGTCCTCATCGACGACACGTCGCTGCAGTTCCTGGGCGGAGCGCGGATCGATTTCGTCGACGACCTGATGGGCCAGGCGTTCCGGATCGAGAATCCCAACGCGACCGCCTCCTGCGGCTGCGGGACCTCGTTTTCCATCTGAAAGCTTTCCGCCCCGACGGCCCTTGAAGGGCCGGGCCGGCTGAACCAGAGTGCGCCGTCGCCGCTCACCCAAGGTCAGCCATGAGCCGTCTCACCCGCAATCTGCTTGCCGCCGCCTCCATCCCCGCGATCGCCATGGGGCTCGTCGCCCTCGCCGGGCAGGCGGTGGAGACACGCATCGCGGCCGGGCTCGCGGCATCCGGCATTGCGGCGGAACGGGTGGACGCGAGCCTGGTGACCGGCCGCATCGCGCTGTCCGGCCTGACAGGCCGCAGCGGCGATTCGGCCTGGCGGGTCGGGCGGCTGACCGCCAGCGGCAGCCCGGCGCTGGTCGGCCCGGCCCTCGCCGCCGACCCGGTCGTGCTGCAGGACCTGTCCTTCAGCTACGGCTCGGCCTTCACGATGCGCCTGCCGAAGCTGGAGGTGACCGGCGCCGACCTCGGCAAGGACGCCCTCGCCGCCCTGTTCGCGCCGACCGCCGCCGAGCCTATCGCCGCGCGCCTCACCCGGCTGAACGCGACGAGCCTCGTCGCGCCCGAGCTGGTCTTCGTGCAGAAGGTTGGCGAGACGACGCAGACGACGACGTATCGCAACGTGACGGCGCGTGACGTGGCCAGGGGCCGCATCGCGCGGCTCGCCGGCGACGGTGCCACCCTCGCCTCCACCGCCACGGGCAAGGAGGCCATGAGCGGGACCTATGGCGCCTGGTCGGTGGACAATGTCGACCTGCCGCTCGGCGTGCGCCTCTATGCCGACAAGGCGCGCCCGGACGAGAAGCCGGCCCCGATCTACGCCAATTACGTGATGGCGGACATCGTCATGCGCACCGGCGCCGGGCATGCCCTCGAAATCAAGCAGATCAGGAGCGAGAGCTTTGCCGGCATGCCGGGCGCGGAACCGATGCTGACCGCGCTGGAGGCGATCGAGAAGGCGCCCGCGAACGACGACGAGAAGCTGAAGCAGGCGACCCGGCTCCTCGGCCTGCTCGGCGCCTACGAGATCGGCCAGACCGACATGACCGGCTTCACCTTCTCGTTCAACGAGGACGGGAAGACCGGCAAGGGCCGCATCGCCCGGATGGGCATGAGCATGCGGGCCACGATGAACTTTGCCATCGAAGGCTTCGAGGTGGAGACCGCCGAGGCGCGCATCGCCATGGCCGGCATGTCGCTTAAGGACCTGTCCGTCACCGAGGTTCTGTCCACGCTAAAGGACGTCGCGTCCGACCCGGCCAAGGCTGCCCAGATCAACCCGGCCAACCTCGTTCCCCGCTTCGGCCGCTTCGAGGTCACCGGCATCTCGGTCGACGCGCAGGACACGACGAACAAGGATCAGCGCACCAAGGCCGACATCAAGGCCTTCGCCATCGAGACCGGCGCCCATATCGGGCCGATTCCGACCGCGATGGCGATCCGGCTCGACAATATCCGCATGAAGGTGCCCGAGCGCAGCAAGGACGAAAACCTGCGCAGGCTCATCGCCATGGGCTACCGCGACATCGACCTGTCGCTGCGCCTGGACACGGCCTGGGACCAGGGCAGGAGCGAGCTCGCCATCCGCGAGCTGACGGCCGAGGGCCCCGATATGGGGACGCTGCGCCTGTCCGGCACGCTCGGCAACGTCGACAAGGACGTGTTCTCCACCGACCCGGCCGTCGCCCAGGTCGCGGCCATGGCGGCGACGGCGCGGACGCTGACCATCAATGTCGACGACCGCGGCCTGTTCAACCGCTGGCTGGCCGACCATGCCCGGCAGGTGAAGCGCAAGCCCGAGGATCTGCGCGTGGAATATGGCCGCGCGGCCGTGGCGCTGGTTCCGGCTTTGCTCGGCCCCGGCGAGGGCCCGCGCGCGGCGGGCGCCGCCATCGGCCGCTTCATCGCCAAGCCCGGCAAGCTGGAGATCGCGGCCCGCACCAAGGACGGAACGGGCCTCGGCATCGCCGACTTCATGATGCTGAGCGACCCCACCGCCATCGGCCAGCGGCTGGAGATCACCGCGAAGGCCGAGTGAGTTTGGGTGTCAGGCCGTCGCGGCCTGCGCCTCGACGACCGCCACCGCCGTCATGTTGACGATGCCGCGCGCCGTCACCGACGGGGTCAACACGTGGCAAGGCTTGCGCGGGCCGATCAGGATCGGGCCCACGGGCAGCGCATCCGCGAGCACCTTGACGAGCTGGAAGGCGATGTTCGCCGCATCGAGGTTCGGCATCACGAGCAGGTTCGCCTCGTCCTTGATCGAGGACGAGGGCAGCTTGCGGTCGCGCAGCACCTGGGAGAGCGCGCTGTCGGCCTGCATCTCGCCGTCCACGTGCAACGCCGGCGCGCGATCCCGGATGATGGCGAGGGCCTCGCGCATCTTGCGCGCCGAACTCGTATTCGCCGAGCCGAAATCGGAATGGGACACCAGCGCGATGTTCGGCGTGATGCCGAAGCGCCGCACATGGGCCGCTGCCAGGATCGTCGTCTCGGCGATCTCCGCGGCGGTCGGGTCGTGGCGGACATGCGTGTCCGTCATGAAGTGGTGGCCCTTGGAGGTGATGACGAGGCTCATCGCCGACAGGTCGCTGACCCCGGGCGCCAGCCCGACGATGTCCCGGATATGGGTGAGCCGGGACACGAAGCGGCCTTCGAGGCCGCAGAGCATCGCGTCCGCATCGCCCCGGTGCACCGCGAGCGCAGCGATGACCGTCGTGTTGGTGCGCACCAATGTGCGCGCCGCGTCCGGCGTGATGCCGCGCCGGCCGGCGACCTCCTGGTAGCTGGCGACATAATCCCGGTAGCGCGGATCGTCCTCGGGGTTGACGAGATCGAAATGCCGGCCGGGCCGGATATCGAGGCCGAACCGCTTCAGCCGCGTCTCGACCACGGCGGGGCGCCCGATCAAGATCGGCCGGGCCAGCCCCTCCTCCACCACGACCTGCGCCGCGCGCAGGACCCGCTCGTCCTCCCCTTCCGCATAGATGACGCGCTTCGGCTCCGCCTTGGCCTGGGTGAAGAGCGGCTTCATGATGAAGCCGGAGCGGAAGACGAAACGGTTGAGGGAATCCTCGTAAGCCTCGAAATCCTCGATGGGTTTCTCGGCAACACCGGTATCCATCGCCGCCCTGGCGACGGCCGGCGCGATGCGCAGGATCAGCCGCGGATCGAAGGGGCTCGGGATCAGCGATGCGGCCCCGAAGGTCGGCGCCTCGCCGCCATAGGCCCGGGCCACGACCTCCGACGGCGCCTCGCGGGCGAGCGCCGCGATGGCCTTCACGGCGGCAGCCTTCATCTCCTCGTTGATCGTGCGCGCGGCCACGTCCAGCGCGCCGCGGAAGATGTAGGGGAAGCACAGGACGTTGTTGACCTGGTTGGGATAGTCCGACCGGCCGGTGCAGATCAGCGCGTCGGGGCGCGCCGCGATCGCCTCCTCCGGCATGATCTCCGGATTGGGATTGGCCAGCGCCAGGATGAGCGGCTGCTTGGCCATGGCCCTGACCATGTCGGCCTTGAGCACGCCGCCCGCCGACAGGCCGAGGAATACGTCGGCCCCGACGATGGCCTCGGCGAGCGTCCGCATGGCGGTGTCACGGGCGTAGACGTCCTTCCAGCGGTCCATCAGGACGGGGCGGCCCTTGTAGACCACGCCCTCGATGTCGGTGACGATAATATTCTCGCGCCGCGCGCCGAGCGAGACGAGGAGGTTGAGGCAGGCCAGCGCCGCGGCACCCGCCCCTGAGGCCACGATCCGCACGTCCTCGATGCGCTTGCCCGACAGCTCCAAGGCATTGAGCACCGCGGCGGAGACGATGATCGCCGTGCCGTGCTGGTCGTCGTGGAAGACCGGAATGCCCATCCGGCTCTTGAGGCGCTCCTCCACCTCGAAGCATTCGGGAGCCTTGATGTCCTCCAGGTTGATGCCGCCAAAGGTCGGCTCCAGCGCCGCGACCACGTCGACCAGCCGGTCCACGTCCTTCTCGGCCACCTCGATGTCGAACACGTCGATACCGGCGAACTTCTTGAACAGGACCGCCTTGCCCTCCATCACCGGCTTGGCGGCGAGCGGGCCGATATCGCCGAGGCCGAGCACGGCCGTGCCGTTGGAGATGACGGCGACGAGGTTCTGGCGGACGGTGAGAGAGGCGGCTTCCGACGGATCGGCGGCGATGGCCTCGCACGCGGCGGCGACGCCGGGCGAATAGGCGAGCGCGAGGTCGCGCTGGTTGCCGAGCGGCTTCGTCGGCTGGATCTCGAGCTTACCGGGGCGCGGGGACCGGTGGTACACTAGCGCGCCCGATTTCAGGTCCTGCGAGATCGGATCGGCCATGATGCTCCCCGGGGTCCTTGAGGCTGGCGCGGCTCCCGTCGGCCGCTTGGCTGCCCCTCGGTTGTGCCCGCCGGGTCGGCCCAGCGTCAATTGCCGTTTGTGCATCGCCTAGGCGAGCGGCCGGTCCGCCGCCACCAGCCATTGCTTGGCCATGAAGGCATCGGCGGCGTAGCAAGGCGCCACGCAAGAGCTTTCGATTGCATCGGCCGTATTCTATAGATCGCCGATGCGTCCCCTAACGTTTCGGATCGAGCGGTCTTGAAGCTGCTGCGCGGCCTGTTCGGCAGGCGAAATCCCTATGGCGAAACGAGGTTGCATCTTGCAGCCCTGGCGCGGCGCCATGGCTATGCGATCGGGGAGCACACCTATGGTCGGCCCAAGGTGCGTTTCCCTGAAGCCGGGGCGAAGCTTAGCATTGGCCGCTACGGCTCCATCGCCGACAAGGTGGAGATCATGCTCGGCGGCGACCACCGCACGGACTGGGTCACGACCTTCCCGTTCTCGGCCTTCCGTACGCGCTGGCGGCAGGCTCCGGAGGGTGACGCCTATCATCGGTCCCGCGGCGACGTCGTCATCGGCCATGACGTCTGGCTGGGTTCAGGCTGTCTGATCATGTCGGGCGTCACGATCGGCCATGGCGCTGTTATCGCCGCGCATGCGCTTGTGACGCGCGACGTCCCTCCATACGCCATCGTCGGCGGCAATCCGGCAAAGGTGATCCGGTACCGCTTCGAGCCAGCCGTCATCCAGGCGCTGCTGGATGCAGCCTGGTGGGATCTCCCCGAAGAGCAAGTGGGCGCCCTCGTCCCGCTTCTTCAAAGCGACCGGGTCGAGGACCTGATCGCCGCGGTCAGGACCCACCGCTCGCAAGGTCGGGGCGCGGCCTGATCCACCGCCGCTTGAGGCGCAGGGCCGGCCGCTCGACGAGCACCCAGGACAGAGCGGCCACAGCCAGCGTCAGCACGATCGACGGCGCCAGGAGCGCTGCCGCGCCGGCCGCCGGCAAGAGGGCCTGCAGCGCCTGCTGGACCGGCCAGCCATAGAGGTACGTCCCGTAGGACAGGTCGTAGGCCGGCTCCAGCCGCGGATGCGAAAGGCCGGGCGCCAGGGCAAGCCAGATCACGCCGTAAGCCTGCGCCATGTAGACGACGGGCCCGTAAAGAGGCGTGCCGAATGCCGACCACGCCGCGAGGCTGAGCGCCGCGACCGCGAGGGCGGACAGCCGCACCTGGTCGCGCAGGACATAGAGCGCGCCCCCTGCGGCGAAGAGGAGTGGCAGGCGGAGGGCGGTCTCCACGCCCTTCGGCAGTTCGGGCTCAAGTGTCTGAAGCGTCCCGAGCGCCGCGAACAGCCCGGCCGGCAGCAGGACAGCGACCAGTTTGCGGGTCAATAGGCCGATGACGCCGAGGCCCAGCACACCCGCATAACAGAGAACCTCGTATTTCAGGGTCCACACCGTCCCCATCGGGAACTGTAGCGGGTTTGCGTCGAACACGCCTGGCAGGACGATGGCGCTCTTGAACGACGTCAGCGTCGCAGCAAGGAACCGCCAGAGCCGCCCATCCGCGAAATAAGCTCCGACGCCCAGGCTCGTCAGTGCCGGCCCGAGCAGAAACGCCACGACGAGCACGGCCGCGACGAAGCCCGGTGCGATGCGCAGCGCGCGCGCCGCCACGTAGTCACGCCAGCCCCGCCGGGCAAAACTCATCGTCACCAGGAAGCCCGAAATCGCGAAGAAGCCGTTGACCGCGTGCTCACCCAGAGTGAACCCTGTCAGTGTCTTCAGCGGCTCGTCGTCGAGTTGGCCGGTTACGACGCTGGATGCGTGCGACACGACAACGGCCAGCGCCAGCGCCAGACGGATCAGCGCGAAGTTGTCGTATGGACGGCGCATCGCGTCGGCGACTGTCGAACCGGCGATCCAGGACGTCATCGCTTCGCCTCCTTGGCGCTCACCCCCCGCAGGCCTTCCTGCTCCAGCGCCGTGCGCCCGCGCATCCAGGCGAAGGCGCCCGCCGCAGAGCCGCCATAGCGTTCGTAGAGGTCGGTGCGCCTGATCGCCCGTGCGCCGGCGGCCTTGATGCCGTTGATCGCGGCCATCAGCGGCGCGGGGTCCGGCAGGCCGTATTTGCGGCTGACATAGGCCCGCGACCAGGCCTGGTGCCAGCGGCTGCGGAAGACGCGGCCCGGCGCGGGGGCGCTGGACTTGCCACGCCCGTGCCGCACGCTCGCCGCCGGGCAATAGATGATCGAGAAGCCGTTATCGGCGACCTTCCGGCACAGGTCGTCGTCCTCGTAGAAGAGGAAGATCGCGGGATCGAACCCGCCGACGCCAAGAAACAAAGCACGCCGGATGAGGAAGCAGGCGCCCGACACGAAAGGCACGCAGGCCTCGCCCTCCGGGATGGCGAGCTCGCCCCGGGGATTCTTGAGGTATGGCGAGAGCAGCGAGCGCGGCTGGAAGAACACGCGTCCGTCCGGCTCAACGATCTTCGGCGCGACGATGCCGGCATCGGGATGGCGCCGCGCTGTGCGCACCAGGGCTGCCACCGAGCCTAGCTCCAGGATCACGTCCGGATTGACGATGAGCACGAACTCGCTGTCCGCCGCCTCCACGCCCCGGTTGTTGGCGCGGCCATAGCCCTCGTTGCACGCGTTGCGCAGGAGGGTCGCTCCCGCGAGTCGCGCGATCTCGGGCGACACGTCCTCGCTCGCATTGTCCACCACGATGGCCGGGATCCCCGCAAGCCCGATCGCGGCGAGGCATTCGGGCAGCGCGTGGGCGCTCTCGTAGGTGACGACGATGGCGGTGACGCCGGGCTCCATGGCCGGGCCTCCCGCCCGTCAGCCCTTCTCGGGCAGGTTCAGCCGGATATGCAGCTCGCGCAGCTGCCTCGGCGTCACGTCGGACGGGGCACCCATGAGGAGGTCCAGCGCCTGCTGGTTCATCGGGAAGAGCGCCACCTCGCGCAGGTTCTGCGCGTCGCAGAGCAGCATGACGATCCGGTCAACGCCCGCCGCCATGCCGCCATGGGGCGGCGCGCCGTACTGGAACGCCCGGTACATGCCGCCGAAGCGTTCCACGACGGTCTCTTCGCCGTAGCCCGCGATCTCGAAGGCCTTCACCATCGCCTCGGGCTTGTGGTTGCGGATGCCGCCGGAAGCCAGTTCGAAGCCGTTGCAGGCGACGTCGTACTGGAAAGCCTTGATGGTCAGCGGATCCTGGCTGTTGAGCGCGTCGAGCCCGCCCTGCGGCATGGAGAACGGGTTGTGGGAGAAGTCGACCTTCTTCTCCTCCTCGTTCCACTCGAACATCGGGAAATCGACGATCCAGGCGAACTCGAACCGCTCCGTATCGACGACGCCGAGCTCGCTGCCGATGCGCGTGCGCGCCTTGCCCGCGAGCGAGGCGGCCTTGTCGGCCTGACCGGCGGAGAAGAACACCGCGTCGCCGGCCTTCAGGCCCGCCGCCTGGACGATCTCCGCCAGCGCCTCGGCCGGGATGAACTTGGCGATCGGACCCTTGCCCGTCAGCGCCCCGCCCTCGTCCTCCAGCACGATATAGCCCAGCCCGGGCGCGCCCTCGGAGCGGGCCCAGTCGTTCAGCTTGTCGAAGAACGAGCGCGGCTGCGCCGCGGCGCCCGGCGCCGGGATCGCCCGTACCACGCCGCCACCCTTCGCCACGTTCTTGAACGCGTTGAAGGTGACGTCCTCGCGGGTGAAGACCTCAGTCACGTCGGCGATGACGATCGGGTTGCGCAGGTCCGGCTTGTCGGAGCCGTATTTCAACAGCGATTCCGCATAGGGGATGCGCGGCCAGGGGCTCGGCGTCACCGGACGCCCGTTCGCGAATTCCTCGAACACGCCCCGGATCACCGGCTCCATCGCCGCGAACACGTCGTCCTGCTCGACGAAGCTCATCTCGATGTCGAGCTGGTAGAACTCGCCCGGCAGCCGGTCGGCGCGCGGGTCCTCGTCGCGGAAGCACGGCGCGATCTGGAAGTAGCGATCGAAGCCCGCCATCATCATCAGCTGCTTGTACTGCTGCGGCGCCTGCGGCAGCGCGTAGAACTTGCCCGGATGCAGGCGGCTCGGCACCAGGAAGTCCCGCGCGCCTTCCGGCGAGGAAGCCGTCAGGATCGGCGTCTGGAACTCGTTGAAGCCCTGCCCCTTCATGCGCTGGCGCAGGGAATCGATGACCGCGACGCGGGTCATGATGTTCCGGTGCAGCTTCTCGCGGCGCAGGTCGAGGAACCGGTACTTGAGCCGCGTCTCCTCCGGATACTCGATGTCGCCGAAGACCGGCACCGGCAGCTCGGCCGCCGGACCCAGCACCTCGATCTCGGTGATGAACACCTCGACGTCGCCGGTCGGCAGATCGGCATTGGTCGTGCCGGCTGGGCGCTGCTTCACCTTGCCGTCGAGCCTTACGACCCATTCCGAGCGCAGCGTCTCGGCGAGCTTGAAGGCGGGCGAATCCGGGTCGGCGACGCATTGCGTGATGCCGTAATGGTCGCGCAGGTCGATGAAGAGCACGCCGCCATGGTCGCGGATGCGGTGGCACCAGCCGGACAGGCGCACGGTCTCGCCCACATGGTCGGAGCGGAGCTGGCCACAGGTATGGGTGCGGTAGCGGTGCATGGTCACTCGTCCTGGAAAATCGGGCGGGACAAGCGCATGGGCCGCGCGCTCTTGTCAAGGCGATGGGGCAAGCGGCACCGTTTCGACGATTGCCGCATCCAGGACCAGGTCGTCGCGGGACATCAGGACCGCCAGGCTGTCGATCCGCAGCCGCGCCAGCGGCACGTCCCACCAGCGCAGCAGGAGGTCGCGCAGGGCGGCCGTCTCGGCAGCATCGAGGTCGTCGGTGAGGTTGTAGAGCCCGACCACATGGAGGTCGCTCGGCCTGTAGCCCAGCGCCCGTTGGATGAGGTGCAGCGCGTTCTCTCCGCCGCGCCGCTCCGGATAGGCTTTCAGGTAGAGCCGGCCGATATTGATGTTGCCGGACAGGAGCCCCCGGATCTCGACTTCCATGGCCCCGATGGCGGCGAGCGCCGCGCGCGCCTTCCCATCCAGGAAAGGCGGGCCGGGCAGTTCCCCGCACAGGGTCGCGTGCAGCCGGTGGCGGCGCCGTGGCGGCATGGTCCAGGCGACCTTCGCGGCGAAGGGCGCCGCGCGCATCTCGGCATCAAGCGCGCCGAACGCCCCGGACGCCTCCAGCGCGTCGGGATCGATCATCATCACCAGCGAGTGGACGACGGCATGGCGGCCCATCCGGTAATAGCGGCCCGGCATGTCCGGGATGACAGCCGGATGATCGGGCACGACGAGCGGCAATTGCGCGAGCCGGTATGTCTCGTCGAGCCGAAGCCCCTCCCCGTCCCGGAACGGCGTCAGGACCCGGCGATAGCCCAGTTCGGCATCGTCGCAGAAGGCGGTCGTCGTATCGGACGGCATGGGGCTCGCGAATCGCTGGCGGCGGAGCGCCGAGTGTGGGGCGGCGACAGCGGCGCGGCCATAGGCTCGTCCTTGACCGCGCGGGCCCGGACGCCCCACCATGGCGACGGCGCGACTGGCGAGTCCGCCGATCCGGCTCCGGTGGGAGCATCCATTGGCCGAGCGGCCGCCCTGGCGACGGCTCATCGGTCTCAGGAGGCTTCCATGCGCCGTCGTTTCATCGTGCTCCTCCTCGCCGCCTGGCCGGCATTCCTGGAGCGGGCCGCTCTCGCGCAGGGCGCGGACCTGCGCATCTTCGCCGCCGCCAGCATGAAGAACGCGCTCGATGCCATTGCCGCCGATGTCCAGCGCGCCACGGGTACACGCGTCTCGCTCTCATATGCGGCGTCTTCCGCCCTCGCGCGGCAGATCGAACAGGGCGCGCCGGCGGACATCTTCATCTCCGCCGATCTCGACTGGATGGATGACCTGGACGCAAAGGGCCTGTTGCGGCCCGGCACGCGCTTCAACCTCGTTGGCAACCGTCTCGCCCTGATCGCCCGGCCCGACGATGCTGTCGCGGTCGACCTGGCGCAGCCCGGCGCCCTCGCCGCCGCGCTCAGGGGCGGGCGCATCGCCATCGGCGAGCCGTCCTCGGTGCCGGCCGGCAAGTATGCCAGGGCCGCGCTGGAGCATCTCGGCCAATGGGCGTCGGTCTCCGGATCGCTGGCACCGGCGGAGAACGTGCGGGCCGCGCTCCTCCTCGTCGCCCGCGGCGAGGCGCCTCTGGGTATCGTGTACGAGAGCGACCGCGTCGCCGATCCCCGCACGCGCATCGTCGCGCTGTTCCCGGAAGCCAGCCACAAACCGATCGTCTACCCGGCCGCGATCCTGCGCGACAGCCGCTCGCCGGCGGCCGCCAGCTTCCTCGCCGCGCTAAGGACACCCGCCGCCGCCGCGATCCTGCGTCGCGAAGGCTTCACCCCGCTCGACTGAACCCATGTTCACCGAAGCCGAATGGGCGGCCATCGCCCTCAGCCTCAAGGTCACCAGCGTCGCCGTTCTGGCGACGCTGCCGCCCGCCATCGCCGTGGCGTGGCTGCTCGCGCGCGGGCGTTTCCGCGGCCGGATCGTGCTGGACGCGCTCGTCCACCTGCCGCTCGTCCTGCCGCCCGTCGTGACGGGCTATCTGCTGCTCGTCGCCTTCGGGCGGCGGGGACCCGTGGGCGCGGCGCTGGAGCAATGCTGCGGCATCGTCCTCGCCTTCCGCTGGACCGGCGCCGCCCTCGCCGCCGGCATCATGGCCTTCCCCCTGATCGTCAGGGCGATCCGGCTCTCGATCGAGGCGGTGGACAGGCGGCTGGAGGACGCGGCCGCGACCCTCGGCGCGCCGCGGGCCGCGATCTTCGCCACCGTGACCCTGCCGCTCGCCCTGCCGGGCATCCTTGGCGGCGCCGTCCTCGGCTTCGCCAAGGCGCTGGGCGAGTTCGGCGCCACGATCACCTTCGTGTCCAACATCCCGGGTGAGACCCAGACCCTGCCGCTGGCCCTCTATGCCTATACCCAGGTTCCCGGCGGCGAAACCGGCGCCATGCGGCTCGCGCTGGCGTCGATCGTCATCGCCTTCGGCGCGGTGCTCGCCTCCGAATGGCTCGCGCGGCGCACGAGGCGCGGCGCATGAGCCTCTCCATCGCCCTGCGGGTCGAGCGGCCCGGATTCGTCCTGGACTTCGTGCTGGCGACGGAGGCGCGGGCCGTCGCGCTTCATGGGCCCTCCGGCGCCGGCAAGACGACCATCCTCAACGCCGTCGCCGGGCTCCTGCGCCCGTCGCGCGGCCGGATCGTGATCGACGGCGCCGTCCTGACGGACACCGCGGCGGGCATCCATCTGCCGCCTCAGAAGCGCCGCGTGGGCTACGTGTTCCAGGACGCGCGGCTTTTCCCGCATCTCTCGGTGCGCCGCAATCTCCTCTACGGCACGCGCTTCGCGCCGCGCGAACCGGGCGGGCCGTCGCTGGAGGCGGTCTGCGATTGCCTCGGCATCGGCCATCTGCTGGACCGGCGGCCCGCGACGCTGTCGGGCGGCGAGGCCCAGCGCGTCGCCATGGGACGCGCCTGGTTGATGCGCCCGCGCATCCTTCTCATGGACGAGCCGCTCGCCGCGCTGGACGAGGCCCGCAAGCGCGAGACTCTGCCCTTCATCGTCAGGATGCGGGACGAGATGGGCCTGCCGATCCTCTATGTCAGCCACCAGCTCGACGAGGCGCGGCAGGTGGCGGCGGAAATCGCGCCGGTCGGCAGGGCCTGAGCCTCAGGCCGCTACCATCACCCGGTTCCGGCCGGTGCGCTTGGCGCCGTAGAGCATCGCGTCGGCGCGGCCGATGAAGGCGAGGAAGCCGCCATCGTCCGCCGACAGGGTGACGACGCCGAGGCTCGCGGTGATGCCGCTGCCGGGGACCTGCGGGATGGTCTGCTCCGCGATGGCACGGCGAAGCCGCTCCGCCACGGCGGAGGCGACGACGATGTCCGTGTCGGGCATGACGAGGCAGAATTCCTCGCCGCCCAGCCTCGCAAGGAGGTCGTAGGGCCGCAGCGCGTTGCGCATCACTTCCGCGACCGCGATGAGGGCCGCGTCGCCGGCGCCGTGGCCGTGCAGGTCGTTGATCGTCTTGAAATGGTCGAGATCCATCAGGATCGCGGAAAGCGGGCGGTTCTCGCGCCGGGCGCGGACGACCTCGTCCTGACCGCGCTGGATGAGCCAGCGGCGGTTGTGGAGCGCAGTCAGCGGATCGAGGCTGGCGAGGCGCCGCAATTCCTTGGAGGCGATGTCGAGCGCCCGGATCGTGTGCTGCACCTGTGCCATCAGCCGGCCGGCCTCGTCCGGATAGCTTGTGGGCAGGTCCGGCAGGCGCCCGTGCTGGATATACATTTCCAGCGCGTCCCAGGTCGCCCGCATCGGCGCCAGCATCTGGTGCATGAGGACGAGCGCCAGCATCGTGCCGGCGACGCCTGCCAGCGCCGCGAATGCGACGAGGGCCTGCGCGTTCACGCGATCCGTCGCCATGCAGGCTACGAGCAGCAGGCCCAGCGGCGCCATGACCGCGCTGAAACAGACCAGAACCAGCTTTCCCACATAGGTTCGGGGCCAATTCAGCCGGGCGATCGCCTTGTAGACCTGCATAGACAGCTCCTCTCCGGCCGCGCGGCCGGCGATGAAGAATTGGGGACGGGAAGGACGAGGGGGTCGTAGCGCCCGAACAATGAACGGCGTCCAACCCGGATGCGTCGCATTTGAGCGATTCCGGCACCCGTGCCCGCTGTCCACAGGCGAAGCGGCAGGACCGTCCGTTCCGCCGGCTGCTTGAACCGTGGAGGCTGAGCACCCAGATCGTCGGCATGAGCTACACAGCCCCAAACGACGCCGCCATTGCCCGTATCCTCAACGAGACGCGCCGCATCGCCCTCGTCGGCGCCTCTCCGAAGCCGGACAGGCCGAGCCACGGCGTCATGCGTTTCCTGCTGGGGCGGGGCTACGAGGTGATCCCGGTCAATCCGGGCCTCGACGGGCAGGCGATCCTGGGCCAGCGGGTCTATGCGCGCTTGGCGGATATTCCCGGCCGCGTCGACATGGTCGACATCTTCCGCAACGCGGAGGCTGCTGGCGAGACCGTGGACGAGGCTCTGGCGCTGCCCGAGCCGCCCGACACGATCTGGATGCAGCTCGGCGTCGTGAACGAGGCGGCGGCGGATCGGGCGAGCCGGCGCGGCCTTGCCGTCGTGATGGATCGCTGCCCGGCCATCGAGATCCCGCGGCTGCGGCTCTGACGGGCAGCCTGGCGATCAGGCCTGCTTTGCCGCGGCAGGCGCCGCGGCGGCGCTCCTGCGGTTCCAGCCGGTGGCGCGGGCGATCAGCGGGAAATAGAGCCGGTAGGGCAGCAGGTTCACCAGCTTCAGCGTCCAGGCCAGCCGACGTGGAAAAGTGATCTCGAAGCCGGCCGTCTCGAACCCGTCGCAAATCCGCCGCGCCGCCTCGTCTTCCTCGATGGCGGTCGGCATCGGAAAGTCGTTTTTCGCCGTCAGCGGCGTCTTCACAAAGCCCGGATTGACCACCTGCAGATTGATCCCCAGCAGGTCGCAATCGTATTTCAGCGCCTCGCACAGATGGATGACGGCAGCCTTGGAGGCGCCGTAGGCGGCCGCCCGCGGCAGGCCGCCATAGCCGGCGACCGAAGCAGTGACGCCGACCTGCCCCCGCCCACGGGCGCCCATGACCGCAAAGAGCGGCGCCAGCCCGTTGACCACGCCCATCACGTTGACCGCGTGCGCCTTGGCGAAGGCGGAGACGTCGAGATCGCCGGCGCGGGTGTAAGGCGCGATGCCGGCATTGAGGAAGGCGAGCGCGATGGGGCCGTGGGCCTGCTCGATCGCGCGGACGATACCCGCCATGGCGGCCTCGTCCGTCACGTCGCCCTCGTGGGCGACGATGCGGCCGGCCAGCGACTCAGCCTTGTGGGCTAGAGTCTCGAGCTCCTCGTGGCGGCGGGCCGTGACGGCGACCGTGTAGCCGCGGCGGGCGAGTTCCAGCGCGACGGCCTTGCCGATCCCGGAGCTCGCGCCCGTCACCCAGGCGACGCCGTCCTTCGGTGCCGCGCGGTAGACCATGTCAGTGCCGGCCGAACAGCCGCTGCACGATCCGGCCGACCGGACCGGTGAGCCGCAGCGGCGCGTCGGTCACCGCGAAGCAGATGCAGTCCTCGCCCGGCTCGGCGATGGGCCGGTGGTCGAGATCGGGATCGCCGACGGCAATGTCGCCCGGCCCGTAGCGGCCCGTCTTGTCACGGAACGCGCCCTTGAGCACGAGCGTGACCTCGGAGCCCTCGTGGGTGTGGTGCGGCATCCGGCGCCCGGCCTTGATCCACAGGAGGCTCGCCTCCTCGCCCGGCGTCGCCGGCACGTGGAACTCCTTCAGCCCCGGCAGGACGCCTTTCCAGCGCACGCCCGGCAGGTCGTGCCCGATCAGGCGGCGCAGCGGCGAAGGCAGGATATCGCCGTAAGGCGCCATGCCGGCCGGCGACCGCGCCTCGGTTTCGGAGGCGAGAATACGATCCAGCATCGCGGATGCACCCGTGAGGTCGACGGGCGGGGTCGAATCGATCTCGCGCGCCGCCAGGGTCTCCAGCGCGGCGACATAAGGGGCGTTCCGCCCGGTCATCTCCAGATGGGAGGCCACCAGCGCATGCAAGGCCGGGCTCAGGGTCCCGGCGGCATAGGCGCCGAGCAGCGCGTCGACCGGCGCCGCCTCGCTCTTCACGTCCGTCGTCACGTCCGATAAGTCCCTCGTCTCTTGCCGCACGGAGTGCCAAGAAGATCCGGCCCCCGTCAATGCCGCAGTTACGCGCGCACGAACGGACTGGATCACCTGCGCATGAGCGATTGCGCCCGCGCCCGCTTGAGCCTCCGTCAACCCGGGCCTAGCGTCGAAGCGCCGGCAGGTTGGGCCCGGCTCTGCGAAAGGAACGACCGTGACGGAGCCCCTGTTCCGCGAGGATGCCTATCTGACGACTTGCGAAGCGACCGTCACCGTGGCGGACGAGGCGGGTATCGTCGTCGACCGCACGATCTTCTACGCCCAGGGCGGCGGCCAGCCGGGCGACCGGGGCTCGATGCGGCTGCCGGGCGGCGCGACGCTTCGCATCGCCGACACGGTCTATGCGCCGGACCGGAGCGGCATCCTCCACCGGCCCGAGCCCGGCGGCCCGCTTCCCGCGCCAGGCGACCGCGTGACGCTGGAACTCGACTGGCCGCTGCGCGAGAAGCGCATGCGCATCCACACCGCGCTGCACCTCCTTAGCGTCGTCCTGCCATACCCGGTCACGGGCGGGTCCATCGGCGAGGGCGAGGGCCGGCTCGACTTCGACATTCCCGACACGCCGCCGGACAGGGCGGCCGTGGAGGCAAGGCTCAACGCCCTGGCGGAGCAGGACGCCCCCGTCTCCTTCCGGTGGATCACCGACGAGGAACTCGACGCCAATCCGGGGCTGGTGAAGACGATGTCGGTCAAGCCGCCGCGCGGGACGGGACGGGTCCGGCTGGTGGAGATCGCGGGGATCGACCTTCAGCCCTGCGGCGGCACCCATGTCGCCCGCACAGGCGAGATCGGGCGCCTCGCCGTCACCGGCATTGAGAACAAGGGCAAGCAGAACCGGCGCGTGCGGATCGCGCTGGCCTGACGGCGGCGTCAGCCATCCTGCCGGGCCGGCACGTCGCCGCGCTCCCAGCCGGCCTTCACCTGCAGGATCGTGTCCTCCAGATTGCCCGCGGCGATGGCGGCGCGCAGCTTCGCCATCAGGTCCTGGTAGTAGGCGAGGTTCACCCAGGTCAGCAGCATCATGCCCAGGATCTCGTTGGCCTTGGTCAGGTGATGCAGATAGGCGCGGCTGTAGCCGTTGGCCGCCGGGCAGCTCGATTCCGGATCGAGCGGGCGCGGATCGTCGGCATGGCGGGCATTGCGCAGGTTGATCTGGCCGAAGCGCGTGAAGGCCTGGCCGTGGCGCCCGGCGCGGGTCGGCATCACGCAGTCGAACATGTCGATGCCCCGCCGCACCGCCTCCACGATGTCGTCCGGCGTGCCGACGCCCATCAGGTAGCGCGGCTTGCCCTTGGGCAGCTCCGGCTCCACGACCTCGATCATGCGCAGCATCACGTCCTGCGGCTCGCCGACGGCCAGGCCGCCGATGGCATAGCCCTTGAGGTCCATGGCCTTCAGCGCACGGGCGCTCTCTACCCGCAGGCGGCTCACCGCCCCGCCCTGGACGATCCCGAACAGGGCGCGGCCCGGCTGGTCGCCGAAAGCGGTCTTGCACCGCTCGGCCCAGCGCAGCGAGAGCTGCATCGCCCGCTCCGCCTCGTCATCGCTGCACGGCAGGCTCACGCATTCGTCCAGCTGCATCTGGATATCGGAGCCCAGCAGCGCCTGGATCTCCATGGACCGTTCCGGCGTCAGCTCATGGGTCGATCCGTCGATATGAGACTGGAAGGTAACGCCGCCCTCTTTCACCTTGCGCAGCTGGGCGAGCGACATGACCTGGAAACCGCCGGAATCGGTCAGGATCGGGTACGGCCAGTTCATGAACTTGTGCAGGCCGCCGAGGCTCGCGATCCGCTCCGCGCCCGGGCGGAGCATCAGGTGGTAGACGTTGCCGAGCACCACGTCGGCGCCCAGCGCCTTGACCTGGTCGGCATACATCGCCTTCACCGTCGCGGCGGTGCCGACCGGCATGAAGGCCGGGGTGCGGATGACCCCGCGCGGCATGCGGATCTCGCCGGTGCGCGCGGCGCCGTCGGTCGCCTTGACCTCGAAAGTGAACGTCCCGGTCATGGCGTCGTCCCGTCGTTGCGGAAGAGAAGGCTGGAATCCCCGTAGGAATAGAACCGGTAGCCCGAGGCGACAGCGTGCGCATACGCGCCGCGCATCGCATCCAGGCCCGCGAAGGCGCTCACCAGCATGAACAGCGTGGAGCGCGGCAGATGGAAATTCGTCATCAGCACGTCCACCGCGCGGAAGCGGTAGCCGGGCGTGATGAAGATGTCCGTCTCGCCGGAAAACGGCGCGATCGTGCCGTCCTCCCGCGCCGCGCTCTCCAGAAGCCGCAGCGAGGTCGTGCCGACGCTGACGATCCGCCCGCCCGCGGCCCGCACCCGGTTGAGCGCATCCGCGGTCTCCACGGAGACCGTGCCCCACTCGGCATGCATCCGGTGGTCCTGCGTGTCGTCCGCCTTCACGGGCAGGAACGTCCCCGCTCCCACATGCAGCGTCACGAAATGGCGCGATACGCCCAGCGCGTCGAGCCGGGCGAAGAGCTCCGGCGTGAAATGGAGGCCGGCGGTCGGGGCCGCCACGGCGCCCTCCTCCCGGGCATAGGTCGTCTGGTAATCGGCAAGGTCGGCATCGTCCGCCGCCCTGCGGCCGGCAATGTAGGGCGGCAGCGGGATCTCCCCGAGCCGCGCGATGGCCTCGTCCAAAGCCGGCCCCGTCAGGTGGAAGCGCAGGCGCACGTCACCGCCCTCACCCTTCTCCTCCACCTCGGCGTCGAGCGCCGCCAGCAGGCAGGCCATGCTCTCGCCATCCTCGCCGAAGCGGATGCGCTCGCCGACGGCGACTTTCTTGGCCGGGCGCAGGAAGGCCTGCCACGTATCGGCGGAGACGCGGCGATGCAGCATCACCTCGATCCGCGCCACCGCATCCCCGCGCACCCTGATGCCGAAGAGCCGCGCCGGGATGACGCGTGTGTCGTTCAGCACCAGCGCGTCGCCCGGACGCAACAGGTCCGGCAGGTCGCGCACGATGCGGTCCTGCGGCGCTCCCCCGGGAGGCAGGACGAGCATGCGCGCCGCGTCCCGCGGCTTGGCCGGCCGCAGCGCGATCAGGTTTTCCGGAAGATCGAAGTCGAAAAGGTCGACGCGCATACCCATATCCTGTGCAACGGCCTTGTGCGGCCAAGGCGGCAGCCGGTCAATCCGGCCGACGCCGCGGCTTCAGGCCACCCATCGATATGGCGCGGGCATCGCACCCGTGCGAGAAGTCCAGACGTGAGCAAGATCAAGAAGAACCAGGGCCGCGGTCCTGAATCCATCCTCCCGAGCCCCGAGCAGATCGCGGAATTCGTCGCCGGCGCTCCCGGCAAGGTGGGCAAGCGCGAGATCGCGCGCGCCTTCGGCGTCACGGGCGATGATCGGGTCGCGCTCAAGCGGCTGATCCGCGAGATGGAGGCGGGCGGCCTCCTCGACCGCAAGCGCAAGGGTCTGTCCAAGGCCGGCGAATTGCCGCCCGTCATGGCTGCCGACATCGTCTCCACCGACCGGGACGGCGAACTCCTGGCCGAGCCGGCGGAATGGGATGCCGGGCGCGGCCCGGTCCCGAAGATCCTCATCCTGCCCCAGGGCAAGGGCCGTCGCCGCGAGCCGCGCCTGGAGCGCGCCGCCGGCATCGGCGACCGGGTCCTCGTCCGTACGGCCCGCAATCGCGAGGAGGGCCCGTCCCATGTGGGCAGGGTCATCAAGGTCCTGCCCAAGGCGAAAAGCCAGGCGATCGGCATCTTCCGCGCCCTGCCCGATGGCGGCGGCCGCCTCGTGCCCATCGACAAGAAGGCGCAGGGCCGCGAAATGTCGATCGGCCCCGACGATACCGGCGGGGCGCAGGACGGCGATCTCGTGGCAGCCAGCCTCACCCGTGCCGACCGCTACGGTCTGCCCGCGGCCAAGGTCCGGGAGCGGCTGGGCTCGATCAAGTCGGAGAAGGCGGTCAGCCTCATCGCCATCCACGTCCACGGCATCCCTCACGTCTTCCCCGACGCGGTGGTGAAGGAGGCCGAAGCCGCGGCACCCGCCAGGCTCGGCTCGCGGGAGGACTGGCGCGAGCTGCCGCTCGTGACGATCGATCCCGTCGACGCCAAGGACCATGACGACGCGGTCCATGCCGCACCCGACGACGATCCGGCCAACGAGGGCGGGCATGTCCTCACCGTCGCCATCGCCGACGTCGCGGCCTATGTGACGCCGGGCTCGGCCCTCGACCGGGAGGCGCTGCACCGGGGCAACTCGGTCTACTTCCCCGACCGGGTCGTGCCGATGCTGCCCGAGCGGATCTCGAACGACCTGTGCTCGTTGAAGCCGCTGGTGGACCGGCCGGCGCTCGCCGTGCGCATCGTGATCGGCCCGGACGGGCGCAAGCTGCGCCACTCGTTCCACCGCATCCTGATGCGGTCGGCCGCCAAGCTCGCCTACGAGCAGGCCCAGGCCGCGATCATGGGCGCGACGGACGAGATCACGGCGCCGATCCTGGAGCCGGTCCTGCGCCCTCTCTGGGCCGCCTACGAAGCCTTGAAGCGCGCCCGCGACCAGCGCGAGCCGCTCTTCCTCGACCTGCCGGAGCGCAAGATCGTCCTCAAGCCCGACGGCACGGTGGACCGGGTCGTCGTGCCCGAGCGGCTGGATGCGCACAAGCTGATCGAGGAGTTCATGATCCTCGCCAATGTCTGCGCAGCCGAGTCGCTGGAGAAGGCCGGCAGCCCCCTGCTCTACCGCGTTCACGACGAGCCCTCGCTGGAGAAGATGCGGGCGCTCGGCGAGGTCCTGGCCTCCATCGGGATCAAGCTGCCGAAACAGGCCAGCGTCCGCCCCTCCCTCTTCAACCGCATCCTGAAGGCGGTGGAGGGCGGCGAGCACCAGTTCTTCATCAACGAAGTCGTGCTGCGCAGCCAGGCCCAGGCCATCTACGATGCCGAGAATCTCGGCCATTTCGGCCTGAACCTGCGCCGTTACGCCCATTTCACGTCGCCGATCCGCCGGTATGCCGACCTCGTCGTGCACCGGGCCCTGATCCGCGCGCTGAAGCTCGGCAAGGACGGGCTGCCGGGCGACGTTTCTGTCGCCCATCTCAAGGAGGTCGGCGAGGCCATCTCCGCCGCCGAGCGGCGGGCCATGGCCGCCGAGCGCGAGACGATCGACCGCCTGATCGCCCATCACCTCGCCGATCGCATCGGCGCGACCTTCTCCGGGCAGATCGCGGGCGTCACCCGCGCCGGTCTGTTCGTGAAGCTGCAGGACACCGGGGCCGACGGCTTTGTACCCGCCGCGACCCTCGGCGCGGATTATTTTGGCTTCGACGAAGCGACACATTCGCTCATTGGCCAGGCGAGCGGCGAGACCTATCGTCTGGGCGACCGCGTCGAGGTGAAGCTCGTCGAGGCGGCGCCCGTCGCCGGCGCGCTGCGCTTCGAGATGCTGTCCGACGGACGGCGCGGCAAGGCGACCGGCGGCACGCGCCGGCGCGGTGCGAGGTCCGGTCCCATCGGGGCTCGGCAGAGGAGCCGCCCGGCGCGGCGGGGATAGACATGCTGACGATCCATGGTGGCCGCGACGCGGCCCCGCGCGACATCTGGGGCGCCATGCTGCGCGGCGCCCGCTGCCGCTGCCCATCCTGCGGCCAGGGCCGGCTGTTCACGCGCTTCATCAAGGTCGCTCCGGCCTGCAAATCCTGCGGCACGGAATTCCACCACCACCGGGCCGACGACCTGCCGCCGTACCTGACCATGGCCATTGTCGGCCATGTCGTGGTCTGGCTGATCCTGATCGCGGTCATCGACCACGACTTGCCGATGTGGCTCCATATCGTCGCCTGGCCGACGCTGACGCTTGTCCTCTCGCTGGTCTTGCTGCAGCCGATCAAGGGCGCGGTCGTCGGGTTGCAATGGGCCCTGCGCATGCACGGCTTCGGCGGAACTGTCGACGAGGAGGCGGTCCTGCGGCCCGCCGCCGAGCGGGAGCGCGCGCGTTGACCGGCACGGCGATCCACGATTTCGCCCGGCGTCTCTCGGAGGCCGCGCGCGAGCGCCGCTGGCCCAACGTGCGCCCGGTAGACGCCGCGACGCTCATCATCATCGACCGCACCGCCCCCGTTCCCAAGGTGCTGATGGGCAAGCGCCATCCGGACCTGAAATTCATGCCCGGCCTCTACGTCTTCCCGGGCGGGCGGATCGAAGCCGGCGACCGGGCGATGGTCGCCGCCGGCACCCTGCCCTCCGCCTGCGAAGCGCGGCTCATGGCGCGGGTGCAGCGGCCGAGCATGGGCCGGGCGCGCGCGCTCGGCCTCGCCGCCATCCGCGAGACCTTCGAGGAAACCGGCCTGATGATCGGCTCGCGCGATTACGGCGCGCCGGAGAGCTGCCCTGAAGGTCCGTGGTCGGAGTTCGCGGCACAAGGCGTGTTCCCGGAACTGGAGCGGCTGAACTTCGTCGCTCGCGCCATCACCCCGCCAAGGCGGCCCAAGCGTTTCGATACGCGTTTCTTCGCCGTGGACCGCGAGGCCGTCTGCGGCCAGGTCGAGGGCGTCGTCGGGCCGGCCTCGGAGCTCACCGAGCTGCGTTGGGTGACGTTTGAGGAAGCCCAGGCGCTCGGCCTCCACGGCGTCACGCAGGTCGTGCTGGAGGAGCTCGAGGCGCGCATCGCCGCCGGATTCGGCGAGCACTTGCCGGTACCGTTCTACTACGAGCTCAATGGCCGTTTCCGGCGCGAGGAGCTCTGACCGGCGCGACCCCGTGCGCCTTGACTTCGGCGGCCCGATGCGGCATTGCCGTCGCCGAAATGGGCCGGGCTTTCCGGCCCTGACCTTTTGCGCCCGGCGGCATCGCGCGATGCTCTGAGCCGCCCAACCGGACGAGACCCGACCATGGCCAAGGCCGCCACTATCAAGATCAAGCTCGTGTCCACCGCCGACACCGGCTATTTCTACGTCACCAAGAAGAACTCGCGCACGATGACCGACAAGCTGTCGCTCAAGAAGTACGACCCGGTCGCGCGCAAGCATGTCGAGTTCAAGGAATCCAAGATCAAGTGATCCCGCCGCCCGCTTCGGCGTGTCGGCTGCCGGATACGCGAAAGGGCGCCCCATCGGGCGCCCTTTTCGTTTGGATCGTCGCGAAGGATACCGGCCGGGAGCCCGATGGATGCGGCGGTATCGAGCTCCCTGCCGGCGTGTCCGTCGGCGAGGAGATCGCTTCCGGACGCCCTGAGGATGCTCACGCCTCGCCCGTCCCGCAACGGGAATCGCATCGATTGCGTCGTTAAATGCTTGTTAACGCTAAGGATTAGGGTGAAGCGGCAAGGTTAGCGGCGCCGCCTGGAAGGTCACGCTATCGGCCCGGCTCACGCCGCCGCGGCAACGACGCGGTTGCGGCCCTGTTCCTTGGCGACGTAGAGCGCCTTGTCGGCACGCTTCAGCAGGGCCGAGGCCGCCTCCTCGCCGGCGATGCGGCTCGCGACGCCGATGGAGACGGTGACACTGATGCGCTTGGCGCCGCGATGGATCGCGAAGGGCTCCTGCTCGATCTTCTGCCGGATGCGCTCGGCGATGGCATAGGCGCCGTCGCTCGCGGTCTCGGGCACCACGACGACCACCTCCTCGCCGCCGGTGCGGCTGACAAGGTCGATCGCGCGGGTCTGGCTCTTCACCCGCGAGGCGAATTCCTTCAGCACCTCGTCGCCCGCATCGTGGCCCCAGGTGTCGTTGATCGTCTTGAACTTGTCGATGTCCAGCACGAGCACCGAAAGCGGCCGCGCCCGCATCACCGACTGGTCGAACAAAGCCGGGATGTGGCTGTCGAGATAGCGGCGGTTATGCAGGCCGGTCAGCGCATCGGTGACCGCCATCTCCATGGAGGCATGGACGCTGTCGCGCAGCCGCGAGGCGAAGCGGTGGCGACGGACCTGGGTGCGGACGCGCGCGACCAGTTCGTTCCGGTCCACGGGCCGGACCAGATAGTCGTGAACGCCGATCTCCAGCCCGCGCAGGATGCGCGGCCGGTCGTCGGCCTGGCAGACCATCAGCACGGCCATGCCCCGCGTCCGGTCGAGCGAGCGCAGCTGGCTGCACAGGCGCAGGCCGTCATAATCGGCAAGGTCCAGGCTGACGATGGCGAGTTCGTACGGCTCCTCCGCCGCGCGCACCAAAGCGGCATGGGGATCGGGCTCGACCACGACGCTGTGGAAGGCGGACAGGGCGCCGGCCAGCCGTTCGGCCGAGCTTGCCCGATCGTCCACCAGCAGGATCCGGGCGTTCATGCCGGTCTCGGCCGCGGCGGCGGCGAGCGGGTCGCCGATGCCGTAGTCCCGCGACGCGGCGGCGCGCAGGCGCAACTCGTCCGTCACGGCCTTGAGCCGCACGAGGCTGCGCACGCGGGCAAACAGCGCGGTGTCGTCCACCGGCTTGGTGACGAAATCGTCGGCCCCGGCATCCAGGCCCTTGAGCCGGTCCGCCGGCTGGTCGAGGGCGGTGACGAGGATGACCGGCACATGGGCCGTCGTCGGCGTATTCTTGATCCGCCGGCAGGTCTCGAAACCATCCATGCCCGGCATCATGACGTCGAGCAGAACGATATCCGCGAGCCCCTGTTCGCACAGGGCGATGGCGTCGAACCCGTTATTGGCCGTCAGGACGTCGAAATACTCCGCCGTGAGCTTCGCTTCCAGAAGCTTCACGTTGGTCGGCAGATCGTCGACGATGAGGACGCGGGCGGACATGGGCGCGGACGGACCTGCTACTGGAGCGCGTAGGTGCGGACGGTCTCGATGAACTTGGCGACGGAGATCGGCTTGGAGAGATAGGCCTCGCAGCCGCCCTCCCGGATGCGCTCCTCGTCTCCCTTCATGGCGAAGGCCGTGACGGCGACGATCGGGATACCGCGCAATTCCTCGTCCTCCTTGATCCACTTGGTCACTTCCAGGCCCGACACCTCGGGCAGCTGGATGTCCATCAGGATCAGGTTGGGCTTGTGCTTGCGCGCCAGCTCGATGGCCTCGATGCCGTTCGAGGTCTTGAGCGTGAGGTAGCCATGCGCCTCCAACAGGTCGTTGAAGAGCTTCATGTTGAGTTCGTTGTCCTCAACGATCAGGATCGTCTGGCTCATACCACCGTCTTTCGCCCCCGCGACCCGTTAGCGTTACCACGGCAGGCGTTGACGAAACGCAAAGGTGATCTCCGAGAGATGGTGAATCCGCGCAATTTTCTTCAACCCGACGAGATCGCGGTCGCCGCGCTCGGCTATCTCGCGGACGATCCGGAACGGCTGGAACGGTTCATGGCACTGACCGGCGTCACGCCCGCGAATTTGCGGGCGATGGCGGCGCAGAAGGGCTTTCTCGCCGCGGTCCTCGATCACGTCCTGCAGGACGAAACCCTGCTCCTCGCCTTCGCCGGCCATGCCGGCATCCGCCCCGAATCGATCGGCCAGGCCCGGCACCGACTGGCGCCCGAGGAGGCCTGGGAGCCCTGACATGGAGCCGTCCCGCGCGATCTGCCGCGACTGCCTGGCGGAGGCCGCGCGGGGGGCGCGCCGCTGCCCGCGCTGCGGCAGCCCGCGCCTGCTCGCCCACCGGGAGCTGGAGGCGCTGTCCATCGCGCATATCGACTGCGATGCCTTCTACGCCGCCGTGGAGAAGCGCGACAGGCCGGAACTGCGCGACAGGCCGGTCATCGTCGGCGGTGGCCGGCGCGGTGTCGTCGCGACCGCCTGCTATATCGCCCGCACCTTCGGGGTGCGATCGGCCATGCCGATGTTCAAGGCGCTCGCCGCCTGCCCGGAGGCCGTCGTCATCAAGCCGGACATGGAGAAATATGTCCGCATCGGCCGCTCCATCCGGGCGATGATGCAGGAATTGACGCCGCTGGTGGAACCGATCTCCATCGACGAGGCGTTCCTCGATCTGACCGGCACCGAACGGCTGCACCGGGCCAGCCCGGCCCTGTCGCTGGCGCGGCTGGCCAGGCGGATCGAGGAGGAGCACGGGCTCACCGTCTCGGTCGGCCTGTCCTATTGCAAGTTCCTGGCGAAGATCGCCTCCGACCTCGATAAGCCGCGCGGCTTCGCCGTGATCGGGCGCGAGGAAGCGCAAGGGTTCCTCGCCGACAAGCCGCTGTCGATCCTGCCCGGCGTTGGCCCCGCCGCGATCAAACGGCTCGAGGCGGCGGGCCTGCGCAAGGTTGGCGACCTCGCCAGCGCCGACCACCGGTCCGCGATGACCGCGCTTGGCGGCGACGCGGGCCGCCTGTCGCGGCTCGCCCGCGGCATCGATCCGCGACGCGTGACGCCGGAACGCGAGACCAAGAGCGTCTCCTCCGAGACGACCTTCGACACCGACATTGTCCGCTTCGACGAATTGGAGCCGATCCTGTGGCGCCTGTCGGAGAAGGTCTCGGCGCGGATGAAGCGGGCCGGGCTTTCGGGCCGCACGATCACGCTCAAGCTCAAGACCGCCGATTTCCGCACGCGAACCCGCGCGGCGAGCGGTCCGCATACGCAGCTCGCCAACCGCATCTTCGATGCCGGCCGGCTGCTGCTGCGCGCCGAATGCGACGGCACGCCGTTCCGGCTGATCGGGATCGGCGTTTCGGACCTGGCTGAAGCCACGGCGGCCGCGCCGACCGATCTGCTCGACACGTCCACGGAGCGCCTGACGCGCACGGAAGCCGCCATCGACGCCCTGCGCGAGCGCTTCGGCGCCGGCGCGGTCCAGCGCGGGATCGCCCTGAGGCAGAAGCCGCGGGGGGCCTGATCCCGCCTATCTCCTGCAGTCGCTGGCCTTCAGGATATCGAGCTGCTTCAGCTCGCCGCGGATGGCGAAGTCGCCGTAATCGAGCTTGATCGAGCCGGAAATGCCGTTCTCGTAGAGATCGAACGACATGACATAGGCCGGCGTGCGCTCGCCCTGGCCGGGGGGATAATAGCTGATCGTGACCGGCCAGCGCGTCAGTCCGTCGAGCTTGCCCTTCTGCGCCGTTGCATCGGGCGAGGGGCCCGTCTCCGGCGCGCCGATGACGGTGAGCGTGTCGTAAACCTTCTTGCCATCGTCCGAACCGTCGAAGACGGGCACGGTGACGAGCTTCTCGCCGGCTTTGGCCGCTGCGATGACGCGGCGCATATGGGCCGTCGGCGGCAGGATCTCGGCAGAGCCCTTGACGCTCGTCCGCTCCGGCCGGGTGAGCGTGATCGTCCAGGCCCCGTCCGCCTTGCGGGCAGTGCCGTCCACGATGGTCGGCGCGCCGCTGCCGCGCCGGGTTTCGGACTTGAACCGCAGCGACTGGCCGTCGGGATCCTCAAAGGTCGCCGAGCGCAGGTCCGATAGCTGGCTGCCCGATTCGGACGCCGTGACCTCGGTCACCTGCCGCATCTCGACCGTATAGCCGTCGCAGGCATCGCCGGAGAACGTGAACGCGATCCGCCCGCGCACCGCCTCGACCTGCTTGGGTCCGCCGCTGGACATGAGCGACATGTCGTAGACGGCCTTATGCGGCGCCAGCGCCATGGGCGCGCCCGGCGCCTGCGCCAGCGCGGCTGCGGAAGCCGAACAGAGCGCCATGAACATGACAGCGGCGCGACCGGGTTGCGAGAACCTCATGCAATCTCTCCGAAGCGCCCCCCGACAAGCGCTCCCCTGAGTGAACATAGGTTGGCTTCCCGTGAGCGGCAACGCGCCCCTTGTGGCGCCGGGGGGCTTGCGCCAAACATCCCAGCGGCAAAGGACGCCTGAGGAGGCCCGCGATGAACGAGATCGAACAGAAGCTTGCCGATTTGGGGATCGTCCTGCCGAACCCGGTCGCGCCCATTGCGAACTACGTGCCGTTCGTGCGCACGGGCAATCTCCTTGTGATTTCCGGTCAGCTCTGCCTGGGTCCGGACGGCAAGCTCGCCGATGCTTACAAGGGCAAGGTTGGCGGCAATGTCAGCGTCGAGCAGGGCGTCGAGGCCGCGCGCCTGTGCGCCATCAACGTGCTGGCCCAGGCTCGCGCCGCGCTCGGATCGCTGGACCGCATCAGCCGCTGCGTGCGCCTCGGCGGCTTCATCAACAATGCGCCGGGCTTCGACGGGCTCCCCGCGATCATGAACGGCGCTTCGGACCTGATGGTTGCCGTCCTCGGCGACAGGGGCCGCCATGCCCGCTCGACGGTCGGCATGGCGGAACTGCCGCTCTCGGCAGCGGTCGAGGTGGAAGCCATGTTCGAGGTGGCATGATGGCCGCTCCCGACTGGGTCGTCGCCCGGCCGATCGCCCATCGCGGCCTGCATGACCGGACGAACGGCATCATCGAGAACTCGGCCTCGGCGGCCCGCGCCGCCATGGCGCGGAACTTTGCCATCGAGTGCGACGTCCAGCTCACGGCCGATGGCGAGGCGGTCGTGTTCCACGACTTCACCCTCGACCGCCTGACGGTCGAGACGGGTCACGTGGCCGCCTACAGCGCCGCGACCCTGGCCGGCTTCAAGCTGAAGGGCAGCGACGACACGATCCCGTCCCTGCCGGAGTTTCTCGGCGTGCTGGGCGGCAAGGTGCCGCTCGTCCTGGAGATCAAGAGCGCCTTCGACGGCGACCTGCGGCTGACGCGCCGCACCGCCGAGGTGCTGAAGACCTATGACGGGCCGGTGGCCGTCAAATCCTTCGATCCCGACATCGTCGCCGCCCTGAAAGGCCTGACCGACCGGCCGCGCGGCATCGTCGCCGAGGCGGAGTACAAGTCGGGCGACATGGCGGTCCTTCCGCCGGAGAAGAAGCGCGAACTCTCCAACCTGCTGCATTTCGAGCGGTCGCAGCCGGATTTCGTCTCCTGGCGGGTGGCTCACCTTCCGCACGCGGCGCCCTATCTGTGCAGGACGATCGGCCGCCTGCCGGTCATGGCCTGGACGGTGCGGGACGCGGTGGCGCGAAAGGCCGCCGAGACCCACGCCGACCAGATGGTGTTCGAGGGTTTCGTTCCCTGACAGACCAGACCGGATCGTTCACGCTCAAGGTCGTCCCCTCCCTGGCGGACATCGATCCGAAGGACTGGGACGCCTGCGCCCGGGGCGACGCCGGAGACGGACCGCCGCCCAATCCCTTCGTGTCCCATGCCTTCCTCCAGGCCCTGGAGGCGACGGGCTGTGTCGGCGGCCGCTCGGGATGGACGCCTGCACATCTCGTCGTGGAAGCGCCGTCCGGCCAGATGGCCGCCGCCGCGCCCGCCTATGTGAAGGCCCACAGCCAGGGCGAATACGTGTTCGACCACGCCTTCGCCGACGCCTATGCCCGGGCCGGAGGCCAGTATTATCCCAAGCTCCAGGTCGCGGTGCCCTTCACGCCCGTGCCCGGCCCGCGCCTGCTCGTGCGTCAGGACCACGACGCGCCGATGCTGCGCAGGCTGCTCGCCCGCGGCCTGCTGGCGTTTCGCGACCGGCTGGGCTGCTCTTCCGTCCATGTCACGTTCGCCGACGAGGCCGACCTCGCCGTCCTGCGGAACGAAGGCTTCCTGGAGCGCAACGACCAGCAGTTCCACTGGCGCAACGAGGGCTACGGGTCCTTCGAGGACTTCCTCAGCGCCCTCGCCTCCCGCAAGCGCAAGGCCATCCGCCGCGAGCGTCGGGACGCGCTGGCGGCCGGCCTCGTCGTCGAGCGCCTCACGGGCTCCGCCATCGAGGACCGGCACTGGCAGGCCTTCTTCGATTTCTACATGGACACGGGCGCCCGCAAATGGGGCCGGCCCTACCTCACCAAAGCCTTCTTCCAGGAGCTCGGACGCCGCATGGCCGACCGGGTTCTGCTCGTCATGGCGCGGCGCGGCGAGGCCTACATCGCCGGCGCTCTGAACCTCATCGGCGCGGATGCGCTCTACGGACGGAACTGGGGCGCCGTCGAGGATCACCCGTTCTTGCATTTCGAGCTTTGCTACTATCAGGCCATCGATTTCGCCATCGAGCGCGGCCTGTCGCGGGTCGAGGCGGGCGCGCAGGGGGAGCACAAGCTGGCCCGCGGCTACCGCCCCGCGACCACGCGCTCCGCGCATGCCTTCGCCGATCCCGGCCTGCATGATGCGGTGGCCGATTATCTTTCTCGCGAAATGACTTACGTCGAAGCGTTGAAGGACGAGCTGGACGAGGCGGCGCCCTTTCGCAAGGAGCCGCCAGCTTGACGGCGGCACCCCGGGCCCGACATGAGTCCTGGCACGGAATGACCGGAGACCGCCCATGTCCGATTACGATAGCCAGAACGTCTTCGCGAAGATTCTGAGGGGCGAGCTGCCCTGCCACAGGATCTGCGAGGACGAGCATACCCTGGCGTTCATGGACATCATGCCCCGTGCCGACGGCCATGCCCTCGTGATCCCGAAGCGCCCCGCGCGCAACCTGCTCGATGCCGACGACGCCATGCTGGCAGCCGTCATGAGCACCGCCCGCCGCGTCGCCATCGCCGCGCGCAAGGCTCTCGCCGCGGACGGCATCACAGTCCAGCAGTTTAACGAGAGCGCCGGCGGCCAGGTTGTGTTCCACCTCCACGTCCACGTCATTCCGCGCTGGGAGGGTGTGCCGCTGCGACCGCATACCGGCCAGATGGCGGCGAATGAGGATCTGGTGCGGTATCGCGACGCTATCGCCGCCGCGCTCGCCTGAACGACCGGCGAAGTCGGCTCAGCGGGAAGCCTGGAACCAGTCCAGCGACGACGCGCTCAGCGCGGCCCAGAACTGCGAGCCGATCCACCATCCGATCAGGATGACCAGCGGCAGCACGATCCAGGCGGTGATCTCCTCGAACCGCCTGCGTGCCGCCTGCCGCTGCCAGCGGCTTTGCCTGCGCCCCGCCATTCGCCCCGCAACGCTCGCTTCAGATCACTTGCGGGGGATCTTCGGGACAATCCCGGCACGGCCGGATGGAGCGGCCGGAGCCGATGGCTCTGCCTTCTCGGCCTTCGGTGCCTTGCCCCCCTTGGCCGGAGCCTTGCCTGACGAGGCCTTCGGCCGAGCAGCCGCCGGACGGGACTTCGGCTTCTTGGTCGCCGCGGCCTCCTTCTCGGGCTTGGGCTCGACGGGGCCTTCCGGGAAGGCGAAGGCGAGCGACGGTTTCCCGTCCTTGCCGGGCTCGACCACCACGCGCACCGCGCCACCGCCCTTCAGGCGCCCGAACAGAACCTCGTCCGCCAGCGGCGTCTTGATCGTGCTCTGGATCAGCCGCGCCATGGGCCTCGCGCCCATCGCGTCGTCATAGCCGTTCTCCACCAGCCAGGCCCGCGCCTCGTCGGACAGCTCGATCGTCACGTTGCGGTCGGCGAGCTGCGCCTCCAGCTGCATGACGAACTTGTCCACCACCTTGGCGACGACCTCTTTCGGCAGCTGGCCGAACGAGACGATGGCATCGAGCCGGTTGCGGAATTCCGGGGCGAACAGCTTGTTGATCGCGTCAACGTCCTCGCCTTCGCGCTTGGTCCGCGTGAAGCCGTAGGCGGAGCGCGCCATGTCGGCGGCACCGGCATTGGTCGTCATGATCAGGATGACGTTCCGGAAGCTGACCTGTTTGCCGTTATGGTCGGTCAGCTTCCCGTGATCCATGATCTGCAACAGGATGTTGAACAGGTCCGGATGCGCCTTCTCGATCTCGTCGAGGAGCAGGACGCAATAGGGATGCTGGTCGACGCCGTCGGTCAGGAGCCCGCCCTGGTCGAAGCCGACATAGCCCGGAGGCGCGCCGATGAGGCGGCTGACCGTGTGGCGCTCCATATATTCGGACATGTCGAAGCGCAGCAGCTCGACGCCCAGAACCGTGGCGAGCTGCTTGGCGACCTCCGTCTTGCCGACGCCGGTCGGGCCGGCGAACAGGTAGCAGCCGATTGGCTTCTCCAGATCGCGCAGGCCCGCCCGGGCGAGCTTGATCGCCGAGGAGAGCTGGGAGATGGCCGCGTCCTGCCCATAGACGACGCGCTGGAGCGTCTCCGTCAGGTTCTGCAGGACGGTCGAGTCGTCCTTAGACACGGTCTTGGGCGGGATCCGGGCCATCGTGGCGATGGTGGCCTCGATCTCCTTGAGGCCGATCGTCTTCTTGCGGCGCGACTCCGCGAGCAGCATCTGCGACGCGCCGGTCTCGTCGATCACGTCGATCGCCTTGTCCGGCAGCTTGCGGTCGTGGATGTAGCGCGCGGAAAGCTCGACCGCGGCCTTGATGGCCTCGTTGGTGTAGCGGAGCCTGTGGAATTCCTCGAAATAGGGCTTGAGGCCCTTCAGGATCTCGATCGTGTCCGGCACCGACGGTTCGTTCACGTCGATCTTCTGGAACCGGCGCACGAGCGCCCGGTCCTTCTCGAAGTACTGGCGGTACTCCTTGTAGGTCGTGGAGCCGATGCAGCGCAGCGTGCCCTGGGCGAGCGCTGGCTTGAGCAGGTTGGAGGCGTCCATCGCACCGCCGGAGGTAGCCCCGGCGCCGATCACCGTGTGAATCTCGTCGATGAACATGATGGCCTTCGGATGGGCCTCGATCTCCTTGACGACCTGCTTCAGCCGCTCCTCGAAATCGCCGCGATAGCGGGTGCCGGCCAGCAGCGTGCCCATGTCGAGGGCGAAGACGGTCGCGTCCGCCAGCACGTCCGGCACCTGGCCCAGCACGATCTTGCGCGCGAGGCCCTCGGCGATGGCCGTCTTGCCGACGCCGGGATCGCCGACCAGCAGCGGGTTGTTCTTCTGGCGTCGGCACAGGACCTGGATCGTGCGCTGCACCTCCGGCTCGCGGCCGATCAGCGGATCGATGCGCCCGTCCCGGGCCTTCTCGTTCAGGTCGATGCAGTAGGCTTCCAGAGCGTCGACCTTGCGCTTCTGCTTCGTCTCACCCTCGGCCTTGCCGGTCTCCTGCTCCTCCGGATCGGGAGCGGCGCCGCGCGGCGGCTTGTTGACCGACATGTCGCCGCGCTTGGCGATGCCGTGGCTGATGTAGTTCACGGCGTCGTAGCGCGTCATGTCCTGCTCCTGCAGGAAATACGCGGCATGGCTCTCGCGCTCGGCGAAGATCGCGACGAGCACGTTGGCGCCGGTCACTTCCTCGCGACCGGAGGACTGGACGTGGATGACGGCGCGCTGGATGACCCGCTGGAAGCCGGCGGTCGGCTTGCTGTCGTCCCGCCCGTCGCTCGTCAGGTTGGCGAGTTCCGTGTCGACATATTCCTGCAGGTTCCGGCGCAGGACATCCAGGTTCACGCTGCAGGCGCGCATGACGGCGGCGGCATCGGGATCGTCGATCAGGGCCAGCAGCAGGTGCTCGAGCGTGGCGTATTCGTGATGCCGCTCGTTCGCGAAGGCGAGCGCGCGGTGCAGGGCCTGTTCGAGACTGCGGGAGAAACTCGGCAATGTCTGTCCTTTCGACCGGCGTTGAGACTCGACCCGCCGGTCAGTTCTTCTCCATCACGCATTGGAGAGGATGCTGGTGCTTTCGCGAGAAGTCCATGACCTGGGTCACCTTGGTCTCGGCAACCTCGTATGTGAAGACACCGCACTCCCCGACCCCGTTCTGATGGACGTGGAGCATGATGCGGGTGGCGTCCTCGGCGTTCTTGTTGAAGAAGCGCTGGAGCACGGCCACGACGAATTCCATCGGCGTGTAATCATCGTTCAGCAGCAGGACCCGGTAGAGGTTCGGCCGCTTCGTCCGCGTCTTGGTGCGCGTCAGGATCGTCGTGCCGGGCGTCGAGCCGTTGCCGCGCTCCGTCCCTCCGGCCAGCGTGGTTCTCGGGCTGGTCGCTGGAAGGTCGGCGGCGCGGAATCCTTCGTCAGACATGGGCGGTCGGCGCGGGCGAGACGATCATCATCGTCAATTTAAGTCGAGCGAGGCTGCTTCGCCAGTGCCCGCGACACGGCGCGGCGCTTTCGCGCGCCACAGGCCTGAAATGCAGAAAGCCCGGCACGAGGCCGGGCTTCCGATACGCGATCCGTTCGGACGCGGAGTGCGTCCGGAAAACGCCTTACTTGGCGGCGACCGGGGCCGCCTTGGCGAACAGCGCCTCGTACGGCTTGTAAGCCTCCTTGGCGACCGATGAGTAGATTTCGCCGAGCTTCGTCGCCTGGGCGACGGCGGTCTCGTACGAGGTCTTCAGGTACTCGCCATGGATCTCGAAGGCCTTGTCGAGGGTCTTAACGGCAACGAGCTTCTCGATCGTGGCAGTGCCGGTCTCGAAGTTCTTCTTGGAATAGTCGCCAACCTCGGCGGCAATGGTCTGCACGCCCTTGGTGATGGCGCCGAACGCCTTGAGCGCCGCGTCGACGTTATCCTTGCCGAGCTTCTGGACGGTTTCGAACTGCTGGAAAGCCATGTCTCGTCTCCTGTATCGTGGCCGCTGTCGTGGGCCGTTGGATGGTCCGGCACGCTTCCGGACAAGGAATCGAGCCGCTTGCCGTCCTTATATGTTGCACCGCACAAAAATGTCAAGACCGATGCCGCAGCGCGGTAGGAACCCAAGCGACTGCGGGCAAGTGGCCGCGCCGGCGTCGAAATCCACACCCGCGATCGACCCGACTTAACCGATCCGTAACCGCGTCCGCCTAGCGTCGGTCGCTGTGGCACGGATGACACGCCCAGAGCGGCGGGCTTCCGGTCACGGCTTCCGCCCGTCGGGAGCCTGGTCGGGTTGAGTAGGCGTCGGGGTTCTCGATGATCGGTCTTCGCGTAGGCGTCCGTTCTGGACGCGTCGTGGTCCTCCTCGGAGTGCTGGCTGCGGTCACTCTGGCGGCGATGTCTCCCGCCGAGGCTGCGCGCCGGCGCCAGGCCAAACGCGGCGGCTATGCCCCGCCCCAGGCCGCGATTGTGGTGGACGCCAAGACCGGCAAGATGCTCTACGGCCAGAACGAGGATGCCCCGCGCATCCCCGCTTCCGTCACCAAGGTCATGACCCTCTATCTACTCTTCGAGCAGATGGAGAAGGGCCGCTTCAGCGCCGACACGCCCATGCGCGTCTCCGCCTACGCGGCCGCGCAGGCACCGTCCAAGATCGGTCTTGAGGCCGGCGAGGTCATCCGCACCGAGGACGCCATCAAGGCGCTCGTCACCAAGTCCGCCAACGACGTCGCCGTCGTCGTGGCCGAGAACGTGGCCGGTTCGGAAGCCGAGTTCGCCCGCATGATGACGAACAAGGCCCGCCAGATCGGGATGTCCTCCACGACCTTCCGCAATCCGCACGGCCTGCCGGCGAACCCGCCGAACATCACGACGGCCCGCGATCTCGCCGTGCTCGGCCGCGCGATCCAGGACCGCTTCCCGCGTCAATACGCCTATTTCGGCACACGCGTGTTCCATTACCAAGGCGCCTCCTACGCCAACCACAACAAGCTGCTCGGCCGTGTCGAGGGCGTGGACGGCATCAAGACGGGTTTCACCCGCGCCTCCGGCTTCAACCTCCTGACCTCGGCCAAGACCGAGGACCGGCACATCGTGGCTGTGGTGCTCGGCGGCCGTTCCGGCGCCAGCCGCGACGCCCGCATGGCCGGCCTGATCGAGACCACCCTGCCCCGCGCTTATGCCGGCCGCCGCACGGCGCCTGTCGTGGCGGAGGCTCCGGTCGAGCGGGCCCGTCCTGCCGTGGTCGCGGCAGCCGGCACCGCGCCGAGCGGGACGCCCATCGTTCCGGCCCGCGTCGCCGAGCTGGAAAAGCCGGCAGCCGCCGTGACCACTGGCTCGGTGAAACCGCCGCTCGATCTCTCCGCCATGCGTCCGGTCCAGGCCTCCATGGCCGGCCCGACGGCCACGCCCTCCAGCATGCGCTGGAACGCCGGTCCGCAGGCCGCCCCCATGCCTCCCGGCTCCATTCCGTCGACATCCATCCAGGCAACCGCCCCGGCGCAGCCAGAGGTGAAGGTCTCCTCTGTGGCCCCCGTCGCGGTTGCCGCGCCCAAGCCCGCGCCTGCCCCGGCTCCCGAGACCAAGCGTCCGACCGGGTGGTCGATTCAGCTCGGTGCGGCCGAGGACGAGACGAAGGCGCGCGCCATCCTGGACAACGCGAAGGCCAAGTCCCCGCGCGTCCTCGGCGGAACGACGCCCTACACCGAGAAGGTCGTCGCCAAGGGCGGCGAGACGCTCTACCGCGCCCGGTTCGTCGGCTTCGACGAGGCGGACGAGGCCCAGGCGGCCTGCAAGACGCTGAAGCGTAGCGGCTTCGCCTGCTTCGCGACGCGGGGCTGAGACGAGTTCGTAAGGTGCCGTCCGGCGGTGCCGGATGCATGGTTCGGTTGCGTACGGAGTGTCACCGATGGCGGCGCATCAGCACGTCCTTGGCTCCATTCACCCGGGCGGCAAGGTCGTCCGTCCCGCCCTGGTCGGGGTGAAGCTTCTTGATCAGCGCCCGATGCGCCCGGCGAATCTCGTCGGATCCGGCGCCCGGTCGAAGGCCGAGTACCTCATAGGCCTCCTCCTCGGACATCGCGGCCGGGCCGCGGCGGACCTGCGTCCCCGGGTATCCGTCCGGATCAGCGTGTTCTCGCCAGCCGGCAAACCGGCCGTCCAGATACGCCTCTAGGAGGCCGACGCCGTCCGGGTCGACCTGGCGGCATTCGCTCCGCAATGCGAGGAGCGCGCCGAGGTCCAGCGTGCCCAGCGGGCGGCCCGCGAAACGTCCCGCGATCACCTTTCCGTCCAAGCGTCGGGTACCAGGATCGAAAGTCGCCTCCAGCATAGCCGAACGGAACCGTGCCGGGCCGCTCGCTTCCCCGCCGCCGAGCCAGGTCGGCCGGCCCGACCATCCGATCAGCCAGGCTCCGACGCCGCCAGAGAAGACCGCGACATCGATCCGCCCGCGTATCCCCATGAGGATGGCGACCCCGACGGCCGCGAACCCCGCCCATTGGCGCAGCCTCTCCATCAGGACCGCGCGGTCCCCGGCGAGATAAGGCTTCATGTAGGGCTTGATCAGCCACCAGATCAGGATGCCGGCCGCCAGCGCGGCAAGGAACGTCATGGCTCGCGAACTGCTCCGTGATGGCCAGTGGGGCCGCCTTGTCATGCGGCGCCCGAGTCAGCATAACGCGGCCGCCGCCGGCGCCGATCAATCCGCGTCATGGCCGGCAAGATCAAGCGGGGGGTTCCATGGACCAGCGGATTGCGGTTGCCGAGAGCGTCGCCGCCCTGAGGACGCACGTGGCCGCCTGGCGCGCGGCAGGCGAGACCGTCGCGCTCGTGCCGACCATGGGCGCGCTCCATGCCGGTCATGCCGCCCTGGTACGCCTTGCCGCGGCGCGGGCGGACCGGGTCGTCGTCTCGGTCTTCGTCAACCCGACCCAGTTCGCGCCGAACGAGGATTTCAGCCGCTACCCTCGGACCTTCGAGGCCGACTGCGAGAAAGCCGCCGATGCCGGCGCTCATGTCGTCTTCGCTCCGGCCGTGGAGGAGATGTATCCGGACGGCTTCAGCACCACGATCAGTCTCTCCGGCCCCGCCGCGGCCGGGCTGGAGGACCGTTTCCGCCCAACGCATTTCGCCGGGGTCGCCACGGTCTGCGCCAAGCTCTTCATCGCCGCCGCCCCCGACATCGCCGTCTTCGGCGAGAAGGACTGGCAGCAATTGCAGGTCGTCACCCGCATGGTCGCCGATCTCGGCCTGCCCATGACGATCGTGCCGGGCGAGACGGTGCGCGAGGCGGACGGCCTCGCCCTGTCCTCGCGCAATCGCTACCTGTCGGAGACCGAGCGCGCGACCGCGGTCACGCTGTCCCGCGCCTTGCGCAACTGCGGCGAGGCGATCCGTTCCGGCCGTCCGGTAGCCGAGGCGGTGGCGCAGGCCGCCGCCGCCGTGACGCAGGCCGGCTTCGCGCTCGACTATCTGGAAGCTCGCCACCCGGCGACGCTCGCTCCGGTCATCGACGGAACCGGCCCGATCCGGATCCTGGTGGCCGCTAAGCTCGGCGCAACCCGGCTGATCGACAATATGGCCGTCTGACCCGCCTATTGCTCCACGAGTTCGACGCGGCGGTTCTTCGCCTGACCCTCTTCGGTCCGGTTGGTGGCGACCGGCGCCAGGGGGCCGAGGCCGCGCGGCACGAGGCGCCTGGCGTCGATGCGGTAACGGGTGGAGAGGGCCTTGGCCACGGCCTCCGCCCGGCGGCCGGAGAGCTTGGTGTTGTAGTCCAGCCCGCCCTTTCCGTCGGTATGGCCGATGACGAAGACCTTGGCCTGCGGGTTCTGGCGCAGGTAGTCGGCCATCTGCTCCAGCTGCGGGTCTGACTCCGGCTTCAGGTCAGCCTTATCGAAATCGAACAGGATGTTGTAGAAGACCGCCCTGCCCTCCGCGGCAAGCTTGCCGCCGATTTCGGCGGCGGAAATGGTCACCATCCGCCGGTCCATGGTCCGCGGCTCCACGACCTCGACCAGCACGCCGACCCGCTCCCGCAGGAGATCGGAGAACGAGCCCATCGACCCGCCGCGATTCAGCGCGGCATAGACGGCGACGAGCGTGTCGCCCTCCGGCGCCGCCTTGCGCATCAGCGCGTAGCGGGGATCGAGCACGGAATCGAACATCGCCTGGATCAGCAGGTTGCGAACCTGCTCGTAGGCCTCGTCGCTGGGATGGGCCGCCTTGTTCTGCCAATTGTACTTGAGGACGTTGAAGCTCTCGCCGCAGGCATCCCGTGCGCATTCGAAAACCGGCTCGAAACCCTTGGCGGCCAGCGCTTCGCGATAATTCGTGAAGACCTCGAGCGAGGAGCGGCCGGCCGGCGAGACGTAGAGCGAGCGCGTCACCTTGCCCTGCGCCGAGACGGTAGCGCTGAACTTCTTGTCGTTGGAATAGGTCGGCCCTTGGGCAGCCCCGGACGGCAGCGCCAGCTCGTCGAACGCCTTCACGGTTTGGCCGAGCAGCCGCGAGCCGTCATAGCGGCCGGTCAGGGCGTGGTCCGCCGCCTTCGGCGCATCGCGGTTGAGGATGGCGAGATATGCCGGGTCCTGCGCGCTGGCGGGCCCGGCGATGAAGGACGCCGCGAGAAGGGCGGCGGCAAGGCTGCGGATCATGCGTGGAGTCCCCCCGATCGAATGAAATCAATGGAGCAGGCGCGCCGCATCCGCCCGCTTTTCGCTGTCCCAGGCGGCGACGGCGCCGAGCGTGACGCCATCGTCATGCAGGCTCTCGGATATACCGGCGAAGAGCGCATGCGCGTGCTCCAGCTGCCCCACCACGTCATCGCCCTCGGCTTCCGAGACGGTGCAGCGGTCGAGGGCGCAGGCGAAGTCCGCGTACGCATAGGCCGTCGCCGCGCTGCGGAACAGCCGCGCGGCGGCGCCTTCCAGCGCGCCGGTCTCCAGGTCGCGCATCTCGACGAGAAATCCGTCCGAGCGCATCGTCACCTCGTAGGCGAAGGCAATGCCTTCCGAAACGCCGATCAGCATGGGAGCCTCCCCGAGGCTTCGTGGTCCATGCTGGCCAACATGCTCCGGTTGGCGGCGTGCCGCCGTGCGCGCGCACACGTCTCAGAGCAGGCCGAGCGCCGCGAGTTCCCTGCGCATCTCTTCCGGCATTGCGGCGTCCGACGGCCCGGCGAATGACAGGTCCGGCGGCGCATCCTTCGCCACCAGGTAGCGCCAGCCCTGGAACGGCCGATAGGGACGCGGGCTGACCGGAACGACTTTCGTCTCTAGGACGAGCTTGCATCGGGAGATGCCGTCGCCGTCGACGAAGGGGCGGATGTCGACGAGCCGCTGGCGGGCCGCGACCTGGCCGCGGATCACCCAGTAGAGAGAGCCGCCATCGGTCAGTTCCGAAACGCGCTTCGGCACCATCCGCGTCGTGTGCGTCTGCTCGTAGGCGCGGCCGAGACGCCTGTGCAGCGCCTCGTTCTCGGCGATCCATTCCTCCAGGTCGCCGATCGAGTCACAGCCGACGCAGAGCTTGATGAGATGCAGGGCCATGCGACGCTTCTAGCGCAGACGGCAACCGTCTTCACCGGCCGTCCGTGTCGCGGCTGGGGACAGGCTCACGCATCCGCCTCGATAAGGACGATGCGGGCGCCCTCTCCCACCTGCTGCCCGGCCTCGGCGGCGACCTCCGCAACCGTGCCCGCGACAGGAGCGACGAGCGCGTGCTCCATCTTCATCGCCTCGACGACGGCGACGCGCTGGCCCTTTTCAACCCGGTCGCCAGCGGCGACAGCAACCATGACGACCTTGCCGTGCATCGGACTCTTCACGATGCCGGACGCATCGCCCAGATGATCGAGGTCGACCGCGAACGGGTCGTGCAGCGCGACCTGGACCTGCCGTCCGTCGGCGACCGCGATCATCGCCTCCCCCGCCTCGACCAGGGTGACGTCATGCTCGCCCTCAGCGAGCGGACGGTCGGGGATGCCAATCCGTGCTGCCCCGTCCTCGAAGGACAGGAGGACGTCAAGCCGCTCGCCGTCGACCGCGAGCGGCAAGCCGGTGGCCCGCCGGCCGACGAGCTGGAATCCGTCATCCGCCCACCACGGCGAGGCGAGCGCCTCGCCCCGCGCCACGGCGGCATCCGCCACCCGCGCGGCCTCCCGGTCCACGAGCGCCAGCGCCGCGGCGGCAATGGCAGCCGGATCGGCAGTGCGGACCACGGCGCCGAGTTCCTCCAGGTTGCGGTCGATGAAACCGGTGTCGAAGGCGCCAGCGCGGAAGCCCTCCGCGTCCGCCAGCGCCCGAAGGAAGCGCGCATTCGTTTTCGGCCCGGCCACAAGGGTGGAAGCCAGCGCCTGAGACAGCCGGTCGAGCGCCTCGTCGCGGGTCGCGCCATGGGCGATGACCTTGGCGATCATCGGATCGTAGAACGGCGTCACGGTACCGCCCTCCTCGACGCCCGTATCGATGCGCACCCCATCGCCCTCCGGAAGCCGCAGCGCCCACAGCCGGCCCGTCGACGGCAGGAAGCCCTTCTCCGGATCCTCCGCGTAGAGCCGTGCCTCGACCGCGTGGCCGTTGATTGCCAGGTCCTCCTGGGCGAAGGGCAGCCGCTCCCCGGCGGCAACCCGGAACTGCAGCTCGACGAGATCGAGCCCCGTGATCTCCTCGGTCACCGGATGTTCCACCTGGAGCCGGGTGTTCATCTCCATGAAGTAGAATCGATCCGCCTTCAGGCCCTCGCGGCCGTCGGCGATGAACTCCACCGTTCCCGCGCCCGCATAGCCGACGGCCCGCGCCGCCTCGACCGCCGCCCGCCCCATGGCTTCGCGGACCTCCGCCGTGATGCCGGGAGCCGGCGCCTCCTCGATGACCTTCTGGTGCCGGCGCTGCAGCGAGCAATCGCGCTCGAACAGGTGGACGACGTTGCCATGAGTGTCCGCGAAGACCTGGACCTCCACGTGCCGCGGCGACAGCACGTATTTCTCCACCAGCACGCGCGGATCGCCGAACGCGCTAGATGCCTCGCGCTGCGCGCTCTCCAGCGCCGCGTCGAAATCGGTCTGCTTGTCGACGCGGCGCATGCCCTTGCCGCCGCCGCCCGCCACCGCCTTGATCAGGACCGGGTAGCCGATCTCGTAAGCCTTCTGGCGCAGGAAGTCCGGCTGCTGACGCTCGCCGTGATAGCCCGGAACGACCGGAACACCCGCCTTCTCGACCAGCGCCTTGGCCGCGTCCTTCAGGCCCATGGCCCGGATGGCGGAAGCCGGCGGGCCGACGAAGACGATCCCGGCAGCGGCGCAGGCTTCGGCAAATTCCGCCCGCTCGGAGAGGAAGCCGTAGCCGGGATGGATCGAGGCCGCGTGCGATCGCTGGGCCGCCTCCAGGATGGCGTCGATGCGCAGATAGCTCTCGGCGGCCGGCGCCGGCCCGATCCGGTAGGCCTCGTCCGCCATGGCGACGAAAGGCGCTTCCGCGTCCGCGTCGGAATGCACCGCGATCGTGCGCAGCCCCAGCCGGCGGGCCGTCCGGATGATCCGGCAGGCGATTTCGCCCCTGTTCGCGATGAGGACCGATTCAAGCACGCGACGCGTCTCCCTGCCGGGTGGGCGCGGGATGGCGCGCCTGTCTGAGGATGAGCCATGCTGCCTGAAAGTTCAGGCCCGCGCCTAGGAGGTCGAGTGCGTATTCCGGCCAGCGCACCGGTGCAACGCGCACGGCGAAGATCAGCAGCGCGAAGCCGGTCACCTTGATGGCGTCGTTGCGCGAGGACAGCCAGGTGGCCATGACGAGGGCGTTCGTCGTGTCCCGGAACCGGTACATCGCGCCTGCGCACAGATAGGCTATGATGATGACCGTCCCCGCCGTGAAGCCAAGGGCCTCGATCACGATGGGACGCGGATTCTCGATCTTGTCCCACAGGTCGTAGAGGGTGTGGAACCCGGCCACCGCGATGGCGACGGCGATGACGACGGAGGCCAGGCGCTCCGCCCGGTCGTCGCGGCCGTAGATGATCGCCGCGACGGCGTAGATGACGACGTCGTAGACCCAGTCGATCCCATCCTTGGTGAGTTGGCGGTTGCCGCTGGCAACACCCCAGGTCACCACGGAGGCGGCGAAGATCACGATCCCGGCGACCATTGCCCAGATCGTCAGCCGGAACTGGTGCGGCTCGCGCTCCGGCGGGACCGGAGCCAGCCACCGGGCCTCTCGCAAGGCTCTCATCCGCGTCCGACAAAGGGCATCTTGGTGGCCATAACGGTCATGAAGAGCACGTTGGCGTCGAGCGGAAGGCTCGCCATGTGGAGCACGGAGCGCGCCGCGTTCTCCACGTCCATGACCGGGTCCGTCTGCTGCCCCCTGGCGGCGGCCGAGGCATAGATGCCGGACAGAAGCTCGGTGCCGGCATTGCCGATATCGATCTGCCCGCAGGCGATGTCGTCCGCCCGCCCGTCCAGCGCGATGGACCGCGTGAGGCCGGTAATGGCGTGCTTGGACGTCGTGTAGGCCGCAGAGAGCGGCCGGGGCGACTGGGCCGCGATGGAGCCGTTGTTGATGATGCGCCCGCCCCTTGGGTCCTGGGCGCGCATCACCCGCATCGCCGCCTGGGCGCAGAGGAACGCGCCGGTCACGTTGGTGTCGATGGCGGCGCGCCAGTCGTCCAGAGCGCAGTCCGCGACCGAGGCCGCCGGCGGGCTCACCCCCGCATTGTTGAACAGGACGTCGAGCCGGCCGAACCATTCGACGCAACCGTCGAACAGGTCGGTCACCGATTGCGGATCGCGGATATCGGTCTCAACGGCGAGGGCCCGGCTCGTATCCTGGCCAGCCTGGCGCGCCGTCGCGTCCAGCTTGTCGCGGTCCCGGCCGGCCAAAACCACCGACCAGCCTTGTGCCAGGAATGCCAGGGCGACCGCCCGTCCGATCCCGGAGCCCGCGCCCGTCACCAGCGCGACCTTGCCGTTGCCTGCCATGGAGCCCCCTGCTCAACGCGTGCGCCCCGTCGGGCTTGAGGGAATCGCCCGCCCGGCTGCACGGCTCAGGATAGGGCGCGCCCGGTCAAGGTGAAGCGGAATCCTTCGGCGGCGGATTGTCCGGCGTCGGCCCCGGGCCGGTCGGCGACGCGGGGGGAGATGCGGCACCGTCCGCGTCCGCGACGGGTGCCGGCGGCACCGGTGCGGGAGCCGGCATGGCATCGGCGATCCCCATATGGCCGAGAATCGCCCGGGCGATCTCGCGCTCGCCCATCACGATCTCGGTCGCACCGAGATCGGACAGGTAGCGCACCTCCTCGTCGGAATGGGCACGCGCGATGATCGGGACGGCAGGGTTCACCGCCCGCGCTTTCTCCACGATCTGGCCGGCCTCGAAGGTTTCCGGCACCGCCAGGATGAGGCGCGACGCCTGGGCGACATTGGCGACGCGCACGATCTCGGCGGGTTCGTCCAGCTGGGGCAGCACCTCATAGCCCTGCTGGCGCAGGGAGCCGACGATGCGGTCGCTGCGCTCGATGACGAGAAGCGGCGCCCCCTTGGCACGAAGCGCCGAGCCGACAAGGCTTCCGACGCGCCCGAAACCGACCAGAACAGTGTGACCGCTCATGTCGACGGCCGGCAGCGGCGCGTCCTCCTCGGGCTCGGCCGTGGCCTCGCCGGGCCTCGCCTGCTCGGCCTCGGAGCGCCGTGCGGACCGCTCGCGGATCAGGTCGACGAGGTGGAAGACCACCGGATTGGCGAGAATCGAGATGATGGCGCCGGCCAGGATAAGGTCACGGCCGCGCTCCGGCAGGATGGCCAGCGATACGCCAAGGCCCGCCAGGATGAACGAGAACTCGCCGATCTGGGCGAGGCTCGCGGAGATGGTCATGGCCGTGCCGGGCGGATGCCCGAAGGCCCGGACGATGAAGAAAGCGGCCACCGATTTGCCGACGATGATGATCGCGACCGTGGCGAGGATCGGCAGCGGCTCGCGGAGCAGGATGCCGGGGTCGAAGAGCATGCCGACGGAGACGAAGAACAGCACCGCGAAGGCGTCGCGCAGCGGCAGCGTCTCCTGGGCGGCGCGGTGGCTGAGCGGCGATTCGTTGAGGATCATGCCGGCGAAGAAGGCGCCGAGCGCGAAGGACACGCCGAAGAGGTTGGCGGCGCCGAACGCGACACCGAGCGCGATGGCGAGGACCGCCAGCCGGAAGAGCTCACGCGATCCGGTATGGGCGACCCAGTGCAGGATCCAGGGGATCAGCCGGCGGCCGATCACCAGCATCACGATGCCGAAGGCCAGAACCTTGCCCAGCGTGAGGCCTATGACCTTGCCGATTTCCGCGCCGCCGGAGATGCCCCCGGCGCCGATGCTGGCAAAAGCGGGGATGAGGACGAGGGCGAGGACCATCGCCAGGTCCTCCACGATCAGCCAGCCGACGGCGATGCGCCCCTTCTCGGTCTCGACGATGCGGCGCTCCTGGAGAGCGCGCAGCAGCACGACGGTGGACGCGACCGATAGCGCCAGGCCAAAGACGAGACCCGCCCCGATGGACCATCCGAGCAGCATGGCGAGGCCGAGGCCCAGCCCTGTGGCAGTGGCCATCTGCACGACGGCGCCGGGAATCGCGATCGCGCGGACGGACAGGAGGTCCTTCAGCGAGAAATGCAGGCCGACGCCGAACATCAGGAGGATCACGCCGATTTCGGCGAGTTCGTTGGCCAGCGTCTGGTCTGCGACGAAACCGGGCGTGAACGGCCCGACGAAGACGCCGGCAAGGAGATATCCCACGAGCGGGGAAATTCGCAGGCGCTGCGCAACGGCTCCCAGGACGAATGCGAAGACGAGACCGGCGCAGATGGTGGCGATGAGGGGCGTGTGATGCGGCATGGACCCTTTATGAGGATTGCGGCTCGGTTTTAAAACCTTTGCGCGCGCATTTGTCTGCGCCGAGCGCGCATTCCGTGCCCGGACAGCACGATGACGTAGGAAGACACGAAAAAAGGGCCGGGTTTCCCCGGCCCTTTTTTACAGCTGTCGCGTTAGCGACAATTAGCAGCGGCGCTCGCGCGTCACGACCGTCTCGCCGTAGCGGTTGACGCGGCGCGTCGTCACCGTGCGGCAGCCGACCGTGCCGGTGGTCTCCCAGCTGCGGGGCGAGCGGCGCTCGCGCACGATCACGCGGTCGGGCTCGCGGTCGCGGACGATGATGCGCTCGCGGCGCGGCTCGGAGCCGATGCGCACGCCGTCCGGCCCAATGCGAACGCCGACGTCCTGAGCGGTGGCGCTATAGGTGCCGAAAGCCATGACCGCCGCAGCGGCAAGCAGGATCTTCTTCATGGTGCAGGTCTCCCGTTGGGACATTCGGGAGGGCAACGCTTCAGCCCGCACCGCGGTTCCGCTGCGTCAGCGCAAGGCTGCGCTTACATCCGGAAGACGCCGAAATCCGTCTCCTCCACCGGCGCGTTGAGACAGGCCGAAAACGCAAGACCCAGCACGCGCCGCGTCTCCGAGGGCAGGATGATGCCATCGTCCCAGAGCCGCGCGGTCGCGTGGTAGGGTGAGCCCTCTTCCTCGTACTTGGCACGGATCGGCGCCTTGAACGCCTCTTCCTCTTCGGCCGACCAGGTCTTGCCTTCAGCCTCGATATTGTCACGCCGGACGGTGGCGAGCACGCTCGCCGCCTGTTCGCCGCCCATGACGGAGATACGGCTGTTAGGCCAGGCAAACAGGAAGCGGGGGCTGTAGGCCCGGCCGCACATCCCGTAATTGCCGGCGCCGAAGGACCCGCCGACCAGGACCGTGATTTTCGGCACCCGCGCACTCGCGACCGCCGTCACCAGCTTGGCGCCATCCTTGGCGATACCGCCCGCCTCATATTGCCGGCCGACCATGAAGCCGGAGATGTTCTGGAGGAACAGGAGCGGAATGCGCCGCTGGCAGCACAGCTCGATGAAATGCGCGCCCTTCAGCGCCGATTCGGAAAACAGGATGCCGTTATTGGCGATGATGCCGACCGGCATGCCCCAGATCCGCGCGAAGCCGGTCACCAGCGTCGTGCCGTAGAGCCGCTTGAACTCGTCGAATTCCGAGCCGTCCACCAGGCGGCCGATGACCTCGCGGATGTCGTACTGCTTCTTCAGGTCCGTCGGGACCAAAGCCTCCAGATCGTCCTCGTCCAGCGCGGGGTTCAGGGGCTCCGACAGGGCGATGTCGGTGCGCTTCACCCCGTTGAGGTTCGCGACGATGCGCCGGGCGATGGAGAGGGCGTGGACGTCATCCGCCGCGTAATGATCCGCGACGCCGGACAAGCGGGCATGGACGTCCGCGCCGCCGAGGTCCTCGGCCGAGACGACCTCGCCCGTTGCCGCCTTCACCAGCGGCGGGCCGCCGAGGAAGATCGTGCCCTGCCGGCGCACGATGACGGTCTCGTCGGACATGGCCGGGACATAGGCTCCGCCCGCGGTGCACGAGCCCATGACGACGGCGATCTGCGGGATGCGCGCCGCTGAGAGGGTCGCCTGGTTGTAGAAGATCCGGCCGAAATGCTCCCGGTCCGGGAAGACCTCGGTCTGGTGCGGCAGGTTCGCCCCGCCCGAATCGACGAGATAGATGCAGGGAAGCCGGTTCTCGCGGGCGATCTCCTGCGCCCGCAAGTGCTTCTTCACCGTCATCGGGTAATAGGTGCCGCCCTTGATGGTGGAGTCGTTGCAGACCACCATCACCTCGCGCCCCTCGACGCGGCCGATGCCGGCGATCATGCCGGCCGCATGGATATCCTCGCCGTACATGCCGAACGCGGCAAGCGCGCCGATCTCCAGGAACGGCGAGCCCTGATCGAGCAGCCGGGTGACGCGTTCGCGCGGCAGGAGCTTGCCGCGGCCGACATGCCGTTCGCGCGCCTTCGGCGGACCGCCCTGCGCGACGGCCGCGCGGCGGCCCGCGAGCTCCTCGCGCAGCCCGTTCCAGGCCTCTGCGTTGGCGCGCGCATCCGCGCTGCTACGATCGAATTGCGACGTCAGGACCGGCACGCGTCCCTCCCGAAGGACTTTCGTGCGGTTATGGCTGCGCGCGCTCCGCGCGGCAATGCGCGAGAGGTCGAAGCGCGTCCGGTCGTGACCGCACGCGCCTCGCCGCTATTGATGCTTGTTGATGGTTCCGGTCACGGTGGGCCCGGCGATGACGCCGACCGCGCCCCCGGCAATCGCGCCGATGGGCCCGCCGATGAGAGCGCCTGCCCCAGCGCCGGCCGCGCCGCCGGCGATCCGCCCCTCGGTCGTCGTGCAGGCGGCCAGCAGCATGGCGGTGGCGGCGATGGTTGCGATCCTGATCATGATTATCGTCCCCCAGAAGGAGTGGCCCAGCCCTGGGAAACGGTGCCTTCCGCATGGTGAAGATGCGGTTAAGCGGATCGGGGCGATGCCAGCGGACGGCTAGAGCGCGGCGGCGATGGCGGCCTGGATGCCGCGGATATTGGCGCCTTTGCGCAGCGAGCGCGCAATCGGCTCGGAGCGGCCCGATATCCAGATTTTCAGCTCCGAATCGAGGTCGAACGTGCCGGCGCTCTCGATGGAATAGGCGTTGATCGCGCGGTACGGCACGACGAGATACTCGACCTTGCGGCCGGTCAGGCCCTGGCGGTCCACGAGGATCATCCGCTTCTCCGTGAAGACATAGAGATCGCGCACGACCTTGAAGGCGAGCTTGATCTCCTCGCCCGGCAGGAGGATCTCGTCGAGCTCCTTGCGCGCCTGCTCGGGCGCGATGTCGCTGCCATGCCCCAACAGCGCGTCGAACAGGCCCATGAACGTCTCCCTTGCGCGGCCTCTAGCCGTCGATCGTGGGGCCGAACACCCGCTCGAACTCGGCGCGCAGCATCATGTCGACCTCGGGCAGGCTCACGATCTGCCCCAGATCGACAAGGCTGGTGACCCCGTGCGCGGAGACCCCGCAGGGCACAATGCCCGTGAAATGGGAAAGGTCCGGCTCCACGTTGAGCGCGATGCCGTGGTAGGTCACCCAGCGTCGTACGCGGATGCCGATCGCGGCGATCTTGTCCTCGACGCCCGGCCCTTTGTCGGGCCGCCGCACCCAGACGCCGACCCGGTCCTCCCGGCGTTCGCCACGCACGTTGAACCGCTCAAGCGTGCCGATGAGCCAGTCTTCCAGCGCCGCCACGTAGAGGCGCAGGTCCTGGCGCCGGCGCGTCAGGTCGAGCATCGCATAGGCCACGCGCTGGCCCGGTCCGTGATAGGTGTACTGGCCGCCCCGCCCCGTCCGGTGCACCGGAAAACGCCCGGGCTCGACGAGGTCGGCATCGTCCGCCGACGTGCCGGCCGTATAGAGCGGCGGATGCTCGACCAGCCAGACGCGCTCGCGCGCTTCGCCCGCCGCGATCGCGGCCGCCCGCGCCTCCATCTCCGCCACTGCTTCCTCATAAGGAACCAGCCCTTCGGACACCGCCCACTCGACCGGCGGTCCGGCAATGCGCATCAAGGACGCATCGGCGGCGCGGGACAGGCGCGGCAAGCCGGCGTTAACCAACGGTTCACCATGATCCGATCTAGTCATCGGGCGGCGTTCTGTCCTTTCGGATGCCGGCGAGGGAGGCATCATTGAGCGCATCGGTCGAGACGGTGACTGTCGAGGTGACGGTCGTTCTCGGACGCGCGCACATGCCGATCCATCGCATGCTCCGCATGGGCCGCGGCTCCGTGGTCGAATTGGAGACCGGGGCCAACGACGAGGTCGAGATCCTCGCCAACAACTATCCCATCGCGCGCGGCCAGGTCGTCGTCAACGGCGAGGACATATCGGTGGAGATCACCGAGATCATCCGCAAGCCCGACCAGGTGCGCTCCGTCGCGGAATCGCTGGCGGGCACCGATCTGGACTCGCTCCGCGCCGGCTGACTGCCCGCTTTGGGCCGAGCGCGCGAGCGCACTTGTTTCCGCGAAATCGATCTGTTAGACCCCGCTCGCTTTCGGAACGGACCATTCGCGTCCCTCCCCGGCAAGCGGCCATGGCGGAACTGGTAGACGCGCTAGCTTGAGGTGCTAGTCCCGAGAGGGGTGGAGGTTCGAGTCCTCTTGGCCGCACCATCAAATCGACCTTCAGGTAGGTCGGCTTTTTATACGATCTAGACGTTTGCCCGCTGCCAGCTTTGTACGGGCCTTCCGTCGATGGCCGCTTCAGGACGCTTGTTTCCAGGCGGCCAGATTCTCAGCTCAGCGTCTGCAGCCAAGCAGAACTCGATGAACTCGCCGTGCGGGAGCCGCCCGTAGTTTACTGTCAGCATCTGGCCAGGCAGGACCACATATCTGTCGGCCCAAGGCTCCAAGAGGACGTGTATCGGAACGTCTCGGTCGTTTGAGATGACCTGCCGAACGTCACGGGGAAAAATACGCTTCAGCACGCGTCCAATCATCGATCAGCCTCAAGGACTCCCGTCAGAACCGATGCAATCGTCTTGTGGTCAGCCCAGCTCCCTCAGATATGCATCGATTGCCTGAACTGTTTTGTTCGCACGCTTGTCGACGTCGCGACGTCCACGCATACCCATGTGATCGGCTTCCGCTTCCATCAGGAGCTTGCTGCATTCGGCGTGCGGTCGGCCATTCCGCAACATGCCGACAACCTCCATCAAGTAGCTGTCATACTCGTTCTCCGCACCGGAAGGGGGTTTGCCGGAGGGGCCTATCAGCCCGATCGGATCCCAGAGGGAAAAGCCAATCGTCCGCAGGCGCGACAATTGAACAGACTTCCGTTCGGCCAATGCCCGCCCCGTTCGCTTATTGACATGCCCTTCGTGACGTATGGTGCTGTGCACCAGCACCCTACCCCACCCCAGTCGGCCCTTCCAGGACGAGCCGGATCTTCCGGGCAAGCTCGCTCCGCGTATAGGGCTTGCTGATGATGTCGAACTCGCTGCCGCCCATGTCGCGGCGCTCCAGCGAGGCTTCGGCGTAGCCTGTGGTGAGCAGGACCTTGATCTTGGGCCGTCGCTTGCGGGCTTCGCGTGCCAGCACGACGCCGTTGATTCCGGCGGGCATGATCATGTCGGAGAAGATCAGGTCGATTCCCTCGTTCTCCTCGACGACGGCCAGGGCATTGCGCCCGTTGGTGGCGTTGAGGACGTGGTACCCCATGTCCCGCAGCATCAGTGTTGCGAGCTCCGCCACGTCCTCGCGGTCCTCCACGACGAGGATCGTCTCCGTACCGCCTCTGCGTTCGCCATAGGTCCGCTCGGAGACCGGGCGTTCCATCGCCATGTCTGTCGCAGGCACGAAGATCTTCACCGTCGTGCCTTCGCCGGGCTCCGAATAGATGCGCACCGTGCCGCCGGACTGCTTCACGAAGCCATAGACCATGGAGAGGCCAAGCCCCGTGCCCTTTCCCTCCTCCTTGGTGGTGAAGAAGGGTTCCATCACCCGCTTGAGCAGGTCAGGCGTCATGCCCGTGCCGGTATCGGAGATCGACAGGCACACATAGCGGCCGGGTTCCAGATTGCCGAACAGGACGGAATCGCCGTCCTCGATCAGACGGTTCTCGGTGGAGATGGTGAGCCCGCCGCCCGCCGGCATAGCATCACGGGCGTTGATGAGCAGGTTGAGGATCGCCAGTTCCGCCTGGACGGGGTCCAGCCGACAATTCGCCAGTTCGGGGTCGAGCTTCAGGGCGACATGGATGTGCTCGCCCAGCGTTCGCCCGGTCATGTCCCGCAGGTTCTCCACCAGCGTGTTGAGGTTGAGCGTACGCCCTTCCAGGCGCTGCTTGCGCGCAAAGGCGAGAAGCTGCTGTGTCAGCGTGGCGCCGCGCCGGGCCGCCGCCGCGATGTTGTCCACCGCCCGGTTGAGCCGCGGCTCGCCGTCCATCTCCAGGGCGCGCTTGAGCACGTCGGAATAGCCGATCACGACCTGCAACAGGTTGTTGAAATCATGCGCGATGCCGCCGGTGAGCTGGCCGAGCGCCTCCATCTTCTGCGACTGGCGCAGGGCGTCCTCGGCATCCCGCCGCCGGCTCACGTCGAGCTGCGAGGCGAAGAAATAGATGAGGTTGCCCTCGCGGTCATAGACCGGGCTGATGAACAGCGCGTTCCAGAAGCTTGAGCCGTTCTTGCGGTAGTTCAGGATCTCGGCCGCGAATTCCTCGCGCCGCTCGATCGCGTTCCGAACCTGATCGATGGTACCTCGATCCGTCTCCGGCCCCTGCAGGAACCGGCAATTGCGGCCGACGATCTCCTCCAGCGTGTAGCCGGTTAGGCCGAGGAACGCCCCGTTGGCGAACACGATCGGATTGTCCGGCTTGTGCGGATCGGTGACGATCATCGGCATCCGCGTCGTCTGCACGGCCGCGAAAAAGATGTCGTCATGACGCTTCAGGTCTTCCGGACCACCGCTGACGGTGGCGCCGAGCCGGGCGGATTCGCGCGCCTCTTTCCCAACGGGCGGCGTTTCGGGTGTCTCTTCCATCATGGCGGTTCCAACGCTCCCGCTTCGCCCCCGTTCCGTTTGGCTGCCCCGCCGGGAGCCTATCTCGCGATTCAGTGATCGGGCCTACGTCAAATGACGCCTGCGGAGCGGCGCATGCCTTGTTCCTGTCATCGAAGTGATGCAACCGGCGTCGAAAGACCGTGACAAGCGCCGTTACGGCATTGCAACCGCCGCGGGGACGGACCTAGAAGGAAGAGCGTTCCCGCCTCCCCGCCGATCAGCCCGGACCGGACGATTCATGGCCGATGCCGAAGACATGACGGCCGCGCCCGAAGACGCGCAGATCGCCTTCCGCGAGCCGGAGGGCGAGCTGTCGCATGCCTTCGTCGAGCGCACCGAGGCGCTGATCGCCTCCAGCGATGCCGAGGCCCTGCGCGCGCTCTGCGGCGATCTTCACGAAGCGGATATGGGCGCGCTCATCGAAGCGCTGGAAGCCGAGGACCGCCCGCGCTTCGTCGCCCTCATGGGCGCGGATTTCGACTTCGCCGCGCTCACCGAGATCGACGACGCCGTCCGCGAGGAACTGCTGGAGCAGATCCCCAACGAGGCACTGGCCGAAGGCGTCCGCGAGCTCGATTCCGACGATGCCGTCTACATTCTCGAGGACCTGGACGACGCCGACAAGGCCGAGGTCCTGGAGCGGCTGCCGGCGCTGGAGCGCCTCGTCCTCCAGCGCAGTCTGGACTATCCGGAGGACTCCGTCGGGCGCCTCATGCAGACCGAGCTCATCGCCGTGCCCCCGTTCTGGAGCGTCGGGCAGACGATCGATTACATGCGCGAGACGCCGAACCTGCCCGAGCGCTTCTACGAGATCTTCGTCATCGACCCGGCTCACAAGCTTGTCGGCTCCGTGCCGCTCGACGCTCTGCTGCGCAGCAAGCGGCCGGTGAAGATCAACGAGATCCTGGTGGACGACCGCCACCGCATCCCGGTCACGCAGGATCAGGAGGACGCCGCCCGCGTCTTCCAGCGCTACAACCTCGTTTCGGCACCGGTGGTCGACGAGACGGAGCGCCTGGTCGGCGTGCTCATGGTCGACGACGTCGTGGACGTCATCGACGAGGAGGCCGACGAGGACCTGAAGGCACTCGGCGGCGTCGCGAGCGACGAGGAGCTGTCGGACAAGGTGTTCGACATCGTCAAAAGCCGTTTTCCCTGGCTCGTGGCGAACCTGCTGACGGCGCTCGTATCGGCGAGCGTCATCAGCATGTTCGAGAACGCCATCGAGAAGCTGGTGGCGCTCGCGGTCGTCATGCCGGTGATCGCCTCCATGGGCGGCAATGCGGGCACCCAGACCATGACGGTCGCCGTCCGCGCCATCGCCACCCGCGAGCTGACCCGCGCCAATTCCTGGCGTGTCGTGCGGCGCGAGATGACGGTCGGCCTGATCAACGGCCTGGTCTTCGCGCTCATCGTCGGCGTCCTGGCGGCCAGCTGGTTCCGGCTGGCGGACCTCGGCGTCGTGGTCGCCCTGGCGATGACCACCGTCCTCATGGCGGCGGGCCTCGGCGGGATCGTCATCCCCCTGGCTCTCAATCGCTTGGGCGTCGATCCGGCCGTGTCGTCCGGCCCCTTCGTCACGACCATCACGGATGTGATCAGCTTCCTGTCCGTGCTGGGCATCGCGACGCTCTGGCTCGGCCTATCGTAAACGGAAGCTCAACGATTTCGGCCGAATGGTCGCTATCATGGTCGCGTCCCATTCTCCCCGCTCCTTGCCGCGCCTCTTGGCGCGCGCCGCGCTTGGCCTCGCTGTCGCCGCCATGGCCGGCTGCTCGGCCGTTCCTGACCGCTATCCCCTCAAGGGCGATGCCCGCCCCCATTCCGGGGTCGCGCGGGCCCATACGCTGCCGGTCCACGGCATCGACGTGTCGAAATGGCAGCGCCAGATCGACTGGAACGCGGTACGCGCCGCAGGCACGAAATTCGCCTTCATCAAGTCGACCGAAGGCGGCGACCATTCGGACGAGCGCTTCCTGGAGAACTGGGTCGGCGCCGCCCGTGCCGGCGTGCCGCGCGGGGCCTACCACTTCGTGTTCTGGTGCCGGCCCGCCCACGAGCAGGCCGACTGGTTCCGCCGCACCGTACCGGCCGATCCGACTGCCCTGCCCCCGGTGCTGGACGTGGAATGGAACGGCCATTCGCGCAATTGTCCGCGCAAGGTGCCGCGCGACCAGGCCCTGCAGATGATCCGGACCATGCTGGATGCCATGGAAGCCCATACGGGCAAGCGCCCGATCATCTACACCGACATCACGTTCCACCAGGAGATCCTGGAGGGCGAGCTGGAGGACTATCCGTTCTGGATCCGCAGCACCGCCGCCGAGCCCTCCGAGCGCTACCGGGGCCGCGAGAACTGGATGTTCTGGCAGTACACCACGACCGGCCGCGTGCCCGGCATCGTCGGCGATGTCGATCGCAACGCCTTCTACGGCTCGGAGCGCGACTGGCAGTCGTTCCTCGCCACCGATTGCGATCCCAGGCTCCGCCACGTGCTGGAGCGCCGGGGCCTGTGCCGCCAGAAATAGGCCGCGCGCTCAGGCCTTCGGCCGCAGGCGGGCGATTCCGGCTTTCGCCGCCAGGCGCGCTTTCCACGCCGTCGTCACCGCCAGCCGCGCGAGTGCCGTCCGCCATGCCGGCTCGGCGGCGGAGGTCGGCAGGACCAGCGTCACGACCGTCTCCCGCTCCAGCCATTCGCCCATCAGCCGATGGGTCTCGTCCGCGCAGGAATCGGCACGCGGATAGGCGCCTTCCAGCACCTGGCACAGGAGGTGGTGGTCCAGCACGACGCCGGGGCCGAGCGCGGATTCGCGCTCGTCATAGGCGCTCTTGAAGGCGAACAGCGCGCCTGGGACGACGAGGTTGAAGTTGGCGGCGACGGCGCGGCCGGCATTCTCCAGCACGTCGATGTGGACCAGCGGGCCGCCCCTGCGGAACACCTCTCGGGCGAAGTCCAGCGTCTCGGGCCGGGACGCGAGCGCGGTCCCCGCCGCGCCCTTCCAGCCGCTGGCCTCCAGGGCGAGAAACGCCTCGAACGTCGCGGCCGCGCCCGGCTCGTCCGCGCCGCGGAACGTTCCAGCGGTCACCGTGCCCAGCTTGTCCGCGAGGCGTACGCGCCCTTCCACATTGCGCCGGCGCTTCTTGGAATAGCGGGCGCGATAGGCCTTCGGGTCGAGCGGGCTTTCGATCGCGGGGCGCTGGTGGCGCGCAACCTCAAACGGCGCGACGCCGAGGGCGTCCCAGCCCGCCTGCAGCGCGGCGAGGCCGCCATGGTCCGACGGCAAAAGCGGCATCACGATCTGACGCACGCCCTCCGCGTGGAGCCGGGCCGACATGGCCATCCAGGCCTCCGGCGCCTGAGCGCGATCCAGCAGCGGCAGGCCCGACGTGACGAACGGGTTCCATAGCCCCATCCAGAGGCCCAGACCCGGCAGACCGCCCCGCGCCGGCGGCAGAGGCATGAGCGGGAAAAGGCCGATCAGCTGCCCGTCGCGCCGCGCGGTGACGATACGCATCGCATCGTGACCCGGCAGGTGCGCGTGGACGGCGCCCGCAAAGGCGTGGTCGTAGAAGGGGTTGGGCTCCACCGCGCGCATGAGCAGATCGCGCCAGCCCTCCCGGTCGGCGGCAAGCAGCGCGGCGGGTTCCTGCCAGCCCGTCTCGACCGGTCCGCTCACGACAGCCTGCCTTTCAGGCTCGGCCAGGCGCCGATGGCGAGACCGGCCGTGGTGACGGCAAGCGCCAGCGACGCGGCGGCGGCGGCTCCGATGATCCCGTAATCCGGCACGAGGGCGAAAGCGGCGGCGGCGTTCGTCGCCAGACCGGCTGCCTGGGCAAGGAAGGCATGGCGCTCCCGGCCCAGCATGACGAGCAGATCGTCGGCAGGGCCGACTGCGGCGCGGATCGCGTATCCCGCCGCCAGGACCGCCACCGCATTCGCCCCTTCGGCGAAGCCCGAACCGAACAACGAAAGGATCAGCGGCGCCGCCGCCGAGAGCAATATGGCGGCGGCGAGCGTCGGCCAGAATGTGACGAGGGCGGTCTTGCGTGCATAGGCGCCAAGCGCCGCCGGATCGCCACGCTCGCCGAGGCGCGAGAAGCGGTGCGCCGCGATGGCGCCCATGGCATATTCAACGAAACCGAGCAGCGCCGCGACGCGCGTCGCGGCGAAATAGACCGCGACGGTGGCCGCCGGCGCCAGCGCGCCGACGATCAGCACGTCGGCATAGGAGCGCAGCATCTGCGCGCCGTCGGCCAGGAAGACCGTGAGCGCCGACCGGGCCCAGACGCCCCGTTCCCGCTGCGGCACGACAGGCGGCGCCGCCAGCGCCTTGCGGACCAGGACGTGCTGGACCAGCGTCGCCACGACCGTCGCCGCCAGCGCCGCCGCCATGGCCGTCGTGGCATCCGCCGGCGCACCGGCCGCCATGGCGCCCATGGCGACGACGAGCAGCGCGCCCTGGCGCAGGATGTAGGGCGGGACGAGCGCGAGGCGCACCCAGCCATGGGCGCGCGCATAGCCCTCCAGGAGATCCTGATAGGCAAAGACCGGCACGCAGGCCGCGGCCAGAAAGAACGGCGCGAGCCCGCCGGAAGGCGGGTCGAGCCAGACGGCAAGACCGCCGAGGGCCGCGAGAAGGGTTCCGGCCAGGCAGACGACGAGGGTGCTGTCGCGCAGGAAACCGGCCCGCAGCGCTTCCGCGCCGCGCTCGCCATAGACGGGGAGGAAGCGCACGGCAGCCTGGCTGAGGCCGAGGCAGGCGGAGAAGCCGCCGACTGCCACGAGCACCCAGGCGAGCGCGAAGACACCGTATTCCTCGACGCCGATCAGCCGCGCCAGCGCGATCTGCAGCACATAGCCGATGCCGGCGGCAGCCACCCGCACGAGGAAGCCCGACACCGCCCCGCCCGCAAGGAGGCGCTTCAGCCGTGCGGCGAGCGCCGGCGGGTCGGTCGGATCGGCCTCGGCGGCGGACGGATCGGGCATCGCATTCATCGGTATGAGGAAATTACCGGCTCTCCGCTTAATGCCGCGCTAAGGCACGAGCTGGCCGCGCGCGGCGCAACCGGTCCGCCGAAAGACGCACGGAACCTGGCGCTGACAGCATCGGAGCGTGCGCCTATACAAGCACCGACAGGGATGAACGCCGGAGCCCAGCATGCTCGCCAATGCCCCCCGCTTCCTCGATTTCGATCTCGGCGAGACCGCCGACGCGATCCGCGACACGGTGCGCGGCTTCGCCCAGGAGAAGATCGCGCCGCGGGCCGAAGAGATTGATCGGTCGAACCTTTTTCCCCGCGACCTCTGGCCGGAAATGGGTGCGCTCGGCCTCCATGGCATCACGGTGGAGGAGGAATATGGCGGGACCGGCCTCGGCTATCTGGAGCACTGCATCGCGGTGGAGGAAGTCTCCCGCGCCTCGGCCTCGGTCGGCCTGTCCTACGGCGCCCATTCCAACTTGTGTATCAATCAGTTACGCCGAAACGGCAGCGAGGCGCAGAAGCGCAGATACCTGCCGAAACTGATCTCCGGCGAGCATGTCGGCGCGCTGGCGATGTCGGAGCCGGGGTCGGGCTCGGACGTCGTTTCCATGCGCACCCGCGCCGAGAAGAAGGGCGACCGCTATGTCCTCACCGGCAACAAGATGTGGATCACCAACGGTCCGATCGCCGAAACCCTGGTAGTCTATGCCAAGACGGACCCCGCCGCCGGGCCCAAAGGTATTACGGCCTTCATCGTCGAAAAGGGCATGAAGGGCTTCTCCACCGCGCAAAAGCTCGACAAACTCGGCATGCGCGGCTCCGATACTTGCGAACTTGTCTTCGAGGACTGTGAAATCCCGGAGGATAACGTTCTCGGCGAGGTCGGGAAGGGCGTCCGGGTCCTGATGTCGGGCCTCGATTACGAGCGCGTCGTCCTGGCCGCCGGGCCGCTCGGGATCATGCAGGCCTGCATGGACGTCGTGCTGCCCTATATCCACGAGCGCAAGCAGTTCGGCCAGGCTATCGGCGAGTTCCAGCTCGTCCAGGGCAAGGTTGCGGATATGTATGTCGGCATGAATGCCTGCAAGGCCTATGTCTACGCCGTCGCCAAGGCCTGTGATCGGGGCGAGACGACCCGCGAGGATGCTGCGGGCGCGATCCTCTATGCTGCCGAGAAGGCAACGAAGCTTGCGCTTGACGCGATCCAGCTGCTCGGCGGCAACGGCTATATCAACGAATACCCGACCGGGCGCCTCCTGCGCGATGCCAAGCTCTACGAGATCGGCGCCGGAACCAGCGAGATCCGCCGCATGCTGATCGGCCGGGAGCTCTTCGCCAAGACGCAGTGAACCGTTCCGTGGACAGGCCTGACCACGGCCTTTGGACAGGCCTGTCCATCGCCGGGGCGGGGGTGGAACGAAGCGGCTCGTGTCCGCGTTGCCGGGCGGGCGCGTCCGTGCCTAGTCTTCCCCGTCGATAGGAGCCTCCGATGCGCGCCCTCGTCCTGGCCGCCACCCTCGCCGCCGCTGCGCTTGCCGGCCTTGCCTCGCCCGCCGAAGCCCAGCGCCGGCGCGAATGCGGCCCCGGCCCCTCCTTCGCCGAATGGCTGGAGCGCACCAAGGCGGAGGCGGCATCCCGCGGCATCTCCCGGCGCACCATCGCCGCGACGCTGGACGGCCTGACCTACGACCCGAAGGTCATCGGCCTCGACAGGGGCCAGAGGAAAGCCTTCGGCCTGACCTTCGACCAGTTCATCAAGAACCGCGTCTCGTCCGGGCGGATCGCCAAGGGCAAGCAGATGCTGCGGGTCCATGCCGGCACCCTGGCCCGGGTCGAGCAGCGCTTCGGGGTGCCGAAGGAGCTCGTCGTCACGCTGTGGGGCATGGAGACCGATTACGGCGCCGTCACCGGCAAGCTCCCGGTGATCCGTTCGCTCGCGACGCTGACCTATGATTGCCGCCGGTCGGACTTCTTCCGCCCTCACCTCTTCGCCGCGCTGGAGCTGGTCGACAAGGGCGACCTCACCCTCGACGAGATGGTCGGCGCCTGGGCGGGCGAACTCGGGCAGACGCAGTTCCTCCCCGACAACCACCTGAAATACGCGGTCGATTTCGACGGCGACGGCCGCCGCGACCTCGTCCGCTCGGTGCCGGACGTGCTGGCCTCCACCGCCAACCTCCTCGCCTCCAGCGGCTGGAAGCGCGGCCAGCCCTACCACGAGGGCACGCCGAACTTCGACGTGCTGCGCGAATGGAACCGCAGCCTCGTCTACCGCCAGGCCATCGTCTATTTCGCCAGCCTGCTGGAAGGCGGGGAGCCGCGCCGCCCGGCGGCGCGCTAGCGCCCGGCCCTTGCCGCGGGCGCCCCCGCCCCTACACTGACTGGGTTCCCCAAGGACAACCTTCAGGAGATCAGGCCATGCAGCCAATGGCGGTCCATGCCCACGGAGCCGACATCCCCGTCCTTGGCCTCGGCACCTGGCCGATGAAGGGGGCGACCTGCGTCGAGGCCGTCTCCCATGCGCTTCAGGTCGGCTACCGGCACCTCGACACCGCGGCCATGTACGGCAACGAGGAGGAGGTCGGGCGCGGCCTGCGCCGGTCGGGCCTTCGCCGGGCGGATGTCTTCCTGACGACCAAGGTCTGGTGGACCGATATCGGCGAAGGCGCGCTGCAGCGTTCGGCGGAGGCGAGCCTGCGGCGGCTCTCGGTCTCCTATGCCGACCTCATCCTGATCCACTGGCCCAACAAGGACATCCCGCTGGCGGAATCCATCCGGGCGCTGTGCGCGGTGAAGAAGCACGGGCTCGCCCGCCATATCGGCGTCGCGAATTTCCCGGCCGACATGCTGCGCCAGGCGGTGGACCTCGCCTCCGAGCCGCTCGTCGCCAACCAGTGCGAATACCATCCGATGCTGAACCAGGACGCCGTCCTGGCGGCGGTCAGGGGCTTCAACTCCGCCTTCGTGTCCTATTCGCCGCTCGGCCGCGGCGGCCTGATGGAAGACCCGGTCGTGACGGAGATCGCCCGGCGCCTCCAGCGCACCCCGGCCCAGATCATCCTGCGCTGGCACATCCAGCAGCCGCGCGTCTGCGCCATTCCCAAATCCGCGGACCCCAGGCGCATCGAGGAGAATTTCCAGGTCTTCGACTTCGCGCTCGCGGAGGAGGACATGGCGGCGCTTTCCGGCCTGGCACGCCCGGACGGCCGCATCATCGACCCGGACTGGGCCCCGGCCTGGGACAAGGCGGCCTGAGCTTCGCGCGGCAAGCCTTCGGCAAGGCAGGCATGCTAAGGCTTCCCGCCCGGGAGGCCTGAGCCCTTGTTCTTCTATCTGTCCAAGATCCTCTGGATCGTCGCGGCGCCGACGAACCTGCTGATCCTCATGGCCCTTCTCGGCCTCGTCCTCACGGGAACGCGGCTGCGGCGGCTGGGGCGGGTTCTCTGCGTCACCGGCATCCTCGGCCTCTTGATCCTGGGCGCCTCGCCCGCCGCGACGCTCCTCGTCCGGCCGCTGGAGGACCGGTTCCCGCAGCTGGCGCAGGACGATCCCCGCCCGGTGGACGGCATCGTCGTCCTTGGCGGCGCCATCGGCTTCGGCCGAGGCCAGGTTGCGTTCAACGAGGCGGCCTCGCGCATGACGGAGGCGCTGGCTCTGGCCCGGCGCCACCCGCAGGCGCGGATCGTCTTCACCGGCGGCCATGCCGAGATCGTGCGCACCGACGACCTGTCCGAGGCCGACGCCGCGCGCATCTTCTTCCGCAATGCCGGCATCCCGGACGAGCGCGTCACCTATGAGGGCGCCTCCCGCAACACGCGGGAGAACGCGGTCCTCACCGCGGGGCTGGTGACGCCGAAGGCCGGCGAGCGCTGGCTGCTCGTGACCTCGGCCTATCACATGCCCCGGTCCATCGGCTGCTTCCGGCAGGTCGGCTTTGAAGCCGAGGCCTATCCGGTCGATTACCGCAGCGACGGCGATGCAAGGGACTACCGCACGATCTCCCGCTCCTTCGCCGATGGCCTGCGGCTCGCGGACCTCGCGGTGAAGGAATGGATCGGCCTGATCGCCTACCGCCTCGCGGGCTACATCCCCGAAATGCTGCCCTCGCCCGCCTCCGGCAGCCGCAGCCGGTAGACGCCGCGGAAATCGTCCGGATCAACCGGCCGGCCCTTGCGGGTGATGACGATCCGGCCCTCCTTCATCAGCGCCACCGCCACCTTGCGGATCGGCGTCATCAGCGGCCCCCACCCGTCCGGATGCGGCCCGCCGATGGCGCGGGCGACCTCGGACGGGCAGATCGTCTTGCCCGGCCCGCGCGCGGCGGCGAGCGTCAGCATCTCCGTCTCGATCCGGTTCCGGTCGCCGCTCATGGCTGTTCTCCCGCGACGGCCTTCCAGGCGTCGGACGCGAATTGCCGCCGCCACATGGAGAGCAGCACGGCGGCCGTCGTGCCGATGAGGACATAGGGCCCGACGAACCAGCCGAGATAGGCGAGCGCGAAGAAGAAGGCGCGCTGCCCGCGGTTGAAATGCCGGCCCGCCGCCGTGACCATGGCGCCCGCCCGCCGGGCGGCGAGCTCCCCGCCCTCCCCGGCGCGGCTCGGCATCGGCGTCGCGCCGACCAGGATCGCCGCGTAATTGAAGATCCGGTAGGACCAGGCGAACTTGAAGAAGGCGTAGACGAAGATCACGGCGAGGCCGATGACCTTCATCTCCCAGGCCGCCCGCGTCGTCTGGATGCCGAAGGGCAGGTCCGCGAAGACCTGCACCACCGTGTCCGCCGCCTGCAGCAGCGCCAGCGAGCCGCCGACCGCGATCAGCGAGGTGGAAGCGAAGAAGGCGGTGCCGTTCTGCAGGCTCGCCATCAGGGTCGTGTCGATCATCCGCGCGTCGCGCGCCAGCATCTCCCGCATCCAGGCGGCGCGGTGCACGTTCATCAGCGCGTTGAGGCTGTTGCCCGAGGCGGGCCCGACCTCGACGGCAAGGTGATAGCCGAACCAGGCCAGCCCGAAAAAGGCGAGCGCCGCATAGTCGGCCGGGGAGAAAAGCGTCATGGCCGGCAATCTCGGCCGTGGCGAGATTCGGCGCAAGCGGCGTTCGCGGCGGCGCACCGGCCCCGCGTTGACCCGGCGCGCGGGCCCTGCGACGGTCCGGGCCTGATCAAGACCGGAGGCGGCCATGCCCCAGACCATCACGCGCGGCTACAAGGCGCTGCTCGCCGAGGCCGAGAGCCGGATCGAGACGATCGACGCCGCCGCGGCCATCGGACTGGCGGGCCGCGACGATACCGTGATCGTCGACATCCGCGATCCGCGCGAACTGGAGCGCGAGGGCCGGATCCCCGGCGCCTTCCATTGCCCGCGCGGCATGCTGGAATTCTGGATCGACCCGGAAAGCCCCTATCACAAGCCGGTCTTCGGCGAGGACAAGCGCTTCGTCTTCATCTGCGCCGGCGGCTGGCGATCGGCGCTGGCGGCGCTGACCGCGCAGGACATGGGCCTGAAGCCGGTCGCCCACGTGGCCGGCGGGTTCGGCGCCTGGAAGACGGAAGGCGGGCCGGTGGACACCGAGGCCCGCGAGCGCAAGCCGGCCTGAAGCCTCAGGTACCTGCGCCCCTCAGGGCACCTTCGTCTGGCGGATCGCGAAGGGCGCCTCGCCCGGATCGCTGTCCGGCCCCAGATCCTCGATCGTCACCTGGTCCACGACGGCGAAGCGCGGGCCCTCGCGCATCATCGCGACCAGACTGTCGATGGCGGGGCCGGGCGCCGCGAGCAGCGCCTCGACCTGCCCGTCCGGCAGGTTGCGCACCCAGCCTCCGATGCCGTTCTCCTCGGCGTTCTGCCGCACGAAATCGCGGTAGCCGACGCCCTGGACGCGCCCCGACACCGTCACCCTGACGATGCGGCTGGCGTCCTGGTCGGTCTGGCTGGTCGCTTGATCCACGAGACGGTCCCTCTCCGTTACTGGCTGTCGCAGTCCCGAACTATCGCCTGGGCCTGCCTTTCGCTTCGCCGGCCCAGCGGGCGATCTCCTGGCGATAATCCGCCGGGAGGTCCCATTCCGCCGCGGCCTGGAGCACGCCTTCCAGATAACCGGGACGGGGCGCTCCGGGTTCCCCGCTTCGCGCCAGATAGACCAGGGCGCGCCGCGGCCCCTCCGGCCCGATGACCGGCTGCGTGATCTTCACATAGAGGCCGCGATGGACCTCCTCGTAGCGGTCGAGGGCGGGAAGGTCCGACAAAGCGAGGTCCCACAGCACGCCGTGGACGGTGCGCCGCGGATCGCGGATCACGGACGCGAAGCCGTCCGCCGTCACCATGAAACGGTGGCGCGGCAGGCGCGCCGCGCCGAGCGGACGCGATTGCGGACAGCGCCGCGCCATCGCGGCCCTGTCCATGTTGGCACCATAGGCGAAATAGAGCGGCAAGGCGGAGCGGCTCAGCCCGCGACGGGGTTGCGGCTCTCGGCGAGGGCCTGCACCGGCGCCATGGCCGGGCGGTGGTCGTGGCCCTCGGACAGGCCGAACGCGCCGGGCGCGGGGCCGTATACGTTGCTGCCCGCGGTGCCGCGCGCCAGGGAAAGCCAGGCGCCGACCGTGAGGAGCGGCGCGGCGATGAGCGCCACCAGCGCCAGATGCAGCGGGCCCCCGGTCTCCAGCGCCGCGAGCGTCGCCCCGCCGACGGCGAAGGCGGCGGCACCGACGAGGAGCGAGGCGACCACGCTCCAGATGAAGAGAAGCGGCAGGACGGCGAAGACGAGCCAGCCGCTCAGGGAGAGATCGTGCAGGCGGCGCTGGCACGGCACGGCGCAGAGCCAGAGCGCGACGGCCATGAAGGCGATGGAGCCGGTGCCTTCGGACGGCGCGAAGAGCATCGTCGCCTGGGCGAACATGCCGCCCACCGTCATCGTGATGAGGAAGCCGCGGCGGTCGGCGCGTCCGCGCGGATCGACGATGGCCTTCAGGATCGTGACGGCAGGCATCATGGCGTCATCAACTCCACGCGACGCTGGCCCATGGGGCTCCTTGCGGTCAGCGTAAGCCGGTCTTCGTTACGGAAACGTTCCGTCTTCCGCGCCTCAGGCCATCCGCGCGACGACCGAGGCGAAGGCCGGCTCGGCCGCCGGGCCGGCGCGCAGGACGAAACCCGCGAGGGCGGGATCGGCATGCTCGGCCTCGCGCACCACTTCGAGGGCGATGCGGATGCCGGTCGCCGTCGGGCCGCCGCCGGCCGTCAGGGACGACAGCAGCCAATGGGCCGCCGTGCCGGTGACATAGCCGGTGGGGCGGGTGCCCCAGACCGCGAAATCGACGACCGCCGAGACGAGGTAATCCGCCCACAGGCGGGACTTGGCGTTGACCGCCCGGTCCAGCGCGATCAGCACGTCGGCCTCTTCCTGGCATACCAGCCCGTGGGGCAGGATATCGCGCTGAAGCAGACGAACGTCGTCGTCGCCAATGGTGCGGCTTTCCAGCACGCGGTCGATGAAAGACTGCAGCGAATTCTTGATCATGTCCGACGCCTCCCCGCTTCTGTTCTCGAGCGGTGTTGTGTCCCTGTCTGTCGAGGACTTTGCGCCGGTCAGGTCTAGCGGTGGTTAACGCGCAAATATGAATCCGCGTTCAGGTTAAACGCGGGTGATCCTCGATGGTTACTGGATCATTCGCCTGTTGCGTCGTGAGGCGGCGCCGGCGCGCATCGGAAGGTTCGATCGCGGCTCCGCTTGCATCGATGCAAGACCGCGCCAGCCAGACGGCAAGAGACATTTCGCCGGCGCACACTACATTGGGTCCCAACAGCAAGGAGGCTTCCATGCCCGTCAGCCAGGGACTGCACCACGTCACCGCGATGGCCGCCGATCCGAAGCGCAATGTCGCGTTCTACACGCGCACGCTCGGCCTGCGGCTGGTCAAGAAGACCGTCAATTTCGACGATCCGTCCGTCTACCATCTCTATTACGGCGACGAGACCGGCACGGCGGGCTCGATCCTGACCTTCTTCCCGTGGCCCCACGCCGCCCGCGGCATAAGGGGCTCCGGCGAGCCGGTGGAGACGGCGTTCCTCGTGCCGCAGGGCGCGCTCGATGCCTGGGAGCGGCGCCTGACCGATCTCGGCGTCGCCGCGAGCCGCGAGACCCGCTTCGGCCAGGCGCGGCTCGTCTTCGCCGACCCGGACGACATGCGCATCGCCATCGTCGAGGCCGACGCCATGTCCGACAGTGCCGGCTGGACCGCCGAGGGGATCGACCCGGAGATCGCCATCCGCCGCATCGGCGGGGTGACGCTCGCGGTCTCCGACATGGCCGGCACGGCCCGCGTCCTCACCGACGTGCTCGGCTACAGGGAGGCAGGCTCCGAGGGCGACATGAAGCGCTTCGTCTCGGTCTCCGGCTCGGATGCCATCGACCTGAAGCCGGCGCCGCCGGTCCGCGGACGGATGGGCGCGGGCAGCGTGCACCATGTCGCGTTCCGCGCCGCCACCGACGGCGAGCAGGCGGCCATGGCGCAGAGCCTCATGGCCGGGCGCATCGGCGTCACCGAGCAGAAGGACCGCAACTATTTCCGGTCCGTGTATTTCCGGGAGCCGAGCGGGGTCCTGTTCGAGATCGCCACCGACGAGCCGGGCTTCCTGGTGGACGAGGCGGTCGAGGATCTCGGCACGGCGCTCAAGCTGCCGGCGCAGTACGAGGCGCAGCGCAGCCGGATCGAGGCGGTTCTGCCTGCGCTCGCCTAAGGCGCGCCGGGACCGGCCAGCGCGACGATGCGGGCGGCGGCGGCGAATTCCTCGCCCCGCCGCCTGCGGCGCGTCATGGCCTCTTCGTCCTCGCCCCAGAACGCCTCCTGGTGCGTCTCGTCGATATGGGCGAGGCGCCAGGCCTCCTCCGGCGCGAGGCGCCCCAGGGCCGTCGCCAGGGCCAGCACGGCGGAACCTGACAGGGTCGTCATCGTGTGGAGCGCCCCGAGCGCCACCGGATCGGTGAAGCGGGAAACCGCCTCGCCTATCGCGGCGAGCGCCCGGTCGGGCTGGCGCGCGAAGGCGATGCCTTCGGACAGGATGAGCAGGGCGCCAAGCTCGTCCCGGCACCAGGCGAGGACCGGGTCCCAGCCCGCCGATTGCGCCTCCACCAGGGCCTCCGGCTCCCCGGCGCGGTAGCAGAGCAGGTCCGAGCCCGCATATTTGACGATGTCGTCGGCGACCGCCTTGGGATCGTCCGCTATGCCGTCGATGGCGGCGTTGGCGATCCGCGTCATCGGCATGGTCGCGGGATCGATCCGCTCGCCCTGCGCCTGCCATTCGGCGGCCAGCGCCTCCGCGAGCGCCCGGCTCGCCACGGCGAGCGGGCGCTTGGCCGGCGTCTTCGCCGCGCGTCCGTCCAGCACCAGCGCGAAGGCGCCGTCCCGCTCGGCGATTCCCGCCTCGCGGTAGAAGCGCCTGGGCAGTTCGGGACGGCCGAACGGATCGGCAGGGGGCCTGGTCTCGGTCATGGGGTTTACCTAGGCGAGCGGGCCCCGTTCGGCCAGCGCGTCGATATGCTCCGCGAGATGCTCCATCGCCGCCAGCACGCGCTCGGCGCCGGCCGCCGTCAGGTCCGCCGCGTCGTGGTTGCCCCAGGCGACGCCCACGGGCCGGCAGCCGGCCTTCACCGCCATCTCCATGTCGAAGGTCGTGTCGCCGATCATGAACGTGTCCTCAGGCCGCGCGCCGGTCTCGGCCATGGCCCGCAGCAGCATGCCCGGATGGGGCTTGGAGGGCGCGTCGTCCGCGGTCTGCGTCGTCACGAACACGCCGTCCCAGCCGTGCTTTTCCACGAGATGCGTGACGCCGGGCCGCGTCTTGCCCGTGGCGATGCCGAGGCGCACGTCGTCGCGCGCGGCGAGCGCCGCGATGATGTCGGCGGCGCCGGGGAACAAGGGCTCATCATGGTCGCCCGCGAGGCGCAGGTCCCGGAACACGCGCTTGTAGTCCTCGCACAGGGCCTCGATCGGCGCGTCCTCCCCCGCCAGCACCCGGAAGGCGAGCGGGAGCGACAGCCCGACGATGGACAAGGCCCGCCGCTCGTCCGGCATGGGGATGCCGTGGAGCGCGAAGGTCCGCTCCTGCGCCGCGAGGATCATCGCCTTGCTGTCCACCAAAGTGCCGTCGATGTCGAAGACCACGAGTTTCAAGGACTTGGACGCCTTTCCGGAATCAGACTGGCAGGAACTTGAATCAATCTCGCAGCCGCTTGAATCGGTTTCGCAGCAGCCGCGTCAGGCGTCCGGCGCCTCGACGATGGGATCGTAATTGTCCGTCTCCAGCCCGAGCAGGTTCCAGCTCTGGCGCATGTGCGGCGGCAGCGGGGACGTGACGTCCACCGGCTGGCCGGTGCGCGGATGCGGGAAGACGATGCGCCGCGCCAGGAGATGCAGGCGGTTCTGGATGCCGCCCGGCAGCTCCCAGTTCTCGACGTTGAAATATTTCGGGTCGCCGACGATGGGATGGCCGATATGGGCCGTGTGGGCGCGCAGCTGGTGCGTGCGGCCCGTCACGGGCTTCAGCGACAGCCAGGCGAGCTTCTGCGCCGCGATGTCCACCACCGCGTAATAGGTCAGCGCGTGGCTGGCGCCGTCGTCGCCATGGGCGGCGACCGCCATGCGCGCGTCCCCGTCCTCCACCGTTTCCTTGGCGAGGTAAGTCGAGATGCGCCCCTGCTTCACGCGCGGCACGCCGGCGACGAGCGCCCAGTAGATCTTGCGCGTGGAGCGGGAGCGGAAGCTCTTGGCGAGCGCCGCGGCGGCAAAGCGCGTCTTGGCGATGACGAGGCAGCCCGCCGTGTCCTTGTCCAGCCGGTGGACGAGTCGCGGCTTCTGGCCTTCCTTGTCGCGCAGGGCCTCCAGCAGGCCATCCACGTGCCGCACCGTGCCCGAGCCGCCCTGGACCGCGAGGCCCATCGGCTTGTTGAGGACGAGCACGTCCTTGTCCTCGTAGATCGTGATCGAGCGCAGGAAGGCGGCGTCCGTCTCGTCGCGCTGGGCGCTGCGGGGACGCGGCGCGTCGTTCTCCAGCTTCAGCGGCGGGATGCGCACGCTCTGGCCCGCCTTGAGCCGGTCGTTGGGCTTGACCCTCTTGCCGTCGACGCGCAGTTCGCCCTTCCGGACGATGCGCTGGATATGGCTGAAGGAGAGCTGCGGGAACCGCGCCTCCAGGAAGCGGTCGACGCGCATGTCCGCCTCGTCCGGGCCGACCGGCATCGTCTGGACGCCCGTCGCCAGAACGGCGCCGGTCGCGGCCTTGGCCTCCTTGCGGGTCTGGGGCTTCGGCTCGGCAGGCGCGGCCACCCGCGGCTTCGGCGCGGCTCCGTGCGGCTTCGGTCCCGCCGGGCGCGCTTTGGGCGCGCCGGGGCCGCGGCCGGCCGGCTTGCCGGCGGACCTCAGCTCGTCGGGAGCCCCCTTTTCGGCCGCGGGCCGGGCCGGATAGCGCGGCCCCTGCCCCGTGCGGCGCGGCGGCCTCCTCGGACCCTTCATGCCAGCCCCCGGACGATGGCGAGCCCTGCGGCCAGGGCCCCGATAGAGAGCGCGACGGACGCCGCGACATAGGCCGCCGCCTGCAATGCGGCGCCGCGCTCCCACAGGAGAAGCGCGTCCAGCGAAAAGGCGGAGAAGGTGGTGAAGCCGCCGAGCAGGCCCGTCGCGAGGAACAGGCGCGCCTGCTGGCTCGCCGCCCAGTCGGCGCGCAGGGCGAGCCAGCCGGCGAGAAGGCCCATGGCGAGGCCGCCGGCGACGTTCACCGCCAGCGTGCCCCAGGGAAAGCCGGCGCCCGCGATCCGCCCGACGCCGACATTGACGCCGTGGCGCAGGACGCCGCCGAGGCCGGCGCCGACAAAGACCAGAACGAGGTTCATGGCCTCGTGCCTAGACAAGCCGGCGCACCGTGTCACGGCGATTCTGTGGATGCGGCCATCCCCCTGAAGCAAAAGCTGTTTCGCGCCCGCCCTCCGGCCGCTAACGCTGATGGGGCGCGCCGCAGAGCGCGACTTTGGGGTATGGGGCTTCACACTATGACATTCGTCCGGATTGCGGGCGTCATCCTGCTTGCGCTGATGACGGCCAATTGCGCCACGGTGACCCGTGGCACCACGAGCCAGGTCCAGATCAATACCGAGCCGTCCGACGCGCAGATCACCACGTCCATGGGCCATAGCTGCCGCTCGCCGTGCACGCTCACCGTGGACCGCAAGGCCGAGTTCACCGTCGTCGCCCGCAAGGAAGGCTACCGCGAGGCGTCCGTGCCGGTCGCCACCCGCGTCGCGGGGTCCGGCGCGGCGGGCTTTGCCGGCAACGTCCTGATCGGCGGCATCGTCGGCATGGCGGCGGACGCCGCGACCGGCGCGACGCTGGAGCATTTCCCCAACCCCGTCGCGATCAGCATGGAGCCGGACCGTCCCGCCCCGCCGGCACGCCGCCCGGTCCGCAGGCCGCCCGCGGCCGCGCCGGCCGCGCCCAAGCCGACATCGTGAGGGCCGCGGCGGGGGCCGCGACGCGTCACGGCCCCTCGCCGGCCTCGTCCTCCAGGGACTGGCGCTCGCGGCGCAGCCTATCCCACCAGGCGAGCCGCTTCTCGATCTCCTTCTCGAAGCCATAGGGCGTCGGCTCGTAGAAGCGCTGCCGCCCGAGCTTCTCCGGCCAGTAATCCTGGCCGGAGAACGCGTCCGGCGTGTCGTGGTCGTAAACGTAGTCGGCGCCGTAGCCCTCGCCCTTCATCAGCTTGGTCGGGGCGTTGAGGATGGTCTTGGGCGGCATCAGCGAGCCGCCCTCCTTGGCCGTGCGGCGGGCGGCCTTGTAGGCCTTGTAGACCGCGTTCGATTTCGGCGCGGTCGCCAGATAGACCGCCGCCTGCGCCAGGGCGAGCTCGCCCTCCGGCGTCCCGAGGAAATCGAAGGCGTCCTTCGCGGCGTTGGCGACGACGAGGGCCTGCGGGTCCGCGAGCCCGATATCCTCCACCGCCATGCGCACCAGCCGCCGCGCGATGAAGAGCGGCGCCTCGCCGGCATCGAGCATACGCGCCAGGTAATAGAGCGCCGCGTCCGGGTCCGAGCCGCGGATCGTCTTGTGCAGGGCGGAGATGAGGTTGTAGTGCCCGTCCTGGCCCTTGTCGTAGATCGGCGCCCGGCGCTGCACGATCTCCTGCAGCGTCTCGTTGTCGAAGATCTCGTCGGGCTTGGCCGCGCGCCAGACCTCCTCCGCCAGGGTGAGCGCCGCGCGCCCGTCGCCGTCGGCCATGCGGGCCAAGGCCATCCGCGCCTCGGCGGTGAGCGGCAGCGGCCGCCCCTCCTCCGCCTCCGCACGGACCAGCAGCCGCTCCACCGCGGCCTCGTCCAGCGCGCGGAACACCATGACCCGCGCCCGGGACAGGAGCGCGGCGTTGAGCTCGAAGGACGGGTTCTCCGTCGTCGCGCCGACGAGGGTGATCGTGCCGTCCTCCATGACGGGAAGGAAGGCGTCGAGCTGCGCCCGGTTGAAGCGGTGGATCTCGTCGACGAAGAGCAGCGTGCCCTGGCCGGAGGCACGGCGGCCGCGGGCGACCTCGAACACCTTCTTGAGGTCGGCGACGCCGGAGAAGATCGCGGAGATCTGCTCGAAATGAAGCTTCGTCTCGCCCGCCAGAAGCCGCGCGACGGTGGTCTTGCCCGTGCCCGGCGGGCCCCAGAAGATCATGGAGCCGAGCGAGCCGGAGGCGAGGAGCCGCGTCAGCGCCCCGTCCGGCCCGGTCAGGTGCTCCTGGCCGACCACGTCCTCGATCCGCTTCGGCCGCAGCCGGTCCGCGAGGGGACGCGGCGCGTCCGCCTCCAGCCCGGCGGCGGTGAAGAGATCGGGCACCGGTTCAGCCGCCGAGCACGGTGCGGATGACCTGTCCGCCGCGGTTCAGCGTCACCTCCCAGTAGCGCTGGCGCGTGGCGGAGAGCCGCTGCAGGTCCTTCGAGGTCTCGATCGCCGCGCCGTTGATCTCCAGGATCACGTCGCCCTTGCGGAAGCCGACCTGCTGGGCCGGGCTGCCGTCCTCGATCTCGGCGAGGACGACGCCCTCGGCGCTCGCTTCCAGCGACAGTTCGTCCGCCACGGCCGGCGAGAGGTTCAGCGCGGTGGCGCCCGCGAAGGGCGTGCGGCCCGTCAGCTTGACCGGATCGCGCGGCCGGGTCTCCGGCGGCGGCACGAGCTTGACCGGCACGACGATGCGCTTGCCGCCGCGCATGACCGCCAGCGAGGCGGTGCCGCCCAGCGTCCTGGTGGCGAAGCGGTAGCCGAACGCGTCCGGATCGTCGACGTTGAGCCCGTCCACCGCGATGATGACGTCGCCGCGGCGCAGGTCCGCCTCCGCGGCCGGGCCCTTCGGCACGACGCCTGTCACCAGGACGCCCATGGGCCGGTCGAGGCCGAGCGTGTCGGCCATGTCGGCGGCGACGACCTGGACCGAGCCGCCGAACCAGGGGCGCCGCACGGTCTTCACCCCGCCCCGCGCCGATTCCACCACGACCTTCACCATGGCGGTGGGGATCGCGAAGCCGATGCCGTGACTGCCGCCGGAACGCGAGAAGATCGCCGTGTTGATGCCGACGAGCCGGCCGTTCATGTCGATGAGCGCGCCGCCGGAATTGCCGGGATTGATCGCCGCGTCGGTCTGGATGAAGGACTGGTAGTCCGAGATGCCGACCTGGGTGCGGGCGAGCGCGGAGACGATGCCCTGCGTCACCGTCTGGCCGACGCCGAACGGGTTGCCGATGGCGAGGACGAAATCGCCCACCTGCAACGCGTCGGAATCGCCGAGTTCCAGCGCCGTCAGGGCCGGCGGATTCTTGAGCTTGAGGACGGCGAGATCGGTGCGCGGATCGCGCAGCACGATATCCGCCTCGAATTCGCGCCGGTCCGCAAAGGCGACCCTCACCTCCGTCATGTTCTCGATGACGTGATGGTTGGTGACGACGAAGCCCGCCGGATCGACGATGACGCCCGAGCCGAGCGAGCGCTGCATCCGCTCCTGCGGCATGCCCGAGTCGCCGCCGAAGAAGCGCCGGAAGATGGGATCGTCCATCAGCGGATTGCGCGGCTGCGCCCGCGCGCCATAGACGTTGACGACGGACGGGGCCGCCTTGCGCACGACCGGCGCCAGGGAGAACTGCACCTGGGCGCGGCTCTCCGGGACCACGCGGTCCTGCGCCGGCGCCGTCGCCGGGGCGCCCGCCGCCAGGGCCGCCATCACTACAAACGCCAAGCGTTTCACCGGTCACTCCGCTGTGAACAAAAGATAGGCATGCTTAACCCCTGTCTGCGCATGATGGCGTGTCGGGGGGCACGCGATGCATTTGGTACAGACGGCTTATCACAGCCGAAGCAGGCTGGGCAGCGACCACCGTGTCATGCTCCAGGGCCTGCGGGACATCCTGTCGATCGCCCGCGACCGCAACGGGGCGACGGGCGTGACCGGCTACCTCCTCTACGACCGCGACCTCTTCGCCCAGGTGCTGGAGGGACCGCGCGCCGCCGTCGAGGCGGTGATGAAGTCCATCCGCGCCGACAAGCGGCACGATACGGTGCTGGTTCTCGGCCACCGGCCCGTCCTCACCCGCGATTTCGGCGCCTGGAGCATGGGCGGCGGGACGCGCAGCATCGAGCAGCAGGAGGTCTATCTGCGCCACGGCTTCAGCCAGGCGCTGGACCCGATCCGCCTCAGCCTGCCCAAGCTGGTCGCGCTCGCCGGCGACCTCGCCCGGCTGGAGAGCCAGCGCCGGAAGATCATGGCCTGATGCGAAAAAGGCGGCCCTTGCGGACCGCCTTTTGCTGAAACCGTCGTGCGGACGAGGCGCTTAGGCGGCCTCTTCCGTCTCGCGCTCCGGAACCGGGCCCGAATCCTGGCCCTTGGCCGAGACGTCGCGGTCCACGAACTCGATCACCGCCAGCGGGGCGTTGTCGCCGTAGCGGAAGCCCGCCTTCAGCACGCGCGTATAGCCGCCGTTGCGCTCCTTGTAGCGCGGGCCGAGCACGTCGAAGAGCTTCTTGACGATGGCCTGGTCCTTGATCTGCGCGACCGCCTGCCGGCGGGCATGCAGGTCACCGCGCTTGCCGAGCGTGACCAGCTTCTCGACGACCGGACGCAGGTCCTTGGCCTTCGGCAGCGTGGTGACGATCTGCTCGTGCTTGATGAGCGCGACCGCCATGTTGGCGAACATCGCCTTGCGATGCTCGGAGGACCGGTTGAACCGGCGACCCGCAAAACCGTGACGCATGATGGCTTTCCTTCTTTGCTTACGGCCGCCGTGCCAAGGAACGGCCGTCCGTTATGAGGCGGGCCGGAAGGCCCGCCGGCTCAGTAATGTTCCTCGAACCGCTTGGCGAGGTCCTCGATGTTCTCCGGTGGCCAGCCCACGACATCCATGCCGAGGTGCAGGCCCATGCCGGCGAGCACTTCCTTGATCTCGTTGAGCGACTTGCGGCCGAAATTCGGGGTCCGCAGCATCTCGGCTTCCGACTTCTGGATCAGGTCACCGATATAGACGATGTTGTCGTTCTTCAGGCAGTTCGCCGAACGGACCGACAGTTCGAGCTCGTCCACCTTCTTGAGGAGGGCCGGGTTGAACGGGAGCTGCGGCGCCGAGGAGGCGGCGGCCTCGTCCTTGCGGGGCTCCTCGAAGTTCACGAAGACCGAGAGCTGGTCCTGCAGGATGCGGGCGGCATAGGCCACCGCGTCGTCCGGCGTGACCGCGCCGTTGGTCTCGACCGTCATGGTCAGCTTGTCGTAGTCGAGGATCTGGCCCTCGCGGGTGTTCTCCACCCGGTAGGACACCTTCTTCACCGGCGAATAGAGCGAGTCGACCGGGATGAGGCCGATCGGCGCGTCCTCGGGGCGGTTGCGCTCGGCCGGGACATAGCCCTTGCCGGTGGAGACCGTGAACTCCATGCGGATCTCGGCGCCCTCGTCCAGCGTGCAGAGCACGAGGTTCGGGTTCAGGATCTGGATGTCGCCCGTGGTGCCGATATCGCCGGCGGTGACCTGGCCCGGGCCCTGCTTGCGCAGGGTCATGCGCTTGGCCGTGTCGCCCTGCATCTTGATGGCGATGGCCTTCACGTTCAGCACGATGTCCGTCACGTCCTCGCGGACGCCCGGGATCGAGGAGAACTCGTGCAGGACGCCGTCGATATGGACGGACGTGACCGCCGCGCCCTGCAGCGAGGACAGGAGCACGCGCCGCAGCGCGTTGCCGAGGGTCATGCCGAAGCCGCGCTCCAGCGGCTCGGCGACGACCGTCGCCTCCCGGCTCGCGTCGTCGCCCGGAGCGATCTCCAGCTTGTTCGGCTTGATGAGCTCTTGCCAGTTCTTCTGAATCACGGCCGCAACCTCGTTGGATCGGCTGATGCGGAAGGCCCCTGCCCTCCGCGAGAGACGGCGCCGGACCGGCGCCGCAGGTTCAAGTCAGGCGTCAGACGCGACGGCGCTTGCGCGGGCGGCAGCCATTGTGCGGGATCGGCGTCACGTCGCGGATCGAGGTCACGGTGAAGCCGGCGGCCTGGAGGGCGCGCAGGGCCGATTCACGGCCCGAGCCCGGACCGGTGACCTCGACCTCGAGGGTGCGCATGCCGTGCTCGGAGGCCTTGCGGGCAGCGTCCTCGGCCGCGACCTGGGCGGCGTACGGGGTCGACTTGCGCGAGCCCTTGAAGCCCATCATGCCGGCGGACGACCAAGAGATCGTGTTGCCCTGGGCATCGGTGATCGTGATCATCGTGTTGTTGAACGAGGCGTTCACGTGAGCGACGCCGGACACGATGTTCTTGCGTTCGCGGCGGCGGACGCGGGTGGCTTCTTTCGCCATGTCTTGTCTTATCCTTCGGGCGCGCCCGTCATGCCAGGCGCTGGGGATTTCAGGTGGTCAACCCGGCGACGCTGTGCGCGGCGCCGGGCCCGTTCTCGTCACTGCGCCGGAGCGCGGATCACTTCTTCTTGCCGGCGATCGGCTTCGCCTTGCCCTTGCGGGTGCGGGCGTTGGTGTGCGTGCGCTGGCCGCGGACCGGCAGGCCACGGCGATGACGCAGGCCGCGATAGCAGCCCAGATCCATCAGGCGCTTGATGTTCATGGACACCTCGCGGCGCAGGTCGCCTTCCACGAGGTAGTCGCGGTCGATCGTCTCGCGGATCTGCAGGACCTCGGCGTCCGTGAGCTGGTTGACGCGGCGATCCGCCGGGATCGACACCTTCTCGCAGATCTCCTCGGCCTTCTTGGAGCCGATGCCGTGGATGTACTGCAGCGCGATCACGACGCGCTTGTTGGTCGGAATGTTTACGCCGGCGATACGCGCCATGTCTCTCTCGCTCCATGTGGGCGGCGGGCCTTGCTGGAAGGTCCCTCCGCGCTGGCTGAACCCGCGTCCGGTGGAGGCCGGCCCATGCGGGCATGAAAACAAGCGATGCCATCCCTCGAAACGAGGCATCGGCATCGCTTTGTCGAAACGAGCGTGTGCCCTAGCGGCTGCTGCCCGGTCTGTCAACCGTGGGCGGCGACCTTCTCGGAGCGTCCCAGCGCCGCATCGATGGCGGCGGAAACCTCGTCGATCGGCTTCATGCCGTCGATCTCCACGATGGCGCCCTTGGCCTTGTAATACGGGGCCACGACGGCGGTGTCGCGGTTATAGGCCTCGAGCCGGGTCTTGAAGACCTCCGGGTCGTCGTCCTTGCGGACGGGCTCGCCCCGGGCCTTCGTCTCCTCGGCGCGGCGGACGATGCGGCCCACCAGGGCGGACTGGTCCACCTTCAGCTCGACCACCGCGTCGAGGGCAAGCCCCTTGCCGGCGAGCATGGCGTCGAGCGCCTCTGCCTGCGCCACCGTGCGCGGAAAGCCGTCCAGGATGAAGCCCCGGCGGGCATCCGCTTCCTCGATCCGGTCCGCGACGATCCCGATGACGATGTCGTCGGAGACGAGCTGGCCCGCCTCCATCACGGCCTTCGCCTTGAGCCCCACCGGCGTGCCGGCGGCGACGGCGGCCCGCAGCATGTCTCCGGTGGAGAGCTGGGGGATGCCGTGCTTCTCGACAAGCCGCTTGGCCTGCGTGCCCTTTCCGGCGCCCGGCGGGCCCAACAGGATCAATCTCATTTCCGGCGGCTCCCCCTGAGCTTGGCCTTCTTGACCAGGCCCTCGTACTGATGCGCGAGCAGATGCCCGTGAATCTGGGCCACAGTGTCCATCGTCACGGACACCACGATCAAGAGGGACGTACCGCCAAAATAGAACGGCAGCGCCGCATAGGAGATCAGCAATTCGGGTAGGAGGCAGATCAGCGCCAGATACATGGCGCCGATCACGGTGATCCGCGTCAGCACCTTGTCGATGAACTCGGCCGTGCGCTCGCCCGGACGGATGCCGGGGATGAAGCCGCCCTGCTTCTTCAGGTTGTCCGCCGTCTCCGCCGGGTTGAACATGATCGAGGTGTAGAAGAAGGCGAAGAACACAATCATCGCCACGTACAGGACCATGTAGAGCGGCCGGCCATGGGCCAGATAGGTGGACAGCGTGCCGAGGAACCCGGTGCCCTGGTTCTGCGAGAAGCTGGCGATCGTGGTCGGCAGCAGCAGCAGGGACGAGGCGAAGATCGGCGGCATGACGCCGGCCGTGTTCAGCTTCAGCGGCAGGAACGAGGTCTGGCCCTCATAGACGCGGTTGCCGACCTGGCGCTTCGGATACGAGATCAGCAGCCGGCGCTGGGCGCGTTCCATGAACACGATGAAGGCGACGACCACGACCGCCATCAGGATGACGCCGAGGATGATCGCGGTGGACAAGGCGCCCTGGCGGCCGAGCTCGAGCGTCCCGGCGATGGCCGAGGGCAGCTCGGCGACGATGCCGGCGAAGATGATGAGCGAGATGCCGTTGCCGATGCCGCGGGCGGTGATCTGCTCGCCCAGCCACATCAGGAACATCGTGCCGCCGACCAGGGTGATCGTGGTCGAGACCAGGAAGAACATCCCCGGATTGATGACCACGTTGCCCTGCCCCTGCAGGCCGATGCCGATGCCGTAGGCCTGGAACACCGCCAGGAACACCGTGAGGTAGCGGGTGTACTGGTTGAGGACCTTGCGGCCCTGCTCGCCTTCCTTCTTCAGCGCCTCCAGCGAAGGCATGACGCTGGTCAGGAGCTGGATGACGATGGAGGCCGTGATGTACGGCATGATGTTCAGGGCGAAGATCGCCATGCGGCTGACCGCGCCGCCCGAGAACATGTTGAACAGGCCGAGCACGCCGCCCTGGGTCTGCCGGAACACGTCCGCCAGCGCCTCCGGGTTGATGCCGGGCAGCGGGATATAGGTGCCGAGCCGGTAGACGATCAGCGCGCCGAGCGTGAACCAGATGCGCTTCTTGAGCTCGGTCGCCTTGGCGAGCGCGCCGAAATTGAGGTTGGCTGCGAGCTGTTCTGCTGCCGATGCCATCGTGGGTCCTTCGTGTCGCAGGCCGTGAAGTTGCAGGCTCTGGCCTGACATGCGTGAGCGGCCGCGAGAGATGTGATCCCTCGGGCCGCCCCGCTCAAGTCATCCGACGGAAAATACCCGTCGCGTCCGGGTCGGACCGCGTCAGGCCTCGGCCGGCGCGCCGAGGATCTTGACCGATCCGCCGGCCTTCTCGATCGCGGCGACCGCCGACTTCGAGGCCGCGGCGACCTCGAAGGCAAGCTTGCCCTTGATCTCACCCTGCCCCAGCAGCTTCACGCCGTCCCGGGCCTTGGCGCACACGCCGGCGGCGACGAGCGCCTCCTGCGTGATCGCGGCCTTCCCGTCCAGCTTGCCTGCCTCGATGGCGGTCTGGATGCGGCCGAGATTGACCTCGTTGAGGTCCTTGGAGAAGGGGTTCCAGAACCCGCGCTTCGGCAGACGCCGATGCAGCGGCATCTGGCCGCCCTCGAAGCCCTTGATGGCGACGCCGGTCCGGGCCTTCTGACCCTTCACGCCGCGACCACCGGTCTTGCCCTTGCCGGAGCCGATGCCCCGGCCGATGCGCATGCGCTTCTTGGAAGCGCCGGCATTGTCACGAATGTCGTTGAGCTTCATCGCGCCCTCCTCACTTGGCGCCCGCGGACGTCTCGTCCACGACGCGCACGAGGTGCTTGACCTTCTCGATCATGCCGCGGACCGCAGGGGTGTCCTGCAGGGTCGAGCGGCGGCGGATCTTGTTCAGGCCGAGGCCGATCAGCGTCTGGCGCTGGGCGGCCTCGCGGCGGATGGGGCTGCCGGTCTGCTCGACGACGAGCGTCTTGGCGGCCGCCTGCTTGGCGTTCTTGGCCATGGGACGCCCTCCTTACGCTTCGGCCGCTTCGGAGGCGCCGTCGCGACGGCGGCCCTGAAGCACCGAGACCTTGATGCCGCGGCGCGCGGCGACCGAACGGGGGCTGTCCTCGTTCTTCAGCGCGTCGAACGTCGCGCGGACCAGGTTGTACGGGTTGGAGGAGCCCAGCGACTTCGAGACGACGTCATGGACGCCGAGAGCCTCGAAGACGGCGCGCATCGGGCCGCCGGCGATGATGCCGGTGCCGGGAGGCGCCGCGCGCAGCACGACCTTGCCGGCGCCGTGGCGGCCGTTCACGTCGTGATGCAGGGTGCGGCCTTCCTTGAGCGAGATGCGCACCAGGCCGCGCTTGGCGGCTTCGGTGGCCTTGCGGATCGCCTCGGGAACCTCGCGGGCCTTGCCGTGGCCGAAGCCGACGCGGCCCTTCTGGTCGCCGACGACGACGAGGGCGGCAAAGCCGAAACGACGGCCGCCCTTCACCACCTTGGCGACGCGGTTGATGTGGACCAGCCGGTCCACGAATTCGCTGTCCCGCTCCTCGCGGTCGCGCTGCTGACGTTCTCTCGCCATGATCTCTCTCACTTGCGCGGACCGCGGCCGGTCCGCTCGCTTGATGATGTCGTGCCCGGCGCGCGGATGCGCCGGACGCCGCTTAGAAGTTCAGGCCGCCCTCGCGAGCCGCCTCGGCCAGCGCCTTGACGCGGCCGTGATAGACATAGGCGCCGCGGTCGAAAACCACGTCCTTGACGCCCGCCTTCACGGCGCGCTCGGCGATGAGCTTGCCGATGGCCTGGGCGGCCGAGATGTCGGCGCCGGTCTTCAGGCCGGAGCGGATATCCTTCTCCAGCGTGGAGGCCGAGGCCAGGGTCTTGCCCGCCGCATCGTCGATGATCTGTGCGTAGATCTGCTTCGACGAGCGGAAGACGGACAGGCGGACGCGGCCGTTGGCCGCCGCCTTGAGCGCGCGGCGGACGCGCGCCTTGCGCCGTGTCAGCGCTTGCAGGTCCTTCGTCATGACCGCTGCTCCTTACTTCTTCTTGCCTTCCTTGCGGAAGATGAACTCGTTCGCGTACTTCACGCCCTTGCCCTTATAGGGCTCGGGACCACGGAACTCGCGGATCTCGGCAGCGGTCTGGCCGACCTTCTGCTTGTCGATGCCGGAGACCACGATCTCGGTCGGCTTGGGCGTCACGATCGTGATGCCGGCCGGGATCTCGTAATCCACGTCGTGGCTGTAGCCGAGCGAGAGCTTGAGCACCTTGCCGGCGACCGCGGCGCGGTAACCGACGCCGTTGATCTCCAGCTTCTTCTCGAAGCCCTTCGACACACCCTCGATGAGGTTGTTCACCATGGAGCGCGAGAGGCCCCACTTGGCGCGCGCGTCCTTGGACTCGTCGCGCGGATCGACCTTGATCTCGCCGTTCTCCAGCTTGACCAGCACCGCTTCCGGAACCACGAAGGACAATTCGCCCTTCGAGCCCTTGATGCGGACCTGCTGGCCATCGACGCTGGCCGTGACGCCGGCGGGAACCGCCACGGGCTTCTTGCCTACACGAGACATTGTGCTTCTCCGTCAGGTTGCGAGCGTCGGCCGGTCAGAAGACCGTGCAGAGCACTTCGCCGCCCACGTTCTGCTCCCGGGCCGCGTGATCGGACATCACGCCGCGCGGGGTCGAGAGGATGGTGATGCCGAGGCCGTCGGCAACGCGCGGCATGGCGGTGACCGAGGCATAGACCCGGCGTCCGGGCTTGGAGACGCGGGCGATCTCCCGGATGACCGGGGTGCCCTCGTAGTACTTCAGCTCCACCTCGAACTCGGTCCGGCCGTTGCCGAACTCGGTCGTGGAATAGCCGCGGATGTAGCCTTCCTCCTTGAGCACGTCGAGGACGCGTGCCCGGAGCTTGGAGCCCGGCGTGGTCACCGTGCTCTTGCGGCGCATCTGCGCGTTGCGGATGCGGGTGAGCAGATCGCCCAGCGGATCGTTGATCGCCATTGTGCGTCCCTCCCCTTACCAGCTCGACTTGACGAGACCGGGCACGAGGCCACGGTTGCCAAGCTCGCGCAGCGCGATGCGGCTCATCTTCAGCTTGCGGTAGACCGCGCGCGGACGCCCCGTGACCTCGCAGCGATTGCGCACGCGGGTCGGGTTGGCGTTGCGCGGCAGCGCCGCGAGCTTGAGGCGCGCCTCGAAGCGCTCCTCCATCGCCTTGGACTCGTCGTTAGCGACGGCGAGAAGACGGGCGCGCTTGCCCGCATACTTCTTCGCCAGGCGCTGACGCCGGTTGTTCTTCTCGACTGAACTCTTCTTTGCCATGTTGTCTCTCCGGTGTCCGCGTCTGAGGTCAGCGAAACACTGTCCTCACTGCCGGAACGGGAAGTTGAAATGCTTCAGGAGCGCCCGGGCCTCCTCGTCCGTCTTCGCCGTCGTGCAGACGATGACGTCCATGCCCCAGACCGCCTCGGCCTTGTCGTAGTTGATCTCAGGGAACACGATGTGCTCCTTGATGCCGAGGGCGAAATTGCCCCGGCCGTCGAAGGACTTCGGGTTCAGGCCGCGGAAGTCGCGGACGCGCGGCAGCGCGATCGTGACCAGGCGGTCCATGAACTCGTACATCCGCTCGCGGCGGAGCGTGACCTTGGCGCCGATCGGCATGTTCTCGCGGACCTTGAAGCCCGCGATGGCCTTGCGCGCCTTGGTGATGACCGGCTTCTGACCGGCGATGAGCGCCAGGTCCGCAGCCGCCACGGAGGCCTTCTTGGAATCGCCGGTGGATTCACCGACGCCCATGTTGATGACGATCTTCTCGATCTTCGGAACCTCGAGGGGGTTCTTGTAGCCGAACTCCTCGATCATCTTGCTGCGCACCACCTCGTCGTAGTGCTTGCGCAGGCGCGGCGAGTAGCCGTCCATCTGAGCATCAGCCATCGATCAGCTCCCCGGAACGCTTGGCGACCCGCACCTTCCGGCCGTCGTCCAGAATCTTGAAACCGACGCGCGTGGCCTTGCCGTCCTTCGGGTCGGCGAGCGCGATGTTCGACAGGTGGAGCGGCAGCTCCTTGGAGATGATGCCGCCTTCCTGGGTCTGGGTCTGGCGCTGGTGGCGCTTGACCACGTTGACGCCCCGGACGAGCGCCTTGGCTTCCGCCGGCAGGACGCGGACGACCTCGCCCGACTTGCCCTTGTCACGGCCGGAAATGACGACGACCTTGTCGCCCTTCTTGATCTTCGCGGCCATCAGAGCACCTCCGGCGCCAGCGAGATGATTTTCATGTGGTTCTTGGCACGCAGCTCGCGCGGCACGGGCCCGAAGATACGGGTGCCGACCGGCTCCTTCTGATTGTTGATCAGAACGGCGGCGTTCTTGTCGAACCGGATGACCGAGCCGTCGGCCCGGCGGATGTCCTTGGCGGTGCGAACGACGACCGCCTTCATGACGTCGCCCTTCTTCACGCGGCCGCGCGGAATGGCTTCCTTCACCGAGACGACGATGATGTCGCCAACGCCGGCATATTTGCGCTTCGAGCCGCCGAGCACCTTGATGCACATCACGCGGCGCGCGCCCGAATTGTCGGCGACGTCCAGATTCGTCTGCATCTGGATCATGGTCTTGATCCTTTCTCTGTTTCAGACCGGTTTCCCGCCGAGGGCTTTCACCCTGGCGGGACTACGCCTGACGGGGGTTCTGACGCCCCTATCAATTTTGTAGCCGCGGGCCTTCTCAGGCCGACGGAGCGTTTTCCAGCGCGACCCAAGTCTTGAGCTTGGACATCGGCTTGGCTTCCTCGATCCACACGACATCGCCGACCTTGAACCGGTTGGCTTCGTCATGGGCGTGGTAGTTCTTGGAGCGACGGACCGTCTTCTTCAAGAGCGGGTGCGTGTAGCGCCGTTCGACCTTCACGACAATAGTTTTTTCCTGCTTGTCGCTGACGACGACGCCCTGAAGAACGCGTTTGGGCATAATTCTCTCCTCAGGCCTTCGCCGCTTCGGCCGACTTGCGGGTCCGGATCGTCTGGATCCGGGCGATGTCCCTGCGGACCTCGCGCACCCGCGCGGTGTTCTCCAGCTGGCCCGTGGCCCGCTGGAAGCGAAGGTTGAACTGTTCCTTCTTCAGCTTCAGGAGCTCGTCCTGGAGCTGGTCGGTCGACATGGCACCGAGGTCGGAAAGCCGCTGCTTGGTCTTCATGATCTGAAATCCTTACTCGGCGATGCGCTCGATGACGCGGGTCTTGATCGGGAGCTTCGCCGCGCCGAGGCGGAGGGCCTCCTTGGCGATCTCCGACGACACGCCGTCGATCTCGAACATGATGCGGCCGGGCTTGACGCGGCAGGCCCAGTACTCGGGCGAACCCTTGCCCTTACCCATACGCACTTCGGTCGGCTTGTCCGACACCGGCACGTCCGGGAAGATGCGGATCCAAACCCGGCCGGCGCGCTTCATCTCGCGGGTGATCGCGCGGCGGGCCGCCTCGATCTGCCGCGCGGTGACCCGCTCCGGCTCCAGGGCCTTCAGGCCGAACTGGCCGAAGTTGAGCTCCGTGCCGCCCTTGGCCGTACCATGGATACGGCCCTTGAACTGCTTGCGGAACTTGGTCTTCTTGGGGGAAAGCATCGTTCTTTCTCCAAATCCTTACGCCGCGGCGTCGCGACGGCCGCCGCCGGACGAGCGCTGGCCGCCCTCCTCGGCGAGGCGCTTGTCCTGCGCCATCGGATCGTGCTCCAGCACTTCGCCCTTGAAGATCCAGACCTTCACGCCGCACGTCCCGTAGGTCGTGAAGGCGGTGGCGACGCCGTAATCGACATCGGCCCGGAGCGTGTGCAGCGGAACGCGGCCCTCGCGGTACCATTCCATGCGCGCGATCTCGGCGCCGCCGAGACGGCCGGAGCAGTTGATGCGGATGCCTTCGGCACCCAGGCGCATCGCGGACTGAACGGCGCGCTTCATGGCGCGGCGGAACGCGACGCGGCGCTCCAGCTGCTGCGCGATCGACTCGGCCACCAGCGTGGCGTCGATCTCCGGCTTGCGGACCTCGACGATGTTGATGGTGACGTCGGCGTCGGTCATCTTGGCGACGACCTTGCGCAGCTTGTCGATGTCGGCGCCCTTCTTGCCGATCACCACGCCCGGACGGGCGGAGTGGATCGTCACGCGGCACTTCCGGTGCGGACGCTCGATCACGATCTTGGAAACGGCCGCCTGCTTGAGGAGCTTCATCAGCGCCTCACGGATGGCCATGTCCTCGTGCACGAGCTTGCCGTATTCGCCCTTGTTGGCGAACCAGCGGCTGTCCCACGTCCGGTTGATGCCGAGACGCAGACCGATCGGGTTGATTTTCTGACCCATCGATATCTCCTCAGGCCGTCTCGGCCGTTTCGCGAACGACGACCGTCAGATTGGCGAAGGGCTTCATGATCCGGGCGCCGCGACCGCGGGCACGGGCATGGAAGCGCTTCATGACGAGCGCCTTGCCGACATAGGCCTCGGCGACGACCAGGTCGTCGACGTCGAGGTTATGGTTGTTCTCGGCGTTGGCGATCGCGCTCTCGAGCGTCTTCTTGACGTCGACCGCGATACGCTTGCGGCTGAACTGAAGGTCGGCGAGAGCCGTCGAGACCTTCTTGCCGCGGATGAGCTGGGCCACCAGGTTCAGCTTCTGGGGCGAGACGCGCAGGTTGCGCGTCACGGCCTTGGCTTCCTGGTCGCTCAGGGCGCGGGGAGTGGCGGGCTTGGCCATCTGTCATCTCCCTCCGATTACTTCTTCTTCGCCTTCTTGTCGGCCGCGTGGCCGTAGAAGGTGCGCGTCGGCGAGAACTCGCCGAACTTGTGGCCGACCATCTCCTCGGTGACGTGCACCGGGACATGCTTCTGCCCGTTATAGACGCCGAAGTTGAGGCCCACGAACTGCGGCAGGATCGTGGAGCGGCGGCTCCAGATCTTGATCACATCGCTGCGCCCCGAAGCGCGGGCGGCTTCGGCCTTCTTGAGGAGGTAGCCGTCGATAAACGGACCCTTCCAAACCGAACGTGTCATCGCTCGCGGTTCCTTACTTCTTGCGCTTGTGGCGGCTGGACACGATGAACTTGTCCGTCCGCTTGTTGACGCGCGTCTTCTTGCCCTTGGTCGGCTTGCCCCACGGGGTGACCGGGTGGCGGCCGCCCGAGGTACGACCCTCACCACCACCATGCGGGTGGTCGATCGGGTTCATGGACACGCCGCGATTGTGCGGCTTGCGGCCCAGCCAGCGATTGCGGCCGGCCTTGCCGATATTGATGTTCATGTGGTCGGGGTTCGAGACCGCGCCCACCGTGCCGAAGCACTGGCCGTGCACCAGGCGCTGCTCGCCCGAGTTCAGGCGCAGGATCACGTAGCCCTCGTCGCGGCCGACGATCTGGGCATAGGTGCCCGCGGACCGGGCCAGCGCCCCGCCCTTGCCGACCTTCAGCTCGACGTTATGCACGATCGTGCCGACCGGCATGTTGGCGAGCGGCATGGCATTGCCGGGCTTGATGTCCACGTTGTCGCCGGCAACGACGGTGTCGCCGACCGACAGGCGCTGCGGGGCCAGGATATAGGCCTGCGCGCCGCCCTCGTAGCCCACCAGCGCGATGAAGGCCGTGCGGTTGGGATCGTACTCGATCCGCTCCACCTTGCCCGCCACGTTCAGCTGGCCGCGACGCTTGAAGTCGACGATGCGGTAGGCGCGCTTGTGCCCACCGCCGCGGAAGCGGACGGTGACGCGGCCCGTATTGTTACGGCCACCGGAGGACGACAGGCCCTCGGTGAGCGACTTGACCGGCTTGCCCTTGTAGAGCTCGCCGCGGTCCACGATCACGAGCTGGCGAAGGCTCGGGGTGACCGGCTTGAATGATTTCAAAGCCATGGCTTCGTTCCTTCAACCTATCTCAAAGGCCGGTCGTGACGTCGATCGACTGGCCTTCAGCCAGCGTCACGACCGCCTTCTTGACGTCCGAGCGCTGGCCGAGCCGGCCGCGGAACGCCTTGACCTTGCCCTTGGTGACGATCGTGTTCACGCCCGTCACCTTGACATCGAACAGCTTCTCGACCGCCGCCTTGATCTGCGGCTTGGTCGCGGTCTTGGAGACCTTGAAGACGACCTTGTTCTGCTCGGACGCGCTCGTGGCCTTCTCGGTGATGACCGGGCCGACGATCACGTCGTAATGGCGCGGATCCTGGCTCATTTGAAGCGCGCCTCCAGCGCATCGATGGCATCCTTCGTGAGCACCAGGGTGTCACGGCGCAGGATGTCGTAGACGTTGATGCCCTGCACGGGCAGCACATCCACGTTGGGGATGTTGCGGGCCGCGCGGCCGAAATTCTCGTCCACCTCGGCTCCGGCGATGATCAGCGCGCTGGACAGGCCCAGCTTGCCGAACCGCTCCTTGAGCGCCTTGGTCTTCGGCTCGTCGGCGGCGACCTTGTCGACGACGATGATCGTCTGGGCCTTGGCCTTGGCCGAGAGGGCGTGCTTCAGCGCGAGCGCGCGGACCTTCTTGGGCAGGTCGTGCTCATGGCTGCGAACGACCGGGCCGAAGGCCTTGCCGCCGCCGCGGAACTGCGGAGCCGACGCCGCGCCGTGACGCGCGTTGCCCGAGCCCTTCTGCTTGTAGAGCTTCTTGGTCGTGCGGTCGATTTCCGAACGGCCGAGCGTCTTGTGCGTGCCGGCGCGGCGCTTGGCGAGCTGCCAGCGGACGCAGCGGGCGATCAGGTCCTGGCGCGGCTCGAGACCGAAGATGGCCTCGTTGAGCTCGATCGCGCCGGCCTTCTTGCCGTCGAGAGTGGTCACATCGAGCTTCATCACGCGTTCTCCTGACCTTCGGCCGAAACCTCAGGGGTCGCCTGCGGCGCTTCGGAAGCCTGCGGCGCCTCCGCCGGGGCGGCACCCGCCTCGCGGAACTTGCCGGGCATCGGCGCATCCTTCGGCAGCGCGCGCTTCACCGCGTCGCGCACCGTGATCCAGCCGCCGGCGACGCCGGGAACGGCGCCCTGGACGAGGATCAGGCCGCGCTCGGCGTCCGTCTGCACCACCTTGAGGTTCTGGGTCGTGACCTTCTCGACGCCGAGGTGACCCGGCATCTTCTTGTTCTTGAAGGTCTTGCCCGGATCCTGGCGGCCACCGGTCGAACCGATGGAGCGGTGGGAGATCGACACGCCGTGCGAAGCACGCAGGCCGCCGAAGTTCCAGCGCTTCATGCCGCCGGCAAAGCCCTTGCCGGTCGTGGTGCCGCTGACGTCGACGAACTGGCCGACGACGAAGTGGTCCGCGGTGATCTCGGCGCCGACGGGGATCAGGCGATCCTCCGGCACGCGGAACTCCGCGACCTTCTTCTTCGGCTCGACCTTGGCGACGGCGAAGCGGCCACGCTCGGCGCGGCTGACATTCTTCACCTTCGCGGCGCCGACACCGACCTGGAGGGCGGTGTAGCCGTTCTTCTCGACGGTGCGGTGGGCGACCACCTGGCACTGTTCGATCTGCAGCACGGTGACGGGAACATGCTCACCGGCGTCCGTGAAGACCCGGGTCATCCCGACTTTCTTAGCGATCACGCCTGAGCGCATCTGCGTATCCTCTAAGGCGTTTGAAACCACCTGATCCGTTGCCGGATCAGAGCTTGATCTCGACGTCGACGCCGGCGGCGAGGTCGAGCTTCATCAGCGCGTCCACGGTCTGGGGCGTCGGTTCGACGATGTCGAGGACGCGCTTATGCGTGCGCATCTCGAACTGTTCGCGCGACTTCTTGTCGATGTGCGGGGACCGCAGCACCGTGTAGCGCTCGATACGCGTCGGGAGCGGGATCGGGCCCCGGACCTGCGCGCCGGTCCGCTTCGCGGTCGACACGATCTCGCGCGTGGACGCGTCGAGGATGCGGTGGTCGAACGCCTTGAGGCGGATGCGGATGTTTTGACCGTTCATAGGGAAACCCTCGGGCCGAACTAAAGGGAGGAAGGGGGGCGCCGCGTTTCGGCGAAACCTTGCGGCGCCCTCCTCCGCTCGATCACTCGATGATGGAGGCGACGACGCCGGCGCCAACCGTGCGGCCGCCTTCGCGGATGGCGAAGCGCAGCTTCTCTTCCATCGCGATCGGCACGATCAGGTGCACTTCCATGGCGATGTTGTCGCCCGGCATCACCATCTCCGTGCCTTC
>JAIXTM010000013.1 GCA_027483945.1 Hyphomicrobiales bacterium | reverse complement strand
GGCGGCATGGACGAGCCCGAACTCAAGATCATCGACGTGTTCATCTGCAAGCTGCGCAAGAAGCTCGCCAACGCGTCCGACGGCAAGAACTACATCGAGACGGTCTGGGGCCGCGGCTACGTGCTGCGCGAGCCGAGCGAGGCCGACCAGCGCATCCCGGCCTGACCGCACGCGCCTCTCACGCACAAGCGAAAGCCCCGCCATCCGGCGGGGTTTTTCGTTGGCTGCCTTCCTTGCGCGGCTGTGGTCCGCCGGTCAGCCGGTCGCCCTGAGCGGCGCGGACGCGGCGCCGTTGGCGCGCATGTAGAGGCCCTTGTACCGCTTGTCCGGCACGAGCTGGTCGGTGAGGCCGAGCGTGGTCTCGGCGGAGCCCAGCATCAGTGCCCCGTCCGGCGCCAGGACCTGGGCGAGACGGCCGAGGATCTGGGTCTTGGTCGCGTTGTCGAAATAGATCAGCACGTTGCGGCACAGGACGAGGTCGAACCGGCCGAGCCGGCCGAAATCCTGGATGAGGTTGATCGGCTCGAACCGGACCATGTCGCGGATGCGCGGGGTGATCTCCCAGTTCTCTCCCGCCTGCCGGAAATAATGCAGCAATTGCCGGATCGGCAGACCGCGCTGCACCTCGAACTGGCTGTAGCGGCCGGTCCGGGCGCGCTCCAGCACGTCCTCGGAGATGTCGGTGGCGAGGATCTCGACCTGCCAGCCGGCGATCTTGTCCGCCATGCCGTCGAGCATCATTGCAATGGAATAGGGCTCCTGTCCGGATGAACACGCCGCGCACCAGATGCGCAGCCGCCGGGTCGCGGCGCGCGCGGCGATGAGGTCGGGCAGGACCGACTGCCCGACCATGGAGAAGGCGACGCCGTCCCGGAAGAACAGGGTCTCGTTGGTCATCATCGCCTCGACGACCGCCCGCTCCAGCGCGCGGTCGCGGCCGGCGCGCAGCTGCCGCACCAGGTCGGAAAGGCCTGCCAGGCCGAGCCGGCGGCAGACGGGCGCGAGGCGGCTCTCCACGAGGTAGCGCTTCTCCGGCGCGAGCATCAGCCCGGCGCGCACGCGGACGAAGCTGCGCACGAAGGCGAAGTCCTCGTCCGCGATCGGGTGCGACGCGCTCGTCTTCAACGGGCGCCTCCGATGGCCGCGCCGAGGGAGGGCCCGATGGCGGGAAGCGGCAGGATGGCCCGGGCGAGGCCTGCCCGCGCGATGCTGCCCGGCATGCCCCAGACCGCGCTCGTCGCCTCGTCCTGCACGACGATGGTCGCGCCGGCGGCCGACAGGGCGCGGGCGCCGTCGAGTCCGTCATGGCCCATGCCGGTGAGGACCAAGCCGAGCGCCGCCGCGCCGAAGACCTCGGCGGCGTCCTTGAACATGAGGTCCACCGCCGGGCGGCAGAAATTCACCGGCGGCGCGTCCACGACGCGGGCGACGACGGCGCCGCCATCGGTGCGCGCGATGCGCAGATGCCGGCCGCCCGGTGCCACGTAGACAACGCCGGGCTGGAACTGTTCGCCATCGAAGGGCTCGCGGGCGGGATACCCGGTCTGCAGCCGCAAATGTTCGGCGAAGACGGCCGTGAAGATCGGCGGCATGTGCTGGACGACGATGACCGGCAGGTTCCGCAGGCTCTCGCCCGCCGAGGCCAGGACCTCCGCGACGGCCCGCGGTCCGCCCGTGGACGAGCCGATGACGAGTGCCCGAGGGGGACATGCCAGCCGCGGGACGATGGCGGGAGCCACGGGCGCGCGGGCCGGCTGGCCCGCCGGCGGTGCTGCGTCCTCGCCCCGCACGCGGGCCAGAATGCCGGCGGTCGATGCCGCGCCGGCGGGCGCGGGAGCGGGCGCGCCGTCGCGCAGGGCCTGGAGCCGCCGTCGGCCCTCGCCCAGCGCTTCGAGCTTCGTCACGAGTTCCTGCCGGAAGGACTGGGAGGTCGTGACCTCGCGATTGGTCTCCGGCTTGGAGATGCATTCGGTCGCGCCGAGCGACAGGCATTTCAGCGACAGTTCGGCGTTCCGCCGCGTCAGGGTCGACGAGATCACGACCGCGGCGGTCGGACACTTGCGCAGGAGGAGCGGGAGCGCCTCCAGGCCGTCCATCTCGGGCATGTCGATGTCGAGGAGGATGATATCGGGCGTGACGCGGTCGAGCGCATCGAGCGCGACGCGGCCGTTGGCGGCGGACGCCACGACTTCGAACGTCGGACGCTCGCTCAGCCAGCGGCCGATCAGCCCCCGCACGACCACGGCGTCGTCGACGATCATGACGGCGAGCGGCGCGGTCTTGCCCGGCGCCGGCGGCGCGGATGGCGGCATGGGGCGGGTCGCGGTCTGGACGGTCACGAGGTCGGCCTAGGCTGGCGGCTGGGGCTGACCGCGGGACGGGCCGACCTTGCCGGACTTCACGGAGGCGGCGCGGGTGGCCCGTGCCGCCGGACGATCTCGGCGCAGGCGGTCAGACCAGGCCGACCTGTTGCAGCTTCGCCGTCATGATCTCCTTGTCGAAGGGCTTCATGATGTACTCGTCCGCGCCGGCATGCATGGCGCGGGCGATGTGGGCGACATCGTTCTCGGTGGTGCAGAACACGACCTTGGGCCGGCTTCCATTCGGCATGCGGCGCAGTTCGCGCAGGAACTCGTAGCCGTCCATGACCGGCATGTTCCAGTCGAGCAGCACGGCGTCCGGCATCTGCGTGCGGCAGATGCCGATGGCCTGGGACCCGTCCTCGGCTTCCGAGATCTGGAAATCCAGGCCTTCGAGGATGCGCCGCGCCACCTTCCGGATGACGGCGGAATCGTCGACGATGAGGCAATGTTTCATGGTTTCGTCCTCAGGCGGCCTTGGCGACGGTATCGGCATCGAGCACGGCGGGCAGGTCGAGCACCACGAGGAGTCCCTCGGGGAGCCGGTGCACGCCCTGGGATATCCGGGCCCAATGGCTGTTCAGGTTCACGGGGTTGGGTTCGCGGGTATCCATGCTGAGGCGCACGACCTCGCTGACGCCGTCGACGATGAGGCCGAAGGATTCCCCGCCATATTCGATGCCGACCGCCATCTCCTGGCCGCGCAGGCGCATCTCCAGGCCGAGCCGCTGGCGCAGCGAGATCGCCGTGACCACGCGACCGCGCAGGTTCAGGAGCCCCAGGACGCCGTCACCCGCGAGCGGGACCGGCGTGATGGCGGAGGGAATGAAGACGTCGTGCACCTGCTCGATGGGAAGCCCGAAAAGCTGCATCCCGACCAGCACGGTGACGTATTCGTATTCCTCGTCCTGGCGGACGAGATGGTCCTGCGTCTGCGTGTCCGCGATCATGCGGCGGCTCCATAGCTCGGCAGGCATTCCTGGACGGCCGCGAGGAGGCCCGACCGGTCGAATTTGGCGACGAAGTCTGCGATGCCCAGATGCCGGGCCTTTTCCAGCAGCACCGGATTGGCATAGGCGGCCAGGGCGATGACCGGCAGGTCGCGCAGGCCCTCGTCGCTGCGCAAGGCGCCGACGAGATCGAATCCGTCGCGGCCGGGCATCTCGATGTCGGTGACGACCACGTCCACGCAATCTTCCGACAGGAGAATGCGCAAGGCGTCGTTCACGCCGGCCGCCCCGATGACACGATAGCCGGCGGCCCGCAGGACCGGGGTCAGCATGTCGCGGAAGAAGGCGGAATCGTCGACGAGGAGCAGGGTTGGCGGAGCGGCCGCCGAGGCCGGCATGCGGCCCCAATCCTCATGGCCGAGCGGGAGGTAATGGGCGACGTCGATGATCTCGGTGGCGCGTCCGCGCACCACCGCCTGGCCGATTACGTCCGGCCGGTCGTTGGCGAGCTCGATGGCGAGGCGTTCCTCGACGATGTCCACGATCTCGTCGACGATAAGCCCGATGGCGCGGTCGCCCTCGGTGAAGACGACGACCGGCCGGGTGCCCTCGCGCGGCACGTCCTCGATGCCCGCGGCGGGGACGAGCGGCATGAGCTTGCCGCGATATTGCAGCATGGCCCGGCCACCGACCCATTCGACCCGCGACAGGTCGATCTCCTCGAGCCGCGTGACGAGAGACAGGGGGACCGCCGCAAGCCCCTCCCCGCCCGCGCGGAACACGAGCACGGTGGTGAGGTCGCTCTCGGCGCCGGAGGCCTGGGCGACGTCCGCGATCATCGTGTTCGCGGTGTCGGCGACCGCGGAAACGTGGCGGGCGACGCCGTTCGGATCGATGATGACGACCACCGAGCCGTCGCCGAGGATCGTGTTGCCGGCGAAGATCTGCAGGTGCCGGAGCCGCTTCGACATCGGCTTCACCACGATCTCCTCGGTGTGGAACACGCTGTCCACGAGCATGCCGAAGCGCTGGCGGCCGACCTGGGTGACGACGACGAAGCCGTCGTCCTCATCGCGGTCGGCGTCAGCCTCCAGCTTCATGAGCCCCGTCAGCGAGATGATCGGCAGGAGGCTGTCGCGCAGGCGCAGGATCGGCGTGCCGGCGATGCGCTCGATCGTGTGCTCGGAACCGGAATCGACGCGCACGATCTCCAGGACCGAGATCTGCGGCACCGCGAAACGCTGGCCGCCGCAGGAGACGACGAGCGCGGCGACGATGGCGAGGGTCAGCGGGATCTTGATGGTGAAGGACGTGCCCCGGCCCCGCTCGGTGCGGATATCGATGATGCCGCCGATGAGCTCGATGTTGGATTTCACCACATCCATGCCCACGCCCCGTCCGGACACGGCGGTCACGGCCGTGGCGGTCGAGAAGCCAGGATGGAAGATGAACCGCGCGACCTGCTGGTCGTTCATGCGCTCCAGCTCGGCTTCGCCGGACAGGCCGCGCGCCAGCACGGTGCGGCGGATGGCGGCGATGTCGAGGCCGCGGCCATCGTCGGCGAGCTCGATCGTGATCGTGCCGCCTTCGTGGCTTGCCGAGAGACGGACCGTGCCACGCTCCGGCTTGCCGATGCGGCGTCGCTCGGCCGGCGGCTCGATCCCGTGATCGGCGGCGTTGCGGACCATATGCGTCAGCGGGTCCTTGATGACCTCCAGGACCTGCCGGTCGAGCTCGGTCTCCGCGCCTGTCGTCACGAGGTCGATGGCCCGGCCGAGCTCGGCGGAAAGGTCACGGACGACGCGGGGCAGCTTCTGCCAGATGACGCCGATGGGCTGCATGCGCGTCTTCATGACGCCTTCCTGCAACTCGGCCGTGACATGGGACAGGCGCTGCAACGGGACGCTGAAGGCGCTGTCGTCGTGGCGGCGCGCGATATCGAGGAGCTGGTTGCGGGTCAGCACCAGCTCGGAGACCATCGTCATCAGATGCTCGAGCGTGTCGACGTTCACGCGCACGCTCTGCGCCTTCTGCCGCCCGCCCTCGAAATCGGCGAGCGAGGACTTGGCGGCGGGCGCCCGGGCGGCCTTGGCCGGACCGGGCTTGGGCGGTGGCGCCGCTTCGGGCGGCGGCGCGGGCGGCGGCTCCACCGACGGCGCGACGGCGGCGGGGGCCTCGTCCGGGCCCTCGGCCGCTGCGAAGGCCGCTTCCAGGGCGGCTTCGTCATCGCCGTGCCCGGCGACCGCCATGCGCGAGAGTTCGGCGATGAGGTCCGCGTCCGAGCCGCGGGGCTCGGCGGCAGTGCGGTCGAGTTCGGCGAGGATCGCCTTGATGCGGTCGATCGTGGCCAGGATGAGGCTGACGGCCTCGCTGGTGACGGGCATGCCGTCGCGCAGCTTGCCCATCAGCGATTCCGCGGCGTGAGCCAGCGCCTCCAGCCGCGGCAGGCCGAGGAAGCCGCACGTGCCCTTGATCGTGTGGACCAGCCGGAACACGTTGCGCAGGATCGCCATGTTGTCCGGCTCGGACTCAAGGCGCACGAGTTCCAGATCGACGACGTCGATATGCTCGCTGGTCTCGGTCAGGAACTCGCGGAGGAGATCGTCCATGCCACCTTTGTCCGGCGCGGGCGCGAAGCGCGACGCCGAACTGTGACCGAGAACGGTTTATGATTGATTGAGGCCGTCGCCGCCGGATTGTGCCGCGCGGCGGAAAATCAGCCTTTCACAAGCGGTTGCGCCGCGATCAGAACGGCGTCGCCCTCGAGCGAGAACGTTACTGCCATCCCGGCCTCGCGGGCGACGAGGCCGGTATAGAAGGGCTGGATGGCGTGGGCGTCGACCCGGCCGTCCTCGGGCGTGCCGGCGATCAGCGCCTCGGCATGGGCCGGGATGCGCGAATTGGGGCCGCGGGCGAGCACGCGGATATGCGGCATCTCCCCCTCCATGGTCAGCGACACGTCCATGACGCCGCCCCGCGGGATCGCGTTCATGGCGACCAGGAGGAGATTCAGCAGCAGCTTCACCTGGTTCTTCGGCAGGAGGAGGCGCGGCGCATTCCAGGTGAGGGACAGCCGGTCGTCATGGATGAAGCCCTTGGCCACCTGCTCGGCATCGCCGAGGTCGATCGCCGCGCCGGCCGAACCCGCCGCGCCGAAGGCCAGGCGGCAGAATTGCAGCCGCGCGGAGGCCTGGTTGGCGCTCTTCTTGATGAGGTCGAGGGCGAAGTCGCGCATCGAGGCGTCGTTCTCGTCCTCCAGCACCTCGAGGCCGTTCACGATGGCGCCCACCGGGCTGATCACGTCGTGGCAGACGCGGCTGCACAGCAGGGCGGCAAGATCGAGAGGCTCGAGGGTGACGGCGGTCATGAAGGGGCTCCGCGAATCGGAAACGGCGGTAAGGTGCTGGCCGCCCGTCTGATACACCGGCGGGACAAGGCGTGAAAGCGCGGGACGGTGCGGAGCGGCGCGGTGCTGGACGATCTCGATGGCGACGACCTCGCGCGGCTTCTGGGCCAGGCGGCCAAGGCCGGCGGACAAGCGATCCTGAAGGCCTGCGCGGCGGGCATCGAGACGATCGTGAAGCCGGACGGCAGCCCGGTGACGAGCGCCGACATCGCCTCCCAGGCGGCGATCCTGGACGTGCTCGCTGCCCTGCTTCCGGGCGTGCCGGTCATCGCGGAGGAGACGGCGCTGCCGGCCGTGCCGCCGGAAGCCTTCATCCTCGTCGACCCCCTGGACGGCACGCGGGACTTCGTCGCCGGCCGCGACGAGTACGCGGTCAATGTCGCCTATGTTTCAGGCGGCGACGCCGTCGCGGGGGCGATCCTGGCGCCCGCCACCGGCGATCTGTGGCTGGCGGGCTCCCGGTCGGTCCACGTGGCGCCGGACGGCCGCGAGACGACGCTGCGCTGCCGCGCTGCGCCGCGTGACGGCCTCGTCGCCCTGCTCAGCCGCAGCCACGGCGACCCGCGCTGCGAGGCGTTCCTGTCCGGCCTGCCGGTGGGCGAGCGGCGCGCCTCGGGGTCGGCGATCAAGTTCGCGCGCATCGCCGACGGGTCGGCGGATCTCTATGTCCGCTTCGGGCGCACGCTGGAATGGGACACGGCGGCGGGCTTGTGCCTCATCCGGGCGGCGGGCGGCACGATGCTGACGCTCGACGGCGCGCCGCCCGATTTCGGGCGGGCGGACCGCGGCTACGTCAACGGCGATTTCGTCGCGTTCGGCGATCCGCAGGCGGCGGAGCGCCTTCTGCGGGCAGGCGTCACCGCGCTTGCAGCGTGCGGCTGACCGCCTGCCAGTGGCGCCGGCCCTCGGCCACCGCGCCGGTCTTGGCGAAGAACCGGTCGCGGGCGGCCCGGTCCCGGAACAGGAACAGCCCGTCCGGCGTGACGAGGAAGATGGCGGGATCGGCCTCCACCACGCGGCCGGTCGTCATGGCATCGGCATCGTAGCCGCCGAACTGGGGCGCATAGGCTTCCGGATCGGCCAGGAAAGCGGCGCGGTTGGCAGCGCTGGCAAAGCGCCAGGCGGCGCCGTTCCAGGTCGCCTCGATGGCGGACTTGCCCCCCGTGGGGCCATCGTCGGTGAAATAGGCCACGGGGTCGAAGCCGTGCAGCGCGAAAGCGACGTGGTCGCGCATCTGGACGCGCTCGCTCGGGAACGGCAGGGCGCGCATTCCAGGGTCCTGAAGCGGGCCGGCTGCAGCCACATTGCCGCCGCCAAGCGGCAGCAGGATGACGAGTGTGGCGAGCGCCGATCTTGCCATCGGGGTCATTCGTTCTAAAGCTCGTTTGATGTCGATTCTGGCGGGGCAACCCGTGCATTGTGTTAACGGACAATCGTGAAGGGTCGGTTGAGGCATCGGCTGCAACTCGACCTTTCAGGGGGGATCTGGACCATGAGCCTGTTCGCGCGGTATCTCGCCTGCCTCGTCTTGGCTGTCGTCACCCTGTCCGGTCCGGCCGCGGCCCAGCGCAGGGACGAGAGGCCGGAGACCTTCTCGACCAACGAGCTGGTCGATTCCGGCCACCGCTTCTTCGGCACGATCTCCCGGGGCCTCGCCCTCACGATCCAGGAAGCAACCCGCCGCTGGGGCCAGCCCAACGCCTATGTACTCGGCCAGGAAGCGTCCGGCGCCTTCATCGGCGGCCTGCGCTTCGGCGAAGGCATGCTTTATACGCGCAATGCCGGCGACCGGCGCATCTTCTGGCAGGGCCCGTCGCTCGGCTTCGACTTCGGCGCGGACGGCGACCGGACGATGATGCTGATCTACAACCTGCCGGCAGTGGACGCGATGTATCAGCGTTTCGGCGGCGTGGACGGCTCGGCCTATCTGGTGGGCGGCTTCGGGATGACGGCCCTCGTCGCCAACGATGTCGTCGTGGTGCCGATCCGCTCGGGCGTCGGGGCGCGGCTCGGGGTCAATCTCGGCTATCTGAAGTTCACGCCCTCCGCGACCTGGAACCCGTTCTGACGAGGTGACGGCCCGGGAGCTTGCGCCTATATAATCGGGCGGCGAAGCGCCTTCCCCGGAAGCCTCGCCATCCGCAGCAGGGGTCGCCGCTTTGATCGAGACGGGCATGTATGTCGCGGCAGGCTTCCTGGCTGCGACCTTCCTCGCCCTGGCGCTTCTGCCGGCGGTCAGCCGGCGCGCCGAACGGCTGCAGAAGCGGCGGCTCGAGGCGCTCTTCCCGCTTTCCATCGACGAGCTGAACGCGGAGAAGGATCATCTGCGCGCGGGCTTCGCCGTCGAACAGCGACGGCTGGAGCGGGCGCTTGAGGCCGTGCGCGACGCCCATGCGTCCGATAGGGCCGAGATCGGCCGCCAGGCCTCCGTCATCGCGGGGCTGAAGGACCTTCTGGCATCCCGCGAGGCGACGCTTGCCGCTCGCGACACCGAAATCGCGACACTGAAGACGACGGTGCTCGGCCTGGAGGAGGCGCTCGCGGCCCTGCGCGCCGACCTGTCCCGCACCGAGGGCGAGCGCGAGGCGGCGCGTGGCGCGCTTGCCGCGCGCGAACAGGAGCTCGACGAGGCCCGGCAGGACATCGCCGCCCGGCAACTGGAGATCAGCGCCCTGGACGTGCGGCTCGGCGGGGTGGAGCTGCGCCTGTCGGACACCGAGCGGACCTTGGCGGAGACGCGCGAGCGCCTCGCCGAGGAGCGCCGCCGCGTGGCCGATCTCACCGACAAGCTCGATGCCGAGAAGGCCCATGGCGAAGCCCTGTCGGACCGCATCGCGAGCCTCACATCCCTGCGCGACAGCATGAGCGCCCGGATCGCAGCGCTCGACGAGCAGGCGGCGGACGCGGCCATCCGGCTGACGGACGCATCGATGCAGCAGGCCCGCCGCGAGGGCGTGATCGCGGAGCGCGACCGGGAGCTCGGCGCGCTGCGCGACCAGCTCGCCGCCCGCGAGCGGGAGGCGCGGGAAGCCGTGGCCGCCGCGGACGCAGCCCGTGCCCGGCTGGGTCTGCTGGAAGCGGACCAGTCGGCCGAGCTCAACGCGGCGAAGGCCGCGCTGCAGCAGGCCCGCGCGGACCGCACGCAGCTCAAGCGCGAGGTGGCGCGCCTGACGCGGCAGCTCGCCGAAAGTCCGGCCGGCAATGTCGAGGCGGACAATGCGATGCTGCGCCGTCAGATCGCCGATGTGGCCGCGGCGATCGAGCGGGCGGCCGGCGCGCAGCCGAGCGAGGGCAACGCGGCTCCCCGCGCGCCCTCCCCGCCCCGGGTCGTCGTCAGCTAGCGCGGAAGATCGCCGCGCCGTGCTCCGAGGAGCCGACGGCGCTGCGGAACGCCGAGAAGAGGTTCCGTCCGAGATCCGCCACGCTGTTGGCGATGGCGAAGGGCTCGGCCGCACGCGCCGCCCACTGGTCCTGCGGGACCTTGGCGTCGATCGTCCCAGCCACCGCGTCCACGCGCACGATGTCGCCGTCGCGCACCCGGGCGAGCGGGCCGCCGGTCGCGGCCTCGGGCGCCATGTGGATCGCCGACAGGACCTTGCCCGACGCGCCGGACAGCCGGCCGTCGGAGACGAGCGCCACCTTGTGGCCGCGGTTCTGGATGACGCCGAGCGCAGGCATCAATCCGTGAAGTTCCGGCATGCCGTTGGCGCGCGGCCCCTGGAAGCGCATCACCACCACGACGTCCCGGTCGAGTTCGCCGGCCTTGAAGGCGGCGACCATGTCCTCCTGCGTCGCGAAGACCCGCGCGGGAGCCTCCACGATATGCCGCTCGGGCGCCACGGCGGAGGTCTTGATGACCGCCCGACCGAGATTGCCCTGAACGACCGCCACCCCGCCTGTCGGCTGGAAGGCGTCCTCGAGCGGCCGCAGGATCGAGCTGTCGAGCGGCTTGTCCGGTGCGTCTCGCCAGACGAGACGGCCGTCCTGAAGCCAGGGCTCGCGCTCGTAATCCGCGGTCGTGCCCCCCGAGACGCCGCGGATCGTATGAAGAAGGCCGCCGCGGCGCAGCTCGCGGATGACGAATCCGAGGCCGCCGGCGGCATGGAACTGGTTCACGTCGGCCGCGCCGTTGGGATAGACGCGGGCAAGGAGCGGGATCGCCTTGGACAGGTCGGCGAAATCGTCCAGCGTGAGCTCGACGCCGCCGCAATGGGCCATGGCGACGAGGTGGAGAAGGTGGTTCGTCGAGCCACCCGTGGCGTGCAGGCCGATGATGGCGTTGACCCAGGCCTCCTCGGTCACGATCTCGCCGATGCCGCTCTCGCCTTCCGCCGCGCGGGCCAAAGCCACCTTCACGGCCTCCCGCGTCAGGGCGGCACGCAGCGGCGTGCCCGGATTGATGAAGGCCGAGCCCGGCACGTGCAGGCCCATGAATTCCATCAGCATCTGGTTGGAATTGGCCGTGCCGTAGAAGGTGCAGGTCCCCGGGCCGTGATAGGACTTCATCTCGGCTTCGAGCAGCCGGTCGCGGCCGACCTCGCCGGTGGCATAGGCCTGGCGGACGCGCGTCTTCTCGTCGTTGGAAAGGCCCGTCGTCATCGGGCCCGCGGGTACGAAGACGGTCGGCAGGTGGCCGAAGGACAGGGCGCCCATGACAAGGCCGGGCACGATCTTGTCGCAGACGCCGAGCATCAACGCCGCGTCGAACACGTTGTGCGACAGGGCAATGGCCGTCGACATGGCGATGACGTCGCGGGAGAAGAGCGAGAGCTCCATGCCCGGCTGGCCCTGGGTGACGCCGTCGCACATGGCGGGCGTGCCGCCGGCGACCTGGGCGGTCGCCCCCAGTTCCAGGGCGGCGCGGCGCAGGACTTCCGGATAATGCTCGAACGGCTGATGGGCCGAGAGCATGTCGTTGTAGGACGTGACGATGCCGATATTCGGCGCCGTACCCGTCGCCACCTTCATCTTCATGTCCATGCCGCAGGCCGCGGCGGCATGGGCCATGTTCCCGCAGGACAGCTTCCGGCGCGGGGGATTGTTGGCCCGTATGCCGCGCAAGGCTTCCAGATAGGCCGCCCGGCTATCCCGGCTGCGGGCCCGGATACGCTCCGTGACCTCGCGGATGACGGGATGGATGGGAGCTTCCGGCATGCGATCTCTCCTTGGCGCGAGTCGGCGACCGCACCTTCAAGGCACGGCCCGCCGCATCCCTGCGCCGGGTCTCAGGGACGAACGATGAAGACCCCGTGATCGGCGAACGTCACCGCGGCGGGACTGCCGATGGGCCGTATGGCCCGGGGGTCCGGGGAGATCGCGAAGAGGCGGCCGATCGGCGTCTCCACGTGATACTCCGTATGCGATCCCATATAGGTTGCGGTCGTGATCGTTCCCGCCAGGTGCGGCGTTTTGGGCGCAGGATCGCCCACCAGGATCGATTCCGGCCGGATCACGACGTCGACCTCGCCCGCCGGCAGCCCGCGATGGGGCAGCGGCAGCGGCACGGTGCCGAGCGTGAGCGTGCCCTTCTCGCCGTTGACGTTACCGAGCGTGCCGCGCACGTGGTTCGCCTCGCCCATGAAGGTCGCGACGAAGACGTTGTCCGGGTGCTCGTAAAGGTCTTCCGGCGTGCCGGCCTGGGCGATCTCGGCGGCGCGCATCACCACGATCTTGTCGGAGACGGCGAGCGCCTCGGACTGGTCGTGGGTCACGTAGACGACCGTGACGCCGAGCTTCTGCTGCAGCGCGCGGATCTCCTCGCGCATCTGGCGGCGCAGGCGCGCGTCGAGGTTGGACAGCGGCTCGTCGAAGAGCAGGACGTCGGGCTCCAGCACGAGGGCGCGGGCGACCGCCACGCGCTGCTGCTGGCCGCCGGACATCTCGGACGGCAGGCGCCCGCCGAAGCCCTTCAGGCCGACCGTGGCGAGAGCCGCCTCGGCCCGCTCATGAGCCTCCTTCTTGCGCATGCCCCCGGAGATCAGGCCGTACGCGACGTTGTCCAGCACGCTCATGTGCGGGAACAGCGCGTAGGACTGGAAGACCATCGAGACGTTGCGCTCGCCGGCCGACAGCTCGGTGACATCCTTGCCGCCGATGAACATCCGGCCCTCGCTGGACTGCTCCAGGCCGGCAATCATGCGCAGCAGGGTGGTCTTGCCGCAGCCGGAGGGGCCGAGCAGCGTGACCAGGGTGCCGGGTTCGATGACGAGGTCCAGCGGCTTCACCGCCGTGACCGGTCCGTACCGCTTGGCGATGCCCTCGAGGCGAACCTCGGCGCCGCCCTTCTTCACGGTTCCGTCCTTGGTGAGTTTCACGCGTGCCCTCCAGCAGTCTTCAGGCGGGCCGGGGCAGCCTGGCGGCGCCCGAGGCGCCGCTTGCCCACGACCAGGTTAATGAGGCCGATCGCGATCATCATGATCACGATGAGCGTGGACGAGTAGGCGATGGCCAGGCCGTAATCGCCGTTGATCGTCCGGTTGATGATGTAGACCGTGGCCATCTCGTACTGGGCCGAGACCAGGAAGATGACCGCGCTGACCGTCGTCATGGCCCTGACGAAGGAATAGACCAGAGCTGTGACGATGGCCGGCTTCAGGAGCGGCAGCACGACCTTGCGCAGCGTCGTCCACGTGGACGCGCGGAGCGTGGTGGAGGCCTCGTCCAGGCTCTTGTCGAGCTGGCTCATGGCCGCCAGACCCGACCGGACGCCGACGGGCAGGTTCCTGAACACGAAGCAGACGACGAGGATGATCGCCGTGCCCGTGATCTCCAGCGGCGGCACGTTGTAGGTCAGGATATAGGCGATGCCGATGACGGTGCCCGGCACCGCGAACGTGAGCATCAGCGCGAATTCAAGCGCCGTGCGGCCCTTGAAGCGCTGACGCGAGAGCACCCAGGCCGCCAGCAGGCCGAGGCCCGCGGTGAGCGGGGCGGCCGCGGCCGCCAGCATCAGCGTCGTCTGGAGCGAACCCCAGGCGCCGCCGGACAGGATGATCTGCCCGTTCGCCCCGAAATCGATGGCGAAGGCGCGGGCATAGTGGCTGAGCGTCGGTGTCCAGTCGCGACCCCAGACCTTCACGAAGCCGCCGGCGAGCGCCATCGTGTAGACGAAGATGGTCAGGGCTGCCCACGGAACGGCAATTCCATAGGCCAGGCGGCGCACGCTGTTGGGCAGCGGCGTCGGCAGGCCCGTGTCGCCCTTGCCGGTCATGGAGACGTAGCTCTTGTTCCCGACGATGGCGCGCTGGGCGAAGAAGATCAGCAGCGCGAAGCCGAGCAGGATGAAGGCCAGCATGGCGGCGCGGCTGAAATCGGCCTGGGCGCCCACGACCGCGAAGAAGATCTCGGTGGAGAGGACGCCGAACGAACCGCCGAGCACGATCGGATTGCCGAAATCCGCCAGGCTTTCCACGAAGACGACGAGGAAGGCGTTGGCGAGGCCCGGCCGCATCAGCGGCAGCGTCACGGAGCGGAAGGTCCGCATCCGGTCGGCCTTCAGCGTCTGGGATGCCTCCTCGAGCGAGGGCGAGATGCCTTCCACGACGCCGATCAGCACCAGGAAGGCGGTCGGCGTGAAGCTGAAGGTCTGGGCCAGCCAGACGCCCTGGAACCCGTAGATCCAGCGGCCGAGAGACTCGCCGGTCAGGTACTCGATGAACTGGTTGATGACGCCGGAACGGCCGAAGATCAGGATCAGGCCAAGGCCGATGACGAAGGGCGGCGTGATGATCGGCAGCACGGTGAGCAGCCGCATCATCCGCTTGGCGCGGAAGTCGGTGCGCGTGACGATGAGCGCGAAGCACAGGCCGAGAATGGTGCAGGCGGACGCCGTGGCGAAGGCGAGCGCCAGCGTGTTCCAGGCGACGCCGCAGGACGAGCGCGAGGTCAGGCAGGCCAGGCCCCAGACCTTGCGGTCCACGAAACGGCCCAGGAAGCTGGCAATGGGTCCGGCTTCCTCGGTCGGCTTGAAGGCCTCGCTGAGCATGGTCAGCATCGGCCAGAAGGTGAAGGCGATGATGCAGGCGACGATCAGTCCGACGGCGCCGGCGGTGAAGCGGTCGCCCTTGAACAGGCCGCGCAAAGCGAGCCCGTCGGTCGTCATGAACAGGAAGCCGACAAAGGTCAGGACCGCGCCGAACCCGACGCCGAACTGGCGGTCGCCGAGCTCGCCGAACGTGTTGACCAGCCAGGGCGAGGTCCAGCCGCGGATGCCGATGGCGAGGCCCTGGGCGATGAACGCCGCCATGCCGATCACGCCGGCGGCGATGAAGAGCCGGCCGCGGGCCACGCGATCCGTGACCGCCAGCGCCGCATAGGCACCGAGCGCCAGGGCCGCGAACAGGGGCCAGAACCAGAACCGGCCGTGGAAGAGCGCCTGCGCCAACGCCGAGGCGCTGTTCACGTCGCTCGAGCCGATCGCGGTCAGCCATGACAGGGCGAAGCCGCCCTGCTGCATGTGCCAGGGCGGCAGAACGAGCCCGAGGGCCGCGACGATCCACCAGATATTCGTGCTTCTCATTGGCATGGCCGGTCGTTCCAGTCTCGCCGCGACATGGCGCCCCGCAGGGCGCCCTGGCGTATTTCACCATGATGAGGCTTGCCGGCCGAAGCCGGAAGGCCTTCGGGGGCGGGACCGCGACGGTCCCGCCCCCTGTTGCACTGTCAGGCTATCACTTCGGCAGCGCGCCGACTTCCGTGTCCCACTTGGCGAGGAGACGCTTGCGCTCGGCCGACTTGCCGTACTTCACGAAGTCATAGTTGATCAGCTTGATCTTCGTCAGGTCCGGCGCGTTCGGCGGGAGCGGCGCGTTACGGTTGGACGGCATCTGGAGCTGCTTGCCGACCTCGTAGCCGAGCTTCTGCGCATCGGGGGTCAGGGCCCAGTCGTAGAACTTCTTGGCCTGATCCATGTTGCGCGCGCCAGCCACGATGGACAGCGAGCCGATCTCGTAGCCGGTGCCTTCCGACGGCGTCGCATAGCCGACCGGGAAGCCGGCATTGGCCTCGGTCACGGCGTCGTGCACGAAGGAGATCGACACGCCGGTCTCGCCGCGGGCGACGGCCTTGATCGGGCCGGTGCCGGAGCGGGTATAGGCGTTGATGTTGGCGTGCAGCTTCTTCATGTAGTCGAACGCCTGGTCCTCGCCCATGATCTGCACGAGGGTGGCGATGACGATGTAGGCCGTGCCCGACGAGTTCGGGTTGGCGACCTGGATTTCGCCCTTGTACTCGGGCTTCAGCAGGTCAGCCCAGCTCTTGGGCTCGGGGATCTTCTTCTTGGCCAGCAGCTCCTTGTTGAAGCCGAAGCCGACCGCGCCCGAATAGACGCCGATCGAACGCTTCTTGGAGCTGGCATACTGGTTCTGCGCCCAGTCATGCAGGTCCTTCATCACCGGCGAGGCGTATTCGGTCGTCAGGTTCTCCTCGGCCGCGATCAGATGCGGATCGCCGGTGCCGCCGAACCAGACGTCGGCCTTGGGGTTGGACTTCTCGGCCTGCAGCTTGGCGAGGGTCTCGCCCGAGCCGGTCTGGGTCATGTTGACCTTGATGCCGCTCGACTTCTCGAAATTGGCGGCGATCGCCTGGCACCATTCCACCTGCACCGAGCAATAGAGGTTCAGCTGGCCCTGGGCCATGGCCCCGCCCTGCATCGCCAGGAGCAGCGCCGCCGCCCCGAAACCGGACTTCAGAATGTTTTTCATTGTAGGTCCTCCGCTACGTTTCATCCCTTCGGCATCGGGCCGTTTTCCAGGCGGCCCGCGCCGTTTCATGCCGGGGTTGACCCCCGAACGCGTTCCGCGAGGCTTCGGGCTTCCCTCGCGAGTTGTTCAATCCGGCCGAAATCGCCGTCGGCGATGGCCTTGGCCGGCGCCAGCCACGAGCCGCCGATGGCGACGACGAAGGGCTGGGCCAGGTAATCGGGCGCATTGGACAGGCCGATCCCGCCGGTTGGGCAGAACCGGACCTGTCCGAACGGACCCGACAGGGCCTTGAGCATGGGCAGACCGCCCGCCTGCTCGGCCGGAAAGAATTTCAGGACATCCCATCCCGCCGCGGTCGCGCGCATCACGTCGGACGCGCCGGCGACGCCCGGCAGCCAGGCCAGGCCCTCGGCCCGCACGGCATCGGACACCGCCTCGGTGAAGCCGGGGCTGATGAGGACGCGGGCGCCGGCGCGGCGCACTTCCGCGACCTGGCGCGGCGACACGACGGTGCCGGCGATGGGAAGGATGTCGGGGACTTCGGCGGCGATGGCGGCGAGCGCGTCGACCGCACCCGGTGTGCGCAGGGTGACCTCGATCACGTCGATCCCGCCGCGCAGGAGCGCCCGCGCCAGATCGACGCCCTGCGCCGGCGTCTCGACCACCACGACGGGGACGACCGCACAGCGACCGACGCGTTCGATCAGATTCTGAGACATCAGGGTCGACGTTCCATCCCGCGAGCGCCCGGATTGGTCCGGGTCGTCATTTGTGACAGTAGTAATGCTACATTCAATTTCGTCCGACAAGCCCCGTTTCGCTAGTCTGCGACGAAATTTCCTGTGATCGGAGACGCGCACGCTCGGCCGTGCGCTGGCATTCGGGCCCGATAAGTGAATGGATTCAACGAATGCCGGCGGCGACCGATCCTCGGTAGCGCGGCGATAAGCATCTTTGGAGGAAAACTACGAGGCGCGCACCCGTCACGATTCGCTCCAGAAGACGTGCACGGGTTCGGTGCGGCCATGCGTGAGGACGGTCACGGGCACGTCACGGCTGGCCTCGCCCGCGACCGCCGCATCCAGGACGCGGCGCTTCTCGGCCCCCGAGATCAGCAAGGCAGCCCAGCGGGCGCCGGCGAGCATCCCGGCCGACAGGGAAAGCCGTGGCGGGAGGCCGGGCGGACGGGCTGGCACGACGGCATCGGCCGGGACATCGAGCGCTGCCGCGGCATTGCCGGGAAACAGCGAGGCGATGTGGCTGTCGGCGCCCATACCCGAAACGACGATGTCCAGCGGGGACAGCCGCGCGACCGCGGCGGCGATGCGCGGCGCGGCTTCCTCCAGGCCAAGCCCGCCCTGCGGGCCGAGCGAGAGGTAGGCCGCCCTGCCCTCCGACAGCGGCCGCAGCGCCCGACGGATCATCGCCTCGTTCGATTGCGGGTCGGCGACCGGCACGTAACGTTCGTCGGTCGGCAGGACCGTGACGCGCGCCCAGTCGAGGTCCTGTTCGCCCAACGCCTGCAGGAACAGCGCCGGCGTCGTGCCCCCGGGGACGGCGAGCGTCGCGGTGCCCCGCGCCGATATCGACAGGCGGAGCTGGTCCGCCACGGCTTCGGCGAGGGCGGCGGACGCCTCCGCGAGCGTGACTTGGGAATGGACGAAAGGCGCCTTCAGTCCAGCCACGACCGCCCCTCCCGCTCGATGAGGCCGACCGATTGCGACGGTCCCCACGAGCCCGCGGCGTAGCGGTGAGGCTTGGGATAGAAGTCACGCCACCCCTCGATGATCGGGTCGATCCAGGACCAGGCCGCCTCGACCTCGTCCCGGCGCATGAACAGCGTCTGGTCGCCGCGCAGAACGTCCGTGAGCAGCCGCTCATAGGCGTCGGGCGAGCGCATCTCGAAGGCCGTCTCGTATTTGAGGTCGAGCTCGCGCGGCACCAGCTTGAGGCGGCCCGAACCCGGCACCTTCATCATCATCTGCAACGTGACGCCCTCGTTGGGCTGCAGGCGGATGACGAGACGGTTCGGCTCCAGAGCCATGGTCGGATCGACCGACCGGAAGATCGAGTGCGGCACCCGCTTGAAGGTCACCACGATCTCCGAGCGCCGTTCGCCCATGCGCTTGCCGGTGCGCAGATAGATCGGCACGCCGGCCCAGCGCCAGGTGTCGAGCTCACAGCGGATGGCGGTAAAGGTCTCTGTGCCGCTCTCGTGGCCCAGTTCCTCGATATAGCCCGGAGCCGGCGCTCCGCCGGACGAGCCGGCGACATACTGGCCGCGCACGGTCTTCTGCACCACATCCGGCCCGACGATCGGCCGCAGCGCGCGCAGGATGCGGACCTTCTCGTCGCGCACCGCATCCGCCGAGAGCGTGTTCGGCGGCTCCAGCGCGAAGAGGCACAGGAGCTGGAGCACGTGGTTCTGCACCATGTCGCGCAGGGCGCCGACGCCGTCGTAATAGCCGGCGCGGGCTTCCAGACCGACCGTCTCCGCGCAGGTGATCTGCACGTGGTCGACGTCGCGATAGGACCAGGACCGCTCGAACAGCGTGTTGGCGAAACGCAGGACGAGGAGGTTCTGGACCGTTTCCTTCCCGAGATAATGGTCGATGCGATAGGTGCGCGCCTCAGGCAGGACCTGGGCGACCGCGTCGTTGATCTCGCGGGCCGAGCGGCCGTCCTTGCCGAGCGGCTTTTCCAGCACGACGCGGCTGTCGTCGTTGAGGAGCCCCGCCGACGCCAGGTTGCGGCAGATCGGGATGAAAAGGTCGGGCGGCGTCGACAGGTAGAAGGCCCGGATGCGCTTGCTGTCGCCGAGCACGGTCTTGAGATTGCCGAAGGTCTTGGGCTCGCGGGCATCCACCTGCGCGAAGACCAGCCGCTTCAGGAACGCATCGATTTCAGCCTGCGGAATCTCGTCCGATCGCAGCCATTCCTCGACCTTGGCCCGGTTCTCGTCCGGATTGCCGCGCACGACGCCGATGACGCGGCTGGTGGCGGGAAAGACGCCTTCCGCGTCGCGACGCGCCAGCGCCGGAAACAGCTTGCGCAGGGCAAGGTCGCCGCTCGCCCCGAAGATCACGAGATCAAAATCGGGGACGGGCGTGCGTTCGGGCAGGACGTGCTGCATGGCGGCCTTTCGGGGGGAGGCTTGCTGCGGGACGGCGCTGGGCCGCTAATGTTTGAGGTCAGGCGGCCGCTTCTCGCGGACCGTCGTTTTGGCGCGTTCAAGCTGTCGGATCAGGTCCGGCCCCTTGGCCACCGCCACCGCCACGGCGAGCGCGTCGACGATCGCCAGATGCGCCAGCCGCGAGGTCATCGGCGAATAGACGTCCGGATCCTCGAACACGTCGGTGGCGATGGTCACGTCGCATAGCCGCGCGAGCGGCGTGCCTCCCGACGTGATCCCGACCACTTTCGCGCCGCTCTCGCGGGCGATCTGGACGGAGCGGATGAGATCGAGCGTTCGGCCCGAGGCGGAGACCGCCACCACCACGCAATCAGTGGTGAGCAGGGCCGCCGACATGGCGTGGATATGCGGGTCGGTACGCGCCGTCGTGGCGATGCCGAGCCGGAAGAACTTGTGCTCGGCATCGAGGGCGACGATGCCCGAATTGCCCTGGCCGTAGAATTCCAGGCGCCGCGCCCGCGCGATCAACTCGGCGGCCTGGGCGAGGTAGCTCGCGTCCAGCCGGTCCCGCACCGCGATCAGGGTCGCGATGGAGCGGTTGAAGATCTTCTCGGCGACCTCGGCCGGCTCGTCGGTCTGGCTCACATCCTTGTGGACGTACGGGATGCCGCCCGCCAAGCTCCGGGCGAGCTGGATCTTCAGTTCCTTGAGCCCCGAAAAGCCGATCGACTTGCAGAAGCGCGCGACCGTCGGCTCGCTGACGCCGGCGGTGGCGGCGAGCGCGGCAATCGAGAGCTTCACGACGGAATTGGGATGGGCCAGGACGAATTGCGCGACCTGCGCTTCGGACCGGCTGAGATCCGGCACCGAGACCGCGATGCGGGTCAGGAGGCCGTTGGACTGTTCCATGGCGACCGTTGGCGTTCTGATTGGCGTTGCTTGCGCGTAGTCATACGTAGCTTAGCTACATAGTCAAGCAAGCGGGTCGGCACGGCATCAAGGGTTGCACGGGCTGGCGAAGGCCGGTTCAGTGGACGCACGAACCTCTCCTTCAAGGACAGCGCGTGGCAACGCTCTACCTCTCCCATCCCGATTCCCGGCTGCATCTCACGCCGCCCGGCCATCCAGAACGTGTCGAGCGGCTGGAGGCGATCCAGCGGGTGCTCGACGATCCGCGCTTCGCGGGCCTGACGCGCGAGAACGCCCCGCTGGCGACGCTCGACGCGGCGCGCCTCGCCCATAGCAACCGGCACGTCGACGCCATCGCCGCGGCGAGCCCGAGCCAGGGCATCGTGCAGCTCGACCCCGACACCTGGATGTCGCCCGGCTCGCTGGATGCGGCGCTGCTGGCGATCGGCGCGGCGGAGCGCGCGGTGGCCGCGGTGCTGGCGGGCGAGGCGTCCAACGCCTTCTGCGGCCTGCGCCCGCCGGGCCATCATGCGGAGATCGACCGTCCGATGGGTTTCTGCCTGTTCAACCAGGCGGCGGTGGCGGCACGACGCGCGATCCGCGACCACGGGCTGCAACGCGTCGCCATCATCGACTGGGATGTGCACCACGGAAACGGCACGCAGGACATCTTCTGGTCCGACCCCTCGGTGCTCTACGTCTCCACCCACGAACATCCGCTTTATCCCGGCACGGGCGCAGCCTCCGAGCGCGGCGAGCACGACAACATCGTCAACCTGCCGCTGGCGGCCGGCACCGACGGGCCGACCTATCGCCAGGTCTTCGCGCAATCGGTCGTGCCGCGGGTGGAGGCGTTCCGGCCGGACCTCGTCATCATCTCCGCGGGCTTCGACGCACATCGGCGCGACCCGCTGGCGAACCTCGCCTTGGCCGCGGAGGATTTCGGCTGGATGACGCGCGCGCTCATGGACGTCGCCGACCGTTGCTGCGGCGGGCGCGTCGTGTCCATCCTGGAAGGCGGGTATGACCTCCCAGCGCTGGGCGGCTCTGTGGCCGCCCATGTGGAGATGCTGATGCAGGCCTGAGGCCGCGTCAGCCGTCCAGCGGCTCGGTGCCGGTGATCTCGATGCCGAAGCCGGACAGGCCGACGAAGGCGCGGTTCGAGGATGCCAGGTTGCGGATGGAGGTGATGTCGAGATCGCGCAGGATCTGCGCGCCAAGGCCCACCTCCCGCCATTGCCGCGTGCGCTGGGCCTCGCTCGACTCATCCGGCAGCGCGGACGCGGGCACGCCCGCCGTTCCCTCACGGAGATAGACCAGCACGCCGCGCCGCGCCTTGGCGAAGCGCTTCAGCGCGGCGTTGATCGAGGTGCCGCCGCCGAAAACGTCCGAGACCACGTTCGCACGGTGCAGCCGCGCCAGCACGTCCCGCCCATCACCGACCGAGCCATAGACGAAGGCGAAATGGACGACGGGATCGAAGGCGGTGCGGTAGGCATAGCCGGTCAGCTCGCCGATCTCCGTCTTCACCGGGAAGGTGGCGACGCGCTCCACCAGCTTCTCGCGCGCCTGGCGGTAGGCGATGATGTCGGCGACCGAGATGCGCTTCAGGGCGTGCTTTTCGGCGAAGGCCGTGATCTGCGCGCCCTTCATCACCGTGCCGTCGTCATTGGCGAGCTCGCAGATGACGCCGACCGGCGGCAGGCCGGCGAGCTTGCACAGGTCCACCGCCGCCTCCGTGTGCCCGGAACGGATGAGCACCCCGCCCTCCTTGGCGACCAGCGGGAAGACATGGCCCGGCCGCACGAAGTCGGCGGCGCCCATATTGCCGTTGGCGAGCGCTCGGACCGTGTTGGACCGCTGTTCGGCCGAGATGCCGGTGGTCAGGCCGTGGCGGACATCGACGCTGACGGTGAAGGCGGTACCCAGCGGCGCGTCATTCATCGGCACCATGGGATCGAGCCGCAGGCGCCGCGCCTCGTCGGGCGTGACGGGGGCGCAGACGATGCCGCACGTGTTGCGGATGATGAAGGCCATCTTCTCCGGCGTGCAGAACGACGCCGCCATGACAAGGTCGCCCTCGTTCTCGCGGTCGTCGTCGTCGGTGACGATCACGAGTTCGCCCCGGGCGATAGCCTCCACGGCTTCGGTGACGGCATGGGACATGCTGCGCTCCTCGCCCGGCCGGGCGGCCAGGCCGATGAAATCGTTGGGGGTGACGGCGCCGCCGGTCTCCCGGCAGATCAGCTCGGCGGTCTCGCGGGAGAGCCAGGCTCCCTCGTCGCGGCAGAGCTGCGTAATGGCGCCGGCGGACAGGCCGATGCGGCGCGCGAACTCGTTGCGCGCCATCCCGTTTCGGGTCAGCCAGTCGGCAAGCTTCATGGCCACGATATAGCAAGACTAAATCGAGGCGCCAATACGCGGCGGGTGTTTTAGCGGAGTTAAATCAGACGTCGAAGGGCCAGCGCGCGCTTTCGCCGACCTGGCCGCGATGGCGCAGGAACTGGTCGGCGAGAACGAGCGCCACCATCGCCTCGCCTACCGGCACGGCACGGATGCCAACACAAGGATCGTGACGGCCCTTGGTCAGCACGTCCGCATCCGCGCCGTATCGCGTCACCGTTTCGCGCGGGGTCAGGATCGAGGATGTCGGCTTCACCGCGAAGCGGCAGACGACCGGCTGGCCGGAAGAGATGCCGCCCAGCACGCCGCCGGCATGGTTGGACAGGAAATGCGGCGCGCCCTGGTTGCCGAGGCGCATCTGGTCGGCATTGTCCTCGCCGCGCAGCTCGGCCGCCGCGAAGCCGTCGCCGATCTCGACGCCCTTCACGGCGTTGATCGACATGAGCGCGGCCGCCAGCTCGCTGTCGAGCTTGCCGTAGATGGGCGCGCCGAGGCCCGCAGGCACGCCTTCGGCGACGATCTCGATTACGGCGCCGACCGACGAACCGTCCTTGCGGATGCCGTCGAGGTAATCCTCGAACAGGGCGGCGGCCTTCGCGTCCGGGCAGAAGAACGGGTTGCGGGAAACCTCCTCCCAATCCCAGTTCGCGCGGTCGATGCGGTGCGGCCCCATCTGCACGAGCGCGCCGCGGATCGTCACGGCCGGCAGCACCTTGCGCGCGATGGCGCCGGCCGCCACGCGGGCCGCCGTCTCGCGGGCGGACGAACGCCCGCCGCCGCGATAGTCGCGGATGCCGTACTTCACGTCGTAGGTGTAATCGGCGTGGCCGGGCCGGTACTTGTCGCGGATCTCGGAATAGTCCTTGGACCTCTGGTCCGTGTTCTCGATCAGGAGCGCGATCGGCGTGCCGGTCGTCAGCTGCTGCCCGCCCGTGCGGTCGTCGGCGAAGACGCCGGACAGGATGCGCACCTCGTCCGGCTCGCGGCGCTGGGTGGTGAAGCGCGACTGTCCCGGCTTGCGCCGGTCAAGCTCGGCCTGGATGTCGGCTGCCTCGAGCGGGATGAGCGGCGGGCACCCGTCCACGACGCAGCCCAGCGCCGGCCCGTGGCTCTCGCCGAAGGTCGTGACGCGGAACAGATGGCCGAACGTGTTGTGCGACATGGATAAAGGCCCCCTACCCGGCCTCAATAGAAGCGCGCGCGACGGGGGTCAAACCGATGGTCACTCGTAGACGTGGCGGCGATGACCGACGGCGAGCACGAGGACGGTGACACGGCCGTCATGGATTTCGGCGAGGATTCGAAAATCGCCGACGCGGTATCGCCAAAGGCCGGCCTTGTCGCCGAGGAGAGGCTTGCCGAACCGACGTGGATCGTCGGGGCCGGCAATCCGATTTCGCAGATAGGTCAGGATCTGCCGCTGCGGCTCGGCACCCAGCTTGCGCAGTTCACGCGCGGCAGCAGGCGCGAATTCGACGCGCCAGACCGCCGACACTCAGCGGCCGGTCCTGGCGGGAATAAGTTCAGCTTCCAGAGCCTCGAGCGAGACGGGTTCCCCGCCCTCGGCCCGACGGGCCTCGGCGAGATAGCGGTCTTCGAGGTCGTCCATAAACGTCACGATCGCGGCCCGGGCATAGAAGCTCTTGGTCCGCCCCGTCCGCAGCGCCAGAGCGTCGAGCCGATCTTCCACATCTTTGGGGAGCCTGAGCGCCAGCATCAGAAAACCTCCGAACGCTATACATGTATAGCATTCGGAGGCAGTCTTCCAGCTCGTTAGATCAGGCGGCGCGGACCAGGGTCACGCGCTGACGCTCGTAGGCCGCGACGGGCTCGGCGGGGGCGCCGTGCCATTCGCTGTTGGACGGGATCGACTCGCCCTTCATCACCACGGTGAGCGGCCCCAGGCGGGCATAGTCGCCGATATGCGTGTCGTAGAGCACCGTGGAAGCCGCGCCGACGCTCACGCCGGCTCCCAGCTCGACACGCCCGACCTTCATGATCCGGTCCTCGTAGAGATGGGTCTGCAGGGCGCTCATGGCGTTGATCTGGCAGAAATCGCCGACCTTCACGCAGTCGAACTCGGTGATGTCGGTCATGTTCATCCAGACGCCCTTGCCGAATTTGGCACCGAACAGCCGCAGCACCCACGGGAGCATCGGCGTGCCCTGGAGGTGCTCCAGGAGCGTCTTGCCGGCGAGCGCGTGGTAGAGCACGGCCACGGCCTCGGTCCGCATAGCCCAGAACGACCACATCGGCTTCATCATGGGCTTGTAGACGCCCATCAGCAGCCACTTGATGCCGGCGACCGCCACGGTGGTCGTGACCGCGATGCCGACGGAGAAGGCCAGGAACGTGACGGCGAGCAGGTCCCAGTCCCGCGTCATGACCATCGGCATCATCACTTCCAGGGCAATGAGGCCGAGCGTGATGAACAGCATGGTCGGGATCGAGGTGTGGATCGCCTCGAACACGCCGCGCCAGATCTTGCGGCCGAGCGAGGGCTCGAAGGTCCAGGCCGCATCGACGCCCTCCACCTTCTGGCGCGTGGGCAGCTTCATCGGCGGTGAGCCGAACCAGGTCTCGCCGGGCTGCATCGCGACGCCCGTCGGAGGCTTGGACTTGATGCCGATAAGCACGCCTTCGGGAATGGAGGTGCCCGGCGGCACGACCGCGTCGTTGCCGACGAAGACGCGGTCAGCGGTCCGGGTCTCCTCAAGACGCATCCAGCCGCGCCGGATGTCCTCGTCGCCGAAGACGACTTCGTCGGCAATGAAGTTCTTGGCGCCGATGCGGGTCACGTCGTAACGGCCCGACAGGTTGGTGGAGATTTCCGAGCCCTTGCCGATGCCGGCGCCCATGATGCGGTACCAGGCCCGCATATAGATCGTGGCGAAGAGCGAGCTCAGGGTCTCCAGCGTGACCTCGGTCGTGAGGGACACGACCCATTTGCGGAAGAAGAAGCCGCTATGGACCGAGTATTTGCCGGAGGAGACGCGGGGCAGCACCGCCCAGCGCAGGAGGGCGACGAAGGCCACCGTGCCGATGATCAGCATGAACGCGGTCGGCCAGGTCAGGACCGGCAGGTACCAGAGGTAGCTGACATCCGTGTACTGGGCGACCCAGTCGTCGATCCGGTCGAACAGGAAGAAGGCCGGGAAAATCGGCAGCAGGCTGATCGGCGGGATAACCATCAGGGCCAAGAGGTAGAGGCAGGCGAAGCCGGCCTTGCGCAGGCGCGAAGCCTCCGGCGGCGTATCCAGCGCGGCCTTGTCCACCATGCCGATCTTGCGGGCGGGCGAGCCGTCCCACAATTCGCCGGCGCCGACGACGGTGTGGGCCGGGACGGCGGTGAGGTCGAGAAGCTCGGCCCCCTCCCCGATCTTCACATCGTGGCCGATGACGGCGGAGGTGCCGATCATGGCGTCCGCGCCAACCTCGATCGTGCCGATGATGAGCTCGTTGCCCACCACCTCGGCATTGGCGAACTTGGCCTTGGAGCCGATCGAGGCGCCGTCCCCGATGGCGACGAGATCGATGGCGCCGGCCTCGATGTCCGATATCAGCGCATCGCGGCCGACCTTGGCGCCGAGGAGACGCAGATAGACGCGCATCACCGGCGAGGACTGGAACCATTTCAGGTGCGCCAGGCCGATGAAGCGCTGCGACAGCCACCAGCGGTAATAATAGAAGCCCCAGAGCGGATACCGGCCGGGGCGGGTGCGGCCGATGGCCAGCCACTTGCCGAGAATGGCGATGAGCTTGGCGGCGACACTGAGGCCGAGGAAGACGCCGAGCAGCGCGAAGACCTCGCCGACTGGGCCGTAGCCCTCGCCGGAGATCAGCATGTAGGTGATGAACACGCCGAGCCACTGGGCGGTGACGATGCCCAGGATGACCGGCATGGCGGCGGCCTGCGCCAGGCCGCACAGGAAGCGGCGCAAAAGCGGAGGCGGCGCGAAGGACAGGTCCCGCGCGATGACGGTCGCGCCGACGCCGCCCGTGCGGCCGATCAGCAGCGTCGCCATGGCCCGCAGCGACCTGGCGGAATAGACGTCCTGAAGGGTCAGGGCGGCCAAAGCCGGTGTCTCGCGCACGGCGGAGACGAAGCGCGCGGCAATGAGCGAATGCCCGCCGAGATCGGTGAAGAAATCCGCCTCGAAGGGCAGCGCCTGGTTGCCGAACACGCGCTTGGCGGCGGCGAGCAGGGCCGCCTCGGTGGCGTTCGCAGGCTCGTCCTGCACTTCGGCGAAGCCGGAGGCGACCAGCGGCAGCGCCTTGAGCGCCTTGCGATCCACCTTGCCCGAGATCAGACGAGGCAGGGCCGAAACCAGTTCGAAATGCGCCGGCACCATATAGGCGGGCAGCGTCTCGCGCAGCGCAGCGCGCAGCTTCATGCGATCGATCGCACCGTCGCGCTCGGCGACGAGGAAAGCGACGAGCCGATCCATGCCGTCATCGTTGCGCAGGGCGACGGCGGCCTGGGCCACGCCCTCGCCTTCCGCCAGCCGGGCTTCGATCTCGCCGAGTTCCACGCGGAAGCCGCGGATCTTCACCTGGTCGTCGATGCGGCCGTGGAAGAGGATCTCGCCCTCCTCGTCCAGGCTCACGGCGTCGCCGGACCGGTAGAGAATGGGGTCGCCCGCAACATCGCCGAACGGGTTGACGACGAACTTCGCCGCCGTCAGGTCGGGACGCTTCAGGTAGCCGAGCGCGATGCCCGGCCCGCCGATGACGAGTTCGCCCTGCTCGCCGGCGGCGACCAGGTTCAGGTTCTCGTCGCAGATATAGGCCGTGTAGTTCGGGATCGGCTTGCCGATCGTCACCACGCGATCGGGCAGGACCTCGGTCGCGGTGGCGACGACCGTCGCCTCCGTCGGGCCATAGGTGTTGAAGATGCGCCGCCCGGGCTTCCACCAGCGCTGCACGAGCGGCGCGGGCAGGGCCTCGCCGCCGAGCAGAATGATGCGCAGGGACGGCACGTCCCGCGGCAGCAGAGCCAGCAGGGTCGGCACCGTGTCGAGGACGGTGACGCCGGCGCCGGCCAGGATGTCCGGCAGGGCCTCGGCGTTGCCCATCATCTCGGGGCTCGCCACGAAGAGGCGCGCGCCCACGAGATAGGGGATCCAGATCTCCTCCATCGACAGGTCAAAGGCGACGGAGGCGCCCTGGAAGACCACGTCGTCAGCCGTCAGACCGTAGACCGCATTCCCCGAGCGCAGGAAATGGCAGATGTTGCGGTGGCTGACGACGATGCCCTTGGGCACGCCGGTCGAGCCGGACGTGTAGATCAGATAGGCCGGATGGTCCGGCGTCAGGCCGCGCTCGGACGGCGCGGCGGGCGTGGCAGCCCTCTCGGCCGCAAGCGCCTCGACGGCGAGGACCGGCAGTTGCACGCGGCCGTCGGCACGCGGCGCGAATTCCGCCGAGGTGAGAAGCGCCTTGGCCTCGCAATCGGCGAGGCACACGGCGATGCGGTCCACCGGGGCGTCCGCGTCGAAGGGCAGCCAGGCGGCACCGGTGCGGGTGATCGCGATCTGCGCCAGCAGCAGGTCGAGCCCGCGCGGCATCCAAAGGCCCACCACGTCGCCGGGGCCGATCCCGCGGACGGCAAGCGCGCCGGCGATCGAGCCTGTCAGGTCCGCGGCCTCCGCGTATGTGAGGCTGCGGGTACCCGCGACGAACGCGATGCGGTCCGGATGGGCCGACACGGTCGCGGTGAAGATGTCCGCCAGGACCTCCTCCCGCAGGAGATCGGGTCGCCTGTCGCCGGCCAGGACGGATTGTACCGGCGCGTTGCCGCGGCCGGCGCTGATGGTCACGCTGCTTGACTTGCTGCTCATGGTCGCCACTCAGGGCCGACGCCGGACGCAGACGGTCCGCCGGCGCGCGTCGAAGCGCCCGGTCGACCGGTGCACGATCCGGAACGATGCCCTCTAATACCCCCCGGAAGCCCCGACGCGATGTATCGCTTGGTCGAAGCCGCTCTCGTCGGGTTATCCCCGATCGTTGATCACACTATTGCGAAGTGTGACTGAACCGATCCTGAACGGAATTTTTGGAAAAAGCGAATCAGTTCAGACCCAGGCGTACCGGCCGTCGCGGAAGACGAGCACCCTGCCCTGCCAGATATCGACGACCGGAGCTTCCAGGCGCGTCAGCCCGGCGGCAAGCCGGAGGAAAGCCCGGGCCACCCCGCCATGGGCGACGACGACCATGTCATGGTCGACCTCGTCCAGGAAACCGCCGATCCTGTCGGCGAGCATGGCGTAGCTCTCGCCGGAGGGCGGAACGTAACCCCACTTGTCCGCCTTGCGGCGGGCGGCGCCGTCGGAATCGCGGGCACGGACCTCCCGCCAGGTAAGGCCTTCCCACGAACCGAAGGTCAGTTCCTTCAGGCGCTCGTCGAGCCGGTAGGCACCAGGCTCCAGCCCCAGCGCCTCGCGCATGATCTCCATGGTCTGGCGGGTGCGGAGCATGGGACTGCATACGAAATCGAGGTCGGCGACGTGCGGCGCGGCCTCGCGGAGACGGCCCGCCACATCGCGTGCCTGCACGCGGCCGACATCGTTCAGCGGGATGTCCTGCTGGCCCTGCATCCGGCCTTCGGCATTCCAGTCGGTCTCGCCGTGCCGGACGAAATAGAGCGTGACGCCTGGGCGCAACCGATCAGTCTTTCTCGAGCGACAGATCCGGCGCCTCGGGATTCTTCATGCCGACGACGTGGTAGCCGGCATCGACGTGGAGGATCTCGCCGGTGACGCCGCGGCCCATGTCGGAGACGAGATAGACCGCCGTCTCGCCGACCTCCTCGATCGTCACGGTCCGGCGCAGCGGCGCGTTGTACTCGTTCCACTTGAGGATGTAGCGGAAATCGCCGATGCCGGAAGCGGCCAGCGTCTTGATCGGGCCGGCGGAGATCGCGTTGACGCGGATGCCGTCCGGGCCCAGATCGGCGGCGAGGTAGCGCACGGACGCCTCGAGCGCGGCCTTGGCGACGCCCATGACGTTGTAGTGCGGCATCCACTTCTCGGCGCCGTAATAGGTCAGGGTCAGGAGGCAGCCGCCCTTGTTCATCAGCTTCTCGGCCCGCTGGGCGATGGCCGTGAACGAATAGGCGGAGATCGCCATCGTCTTGGTGAAGTTCTCTTCCGACGTCTCGATATAACGGCCGGTCAGTTCGTCCTTGTCGGAAAAGGCGATGCAGTGGACGACAAAATCGAGGTTGTCCCATTCGCGGCCTACCTCGGCAAAGACCGCGTCGATGGTGGCGGCGTCGGTGACGTCGCAATGGCCCACGACCCGCGCGCCCAGTTCCGCCGCCAGCGGCTCGACCCGCTTCTTCAGCGCGTCGCCCTGATAGGTGAAGGCGAGTTCGGCACCCGCATTGCGCGCCGCCCTGGCGATGCCCCAGGCAATCGACCGGTTGTTGGCCACGCCCAGCACGAGGCCGCGCTTTCCGGCGAGCAGGGACGAGGTGGCGGTCGATTCCGTCATGAGGTGCTGTTTCCGCAAGGTCGATCGATGTGGCGGGCATCAATAACCGAGCGGAACGCCCCGCGAAAGAGCGGAAAATCGTCCTTCCGACGCAACTTTTGCGGTCTAGCTTCCTGCCTCCCGGCGCTTGCGCATCAGCGCGGCGAGTTCGGCGTCGCCGCCGGCGGGCAGCGTCACGTCGAGCGTGGCGATGATGTCGCCGCGCCCCGATGGCCCGGGCAGGCCCTTGCCGCGCAGGCGCAGGCTCTTGCCGCCGCTCGTCATGGGCGGCACGGAGGCTTCGACTTCGCCCTCCAGCGTCCTGATCCGGACCGAACCGCCAAGCACGGCATCCTCCAGCGGCAGCGGCACGCGTATCTTCAGCGTCGTGCCTTCCACTGTGAAATGCGGGTGCGGCTGGATGCGCACCGTCATCATGGCGTCACCCGGCCCGCCGCGGCCCGCCTGGCCAAGGCCGCGCAGGCGGATGACCTGGCCGTCCGCAACGCCCTTGGGCAGGTCGACCTCGATCTCGCGGCCGGTCGGCAGACGCACCCGATGCCGGCGGTCGGAGACGATATCCTCCAGCGTCACTTTCAGCTCATAGGCGACGTCCTCGCCCTTGGCGGGGCCGCCGCGCGGGCCGCCTGTTCCGGCGCCCATGCCAGCGCCCATGCCGCCGCCGCGGAAGGCGTCGCCAAAGATCTCCGAGAAGATGTCGCCGGGGTCGAATTGCTGCGGACCAGCGCCGCGCCGGCCGAAGGGGCCGCCGGCGAAACCCTCGAAGCCGCCGCCGGGGCCGCCTGCGCCGAAGCCCTCGAAGCCCCGAAAACGCGGCTTGCCTTCGGCGTCGATCTCGCCGGCGTCGAAAGCCTTGCGCTTCTGGCCGTCGCCCAGGATCTCGTAGGCGGCGTTCAGTTCGGAGAAGCGGTCCTTGGCCTTGGGGTCGTTGGGGTTCTGGTCGGGATGGTGCTGCTTGGCGAGCTTGCGGAACGCGCGCTTGACGTCCGCCTCGGTGGCGGACCGCTTCAGTCCAAGCACGTCGTAAGGGTCACGCATCTGCCGTCCGGCCTTGACCATATCCGGCCCCAGATGTGGGCTCGGATTCGCCGGAACGCAACGTGGAAGCGGCGTTTCAGGCCGGCTTCTGCCAGGGTTTGACGTCCTTGAGCGTCCATTCGCCGCCCGACGGACGGCAGGCCGTGCCCTGGAGCTGGCGCGCTTCGCCCGTCACGGGAGAGGAGACGCCGGCGAGGAATGCGCGGCAGATCTGGTCGGAATCCACGAAGGGCTGGCCGACCGGCGTGAAGTTCCCCCTGCGGCCGCTTTCGGGATTGTCCCAGGCGACCTGCGAGCCGTTGCCCTGGGGATCGAGCGCGAGCGCCATCGCGCCCTTGGCGCGGCGCCAATCCTCGGCATTCAGGTCGGCGCCGAGCGGCGACACGACCGGCGCCGGCGCGATCGAGCCAGTCGCCATGTCGTCGTTGCCGAACAGCGAGCCCATGGGGAAGGACATGGAGCAGGCTCCCGCCTGCAGGCCCGCCGCGACGGCGATCACGCACGCCGCGACGCGACGGAAAGTCCGGCCTCGCCGAGCCGCCAAACCGTGATAAGACCGCACGCGCAACACCCTGAACACAGCCGCCCACGGGCGGCACAACCTCCGGCGATCTTGAGGGCGAAGACGTTAATGAGTGATGACTTCACCAACGCCGCGGACCCGTTCACGCTGTTCGGCGAATGGCTTGCGGAAGCGGCCCGCACGGAGATGAACGATCCGAACGCGATGACGCTGGCGACGGTCGACGCCGAGGGCATGCCGAATGCGCGCATCGTGCTGCTGAAGGGCTTCGACGGGGACGGCTTCACCTTCTACACCAACACGCAGAGCGCCAAGGGCCGCGAACTCGACGGCCAGGGCAAGGCGGCTTTGGTCTTCCATTGGAAGTCGCTGCTGCGCCAGGTGCGGGTGCGCGGGACCGTCTCGCGCGTCGCAGACGCGGAGGCCGACGCCTATTACGCGTCGCGCCCCTATGGCAGCCGGATCGGCGCCCATGCGAGCCTGCAATCGCGGCCGCTGGATTCGCGCGCCACGCTGGAGGCGCGGGTGAAGGAGATCGGCGAGGCTTATCCCGAAGCGGACGGTGTGCCGCGCCCGCCGCACTGGACGGGCTATCGTCTCGTGCCGGGTACCATCGAATTCTGGCACGATAGGCCCTATCGCCTGCATGATCGCGTCGTCTTCAGCCGCGACGGCGCGGGCTGGACGACGACGCGTCTCTATCCCTGACGGCCTTCCGGAGCTCCCATGCCCAACAGCGCCAACAGCGTCCGCCGCGTGATGCTCCTGACCGGGGCGAGCCGCGGCATCGGCCACGCCACGGTGAAGCGGTTCTCCGCCGCCGGCTGGCGGGTCATCACCTGCTCCCGCCACGCCTTCCCGGAGCAATGCCCGTGGGAGATGGGACCGGAAGACCATATCCAGGTGGATCTGGCGGACGTAGACAGCACGCGGTCCGCGGTGGAGGAGATCAAGCGTCGGCTGGAGCCCGAGGGCGGGCAGCTCCATGCGCTCGTCAACAATGCGGCGATCTCGCCGAAGGCAGAGGGCGGCGCGCGGCTCGGCGCCATCGTGACCGACATCGCCACGTGGCACCGGGTTTTCCAGGTGAACTTCTTCGCGCCGATCATGCTGGCGCGCGGGCTCGTCGCCGAGCTGGAGCGCGCCAAAGGCTCGGTGGTGAACGTGACCTCGATCGCGGGCTCCCGCGTCCATCCGTTCGCGGGCGCGGCCTACGGCACGTCCAAGGCGGCGCTCGCGGCGCTGACCCGCGAGATGGCGTCCGATTTCGGACAGCTGGGCATCCGCGTGAACGCGATCTCGCCGGGCGAGATCGACACCTCGATCCTGTCCCCCGGGACCGAGAAGATCGTGGAGCAGATCCCGATGCGGCGGCTCGGCACGACGGACGAGGTCGCCAAGGCGATCTATTTCCTGTGCACGGAGGCCTCCAGCTACGTGAACGGCGCCGAGATCCACATCAATGGCGGCCAGCACGTCTGAGCCGCCGATGATGCCCTCCGCGCCCTCCGTGCAGACCGTTCCGCCTCCGCCCGCGATCCGGCCCGTCCTGTGCGTGTCGGTGGCGGTGGTCCGGGCCGGACGGGTGCTCGTGGCGGCGCGGACCGTGCCGCCCATGGCCGGGCTCTACAGCCTGCCGGGCGGCAAGGTGGAATTCGGCGAGCGGCTTCAGGAGGCGGCCCTGCGGGAACTGGCCGAGGAGGTCGACGTCGCGGCCGAGATCGTGGGCTTCGCCGATTTCGCCGAGATCATCCGCGACGAGAACGGCACGGCCGTGCATGCCGTGGTCTGCGCCTTCGCGGCGCGCTGGCGCGGGGGCGAGCCGCAGCCCGGCCCGGAGGCGCATGATCCGCGCTGGGTTCTGCCGGCGGACCTTGCCTCCATGCCGACGACGGACGGGCTCCAGGCCATCGCCGCGCGGGCGGTCGCCATGGTGGAGGCCGCGCCTTGAGCCGCCGCGCGGCCATCGCCGTTCTGGCCTTCGCGTTCGGCTGTGGCAGTGCGCTCGCTCAGGCGCAGGCTCCGGCTCAGCCCCGGCCGCAGCGCCCCGCCCCCGCGGCGCCGGCCGAGCCCGCCCCCGCGCCGGAACCGCCGCCGCCGGTCTATGAGCGCGACCTGATGCGGCTCGCCGAGATCATGGGGACCTTGTCCTTCCTCAGCGAGCTCTGCGCCGAGGCCGATGCGGGCAATTGGCGACGGCGGATGCAGACATTGGTGGACACCGAGGGCGGCAGCCAGGCCCGCCGCGAGCGGCTGGCGGGCGCCTTCAACAAGGGCTATCGCGGCTTTGCCGTCACCTATCGCGCCTGCACCGAGTCGGCCCGGGCCGCCATCGACCTCTATGTCGCCGAGGGCTCGCAGCTCTCGCGCGCCATCACCAACCGCTATGGCGGCTGACGGTCGGCATCGTGCATTTGACGCAAGGCTTTGCGCCAAATCCGCCCGTCGGAATTAACCTTCCTTAAGGAATTGGCTGGCGGCCCCGGCCCGGAATGCTATGCCAGGCTCCGGGACAAAGGGTTGTGCGGACGCGATGTGGAACGCCGACGAGATCGATGACGGATTCGATGCGGGCGAGGAAAAGCGCGTCGCGCTGTCCTATGTGACGGAGGCCTTCGAGGAGGCCCGTCAGGACGGGCTGGACGGCGACTGCGTCGCCCATGCCGCCCTGTTCGCCGCCTTCAAGGAGCTGGTGGACACCTATGGCGAGGAGGCCGTCGCCACCTTCGCCGAGAACCTTCCCGACAAGGTCCGCGCCGGCAATTTCAGCGTCGTGCGCCGGCACTAGGGCCCGCCGGGACGACGAGCCTTACGCCGTCGTCACACCTTCGTCTCGACAAAGCGCGCCGGCTCGCCGGTGGCGGGAGTGACGAGGTCTCCTTCCCACATCACGCGGCGCCCGCGCACGATCGTGCCGACCGGCCAGCCGGTCACGGTGACGCCGTCATAGGGCGTCCAGCCGCAGCGCGAGGCGATCCAGTCGTTGGTGATCGTCTGGCGCCGCTTCATGTCCACGATGGTGACGTCGCCGTCATAGCCGACCGCGAGCCGGCCCTTGCCGGCCAGGCCGAAGAGCCGCTGCGGCCCGTGGCTCGTCAGGTCCACCAGGCGCTGCAACGTCAGGCGCCCGGCATTCACATGATCCAGCATGATCGGGACCAGCGTCTGCACGCCGGTCATGCCCGAATGCGTCGCGGGATAGTCGTGCTCCTTCTCCTCGCGCGTATGCGGCGCGTGGTCGGAGCCGAGGACGTCGACGATCCCCTGATTCAGGCCCCACCAGATGCCCTCGCGGTGGACGGCGTCGCGCACCGGCGGGTTCATCTGCGCATAGGCACCGAGCCGCTCGTAGCAATCGGGCGCTGCGAGGGTCAGGTGATGGGGCGTCGCCTCGCAGGTCACGAGGTCCTTGTGGCCGGCGATCAGCGGCATCTCGTCAGCGGTGGAGATGTGCAGGATGTGGATCTTCGCCCGCACCTCCTCCGCGATGGCGATGAGGCGGCGCGTACAGGACATGGCGGTCTCCACGTCCCGCCATTCGGGGTGAGAGGACGGGTCACCCTGGCGACGCATGCCCATCCGCTCGCGCAGGCGATACTCGTCCTCGGAATGAAACGCGGCGCGGCGGCGCGTCTGGCGCAGGATCGCGCGCACGCCCTCGTCGTCCTCCACCAGCAGCGAGCCGGTGGACGAGCCCATGAAGACCTTGATGCCCGCCGAGCCCGGCAGGCGCTCCAGATCGGGGATATCGGCGACGTTCTCGTGCGTGCCGCCGACCCAGAACGCGAAGTCGCCGTGCATCCGGTGGCGGCCGGCTGCGATCTTGGCGGCGAGCGCCTCCGCGTTCGTCGTCTGCGGGTTCGTGTTCGGCATTTCGAAGACGGTGGTGACGCCGCCGAGAACCGCCGAGCGCGAGCCGGTTTCCAGGTCTTCCTTGTGGGTCAGGCCCGGCTCGCGGAAATGGACCTGGCTGTCGATGACGCCGGGCAGCAGGTGCAGGCCCGTGCAGTCCACGACCTCGCCCGCGGAAGCCTGGCCGAGGGCGCCTATGGCGGCGATGCGGCCATTCACGATGCCGATGTCCCGCAGGCCCTCGCCGTCATGGTTCACGACCGTGCCGCCCTTGAGGATGACATCGTAGGTCTGGGCCATGATCGTTTCTCCGGGGCGTCGAGCTTGAGAGGGTGCGCCACGGGGATTATGTCAGCCCCGCACGCCGAGCAAGGACATCGAGGATGCCGTCAGCCCATCTTACCGATCGCGGTACCCTGAAGGTGACGGGCGAGGACGCGGAAAGCTTCCTGCAGAACCTCGTCACCGCCGATCTGGCGGGGCTGGAACCCGGGCAGGCGCGGCTTTCGGCGCTGCTTGCCCCCCAGGGCAAGATCCTGTTCGATTTCATCGCCGTGCGGGCCGGCGAGGACATCGGCGGTGGCTTCTGGCTCGATGTCGGCCGCGCGGTCGCGCCCGACCTCGCCAAGCGCCTGTCGTTCTACAAGCTGCGGGCGAAGGTGGCCGTCGAGGATCTGTCGGAGACCATCGCCATCGTCGCCGGCTGGGGTGAGACGCCGCCCCCCGCCGACGAATACGGGCTTGTCTATAACGATCCACGCCTGCCGTCCCTGGGCTGGCGGGCCTTCGTGGCCGCCAGCGATGCCGGAGGGCTGTCGACCGGCACGGCGGAGGCGTATCACGCCCATCGCCTCGCCTATTGCGTGCCGGAAGGCGGCAAGGACTACGCGTTCGGCGAGGCCTTCCCCCACGAGGCGGACCTCGACCAGCTCGGCGGCGTCGATTTCGCCAAGGGCTGCTATGTCGGCCAGGAGGTCGTCTCGCGGATGGAGCATCGCGGCACCGCGCGCACCCGCATCGTGCAGGCCGTGTTCGCCAACGGCATCGCCGCGCCTGAAGGCACGGACATCCTGGCCGGGGACCGGGTCGTCGGCCGGCTGGGCTCGGCGGGCGAAGGCCGCGCCATCGCCATGGTCCGGCTCGACCGGGTCGCCGACGCGGTCGCGGCAGGCACGCCCCTGACGGCCGGAGCCATGGTCCTGACCATCGTCGTTCCCACCTGGGCGCGGTTCCGCATGCCCGCGAGCGGCGAGAGCAGCTGACCGCCTCTTCCCCGTTCGCGTTCCGTTCGCTATTGCTGCGCCATGACGCAAGCGAAGCCCGACCTGATCCACCATCCCGACGGCAAGGCCCGATGCTTCTGGCCGGGCACCGATCCGCTCTACGTCCATTACCACGATACAGACTGGGGCGTGCCGGAGCGCGACAGCCGGGCGCTGTTCGAGAAGCTGATCCTCGACGGGTTCCAGGCGGGCCTGTCCTGGATCACCATCCTGAGGAAGCGCGAGAATTTCCGGCAGGCCTTCGCGGGCTTCGATCCGCAGGCCATGGCCCGGTTCGGCGAGGCCGATGTGGAGCGCCTGATGGGCGATGCCGGCATCGTCCGCAACCGCGCCAAGATCGTCGCCGCGGCGGCGAGCGCGCGGGCCTATCTGGCCATCGAGGAGCGCCAGGGCTTCAACCGGTTCATCTGGGATTTCGTGGACGGGCGGCCGGTCCAGACCAACCTCAGGCATCGCCATGAGATCCCGGCCGAGACCGAGACCTCCCGCCGGATGTCGAAGGCATTGCGCCAGGCCGGATTCAACTTCGTCGGGCCCACCATCGTCTACGCCTTCATGCAGGCGACGGGGCTGGTCAACGATCACCTCGTCGGATGCTTCCGCCACGCCGAATGCGCGGCCATGGCGGAGCGCGTCTGATGCCAGCGCCGAGGGCCCCCCGTGCGTGGCAGCGCATGCTGTCCGGCCGCCGGCTCGACCTGCTCGACCCATCCCCGCTCGACGTGGAGATCGAGGACATCGCCCACGGCCTCGCCCGGGTGGCGCGCTGGAACGGGCAGACGCGTGGTCCGCACATCTTCTCGGTGGCGCAGCATTCCCTGCTGGTCGAGGCCATCGCCGGAGAGATCGAGCCGCTGCTCGATTCCCGGGCGCGGCTGGTCGTGCTGCTGCACGATGCGCCCGAATACGTGATCGGCGACATCATCTCGCCGTTCAAGGCCGCCGTGGGCGATGCCTACAAGGCGGTGGAGGCGCGCCTGTCCGGCGCGATCCATGTCCGTTTCGGCCTGCCCGCGGAGCCGCCGGGACCGCTGATGAAGCTGTGCAAGCAGGCCGACCGGATGGCCGCCTTCCACGAGGCGACGCGCCTTGCGGGCTTCGCGCGCGAGGAGGCGGTCAAGTTCTTCGGCAAGCCCGCGCCGCTGACGCGATCCGTGGAGCGGCTCCTGGAGCCTCGCGCCATCGGCGAGGCGCAGGAGAGCTTCCTGCTTCGCTTCCGCGCCCTCGCCGCCGGTTGAGCCTAGCCGCCCGACTCAGCCGCCGGACTTCGCTTTCATCTCCTCGCCCAGCCGGGCATCGATCTCCGCGGCGCGGATGGCAGCGGGCCGCTGCATCAAGTGACCGACATAAGCCTCGAAGACCGGCTCTTTCGGGAAGAGCCCGAACTGCATGGTCCAGCCGAGCAGCGCGCCGACATAGAGATCGGCGGCGGTGAAGCGGTCTCCCGCGATGTACCGGCGTCCCTCCAGGTGCCCGGCCAGCACGTCGACGACCTGGTCCATCGAGCCGTAGCCGACCTGCCCGCGCTTGTCGTCCGGAACGACCATGCCGAGCGACTTGGCCGTCGTTGCGGGCTCGATGCAGCCCGGCCCGAAGAACAACCAGCGGTAATAGGGCCCGCGCTCCTTCGATCCGGGCGGCGGGGCGAGGCCCGCCTGGGGAAAGGCATCAGCAAGATAGGCGCAGATCGCAGCGAGCTCGGTGACGACGACGTCGCCATGCGTGATGGCGGGCACCTTCCCCATCGGATTGATGGCGAGATAGGCCGGTGCCTTCATCGTCGTGCCGTAATCGAGGATTTGCGTCCGGTAGGGCTGACCGGTCTCTTCCAGCATCCAGCGGGCCACCCGGCCGCGCGACCAGGGATGGGTGTAGAGGACGAGTTCGTCGGCCATCGGCGCTTCCTTCCTTCACGGCAGGACGGACGCTAGCACGACGCTCCGGGCCGGCAAGGGCGCCGTGAAAAGCGCCCTTGATGGTCCAGCCGTGGCAGCTAGTGTCGGCGGCGACCATGCCCACCATCCATGTCTGCCCCCTGTCACGCCTTGAGGAGACCGCTGCCGCCTTGCGGCCGGGCCATCTCGTGACGCTGCTCTCGCCGGGACCCGTGCCGCCGCGCCCCACAGGCATCGCGCCCGAGCGGCATCTGACGCTGGCAATGCACGACATCGCGGAGGCCCGCGACGGCCATGTCCCGCCGGCCGAGGCGCATGTCGCAGACTTTCTCGCCTTCATCGCGACGTGGGACCGGTCGGAGCCCGTCCTCATCCATTGCTGGGCCGGCGTCTCCCGCTCCACGGCCGCGGCCTATGCGGCGGCCTGCGCGCTCGCGCCGGATCTCGACGAGGAGGAACTGGCGCGGCGGCTGCGGGCGGCCTCCCCCACCGCAACGCCGAACCGGCTCATCGTCGCCCTGGCGGATGCGGCTCTGGGCCGGCACGGACGCATGGTCTCGGCCATCGCTGCCATCGGACGCGGCGCGGATTGTTTCGAGGGCGTGCCCTTCGCCATGGATTTCAACCCGTGAGCGACCTGACGCCCATCGAGATCGGCCTTGCCGCCGCGGTCGTCGCTTTGCAGGGCGACGCGCCGCAGATCCTGGTCGCGCGCGCGGGCAGCGACCCGACGCCGGGCCTGCCGTCCGGCCCCTTCGATCCGCTGGCCCACCGCACGTTCGAGATCGGACTGCGGGAATTCGTGACGCAGCAATCGGGCCTGTCGCTCGGCTACGTGGAGCAGCTCTACACGTTTGGCGACCGGGGGCGGCACGCCCGCCCGGGCGATACCGGGCCGCACATCGTCTCGGTCGGATATCTTGCCCTGACGCGGATCGGCCGCGAGACGGCGGCGCTGGAGGGTGCCGCCTTCCGGCCCTGGTACCATTTCTTTCCATGGGAGGACTGGCGCAAGGGCCGCCCGCCGGTGCTGGACCGCACGATCATGCCGCTTCTCGACGCCTGGGCAGCCGAGGGGGACGCGGCGGACCGGCGCGGCGTATCGCGTCGCGAACGCATCCGCCTGTGCTTCGGCGCGCCGAACGCGCCGTGGGACGAGGAGAAGACGCTGGAGCGCTACGAGCTTCTCTATTCGGCGGGCATCGTCGCAGAAGCGGCACGGGACGACCGGGAGGTCGCGCCGGCGGTCCAGCCGCAGCCGGCGGATTTGGGGGAGGCGATGCGCTTCGACCATCGCCGCATCCTCGCCACCGCCATCGGCCGCCTGCGCGCCAAGCTGAAGTACCGGCCGGTCGTGTTCGAGCTTTTGCCGGACCAGTTCACGCTGACGATCCTGCAGTCCACGGTGGAGGCGATCTCAGGCCGCCATCTGCACAAGCAGAACTTCCGGCGCCTGGTGGAAGGCACCGCGCTCGTGGAGGCGACGGGGCAGACGATCCGCACCGGCGGGCGCCCGGCCGCCCTGTTCCGGTTCCGCCGCGACGTCATCCAGGAGCGCCCGGCGCCGGGCCTGAGGCTGAGCGGCCGGGGATGACAGCGACGCCCCCGCCCGCATAGTCTCACCGCGCAGCGGCCCGCTTCGGTCCGCGCCGCCGGGGGGCGCGCTTGGAATATGTGATCCTCATCCTCATCGCGCTCGCGGTGCCCATCATGGGCATTGCCGGGTTCATCCTGGCGATGGGCCAGCGACACCGCGTGGCCGTGCTGGAAGCCAAGCTCGCGCTCGCCGAATCGCGCCTTGCGCGGCTGGAACTGAGAGGCGCGGCGCCCGCCCCCGGCTCCGAGACTTCGGATACGGCCGAGGCGCCGGAAAAGGCATTGCCGACGCCTCCCGAAGCGGCTCGGGAACCCATTGCCGCCCCGATGCCCGCCGCCGTGCCCCGGGCGGGAGCTGCGCCCGGCCCTGCGCAGGCCGCAGCCGAGCCTTCAGCCAAGGCCGGCTTCGAGGAAGCCATCGCGACCCGCTGGACCGTATGGATCGGCGGCGTCGCGCTGGGCCTCGGCGGGCTGCTGCTCGTCGGCTATTCGATCCAGGAAGGCTATTTCGGGCCCGCCGCCCGCATCGCGCTGGGCGCCATGTTCGCCGCGCTTCTCGTCGGCGCCGGCGAATGGCTGCGCCGCCGGGAGGTCTCGCTCGGCATTGCCGGCATTCCTGCGGCGCACATACCCGGCATCGTGACGGCGGCGGGCACGGCAGCCGCCTTCGGGACGGTCTATGCCGCCTATGCGCTGCACGGCTTCATCGGGCCCGCGCCCGCCTTCGTTCTGCTCGGCGCGGTGGCGCTGGCCACGATGGTGGCGGCCGCCCTTCACGGACCGGCGCTGGCCGCGCTCGGCCTTCTGGGCGCCTTTGCCAGCCCGCTCCTCGTCTCCTCCGCCGACCCGTCGCCCTGGACGCTGCCGCCCTATCTCGCAATCGTCGCGGCCGCCGCCTACGGGCTGGCGCGCCTGCGGCTCTGGCGCTGGCTCGCCCTCGCGGCCGCCATCGGCGCCGGCTTCTGGGGCGTCATGATGGGTCTCGTCGGCCCGTCCTTCGCGCTGGCGGCGGCTGTGCACGTGCTCGTCCAGACGGCGCTCGCGGCGGGCTTCGTCGCCTACGATCCCAACCGCGCCGTCCGGGACGAGGACGCGCGCGCCGACCTGTTCGCCTGCACATTGCTCGCCGCCTTCGGCGCGCTGCTGCTTTTTGACCTGGACCGCCGCTTCGCAGGCGGCACGCTGGCGCTGACCGGTGGGGCCGCATTCGCGCTGCATCTGGCGACCGCCCTTGCCGCGGCGCCGGTGGCCGCGCTCTCGGCCGTCGCGGCCATCGTCGCCGCGGGGACGCTGTTCCTCTGGCCGGTGGTGCGGGAAGCGGGCGCCGAGCCGGTCACGGTCCTGCCGTTCGTGGCCGGCCCCAACCCGATGCCGGATGCGCTGGCGACCTTCATCGCCTTCGGCATTGCGGCTGCGGGCGCGCTGTTCGCGGGAGGTCTGCTGCGCGTGCGGCGCAGCCCCGGCCTTCCGCTGTTCGCCAGCGCTGCCTATGCGGGGGCAGCTGCCGCCGGACCGCTTCTTCTGCTCGCCGTCGGGTATTGGCGGATCGCGTCCTTCGCGCCGAGCCTGCCCTTCGCCGCCATGGCGGGCCTGGTCGGCGCCGCCCTCGTCATGGCGGCCGCGCGCCTGCGCGCCGATGGCGACGGCCCGGCCCTGCGGATGGCGCTGGGCGCCGCGGCCTCCGGCGCGGTCGGCGCCCTGGCGCTTGGTCTCACGATGGTGCTCGGCCAGGCGACGCTGACCGTCGCCTTTGCCCTCGCCGCCGCGGGCACGGCTCACGTGGCGCGCCGGCTCGATATCCCTGTTCTGCGCTATGCCGTCGGCGCTCTAGGGCTGATCGTCGCCGGGCGGCTCGCCTACGACCCGGTCCTGGGCGGCGCCGTCGGGACGACGCCGATCGTCAACGGGCTCCTGCTCCTCTACGGCGTGCCGGCGGCCGCGTTCTGGTACGCCTCGACGATCCTGTCGGCATCCGGACGGGACCGCGTCGTGCGACTCTGCGAGACGCTGGCGCTCGTCTTCGCGACCTTCCTTGTCCTGTTCCAGATCCGCCATGTGATCTACGGCGATCCCTTCGCCGTCCGCACCGGCATGATGGAGGCCGGGCTCGTCGCGACGACGGGGCTCCTGTTCTCGCTCGTCGTTGTACGGCTCGACCAGCGCCAGGCCGACTGGCTCTATCGGGTGCTCGCCGTCCTCTATGGCGCCTGGGCCATGGCGACGGCCGTGCTCGGCCTCGCGCTGCTGGAGAACCCGGCCTTCACCGGAACGTCCGTTCCCGGCGGGGCGCTGCTGAACGGCCTGGTCCCGGGCTATCTGGCGCCTGCTCTCGCCGCGCTCGCCCTGGCGCGGGTCGCCCGCGCCTCGCGTCCCGTCTGGTTCGTGGCGGTCGCCGCGGCTCTGGGGCTGATGCTGGCGACGCTCTACGTGCTGCTCGAGATCCGGCTTCTGTTCCAGGGCCCCGTCCTGTCGATCTGGCGAAGCACCAGCCCGCAGGAATTCTGGGCTTATTCGGCCGCCCTCATCGCCATCGGCGTCGCGCTCCTCGCCTACGGGCTCCTGCGCGGGAACCGGGCGGCGCGGCTCGTCTCGGCGGGCTACATGGTGGCGGCGATCCTCAAGGTGTTCGTCGTGGACATGTCGAACCTCGACGGCCTGTGGCGCGCCCTGTCGTTCATCGGGCTCGGCCTGGCGCTGATGGGCATGGGGCTCGTCTACCAGCGGCTGCTGCGCCGGCCCGCGGCGCGGGCCTGACGGGGTTGCCTCGCCTGCGGCGGGGCGCGATAAGGCCAGGCACCGAGCCGCCGAGGACGCCATGACCGGAACCGAAGACGTCGCGACCCTGCCTTTCGAGAAGGCCATGGCGGAGCTGGAGCGCATCGTCTCCCAGCTCGAGCAGGGCAACGTCTCGCTGGACGATTCGATCGCGTTCTATGCCCGCGGCGAGGCGCTGAAGGCGCGCTGCGAGGAATTGCTGCGCCAGGCCGAAGCCCGCATCGAGAAGATCACGCTCGGTGCGGATGGCAGGCCGTCCGGCACCGAGCCTCTGGACCCGACCTGACGGCCGGAGCGAGCGTCGCCATGGGCCGGATGCGGGCCGACCTTCTCCTGGTCGCGCGCGGGCTCGCGGACAGCCGGGCCAAGGCCCGTGAGGCCATCGAGGCCGGGCTGGTCACCAGCGGCGGCGTGACCGTCGCCAAGGCCTCGCAGATGCTGGACGAGGAAGCCGCGCTGGCGGCGCAGGCGCCCTACCCCTGGGTCTCGCGCGGCGGGGTCAAGCTCGCCGCGGCGCTCGATGCTTTCGGCTTCGATCCCGCAGGCCTGACCGCGCTCGATGTCGGCTCGTCCACCGGCGGCTTCACCGACGTCCTCCTCGCGCGCGGAGCGGCCCACGTCCACTGCGTCGATGTCGGCCGCGACCAGCTCCATCCGCGCCTGCGGGCCGACCCGCGCGTCACCGTGCGCGAAGGTACGGATATCCGCGACGCAGGCCCGGAAGTGCCGGTGGTCGAGCTCGTCGTCGCCGATGTGAGCTTCATCGGGCTGCGGCTCGTCCTGCCGGCGATCCTCAAGCGGGTGAAGCCGGGCGGGCGCGTCGTCCTGCTGGTGAAGCCGCAATTCGAGGTGGGCCGTGCCCACGTCGCCAAGGGCGTCGTGAAGGACGAGGGTGCGCGGCAGACGGCTCTCGATGCCATCCGCGACCTTCTCCTTGCGGACGGGCTTGCGATCAGCGGGCCGATTCCCTCGCCCATCGCCGGCGGCGACGGCAACCTCGAATATCTGATCGGGGGCACGTTTGGCTGAGCGCCTCGTCATCGAAAGGCTGGGCCGTCGCGGCGAAGGCCTCGCGACGCATGACGGCCGGCGGATCGCGGTGCCCCTCGCTTTGCCCGGCGAGACCGTGACGGCGGACATCGCGGGCGAACGCGGCCGGCTCCTCGCCGTCGAGGCGCCTTCGCCTGAGCGGCGCGAGCCGGAATGCCCGCTTTTCGGCACCTGCGGAGGCTGCGCGGTCCAGCATCTCGACGAGCCGGCCTACCGAACCTGGAAAACGGGGCTCGTCACCGCCGCCTTCGCCCAGGCTGGGCTCGACCTTCCCGTCACCCGATTCGTGGACGCCCATGGCGCGGGACGGCGGCGGGTGACGTTCCATCTGCGCATGGCGGACGGGCGATGGCGTGCCGGCTTCATGGCGGCGCGCAGCCACGATCTCGTGCCGGTGCCGGCCTGCCCCATCGTCGTGCCCGCGCTCCGCGAAGCGTCCGCGATCGCCGAAGCCGTGACGCGTCCCCTCGCCAGATCGGCCAAGCCGATGGACGCGCAGGTGACGGCGACGCTGGGCGGCCTCGACCTCGACATTCGCGGCCACGGCCCGGTCGGCGAGCGCCAGCGGGCGGTGCTGACCCAGCTCGCGGCCGAGCTCGATATCGCCCGGCTCTCGGTCCATGGCGACGTGATCGTGGAGCGACGCGCACCAGCCGTGATGATGGGCGACGTCGCCGTCTCGCCGCCGCCGGGCAGCTTCCTCCAGGCGACCGAGGCCGGTGAGGCGGCCCTCGGCGGCGCGGTGCTTGAGGCCTGCGCGGATGCCCGCAAGGTGGCGGACCTCTTCGCGGGGTCCGGCGCCTTCGCGCTGCGCCTCGCGAAGAACGCGGAGGTCCACGCGGTGGAGAGCAGTGCCACCGCCATCGCTTCGCTGGACCGCGCCGCGCGGCGTGGCACGGGACTGAGGCGCGTGACGTCGGAGGTGCGCGACCTGTTCCGGCGGCCGCTCCTGCGCAGCGAGATCGACCGGTTCGACGCGGTCGTGCTCGATCCGCCGCGCGCCGGCGCGGAGGCGCAGGTCAGGCAGATCGCGGCGTCGCGCATCGGGCGGACGGTGATGGTCTCCTGCGATGCGGGGACTTTCGCCCGGGACGCGGCGATCCTGATCGGGGCCGGCTTCACGTGTTCCGGCGTGACGCTGGTGGACCAGTTCCGCTATTCCAGCCACGTGGAACTCGTGGCGACGTTCCAGCGAGCGGTGAAGAGACGGCCATGATCGACGACCGCACCCTGATCGACGGGCTGTCCGCCCTTGTCGGGCCTTCCCGGGTGATGACCGCCGAGGCCGACAAGGCGCCGCATCTGCGCGAATGGCGCGACCTGTTCAAGGGCGAGGCGCGTGCGGTCGTGAAGCCCGCCTCCGCCGCCGAAATGGCGGCCTGCGTCCGCTTCTGCGTGGAGCACGGCGTGCCCATGGTCCCCCAGGGCGGCAATACCGGCCTTGTCGGCGGGCAGATCCCGCCGCCGGGATCGGGCGCGGTCATTCTATCGACGGCGCGGATGAACGCGATCCGCGAGGTCGACCCGGTCTCCGACACGATGGTGGTGGAGGCCGGCGCGACCCTGGCGGCGGTGCAGGCGGCGGCGGAGGCGCAGGGGCGCCTGTTCCCGCTCTCGCTCGCCTCCGAGGGCTCCTGCACGATCGGCGGCAACATCGCGACCAATGCGGGCGGTACGGCGGTCCTCGCCTATGGCAACACCCGCGAGCTCGTGCTGGGGCTTGAAGCGGTGCTGCCGGACGGCTCGATCTGGAACGGGCTGTCACGCCTGCGCAAGGACAATACGGGCTACGACCTGCGGGGGCTTCTGATCGGTGCGGAAGGCACGCTGGGCATCGTCACCGCCGCGGTTCTCAAGCTCTTTCCGCTCCCGGCCGCGCGGTCGACATTGATCTGCGGCCTGGAGAGCGTCGAAGCCGCGCTGGCGCTGATGGCGCGGTTCAAGGCCGGCGCGGCGGGTACGCTGACGACCTTCGAGCTGATGCCGCGCTTCGGCATCGAGGTCGTGCTGCGCCATTCGCCCGGAACGCGGGAGCCGCTGGAGGGCGCCTGTCCCTGGTATGTCCTGGCGGAAACGTCCGGGGGCGACGGCGCGGCGCTGGAGGCCGCGTCCGCGGCGATCCTGGAAGCCGCCTTCGAGGCCGGCGAGGTGATCGACGCCGCCATCGCCACCTCGTCCGCCCAGCGCCAGGCCTTCTGGCGCCTGCGGGAGGCGATGTCGGAGGTTCAGAGGCTGGAGGGCGGCTCGATCAAGCACGACGTCTCGGTACCGGTCGCCGACGTGCCGCGCTTCATCGCCGCGGCTTCGGCGGCGGTGACGGCCTTCCTGCCAGGCTGCCGGCCGCTGCCCTTCGGGCATCTGGGCGACGGCAATATCCACTTCAACGTCAGCCAGCCGGTGGGAATGGACAGGGAGGCGTTCCTTGTCCACTGGAACGCAATGAACACCCTTGTCCACGGGATCGTCGCGGACATGTCCGGGTCCGTTTCGGCCGAGCACGGGATCGGTCGGCTGAAGCGCGATCTCCTGCCAGCGGTCAAGGACCCGGCGGCGCTCGCCGTCATGCGGGCGATCAAGCAGGCGCTCGATCCGCAGGGGCTCATGAACCCCGGCGCGGTGGTGTAATCTTCCGCAACGTAACGCAACCTTTCCTTGCAGCCGCAATCGTGGCATGAGGGCGGCTCCCATCGGCCGCTCGTCTTCCTCATGGCTACGCTCGCCCAGCCCGACCGCGCGCCGCCCGACCGGGCGGCCCTCTCGACCGATGTCGTGAATCGCTTCGCCGAGGTGGTGATGCTGCTCGACCTCGCCGTCGACGACCCCGCGATCCTGACCGGGGTGAAGCCGTGGCGGACTGTGACCTATCGCGGCCATTGCGAGGGTGCGGGGACGCAACGCGCGCTGGCGGCGCTGGCCGCCTACGACGCCTTGCCGGGCGAGGCCCGGGACGCGCTGGACCGGGCCATCGCCGATCTCGACGCCCTGAGCCGGCAGGTCCTCGCCGCGATGGAGGCGGCGGCGGGCGCGCCGGAGCGGGCCGCCGCGCGCGATCGCCTCGGTCCTGCGCTCGCGGCGCGGATCGCGGGGCTTCAGGGCCTGATCGCGGGGAGCCCGGAGGCCGCGGCCGACCCGCAGGCGGCGGTGGACGACCTGTTCGGCTGACCGATCAGAGCCAGCGCTTCCAGCGGAAGAACAGGAACGGCGCGACCGCGGCCACCACCATCATGGCCAGCGCCATCGGGTATCCCCAGGGCCATTCCAGCTCCGGCATGAGACGGAAATTCATCCCGTAGATGGAGGCGACCAGGGTCGGCGGCATGAAGATCACCGCCATCACCGAGAACAGCTTGATGATGTTGTTCTGCTCCAGATTGACGAGGCCCAGCGTCGCCTCGAGCAGGAACTGGATCTTGCTGGTCTGGAACGAGGCATGTTCCTCCAGGGATTGCAGGTCGCGCAGGGTGGTGCGGACCTGCTCGCGGATCTCCACCGGCACCTTCACCGTGCGATAGGCAACCGACAGGTAGAGCAGCACGCGCTCGATGGAGACCAGGCTCTCGCGGACCTTGGAGATCAGGTCGCCGTGCAGGCCGAGGGCCCGGAGCGTCTCGCTGTATTCGTCGCTGCGACGGGCGGCCTTGCGCCTCTGTTCCTGCGGACCGATGGCGAAGACGCGGCGGGAGATCGCGTCGATCCGGTCGCCGGTCTGCTGCAGCACCTCGGCGGCCCGGTCGATGATGGTGTCGAAGAGCCCGGCCATCACCTCCTCGGCGGTGAAGCCGCAGCCGCCAGGCTTGGCCGCGCGGTTGACGAACATGCCGAATGGCTTGGGGTTCTCGTAGCGGACCGTCACCAGCGTGTTCTGCTTGAGGATGAAGGTGCAGGCGGAGATGCCCGGGTCCTCCGTATCGGCCCGGTAGACCAGCCGCGCCGTGAGGTAGCGCGCGCCGTCCTCGTGATAGAGCAGTTCCGAGGGCTCGATATCCGCCATGTCCTCTCGGGTCGGAATGGCGATCCCGAGATACCGCTCCACCGCCCGATCCTCTTCGGCGGTCGGTTCGAGGAGGTCGATCCAGACGACGTCGGGCGGGATCTGCTCGCCTGCGGCGAGCGCCGTTCGGGTCAGATGGGCGGGCGCGCCGCCTTCGGCCCCCTCCTCCCGGCGATGGACGAACAGCATCGGCGCCTCCTGATCGAAACCGCATAGGCCGGACCGCCGATTCCGGCAATCGCGCCGGAACCGCGAGGCGCAGCGGCGCGTTCCCTGCCAGCGTCGGGCGCGGGGCCCGACCGGGGGAGAACGCGCGACGATGACGAGTTTCGGCGGAGGATTTTCGCGGCGGACGGCGCTGGGGCTGATCGGCGGCTCGCTGGCGGTAGGCTGGCTGCGCGGAACGCCGACGCTGGCCCAGCCGCAGCCCAGCGGCCGCGGCGCGGGTTTTTCCCACGAGGACGTCATCGCGCAGGCCCGGCGCCTGGCCGCCTCCGCGTTCGAGGACCGCAAGCCGAACCTGCCGCCGGAACTGCGGGAGCTGGATTACGACCGCTACCGCGCCATTCAGTTCAAGCGGAACGCCGCCCTCTGGCAGGACAGCGGCAGCGATTTCCGCCTTCACCTCTTCCATGCCGGTTTCATCCATGACCGGCCGGTGGATATCCGCGTCGTCTCCGACGGCACGGCGATCCCGATCCCGTTCTCCACGGCGATGTTCCAGTACGGCAAGAGCCCGGAACCGAAGGGGCTTTCGGTCTCGACGGGCTTTGCCGGCTTCACGGTGACGACCGGGCTCAACCGGCCGGACAAGCAGGACGAGCTCGTCTCGTTCCTGGGCGCCAGCTATTTCCGCTTCCTTGGCCGCGGGCAGGTCTACGGGCTGTCCGCCCGCTCTCTGGCGATCGGCGTCGGCGGCGACACGCCCGAGGAATTCCCGTTCTTCCGCGCGCTGTGGCTGGAGAAGCCGACGGGCGGCTCGGTCGCCGTCACCGTTCACGCGCTGCTGGATTCACCCTCCGTCGCAGGCGCGCTCCGCTACGTGTTCGAGCCCGGCAAGGAGACGACCGCTCTCGTCGAGGCGACCCTGATCCCGCGTCAGGACATGGCACGGGTGGGCCTCGCGCCGCTGACCTCGATGTTCCTCGTCGGCGAGGGCGACCCGGACAAGCGGATCGACTTCCGCCCCGAGATCCACGATTCCGACGGGCTGATGCTGCATACCGGCGCCGGCGAATGGCTGTGGCGCCCCCTCACGAACCCTGACCTGCTGTCGGTCTCGCAATTCATCGACCGGACGCCGCGCGGCTTCGGCCTGATGCAGCGCGACAGGCTGTTCGCGAACTACCAGGACACGGAAGCCCAGTACCACGCGCGGCCCGGCTATTGGGTCGAGCCCGCGGGCGACTGGGGTCCAGGCCGGGTGGAACTGGTGGAGATCCCCACCGACCACGAGGCGATGGACAACATCGTCGCCTACTGGACGCCGGAAGGCGGCCTGAAGGCGGGCCGCGAGGTCAGGCTGTCCTACCGGATCAGGTCCCTGTCGGAGACGCGCGGGCTCCATCCGCTCGGCCAGACCCGCAATTCCTTCGGGCCCATCGAAGCCGATGCCGCCGGCGCGATGGCGAACCAGACCCGCTTCCTCATCGATTTCGACGGCGGCGACATCCCCTATCACCTGCAGGCGCCGGACCGGATCGAGGTCGTGGCCACCACGACCGCCGGCCGGATCGTCGGGACGACGCTGACGCCCAACGCCGCGACGCAGAGCGTGCGGGCCTTCGTGGACCTCGCGATCCCCGCCGGGGAACGCGGCGACCTGCGGGTCTATCTCAAGGCCGGCCCGCGGACGCTGACCGAGACCTGGACGCGGCCCGTCGGCACGTCGCGCCTGCCGGTCGCGGCCAGGGAACCGGCCGTCGAATAACCGGCCCGGCCAACCGGCGGACGGAATATCAGGAGCCGGGCACCGGCGGGATATCGTCCGGGACGAAGAAATCCGGCATCAGAGGCTGGGACGGGTCGACCCGGTATTTCTCGAAATCGGTCACGCCCTCCTCGCCGAGGACGAGGTCGTCGATCAGGAACTGGCCGGTGCAGGTCCGGGCGGGCCGATTGAAGACCGCATAGGCGGCGTCGGCGATGATGTCGGGGGTGCGGCTCGCCCGCATGATGGCATCGCCGCCGAGCAGGTTCTTCACCGCGCTCGTGGCGATCGTGGTGCGGGGCCAGAGCGCGTTGACCGCGATGCCCTTCGGGCGCAGCTCCCCCGCAAGCCCGAGCACGCACAGGCTCATCCCGTATTTGGCGATGGAATAGGCCAGGTGCGGCGCGAACCATTTCTCCTTCATGTCGAGCGGCGGCGACAGCATGAGGATGTGGGGGTTCTCCGCCTTCTCCAGGTAGGGGATGGCGTATTTGGAGACCATGTAGGTGCCGCGCGTGTTGATCTGGTGCATCAGATCGAAGCGCTTCATCTCGGTGTCCGGCGTGCGCGTCAGCTGGATGGCGCTGGCATTGTTGACGACGATGTCGATGCCGCCGAACTCGGCCGCCGTCCGCTCCATGGCCGCCTTCACCTGTTCCTCCTCGCGCACGTCGACGACGAGGGGAAGCGCGCGGCCGCCCGCAGCCTCGATCTCGGCCGCGGCGCTGTGGATCGTGCCGGGCAATTTGGGGTGCGGCTCGGCGGTCTTCGCAGCGACGGTGATATTGGCGCCGTCCCGCGCGGCGCGCAGGGCGATGGCAAGGCCGATGCCCCGCGAGGCACCGGTGATGAAGAGGGTTTTTCCCTTAAGGCTCATGGATTTGGGCCCTTCCGTTGAGGAACTGATTCCGGCGCTTCCTAAAGTGATTCAAGAGCTTCCCGCTCTGATTCAGATTCAACTGGCGAGGGCGAGGCCCGCTTGCGCGACGAAGCCGTGCCCTCCCATCACCGCGGCCTCCAGACCGGGGGCGCCGACCGCGATGTTCTCGGCATAGAAGCGCGCCAGCGCGAGGCGCGCACGGCCGGCTTCACCCGTCTCGGCGAGGGCGAGCTCGGCGAGGGCGGTGCCGCCGCGGGCCAGCCCGAAGAGGCGCAGATACGGCGTCGCACCGGCGAGGACGATGTCGGGATCGTTGCCCTTCATCGCCTTCATGAGGAAAGCGGTCGCCCGGTCCAGGCTCTCCACCGCCTCGCGCAGGCGGGCGGCGGTGGCGCCGAATTCCGGATCGTTGGCGGCGGTGACCCGGGTCACCGCCTTGCGCATGGCCGCGATCTCGGCGGCCACCGTCATGCCATCCGACAAAGGCAGCTTGCGCATGACGAGGTCGATCGCCTGGATGCCGTTGGTGCCCTCGTAGATAGCGGCGATGCGGGCGTCGCGCAGGTGCTGGGCTGCGCCGGTTTCCTCCACATAGCCCATGCCGCCATGGACTTGGACGCCGAGGGAGGCGACCTCGATTCCGATATCGGTGGAATAGGCCTTTGCCACCGGGGTCAGCAGCGAGGCGCGCTCGTGCGCGGCCCTGCGGCCGGCCCCGTCGGCGGCGCCGTGATGCCGGTCGAGGGCGGCGGCGGTCATGTAGCAGATCAGGCGCGCGGCCATGGCCTCGGCCTTCATCGTCATCAGCATGCGCTGGATGTCCGGGTGGCGGATGATGGGGGCCATGCCCTCCTCCGTCTGCCCGGCGGCGCGACCCTGGCGGCGCTCGTTGGCATAGGCCAGAGCCTGCTGGTAGGCCCGATCCGCCAGCGCGACGCCCTGGAGGCCGACGCCGAGGCGCGCATTGTTCATCATCGTGAACATGCAGGCGAGGCCCCGGTTCTCCTCGCCGATGAGCCAGCCGATGGCGCCGCCATGATCGCCATAGACCATGGTGCAGGTCGGCGAGGCGTTGATGCCGAGCTTGTGCTCGATGGAATGGCAGCGCACGTCGTTCTGCGCGCCGAGCGAGCCGTCGGCGTTGACGAAGAATTTCGGCACGAGGAACAGCGAGATGCCGCGCGTGCCGGCCGGTGCATCGGGCAGGCGCGCCAGGACGAGGTGAACGATGTTGTCCGTCAGGTCGTGCTCGCCATAGGTGATGTAGATCTTCTGGCCCGTGATCCGGTAGGTGCCGTCGCCGACGCGCTCGGCCCGGGTGCGCAGGGCGGCGAGGTCCGAGCCGGCCTGCGGCTCGGTGAGGTTCATCGTGCCCATCCACTCGCCGGAGACGAGCTTGGGCAGGTAGGTCTGCTGCAGGTCCGGCGTCCCGTGGGCGGTCAAAGCCTCGATGGCGCCGACCGTGAGCAGCGGGCCCAGAGCGAAGGCCATGTTGGCGGCGTTCCACATTTCCAGGCACGCGGCGTTGAGCAAAGCCGGCAGGCCCTGACCGCCGAAGGCCTCCGGGGAGGCCAGCGCGTTCCAGCCCCCCTCCGCCCAGGCGTGATAGGCCTCGCGGAAGCCCGGCGGCATGGTGATCGCGCCGTCCTTCAGTTTGGCGCCCTGGACGTCGCCGACGCGGTTGAGCGGCGCCAGCACGTCGCCGGCGACCTTGCCCGCCTCCTCCAGCACCGAGCGGACGAGGTCCATCGAGAGGTCCGGGTGCAGGCCGTCCGCCAGCGCCTCGTCGAGGCCCGCGACGCGCATCGCAGCCAGCATGTCGTCCACCGGAGCGCGGTAGGTCATGGTCGTTCCTCCCTGGAGCCTGTCGCGGCGCCTTGTCCGGCGCCGTCGGATTGACGGCGATCATAGCGCGCGGCAGAAGCCCGGCCACAAGCGCCTTTCGCCATCCGGCATCGGCACATTAGATAGTTTAGATGTGAACGATCTAGCGTCAAGCGATCCATCCGGGCCTTCCCGCCGCACGCGGCGGCTGGAGGCCGACGCCGCCGGCATCATCGCGGCGGCGGAGATCCTGCGCGCCGGCGGAACGGTCGCGTTCCCGACCGAGACCGTCTACGGGCTGGGCGGCGATGCCACGTCGGGCGCGGCAGTCGCCGCCATCTACCAGGCCAAGGGACGGCCGCGCTTCAACCCGCTGATCGCCCATGTGCCGGATCTTGATGCCGCCCGCATGCTCGGCGTGTTCGATGCCGACGCGGAGAGGCTCGCGGCGCGGTTCTGGCCGGGTCCGCTGACGCTCGTCGTGCCGCAGGCCGCAGGCTGCCCGGTCTCCGATCTGGCTCTGGCGGGCTACGACACGATCGCCATCCGCGTGCCCGCCCATCCGGTCGCGCGGGCGCTGCTGGCGGCGGCCGGGCGCCCGATCTGCGCGCCCTCCGCGAACCGCTCCGGCCATGTGAGCCCGACCGAGGCCGGCCACGTCCTTGCCGATCTCGACGGGCGGATCGATGCCGTGCTCGACGGCGGGCCCTGCCCGGTCGGCGTGGAATCCACCATCGTCCTTTGCGCGAGCGACGTGCGCATCCTGCGGCCCGGCGGGGTACCTCGGGAGGTGATCGAGGCTGCGCTCGGCCGGCAGATTCAGACTGCGACCGGCGATGCCGGCGCGGCGGACGCCATCGCGCCGGGCATGCTCGCTTCGCATTACGCGCCCTCCGCGCGGGTGCGGCTGAATGCCGGGCAGGTCATGGCGGGCGAATGCCTGCTCGCCTTCGGGCCGGGCCTCCCCGCAGGCGCGGAGGCCGCCGCCGCCATGCTCAATCTCAGCCCGTCCGGCGACCTCGCCGAAGCGGCGGCCAACCTGTTCGGCCATCTGCGCCGGCTCGACGCGGCCGGAGGCACGGCCATCGCCATCGCGCCCGTGCCGGCGGAGGGCCTGGGCGAAGCCATCAACGACCGGCTGAGGCGAGCGGCGGCCGACCGGGCCTGACAGATGCTTCCCTTGCGGGAAGTCGCATGGACGGTCTGCGCGCCCGCGCGCTTTCGCATCGCCATGCCATGGGCTACAGCCCTGATCAGGACGCGGGCGCCAAGATCCGCGCCGTCTCTCCGCAGGAAACGCGAAGCTCGCCCATGGCCGGTCTGGCCGCCCTCGCCGCCGCCTATGTCATGTCGCAGTTCTACCGCTCGTTCCTGGCGGTGCTGACGCCTGCCCTGACGGCCGAGCTCGGCATGACCAAGGGCGACCTCGCTTTGGCATCGGGCGCGTGGTTCACCGCCTTCGCGCTGATGCAGTTCGTGGTCGGCGTGTCGCTGGACCGGTTCGGCCCGCGGCGCACCGCCTCCGTGCTCCTCGCGGCCGGCGCCGGCGGCGGCGCGCTCATCTTCGCCGCGGCGCAGGCGCCCTGGGCGATCCTCGTCGCGATGACGCTGATCGGGATCGGCTGCGCACCCGTCCTGATGGCGTCCGTCTACATCTTCGCGCAGACGCAGCCGCCGGCCCGGCTCGCCGTGCTCATTTCCTGGCTCGTCGGTTTCGGCACGGCGGGCAATGTCGTCGGCGCATCGCCCATGGCGGCGGCGGCCGAGGCGATGGGCTGGCGGCCGATCATGGCGGCGTTGGGCCTCCTGACGCTCGCCGTGGCGGCCGGTATCGCCGCCTTCGTCCGCGATCCGGCGCGGCCGGAGGGCAGCGCCTCGGCCGGGCTCGGCTTTTCGGGCTATCTCGATCTGCTGAAGATCCGCGCCCTGTGGCCGATCCTGCCGCTCGTCATGGTCAATTACGCCGCTCCGGGCGGCATTCGGGGCCTGTGGGCCGGGCCCTACCTCGCCGACGTCTACGGTGCCGACGTCATCGCCATCGGCTACGGCACGCTGGCCATGGCCCTGGCGATGGTGGCCGGAAGCTTCGCCTATGGGCCGATGGACCAGATCTTCGGCACGCGCAAATGGGTTGCCTTCGCCGGCAATTTCATCGGCGTCGTCGCCCTGTCGGTGCTGGCGCTGGCACCGGCACCCGGATTCGTCGCCTCGGCGGCCCTGCTGGCGGCGGTCGGCCTCTTCGGCGGGTCGTTCGGGCTGATGATGACCCATGGCCGCGCCTTCATCCCGCCTCACCTCACCGGACGGGGCGTGACGCTCCTCAATTTCTTCTCGATCGGCACGACCGGCATCGTCCAGTTCGCGACCGGCCCGATCGTCGCCGCCTCGACAAGGCCCGGGCAGCCGGAGGCGGCCTATGCCACATTGTTCGGCTTCTACGCGGCCCTGCTGGCGGCGGCGCTCGCCGTGTATCTGTTCGCCAGGGATGCGAAGCCGGAGACGCGGTGATGAGGCGGGCGCAACGGGGAAGAGGGACCACAATGAAAAGCTCACGACGCATCGGGGTGGCGGCCACGCTGATCGGATTCACGACCATCGCAGCGGCACAGACGGCGGGCCCACCATTCCAGGCCTGGAGCGGCCGCGCGGCGTCGATCTCGGCCCATTACACGATCGAGTATGCCTGGGAGGACAGGAAGCTGCCGGAATCCTCGTTCTTTCTTGCCAAGGTCGCGTTCGATAAGGATGCCCGCCCTTCCGCCGTGCTCGACATGCCGGCCGGCAGCGTGGCGGCGCCAGTCGCCATCGGCAGGCGGGCCTGCCCTCCGCTGCAGAAGGACAGCCCCGACATCACGCATTGCTACACGATTAAGGTCTCCGGGGACGTGGTCGAGCTCTTATCCGAACCGGTCCTCGCCAGCACAGGCAAGCGTGCCCTGGATGCGTTCCGGGTGAAGGTGAAGTTCAGCGGCAGCACATGCGCGCTGGTCGAAATGTCGGGACCGGATCTGCCTCGCGGCGCCAAGGTGCGGATCGATAGCTCCATATGCATGGAAGCGTTCTAGGCGGTTCGCAAGAGACGCTGCGCCTGACCTGCTCCGCCTTGCGGTCCCTCGTGAGCGATGCGAGGTTGACGCAACCGCCGGGGGGCGCTTTCCGCTGATGAGCGACGTTCTACGCTATTTTGATCCCGCCCAGGCTCCGCAGCGCCAGGTGGGCCATGTCGGCGAAGACTGGCACGCGACACCAAGCCAGATCGCCAAGGCCAGGGCCAAGCTGCGCCGGCGCCAGCGCGATTTCGCATGGCGTCGCCTCGACCCGGGCGATGCGCTGACGCTGCGTCTTGAAGGGCTTGCCCGGGACTGGCTCGCCGCCAAGTGGGAAACCGAAGCCGCCGGGCGCCACGGCGAGGTGGAAGCGGCGCTCGCCATCGCCGCCTGCGCCAGCAAGGGCATCGTCTGGGCCAAGCCCCTGCCCTTCTACGGACCCGGCGCCTGGCTCGTATCGGTGGAGTTTCCCGACCTGTTCGCGGAAATCGGCGACGGCTCGCCGGACGAAAGCGTCCTGATCCTGGCGCCCGCACGCATCGTGATGATCGAGGACGCGCGGATCGCCGCGCCGGACGAGAGCGGCCGCACGCTTCCCTGGGAAGTGTTCTGGAAAGCGGGCTTCATCGGCCTGTGGCTCGAAGGCACGTCGAACAATGTGAATGCGACGACCCACATCATGGGGCAGACGGGCATCTTCGATCTATCGAGCCGGACAGCGGAGGAATATCTGCGCTTCTTCTGCGACCACCTCTGCGCCGAGGCGGGAGCCTTCACGCTCATCGAATGGTCAGCAGAGGAGGCGGATGCGATCGAGGCACCGATGGAATACGGCGTCTCGGATTTCCGCATGACGGCCGCGAGCGCGGACGCACTGGCAGCGGCACGCAGGGAGTTGCGCACGGATCTGCATGCGCGCTTCCGCGCCGGGGCCGTCGACCTCGGCACGCCTCTCATCCTCCTGACGCCGGTCGGAAGCGGTCCGCTCCGCCTGATCGGCACGATTGAATATTCCGGCCAGTTCTTCCGCTCGGCGTTCCTCGTGACGGACGAGGGCGACGTGATCATGGCCGCCGACAGCCCGATCCCGCTTGTCGTTCCGCGCCGCTCCGGCAAACCTTGGGCGGGGCCGGACTGGCTGGCGGACGGACGTAGCGTTGCCGCGGTCAGGCAGGCGCGGACGCGGGCGGGGCGGCGGCGGGAGGCGGGGGACGATGCCTGATGTCCTCCCGCTGCTAGCCGCAGACGAATTCCGCGAAATCCTGCGGACATTTGCGCAGGGACCGCTGGAGCCCATCGAGATCGCCGGTCCCGTCGACCTTGCGGGGCTGGAATTCGAACGCCCGATCCGGCTCGATAAGGTCGTCTTTCGGGACGAGGTGGTGCTGTCGGGAGCGCATTTCTGCGCCGGGCTGACATTGGCGGACTGTCAATTCAAGCGCGGGGCCAATCTGACCGGCATCCGCGTCGGCGGCGGCCTGACCCTCTCGAACGTGATTTCCAGCCTCCATCGCGTGCATGAAGGGCCCGTCTGGCAGATGGACGCGGCACGCATCAGCGGCGACGTGCTCCTAAAGAACTGCACGTTCGAGGGCGATGCCGGCCATGCGGCCTTCTCGGGTAACCGCCTCCATGTGGAAGGTTCCCTGCTCTTGGATGCCTGCCACGTCCTGTCGCTTGCCCGTCCGGGCGAAGAGGGCCGTGCGACCGAGTTCCGCCTGAACGAGGCCGTCATCGTCGGCAATATGCAGCTGGGCCGCACGACGGCAGACCCAGGATTCGGATACGCGGACCCGACTGGCAAGGTCAATCGCTTCGAATCCGAGCTGGTGGCCTGCGGAGTCGCGGTGAGCGGCTCGTTGAATATCGCCATGTCGGTGTTCCTGCGCGATGCCGTCTTTGCTGGATCGAGCTTCCGTCATATTCAGCTGGCCGCAGCGCATTTCGCGGCCGACCTGAACCTTTTCGGCATTACCTGCACGGGCATCTTCCGCGTCCCGCAATGGCGCATGCCGACCGATGCCGCATTCACGGCCTGGCAGGACGGCGGCATCGTCATCGAGGGCTCGCTGGAGCTTAGCGGCACCAGAATATCGTCGCAGATCGATTTCGGCGGGTTGACCTGCCGCGGGATGATCAACTTGATCGGCGGCGAAATCGGCTCATTCCTGATCGCGTCGCGCCGATTCGACCGGAGCGAGATCGGCGGACTGAGCATCGTCGACACGACGTTCCGCTCCTACGTCATCGTTGGGTTGGCGTCCTTCGGACCGGCGCCCAGCGAGACGGGCGCCACGCTGTCGATCAAGTCCAGCACCTTTGCGAACGGGCTCGGCTTTTGGTCCGGTGAGCGGCGCGTGGATGTCGGCGTAAGCGCGCGCGAGACGACCGGCTGGACGCTGCCGGGCTCCGGCCAGTGGAGCGATTATCCTCGGTGCCAAGTCACCGGAGAGGTGGAGATCAGCGATTGCAGGATCACCGGCGACATGGACTTGACCGGCATCCGCGTTTCGCCGGGCCCGTCCGGACAGGCGGCAGGCATCAATCTGACGCGAACGCATCTCACCGGGCATTTGCGCTTCCGCTCGCCACAGAGCGACTTCGAGGATCTGGCAGTGCCGACTGGCCAGCGCGAGGCGGCGCGGCGCTTCCTTGCGCTTGACGACGAAGACGGAGCCCAAGCCGTGCGGGCGCGGGCGGGTTTTCTCGATCTCAGCGGGGTGGAGGCCGGACATGTGGACCTGTCCGGCCTCACCCTCGACGAACCGCCGACGGAGCCGGCCGGCCGCGATGATCGCCGTGATCCGCGGGCCGGCCACGTCTATGCCCGGGACATCGTCGTGGCGCAGGACTTCCGGCTGTTTCAGACGGCTGTCATCGGGAACGCGGCAGCGCCGGCCTGCGCCTCGACCATGATCCCGAAGAGCCTGCGGCTCGACGGCGCGCGGATCGATACGCTCGTCATCTCCGCTGACAGCTTTGACGATCACGAATCCACCGACCCGGAGCAGGACGGGATCACCTTCAACGGCGCGCAGATCGGCACGCTCCACGTTCCGCGGCGCGAGGGCCTGGCGCGCAACGGCTTTCCGGTCCCGGTCCAGCTGACGGGCCTTTCCGTCCACAGCTGGGACTTCGGCACATTCGGCGAATCCCGCTCGCTCAGCCCGGCGCTGCAGGTGCGGCTCGCCAACGCGCATCTGGACTTCATGGACAACGATGTCGGGCTGAACCGCGACGTCTACCGTTCCATCCAGCGGTCGCTGCGCAACCGTGGGCACGACAAGGCGGCGATCGCGATCCACGTGGCCGAGCATTACCGCGCGCAGTGGGAGCCACGCGGGAAATGGCGCCCGGGCGAGGCGCGCAAGCGCGTCTGGTTCGGCCGCGGCCGGGCGCCGCTAGCCGACAATGTCCGGGGGCTCGGCCGCTCGGCCCGGGCCGCTCTGCGGCAGCTGGCGCGCCCCAATCCGCTGCGCCTGCCCTACGATCTTTTCGTCCGAAAATACCTGCATTACGGCGCTTCGGTGCTGCCGCTCGGCTGGCTGATCGTGGTGCTGTTCGTCGGGTCCTGGCAGCTGATCGCCCATGTACCGCAGAACCTGAAGCTCAGCGAAGACGCGGCCCGGCTCATCCTGGCGGACAAGGGTTCCACCGGGACGCTCGGCGCGCTGACGGCGGATATCCGTTACCGACGGACGGCAGATGTCCCGCCGCGCTTCATTCCCTGCTCGGACTGGAGCCAGGGCGACGCGGCATGGACGGCGCTGCGCTACCATCTGCCGGTTGTATCGATGTTCGCGCGGGACGAATTCGCGCCCGCCGGCAGCGAGCCGCTGGTCGTGGCGGCGCCTGCCTGGCTGCGCGCCGCCCTGCCAGAGACGGCGCCGGCTCCGGCCAGAGGGGCAGCGGCCGATCCCTGCACGGCGGCGCCGGCCGCCGATCCGCAGGCGCGGATCGTGATCGCGGCGCTGCCGTTCCTCTCCGCGGAGGACTGGTTCCAGTTCATGGCCTTGGCGAACTGGATCATGTGGCCGCTGCTGCTGACCTTCCTGGTCCGGCGGATCGTGCGAGACTGACACGGAAAAGGGCGGCCGCGAGGCCGCCCTTCCTTCGCATCGATGGCCGCCGGCTCAGCCGTGCAGCTTGGTCGCGATCTGGGCCACGTGGCGGCCCTGGTAACGGGCGCCGTCGAGCTCGACCTTGGAGGGCTGGCGGGAGCCGTCGCCGCCGGCGATCGTGGAGGCGCCGTAGGGCGAGCCGCCCTTGATCTCGTCGAGGCCCATCTGGCCCGCGAAGGCATAGGGCAGGCCGACGATGACCATGCCGTGGTGCAGGAGCACGGTGTGGGTGGAGAGGATCGTCGATTCCTGGCCGCCATGCTGCGTGGCGGTGGAGGTGAAGGCGGCGCCGACCTTGCCGACCAGCGCGCCCTTGGCCCAGAGGCCGCCGGTCTGGTCGAGGAAGTTCTTCATCTGCGCGGCCATGTTGCCGTAGCGCGTCGGCGTGCCGATGATGATGGCGTCGTAATCGGCGAGCTCGTTGGGCGTCGCGATCGGGGCCGACTGGTCGACCTTGTAATGGGCGCTGCGCGCGACCTCCTCGGGCACCAGTTCGGGCACGCGCTTGACCGTCACGGTGGCTCCGGCCTCGCGGGCCCCTTCGGCGACGGCGTTCGCCATCTGCTCGATGTGACCCCAGGAGGAATAATAGAGCACCAGTACCTTGGCCATGTCTGTCTCCTTGATGACGATGGACGGGGAAAGGCGCGGAGCGGCAAGGCCCCGCGCCGGGATTTTCTGATCAGGCGGCCGCCGAGAGCGGCGTCCGGACGGTCTCGCCGGGCAATGCAACGGGCTTGATCGCGAAGGCGCCGTCGCCGGCCAGGATGTGGGTCAGCGCGCCGACGACGAGGAAGGCAGGGTATTCCCAGCCGCCATTGGCGGCCGTGAAGAGCCAGCCATTGCCGGCATGGACCCAGAGCGCGCCGAGCAGGACCGGCAGCAGCGCCACCGAGACGAGGCGCGCATAGAGGCCAAGGACGAGGGCGATGCCGCCGAGCAGCTCGGCGAGGAAGATCGGCCAGGCGAGGAAGGCGGGCATGCCGATGGAGCCCAGGAAGCCGGCGAAGCCCGGCATCGTGAACACCACGTATTTCAGCAGCGCATGGGCGATGAACATCACGCCCAGCGCGACGCGCAGGACGAAGAGGCCGTAAGGGGCAGTGCGATTGTCGATCATGGTCGTGATCCCGATGGCAGGTCCGCCATGGATCAGCGAACCGGTATGGCGAGAGGTATACTTTCGCCGTTGCAATTGCATCGCCGCACCGGCAAGTGCATCCTTGCAGTGACGCAAGACGGGCGGATGACATGGCGACCGAGCCTCTGACCTCATGGGACGACCTGCGGCTCATCCATGCCATCGCCGAGGCGCGCGGCCTCACCGGGGCGGCGGAGGCGCTTGGCCTGAACCATTCCACTGTGTTCCGGCGCCTGGCGCAGATCGAGGAGCGCATCGGCGGCAAGTTGTTCGAGCGCCACCGGACAGGCTACGAGCCGACGGCGGTCTGCGAGGAGATCGTCGGCATCGCCCGCGAGACGGGCGAGCGGCTCGACGCGCTGTCGCTCCGGCTCTCGGGCCAGGGTTTCCTGCCGGCAGGCGAGGTGCGGCTGACGACGAACGACACGCTCCTGGTCCATCTCCTGCCGCCGATCCTCGCCGGCTTCCGCGAAGCCTATCCGGACATCCGGATCGACACGCTGATCGCGACGCAGGCGCTCAACCTGTCGCGGCGGGATGCCGACGTGGCGCTGCGGGCCACCGACGATCCGCCGGACAACCTCGTGGGACGGCGCGTCGGCACGATCGCATGGGCGCTGTATGGGCGCGCCTCCACCTGGGCGGGCAAGCCCTTCGACGTGACGATCTGTCAGCAGCAGGATTGGGTGGCGCTCGGCGACAATCTCGCCCATCTCAAGGTGTCCCGCTTCGTGCGCGCGCATGTGCAGCCGGAGCGGATCGCCCTGAAGATCAACACCGTGCTGGGGCTGGCGGAGGCGGTGGAGGCGGGGATCGGCATCGGCCCCCTGCCCTGCTTCATCGCCGACCGGCGGGCGGGCCTGGTGCGCCTCATGGAGCCGGACCCGGACTTCGCCGCGGGCCTCTGGCTCCTGACGCATCCGGATCTGCGGCACGCGCCGCGGGTCCGGGCGTTCATGGATTACATGGCGGGCGAGCTCGGGCGCCGCCGCTCGATGCTGGAAGGCGCCCGGCTCTGAAGCCTCAATAGAAACGGAACTCCACCGACCGGCTGCGAGAGCGGTCGCGGTAATAGCCGTTGCGGTAATAGCCGGGCGGATAATCGCCGCGCCAGCCGTAATGGTTGCCGCGGCGCCAGCCGTAATGACGGCGGTCGTAGGACGAGTAGCCGCGATATTTCTTGCCGCCCTTCCAGTGGCCGGGCTTGTGATGGATTTCGGCGATGCCCGCCTCGGGCGTCGCGACGGCCGAGGGGATCGCAGGAGCGGCCTGGGCCGCGCCGAGGCCGAAAGCCAGCAAGGCTGCGGCGGTCAGAAGCGATGTGCGCATGATGCACCTCCTTGTCGGGGTGAAAACGTAAGCGGCACGATTCCGTTCCGTCAGCCGTCAGGCGCCGATCTCCACCACCAGCCGCCCCCGCACCTTGCCGGCGACGATGTCGCGGCCGGCATTGAGCACCGCGTCGAAGGGCATGGCGGTCGTCATCGCGGCGAGCTGGCCCTTGTCGAGGTCCTTCGCCAGCCGGTCCCAGGCCGCGATGCGCTCCGACCGCGGGCTCATGACGGAATCGATGCCGAGCAGCGCGACGCCGCGCAGGATGAAGGGCGCGACGGTGGCCGGCAGATCCATGCCGCCCGCAAGGCCGCAGGCGGCGACGGCGCCGTGATACTTCGTCATGGACAGGATGTTGGCGAGCGTGGTCGAGCCCACGGAATCGACGCCCGCGGCGAAGCGCTCCCTGGCGAGCGGGCGCACCTGGCCGGTGAACTCCGCCCGGTCGACGATCTCGGCCGCGCCGAGGCCCTTGAGATACTCCGCCTCGTGGGGCCGGCCCGTGGAGGCGACGACGTGCCAGCCCGCCCTGGCGAGGAGCGTCACCGCCACGGAGCCGACGCCGCCCGCGGCGCCGGTGACGACGACCGGGCCCTTGTCCGGCGTTAGGCCGAAGCGCTCCAGCGCCTGGACGCACAGCACGGCGGTGAAGCCCGCCGTGCCCACCGCCATGCACTGGGCCGCGGTGAAGCCGTCCGGCTTGTGGATCAGCCATTCGCTCCTGAGGCGGGCGCGCTCCGCGTAGCCGCCGAAATGGCCCTCGCCCACGCCGAAGCCGTTGAGGATGACCTCGTCGCCCGGCTTGAAATCGGGGCTTTGGGAGCTTTCCACGATCCCGGCGAGGTCGATGCCCGGAACGAGCGGGAATCGGCGCGCGATGGGCGCCTTGCCGGTGATGGCGAGCCCGTCCTTGTAGTTCACGGTCGAATGGGTGACGCGCACCGTGACGTCGCCGTCCATGAGGTCGGCATCCGTCAGGTCCTTGAACCCGCAGGTCTGGCCGGCCTCGTTCTTCTCGATGACGACTGCCTTGAACGTGGACATGGCTCGAGCCTCCCGTGACGCCGGGAGATTAGGCCCCCGCACCGACGCGTCCACCCCTGCGAAGGGATGGGCGCTTGCTTCGTCGATGCGGGTTCACCGCTCGCGGCGGGGCAGGACGCGCCCTCCACCGTTCGTGCGTGATTCGAGGCTCGGCTGCGCCGAGCACCTCAGCATGAGGACCGTTGTCGAGGGCGCGCTGCCCGCCGAAGCCTCATCCTGAGGTGCGAGCGTCAGCGAGCCTCGAAGGACGAGGCGTTACCCTCTCCCGTCATTGCGAGGAGCAAGGCGACGAAGCAATCCATCGGTTGGACCGGGTTCTGGCTTGCTTCGCTTCGCTCGCAATGACGGCACAGCTTTCCGTCAGGCGATCGCCGGACGCACCACGGGCTTTTCCTTGATCGGCAGGTTGATCACCGCAGAGGCGATGCCCAGCGCGATGGAGAGCCACCAGACGACGATGTACGAGCCGGTCGCCTCGTAGAGGATGCCGCCGAGATAGACGCCGAGGAACCCGCCGAGCTGGTGGGAGAAGAAGGCGAAGCCGTAGAGCATCGCCATATAGTTCGTGCCGAACATCAGCATGACGAGCGAGGAGGTCGGCGGCACGGTGGACAGCCAGAGCACACCGATGGCGACGCCGAACAGGATCGCGTTGGCGGGCGATGGCGGCAGCATGATGAAGGCGAGGATCGCCACGGAGCGGCCGACATAGATGCCGGCGAGGAGCCAGCGCTTGGGCATCCGGGTGGAGAGATAGCCCGAATAGAGCGAGCCCGCCGCGTTGGCTAGGCCGATCACCGCCAGCGTCCAGCCGCCGACCCAGAGCGGCAGGCCGGTATCGCGCAGATAGGCCGGCATATGGGCCGTGATGAAGGCGAGCTGGAAGCCGCAGGTGAAGAAGCCGAGCACGAGGAGGACGTAGCTGGGATGCCGGAACGCCTCGGCCAAAGCCTGGCCGATCGTCTGGCCCGGCAGGTTGGCCGCCGCGGCGCTGCTTGCGCCGGAGCCCTTCTTCGGCGTCGCCAGCGCCAGCGAGAGCGGCAGGACGACGAGGAGGCTCAAGGCGAAGACGAACAGCGTTGAATGCCAGCCGACCGACTGGATCAGTGCGGTACCGATGGGCGGATAGAAGAACTGGCCCAGCGAGCCGGCGGCCGTGCCGGCACCGAAGGCGAGCGGGCGCTTCTCCTCCGGCAGGAGCTTGCCGAAGGCGCCGAGCACGAGGTTGAACGAGCAGCCCGACAGGCCGAAGCCGATCAGCACGCCGGCGCCCAGCGTCAGCATGCCGGGCGTCGCCGCATAGGCCATGACGATGAGGCCGAGCGCGTACATGATCGCGCCGACGCAGAGCACGCGCACCGCGCCGAACCGGTCGGCGACCGCGCCCGCAAAGGGCTGCCCGACGCCCCAGAGCAGGTTCTGGATCGCGATGGCGAGGCTGAAAATATCCCGCCCCCACCCATATTCCTGGGTCATCGGCACCTGGAAGAGGCCGGCCGAGGAGCGCGGCCCGAAGGTCGCCAGCGCGATCAGGCAGCCGGCGGTGACGATCAGAGCGGGCGCCAGCTTCCGGGCGGTCATGGGTTCTTGGACGGTGGACATCGGGCGATTCCGGAACCGGTTCGTTGGGCCCGCACGTTACGGCGGCGGGCGCTTCGAGACCATCACGTTCCGCTGATGCATCCGATCACCACCGTCCATGGATCGCTGCACCAGGCGCCGCTTCGCACGCGCGGCGAAGACGGGCCCTGCAGGCTCCGCATGGCCGCCCCCTAGCGCGACCGTCACGCAGGTGTTAATATCCTTTTGCTCAAGTTGAGCATAACTCAGGTGCCCGCAGGCGCCGCCTTGGCCGCCCCGGCGGCAGGAGGGTTCGATGACCCAGGTGATGCAGACGGCCCGCGCCGCGACCCGGCCGGTTCCGCCGACGGCCGCTCCTAAGCGCCGCTTCGAGCCCGTCCCGGTTCCGGACCTCACCTGGACGCCTGCTGTCGAGGCCGAGACCGCGCATCTCTACGAGCGGGTCAAGACCGTGATCCCGCCGGTGGAGTGGCCGTTCTTCGCGCCCTACGTCAAGGCGATCAACGACCTGAAGAAGGTCCGCAACGCGGTCATCCTGGCGCATAATTACCAGACGCCGGAAATCTACAATTGCGTCGCCGATATCGTCGGCGACAGCCTGCAGCTCGCCCGCGAGGCCACGAAGGTCGACGCCGACGTCATCGTCCAGGGCGGCGTGCACTTCATGGCCGAGACGTCCAAGCTCCTGAACCCGTCCAAGACGGTGCTGATCCCGGACCTCAAGGCCGGCTGCTCGCTGGCCGAGTCCATCACCGGCGCCGACGTGCGCCTGCTGCGCCAGCGCTATCCCGGCGTGCCGGTCGTCGCCTATGTCAACACCTCGGCCGAGGTGAAGGCCGAGGTGGACATCTGCTGCACCTCGTCCAACGCCGTGAAGGTGGTGGAGAGCCTGGGCGTGCCGGAGGTGATCTTCCTGCCGGACCAGTACCTCGCCAAGTTCGTCGCCTCGCAGACGAAGGTGAAGATCATCGCCTGGCACGGCGCCTGCGAGGTGCATGAGCGCTTCACCGGCGACGAACTGCGCGCCTATCGCGCCGCCGATCCCTCGGTGCAGATCATCGCCCATCCGGAATGCCCGCCGGACGTGATCGCGGAAGCCGACTTCACCGGCTCGACGGCGCACATGATCGACTGGGTGAAGACGAAGCGGCCCCGCCGGGTCGTCATGGTCACCGAATGCTCGATGGCCGACAACGTCGCCGCCGAGACGCCGGGCGTCGAGTTCGTGCGGCCCTGCAACCTGTGCCCGCACATGAAGCGGATCACGCTGCCGAAGATCCTCGACAGCCTGATCCACATGCGCGAGGAGGTCGTGATCGACCCCGCCATCGCCGAACGCGCCCGCCTCAGCGTGGAGCGCATGGTCAATCTGCGGACCTGATCCGCCCGCCGCTGCGGAACGGCTCCGTAACCGGAGCCGTTTCCCTCGGGGAGGGACGACCATGACCACGACACTGATCGTCGGCGGGGGCCTTGCGGGCCTGTTCACGGCCCTGAAGCTCGCGCCGCATCCTTGCATCGTCCTCTCCCCGCGTCCCCTGGGGGAAGGCGCGTCCTCCGCCTGGGCGCAGGGCGGCATCGCCGCCGCGCTCGACGAGGGAGACACGCCGGAGGCCCATGCCGCGGACACGGTCGCCGCCGGGGCCGGCCTCGTGGACGAGGCGGTCGCGCTCGGCATGGCGCGGGAGGCGCGCGAGCGCGTGCTCGACCTCCTCGCCTTCGGCGTGCCCTTCGACAAAGACCTGGAAGGCCGGCTCGTCCAGTCGCGCGAGGCGGCGCATTCGGCGCGGCGCATCGTGCGCGTCGCGGGCGACAAGGCGGGCAAGGCCATCATGGAGGCGCTCGTCGCCGCCGTGCGCCGCACGCCCTCGATCGAGGTCCGCGAAGGCTTCGTCGCCGACGCTCTGGTCGTGCAGGACCGCCGTGTCGCGGGGGTCATCGCGCGCTCCGTCGGCGGTGGCGCAGCCATCGAGATCCTCGCCGATGCCGTGGTTCTCGCCACGGGCGGCATCGGCGCGCTCTACGGCGTCACGACCAATCCGCCGGAGGCGCGCGGCATCGGGCTCGCCATCGCGGCGCGGGCCGGCGCGGTGATCGCCGATCCGGAATTCGTGCAGTTCCATCCGACCGCCATCGATGTCGGCCGCGATCCCGCTCCCCTCGCTACCGAGGCTTTGCGCGGCGACGGCGCGACGCTCGTCGACAGGGACGGCACGCGCTTCATGGTGCCGCTGCACAAGGATGCCGAGCTCGCGCCGCGGGACGTGGTGGCGCGCGGCGTCGCCGCCTCCATCGCCGCCGGCAGGGGCGCGTTCCTGGACGCGCGGCAGGCGATCGGCGCGAGCTTCCCGGAACGCTTCCCGACCGTCCATGCCGCCTGCCAGGCGGCGGGCATCGACCCGGTGACGCAGCCGATCCCGGTGGCGCCGGCGGAGCATTACCATATGGGCGGCGTGCTCACCGACGCCCGCGGCCGCACCACCCTGCCGGGCCTCTGGGCGGCGGGCGAGGTCGCCTCCACCGGCGTCCACGGCGCCAACCGCCTCGCCTCGAACTCGCTCCTGGAGGCCGTCGTCTTCGGCGCCCGCATCGCGCAGGACATCGCGGCCGGCGCCGAAGGCTTCGCCGGCGCGGCCGAGGCGGGCACCGCCTTGGCGAGCCAGGCAAGGCGTGTGGCCGACGCCACCGCGCGGGACGAGATCGCGATCCGCCGCCTGCGCGCGGTGATGCAGGCCCATTGCGGCGTGGTGCGCGACGAGCGCGGCCTGACCATCGCCGTCCAGCGCATCGCCGCGATCCGGCGCGAGGCGGACAGCGAAGCGCTCTTCAACATGGCCACCGCCGCGCTCTGCGTCGCGGTCAGCGCCTTGCTGCGCCAGGAGAGCCGGGGAGGCCATTACCGCACCGACCATCCGGGCGCCGATGCCGCCCTCGCCCACCGCACGCTCGTGACGCTGGACGAGATCGAGGCGGTGGCCGCGTCCCATGCGCCGCGCGCGGCCGTCGCGCGCCGCGCCGTTCCCCAGCGCGCGCGGGACGTCGCCCGCAGCGCGCGCCTCCATTGAGACCTGCCATGGCGGTTCCCGTGCTCAATCCCCTGCTCGTCCAGGACGCGGTGCGCCGGGCCCTCGACGAGGATCTCGGCCGGGCCGGCGATATCACCTCGCTGGCGACGATCCCGCCCGGCCGCACGGCCAAGGCCGTGATCGCGGCGCGCGAGGCCGGCGTGGTGGCGGGCCTGCCGCTGTCCCGCGAGGCGTTCCGGCAGATCGATCCGGCCATCGCCTTCGAAACACTGGTGGAGGACGGGACGCGGATCGAACCCGGCGCCGTTGTCGCCCGCATCGCGGGCGAGGCGCGGGGCGTGCTCTCCGCGGAGCGCGTGGCGCTCAACTATCTCGGGCGCCTGTCGGGCATCGCGACGCTGACCGCCGCGTTCGTGGCCGAGGTCGCCCATACCGGGGCGGCCATCGTCGATACGCGCAAGACCACGCCGACCCTGCGCGCCTTCGAGAAATACGCCGTGCGCTGTGGCGGGGGCATGAACCACCGCTTCGGGCTCGACGACGCGATCCTCATCAAGGACAACCACATCGCCGTAGCCGGCGGCATCGCCCCCGCCCTTCAGGCCGCAAAGCGCGCGGCCGGGCACATGGTCAAGATCGAGATCGAGGTGGATACGCTCGACCAGCTATCCGAGGTCCTGGCGGAGGGCGCCGATGTCGTGCTGCTCGACAACATGGACCCGGCGACGCTGGCCGAGGCGGTCGCCATGGTGGGCGGCCGGATGCGCACGGAAGCCTCGGGCGGCATCAACCTGAAGACCGCGCGGGCGGTAGCCGAGAGCGGCGTCGACATGCTGTCGGTGGGCGCGCTGACCCATTCGGCGAGGGTCTTCGATTTCGGGCTCGATATCGCGATCGGGTGAACGGCGCGCGTTGATCCCTCCCTGCGAAGGGAGAGATCGGGCTGCGGCTGGCGTTGTGCGTGCTTCGAGGCTCGGCTTCGCCGAGCGCCTCAGCATGAGGGCCGTCGTTAAGCGCCGCCGCCAGCAGGAGCCTCATCCTGAGGCGCGAGCGGCGCGAGCCTCGAAGGACGAGGCGCTACTCTCTCCCGTCATCGCGAGGAGCGTAACGCGACGAAGCAATCCAACGGTCCGATCGCGTCCTGGATTGCTTCGCTGCGCTCGCAATGACGGAGCTGGGCTCCCCTCAGGTCTGCCCCGGGCGCAGCTTGTAGAAGATGTGCCGGCCGATCGTGTCCATCTTCTTCAACTTCTTGGCCCAGAAGGGGCGGACATAGTCGGCGTGGTAATGCGTCGCGCCGCCGACATCGGCGAGATAGGTCTTGCCCTCGGTGACCTCGCGGGCGACGCGGACAGCCTGGTTCCAGGATGCGGCCTCGGTGATGCGCAGCGACTTGCCCTCGCAGGCGAAGGAGAACTGGCAGCCCAGATAGCGGTGGCGGTTCTGGTAGACGACGCCGCAGACGGTCTTCGGATAAAGCCCGCTTTTCACGCGGTTGAGCACGACCTGCGCGACCGCGGCCTGCCCCTCCTCGCTCTCGCTGCGTGCCTCGAAATAGACGGCCTCGGCGAGGCAGCGCTGCTCCTTGCTCATCGATTGCGGGTCGATCAGCGCGGCATAGGCCGGGCGCTGCTCGGGCGTCGCGCCGGGCGTGCCGCGGGTGTCGGGCGCCGGGCGCGCCGTCATCAAGCCGCCCTCGGGGAGCGAGACCGGCGCGGCAGCGACCTCTACCGGGGTGGCGTCGGCCGGGGCCGGCGTCGCGGAGGACAGCGCCACGGCGCGGGGGGTCGCCGGGGTCGCGCCATCGATGGAGACGATCTGCGGCTTGCCCGTGCCGCCGCCGGAGGCCGAGCCGGAGGAGGACGAAGCGCCCATCACGGTGCGGGTGGCGCCGTCGCCGTCGGTCAGCGGCACGAAGACGTTCTGCGGCCAGTCGATCATCTCGCCGGCCGGCACGAAGCCGGGGGCGGCGAGCTCCGCCGGCCCGTCGAACATCAGGCGGCCGAGGCGGTGCTGGTTGAGGCCGGCATCGATGCCGGCGCGGCTGAGGCTGGGCTGAGGCGCGACGAGCGGGGCACCCTTGGCGGCGCGCTGGAGCGGCGAGAAACCGACGGCCCGCAGCTTGCCGCCCTCGCGGGGCGAATGCGCGCCGTCGGACTCGGCGATGGCGATATCCACGGGCAGGTCGGGCGACAGGGAAGCGAGCGCGACGCGGCGGCCCTGGACGATCCCGGCGGGGCCGGCCGGCAGGGACAGGCGGCTCGCCGCCTCGACCTGCAGGAGCGGTGCGGTGGACCAGCCGGCGCCCGCGTCCGTGCCGGCGGCGGCCGTGAAGGAGACGAGCAGCCCGGACGCGAGCGCCCAGGGGGCTGCCGTGGCGCAGATCCACTGAAACCGCGATGGCCTGCGACGCTGACGCATGGACGCAACCCGACTGACCGACCCGAACGCGCCGGCGGCCATCGGGGCCGGTCATCGCCTGTTGCAGGCGCGCCACACCCAACGGATTGAACCGCCGACGCTTTCGTTATCGGCGGTTAGGGTTGCGAGAGTCTTAAAGCAACCCGATCAGGCGTTCAGGCGCCCTGCCCCTTCCGGGACTTGATCGCCGCCTGCGCCGCCGCGAGCCGCGCGATCGGCACGCGGTAGGGCGAACAGGACACGTAATCGAGGCCCACCTCCTCGCAGAAGGCGACCGAGGCGGGATCGCCGCCATGCTCGCCGCAGATGCCGAGCTTGATGTCCGACCGGGTCGCCCGGCCGCGCTCGGCCGCGAGCTTCACGAGTTCGCCGACGCCCTCGCGATCGATGGTGACGAACGGATCGGCCGGCAAGAGGCCCTTCTGCGTGTAGGTGCCGAGGAACGAGCCGGCATCGTCGCGAGAGATGCCGAGCGCGGTCTGCGTCAGGTCGTTGGTGCCGAAGGAGAAGAATTCGGCGCTCTGCGCGATCTCGCCTGCCCGCAGGGCGGCGCGGGGCAGCTCGATCATCGTGCCGACCTGATATTCCACCGTGACGCCGCTCTCGCGGGCGACCTCGGCGGCGACGGCGTCGATCCTGGCCTTCACCAGGTCAAGTTCCGGCCGGCCCATGACGAGCGGGACCATGATCTCCGGCGTGACGGGCTGGCCGGTCTTGCGCCCCGCCTCGACCGCCGCCTCGAAGATGGCGCGCGCCTGCATCTCGGCGATCTCGGGATAGGCGACGGCGAGGCGCACGCCGCGGAAGCCGAGCATCGGATTGAACTCGTGGAGCTCCGCGGCGCGGCGGCGCAGGGCGTCGGGCTCGACGCCGAGCCCCTGCGCCACCTCCGCGATGTCCTCGTCCGTCTGCGGCAGGAACTCGTGCAGCGGCGGATCGAGCAGGCGGATCGTGACGGGCAGGCCCTTCATGATGTCGAAGATCTCGGCGAAGTCCGCCCGCTGCATCGGCAGCAGCTTGGCTAGCGCCGCCCGGCGGCCGGCCTCGTCATGGGCGAGGATCATCTCGCGCACGGCAACGATGCGCTGGGCATCGAAGAACATGTGCTCGGTGCGGCACAGGCCGATGCCGGCGGCGCCGAAGCCGCGCGCGGTGCGGGCGTCGAGCGGCGTCTCGGCATTGGCGCGGACCTTGAGGCGCGCGGCCTCCCCGGCCCATTCCATCAGCGTCGCGAACTCGCCGGAGAGGTCCGGCTCGCGCATCTTCACCTCGCCGAGGATGACCTCGCCGGTCGAGCCATCGATGGTGATGACGTCGCCTTCCTTGAGCGTACGGCCCGAAGCGGTGAGCGTCCTGGCCTGCTGGTCGACGCGGATGGAGCCCGCGCCGGACACGCAGGGCTTGCCCATGCCACGCGCCACGACCGCCGCGTGCGAGGTCATGCCGCCGCGCGTCGTCAGGATGCCCTCGGCGGCGTGCATGCCGTGGATGTCCTCCGGGCTCGTCTCGACGCGCACCAGCATGACCTTGCGGCCCGCCTTCTTGGCGGCCTCCGCCTCGTCGGACGTGAAGACGATGGCGCCGCAGGCCGCGCCGGGCGAGGCCGGCAGGCCCGAGGCGATGACCTGGCGCGGCGCACCGGGATCGATCGTCGGATGGAGAAGCTGGTCGAGGGAACGCGGCTCGATGCGCATCACCGCCTCGTCCCGGTCGATCAGGCCGTCCTGGGCGAGTTCGGCGGCGATGCGCAGGGCAGCGGAGGCCGTGCGCTTGCCGGAGCGCGTCTGCAGCATCCAGAGCTTGCCGCGCTCCACGGTGAATTCCATGTCCTGCATGTCGCGGTAATGCCGCTCCAGCAGGTCGGAGATGCGCACCAGCTCGCGGTACGCCTCCGGCATCTCCATCTCCATGGAAGGCCGGTTCGACCCGGCCGCCTTGCGGGCCGCCTCGGTGATGTCCTGCGGGGTGCGGATGCCGGCGACGACGTCCTCGCCCTGGGCGTTGACCAGGAACTCGCCGTAGAGCTCGTGGGCGCCGGTGGACGGGTTGCGCGTGAAGGCGACGCCCGTGGCCGAGGTGTCGCCCATATTGCCGAACACCATGGCCTGGACGTTGACCGCCGTGCCCCAGCTCTCGGGGATCTCGTTCAGCTCGCGGTACTTGATGGCGCGGGCGCTCATCCAGGAGCCGAACACGGCCTTGATCGCGCCCCAGAGCTGGTCGTGCGGGTCCTGCGGGAAGGGCCGGCCCAGCGCCTCCTCGACGATGCGCTTGTAGGTGCCGATCAGCGTCTTCCAGTCCTGCGCGGTCAGCTCGGTGTCGAGCTCCATGCCCTTGCGGGACTTGTAGTCCTCCAGAGCGTCCTCGAACTCGGCATGGGGCACTTCCAGCACCACGTCGGAATACATGGTGATGAAGCGACGGTAGCTGTCATAGGCGAATCGCTCGTCGCCGGAGGCTTCCGCCACCGCGAGCACCGTCTCGTCGTTGAGGCCCAGATTGAGGACCGTGTCCATCATGCCCGGCATCGAGGCCCGGGCGCCGGAGCGCACGGAGACGAGCAGCGGGTTGGAGCGGTCGCCGAAGCTCTTGCCGGTCAGCCGGCCGACCTCGTCGAGCGCGGCGCGGACTTGCGTCTCCAGCCCGTCCGGATAGCCGCCCTCATGGGCGGTGTGGTAGGCGCAGACTTCCGTCGTGATGGTGAAGCCGGGCGGCACGGGCAACCCGAGATTGCTCATTTCGGCAAGGTTCGCTCCCTTGCCGCCGAGCAGGTTCTTCATGTCGGCGCGGCCTTCGGCCTTGCCGTCGCCGAACGTATAGACCCACTTCGTCATGCTGGCCCTCTGCATACCGGACGTTGCGACACGCCTCATAAAGCGCAACGACGGCGGGCACCATCCCGCCGAAGGAATGGCGCCCCCGTAATCGTGGATTTGGGGTCTTCAGCGGGTGCCGATCAGCCCCATGACGCCGACGACGATCAGGTAGATCGCGACGATGTAGTTCAGCAGGCGCGGCACGAGCAGGATCAGGATGCCTGCGACGAGCGCGACGAGCGGCTGGATGGCGACGGCGCCGAAAACCATGGGAGATGCCCCGTATCGGATGAAGGTGCCGGATAACGGCTTCGGTGCCGCTTGGGTTCCACGCGGTGGATGCCTATCTCAGGGCGGCCCGCGCGGGATCGAACCCTTGCTGAACTCTCCGGTCTTCCTCCTCGTCAATGTCGGCCTCGCGCTCGCGATGACCGTCAACCTCTCCAAGCTGGCGGGGCTCGCGGGCGTGCCCGCGCCGCTCTTCGCCTTCGTCCTCACCTTCGGCGCGGGGCTGGCGCTGGCCGCGGCAAGCCTTGCGCGCGGCGCCCGCATCCCGGTGGACCGGCGCCACTTGGCCTATTACGCCGTCACCGGCTTCGTCAGCGTCGCCGCCCCCAATTATCTCGGCTTCGAAGTCGCGCGGCATGCCGGCGCGGCCTATGCCTCGGTGCCCTACGCACTCTCGCCGCTGATCACCTATGCCCTCGCGGTGATGGTCGGGCTCGACAGCCCGGCCTGGCGGCGCGCCGGCGGCGTGGTGCTCGGCCTCGCCGGCACGACCGCCATCGCCCTGTCCAAGATGCTGGGCGTCAACGCCGCGGCGCCAATCTGGTACGTGGCCGCGCTCGGCCTGCCGCTGCTGGTCGCGACGGGCAATGTCTACCGCACGCTGTATTGGCCGGCGGGGACCGCGCCGCTGGCGCTGGCGGCGGGCATGTCGCTCGCCGCCGCCGTCTGGCTCGCGCCGGTGGCGCTGACGCGCACCGACGGCCTCGCCGCCCTGGCGACGCCCTTCGGCGGCGGCGTGATGGCGCTGCAGGTCCTCGTCTCGGTGCTGATGAACTGGCTGTATTTCCGCCTGCAGCAGGCGGCGGGACCGGTCTATCTCAGCCAGATCGGCTATGTCGCCGCCGGTTTCGGCGTGGCGCTGGCGCTCGTCCTGTTCGGCGAGCCGGTCACGCCAATCATGCTGGCGGGTATGGCGCTGGTCGTGGCGGGCGTCATCCTGGTGACGCCGCGCCGGAGCGCCTGATCAGCCGCCGATGCGGCCGAAATCGGCGACCTCGCGGGTGGCCGCGCGCAGGCCGCTCAGCAGGCGCAGGCGGTTGACGCGCATCGCCGGCTCCTCCGCATTCACCGTCACCTTGTCGAAGAAGGCGTCGACCGCGGGCCGCAGTTCCGCGAGCGCCTTCATCGCGCCCTCGAAATCCTCGGCGGCGACGGAGGCGCGGGCCGCATCGGCGGCCTTGGCGAGCGTGACGGCGAGGAGCTTCTCCTCGATCTGGCCCTGGCTGGCGATGAGGTCGTAGTCCACCGCGCCGTCGAAGGCGCCGGCGCCGTCCTTCTTCTCCTCGGCCTTGAGGATGTTGGCGGCGCGGCGATAGCCGGCGAGCAGGTTCGCCCCGTCCTCGGTCTCGAGGAACCGGCCCAGCGCCTCCACCCGGCGCACGACCGTGAGCAGGTCGTCGGCGGTGAGCGGATTGGGGCCCTCTCCCCCCTTGTGGGGGAGAGATGGAGAGGGGGGTATGCCGGTGTCGGACGCGACGGCCGGCGTCGTGCCCGCGGGAGCCGTACCCCCCTCCCTGCCCTCCCCCACAGGGGGGGAGGGAGAAACCGGGGCCAGCACGGCGTCGATCAGGTCGTGCCGGGCGCCCTTGTCGCGCAGGTAGACCTTCAGGCGGTCGTGGAAGAAGGCGAGGAGATCGTCGGCGACGCTTGCGGCGCGTGCGCCAGCTGCGGTCTTCAGCGGCAGCCGCACCCCGTTCTCCAGCAGCAGCCGGATCACGCCGAGCGCGGCCCGTCGCAGGGCGTAAGGGTCCTTCGATCCGGTGGGCTTCTCGTCGATGGCCCAGAAGCCGACCAGCGTGTCGAGCTTGTCGGCGAGGGCCACGGCGACCGCGACCGGATCGGTCGGCACCCGGTCGGACGGGCCTTGTGGCTTGTAATGGTCCTCGATGGCGGTGGCGACGGAGGCGTTCTCGCCCTCCCCGGCCGCGTAGTAGCGGCCCATCAGGCCCTGCAATTCGGGGAACTCGCCGACCATCTCGGTGACGAGGTCCGCCTTGGCGAGGCGGGCGGCGCGCTCGGCCAGCGCCGGATCGGCGCCGACGACCGGCGCCAGCTCCTTCGCCAAAGCCGCGATGCGCTCCACGCGCTCGTATTGCGTGCCGAGCTTCTCGTGGAAGACGATGGATTTCAGCTTCTCCAGCCGGTCCTCCAGCTTCGTCTTCCGGTCGGTCTCCCAGAAGAAGGTCGCGTCGGAGAGCCGGGCGCGCACGACGCGGCCATTGCCGGCGACGATGGCCTTGCCGCCGTCGCTCGCCACGATGTTGGAGACGAGGATGAAGCGGTTCGCGAGGCCGGCTTCCTCCCTCCCCCCGCTTGCGGCGGGGAGGGATTGAGGGTGGGGGGCGCCGGGCATGGTGCTCGATGGCGCCGCTTCGGACCCCGTCGATCCGCCCCCCGCCCCTGCCCTCCCCGCCGCTTCGCGGGGGGAGGGGGACGGGTCGGCTCGCTTCAGCACGAAGCATTTCTGGTTGGCGCGGATCGTGGCGCGGATCGCCTCGCCGGGAATGGCGAGGAAGCGCTCCTCGAACTGGCCCATGAGCACGACGGGCCATTCGACGAGGCCGGCGACCTCCTCCAGGAGGCCTTCGTCCTCCACCAACTCGAACCCCTGCGCGAAGGCGAGGTTGCGGGCATCCGCGAGGATGATCTCCTTGCGGCGGTCGGCATCGAGCACGACCTTCGCCTTCTCCAGCGCCGAGACGTAATCGTCGAAGCGGCGCACGCGGATCGGCTGCGGGGCCAGGAAGCGGTGGCCGTAGGTGACGTCGCCCGAGGCGATGCCATCGACCTCGAAGGGCACGATCTCCGGCTCCTCGGTCTCCGGGCCGAACGTGCAGACGATGGAGTGGAGCGGGCGCACCCAGCGCAGCGAGCCGGTATCGCGGGAGGCGGCACCCCAGCGCATGGATTTCGGCCAGGGGAAGGCGCGGATGATGGAGGGCAGGATCTCGGCCAGCACCTCAACGGTCGGCCGGCCGGGCTTCTCGATGAGCGCGACGTAGAAATCACCCTTAGGGGTCGATTCCACCTTCACCTGCTCGACGGAGGTGAGGCCGGCGGAGCGCACGAACCCGTCCACCGCCGCCTGCGGCGCGCCCACGCGCGGGCCGCGGCGCTCCTCGCGCACGTCCTGCCCCTTGGCGGGCAGGCCGACGACCTGCAGGGCCAGCCGGCGCGGCGTCGCGTAGGCCTTGGCGCCCTCGTAGAGCAGGCCGCGCTCCACCAGCGCGTCGGTGACGAGCTTCCTCAGGTCCTCGGCCGCGCGCCGCTGCATGCGGGCGGGGATTTCCTCGGAGAAGAGCTCGAGCAGCAGGTCGGACATGCGTCAGGGTCTCTCGCCCTCCGGCCCGGGCGGCCGGAGCATCGGCCGCCTGAAGGCGGCGGCCGGGTTCATCGGAGAGGCGAGGCATACAAAGGCAGGCGCTGCCTGTCGAGACGGGATGGGTCCGGGCGGCCGGATTCGACGAGCCCGACGCTTCTTCCTTCGAGGCCCGGCTTCGCCGAACGCGCGTAACGACGCCTGCGGCACTCAGCCCGTCCGGTCGCGGACGACCTCGCCGAAGCCGATGTCGTGGCCGTCGAGATCCTGGATGCCGAACTCGCGCACGCCATAGGGCTGGAGGCACAGTTCGTAGTCGATCGTGGCGCCCCGCTCCTGCATCTCGGCGAAGAGGGAGGCCGCGTCGTCGACCCAGAAATAGGCGTTCCAGAGGTGCGGGCGGATGCGCCAGTAGGGCACGATCTCGTGCCCCTCCGGGGCGGCGCCGAGCATGACGAAAGCGCCGTCGCGTTCCAGGATGGCGAAGTCCGGCGGTTCGCCCCACACGCCGGTGACGCGGAATCCGACCTTGTCGGTCCAATAGGCGATCGCGGCGGCGACGTCCCTGACCAGGAGCGGCGTCGCCTGGTCGGTGATGCGCGCCGCGCTCACGCGACCCCGCCGCCGTCCGTCTTCAGCCAGGCCGCGCCGCAGGCCTTGGCGAGCTCGCGCACCCGCAGGATGTAGCTCTGCCGCTCGGTCACGGAGATGATGCCGCGGGCATCCAGCAGGTTGAAGACGTGGCTCGCCTTGATGCACTGGTCGTACGCCGGGAGTGCCATGAGGTGGCGCTCGCCCCGCCCGCCCTTCTCCAGAAGCGCGCGGCACTCGGCCTCCGCGTCGCGGAAATGGCGGAAGAGCATTTCGGTGTCGGCATGCTCGAAATTGTGCCGCGAATATTCCTGCTCGGCCTGGAGGAACACGTCGCCGTAGGAGACCTTCGCCTCGCCCTCGCCGCCGTTGAAGTTCAGGTCGTAGACGTTCTCGACGCCCTGGACATACATGGCCAGGCGCTCCAGCCCGTAGGTCAGCTCGCCGGCGACGGGGGCGCATTCGAAGCCCGCCACCTGCTGGAAATAGGTGAACTGGGACACCTCCATCCCGTCGCACCAGCATTCCCAGCCGAGGCCCCACGCCCCGAGCGTCGGGCTCTCCCAGTCGTCCTCCACGAAGCGGACATCATGGAGCGCGAGATCGACGCCGATGGCGGCGAGCGATTCCAGGTAGAGTTCCTGGAGGTTCGGCGGGGACGGCTTCAGGATGACCTGGAACTGGTAATAATGCTGCAGCCGGTTGGGGTTCTCGCCGTAGCGGCCGTCCTTGGGGCGGCGGGAGGGCTGCACATAGGCCGCGTTCCACGTCCTTGGCCCCAGCGCGCGCAACGTCGTGGCGGGGTGGAACGTCCCGGCGCCGACTTCCATGTCGTAGGGCTGGAGGATGACGCAGCCCCGCTCCGCCCAGAAGCGCTGGAGGGTCAGGATCAGGCCCTGGAACGATTTTTCCGGGCTCATCGAGACGGGGGCGTGGGCGTTCATCGGCATGTCCGGCTGTGGCGGCAGGGCCGTCGTTCTGCGGGTATGGCGGGGCCCAAGTCAAGGCGCGGGCTTCGGCGCGGGCACTGCCGGGCGGCCGCTTCCCGTGTGCCGGGGCGCACAGCCGAGCGGCCGGTCCGGGCGCATGGTCGTGGTTAAGGGAGTGTTGCTCAGGGGCACACCAACCCAGAGGAGAACGACCATGACGAACCTTCGCACGAACACGATCCGCATCTGCTTCGCCATCGGCGCCACGCTCGCCGCCAGCACGGCCTTCGCCCAGCAGGGCGGCGGCGGCGGTGGTGGTGGCGGGAATGGCGGCGGAGCTGCCGGCGACGGCAACAACGACATCATCGCCTTCTTCCATCAGGACAAGAAGGGTTGGTTCGGGCCGAACTGCACCTTCGGCGGCTGCAAGGAGCCCGAGCCGGTCTTCGTGAAGGACAGCCCGTGCGGCGACCAGAGCCAGCGCCCGGTCTATTCCCGCCGCGGCGAGGTCATCCGGCTGATCTGCGTGCCCCGCCAGGCCCGCTGAGACCCTGAACGAACCTGAACGGCGCCGACAGGTTCCGTTCAGGTTCGCAGGCCTACAGTCGATCAGCGTAACGAAACCGCCGTTTCCCGGCGGACAAGGAGGACAACGATGAAGGCATTCCTCACCAAGGTGGCTCTCGTCACCGCGCTCGCGGTGCCGGGCTTCATCGCCGCCGCACCGGCGAGCGCCGCCCCGGTCGCCCTGGGCGCCGCCGTCGCGGGCAATGCGGTGGAGACACCGACCGTGCAGGTCTATCACCGCCACTGGCACCGGCCGGGCTATTATGGCCGCCGCCATTACCGGCCGGTCTATGGCTACCGTCCGCGCGTGGTCTGCCGCACCGAGTATCGCCGCACGTTCCGTCCCGGCTGGGGCTATGTGCGGGCTCCGGTCCGCGTCTGCTACCGCCGCTGACCGGCGCGCAAGCGACGAAGGAACGTTCCGGACGGGCGGCTCTCCAGCCGCCCGTTCCCGTTTCAGGGCCAGAGCGTGAGGCGCGCCTCGCCGCGATGGAGTGCCTCCGCCTCCGGCGTGAAGCGCCCGTCGGGTCCGTTGAGGACGAGCGGCGGGCGGAGCGCGAAAGGCGCACGACTGCCCTTCTCCGCACCGACGACGACACGCGCGGCCTCCCGCCCCGACACGGGGTGGATCGGGAGCACGCGGATGCCTCCCGCCCGCGCGCCGATGGCGGCGAGGATCGCGGGGAGTGCGTCGGCCCGGTGGATGAGGATCAGGCGACCGCGGGGCTTGAGCAGCGCCAATGCGTGGGCGACCCACGTTTCCAGGCCGCCTTCCGGCATGTCGTGCGCCCGCGACCGGTTCGCCAGCGGCGAGGACCGCGCCGCGCCCGCCTTCAGGAAAGGCGGATTGCTGAGGACGAGATCGAAGGCGTCGTTGGCAAGGCCGGCGGCGAGGCGCTGCCGGGACGGCGCCAGAATATCGGCCGCGACGATCGTCGTCCGGCCGCCGAGGCCGTTCAGCTCCGCGTTCCGCGCCGCCAAGGCGAGGATGGCGGGATCGTTGTCCACGAGCGTGACGGAGGCGGCCGGGGCCGCGCGCGCAACGGACAGCCCGATCGTCCCGACGCCGCAGCCGAGATCGGCGACGGCGAGCCCGTCCGCGTCGCCCGCCGCGGCGGCGAGGAGGACGGCGTCGGAGCCGATGCGATGCCCGCGGCGGGGCTGCACGAGCTCAAGGCGCCCGCCGAGGATCGCGTCCCGCGTGAGGCCCTGCTCCTCATCCATCGCGCAGCTCGGCCTGAAGACCGGCCTCGGCGATGATGCGCCGGGCGCGCGGGGCGTGGTCGGAGCGGACGAGAACCCGGCGCTGGAAGGCGCCGATGCCCCCCTCCACGGCGCTGACATGGTTGTCGGCCACGAAGAACGCGATGCCGTCCTCGCTCAGCAGCGTCTCCACCACGTTGATGAGGACCAGATCGTTGGTGCGGATGAGCTCGATCATCTTGAGCGTTCGGGCCAATGGTGCGACACGGTGGCCGCGTTGCGGGGCGGCGGCCGTCATGCGACGTTGCGCGGCATCGGGGGCCGCATCAAGTCCCAAAGGCCCGCAGAAACGGATCGCAAGGCCCATGGGCGTCGTCATTTCCCTGGAGGACAAGCCGGAGCGCGGCATCGAGGCGCTGGTCGGCCTCGTCCGCGCCGATATGGAGCGCGTCAATGCCATGATCCTGTCGCGGACGGGATCGGACGTGACGATGATCCCGGAAGTGGCCAATCACCTCATTTCCTCCGGAGGCAAGCGGCTGCGGCCCATGCTGACGCTCGCCACTGCCGGTCTCGCGAATTATCGCGGCGAAGGGCACATCAAGCTCGCCGCATCCGTCGAATTCATGCACACCGCGACCCTGCTCCACGACGACGTCGTGGACGAGAGCGACATGCGCCGGGGCAAGCTCGCCGCGCGGATGCTGTGGGGGAACGAGGCGAGCGTGCTCGTCGGCGACTTCCTGCTCGGCCAGGCCTTCAAGATGATGGTCGAGGTCGGCTCACTGGCGGCGCTCGACGTCCTGTCCTCCGCCGCGGCGATCATCGCGGAAGGCGAGGTCATGCAGCTCGCCGCCGCCAAGAACACCTCGACCACGGAGGACGAGTACCTCGCGGTGATCCGCGCCAAGACGGCGGCTCTGTTCGCCGCCGCCTGCGAGGTCGGCCCCATCGTCGCCGACCGGCCCAGGGAAGAGCGCGCCGCCTGCCGCTCCTACGGCATGAATCTCGGCATCGCGTTCCAGCTCATCGACGACGCGCTCGATTACGGCGGCACGGCCGCCAAGCTCGGCAAGAATGTCGGCGACGACTTCCGGGAGGGGAAGATCACCCTCCCCGTCGTCCTGTCGTTCCGGCGCGGCAGCGACAAGGAACGCGCTTTCTGGACCCGTACCCTCGTCGAGGGGCAGGTCGGCGAAGGCGACCTGGAGGAGGCGCAGGCCATCATGCGGCGCCACCGGGCGCTGGAGGACACGGTGGAGCGCGCCCGCCATTACGGCGCCATGGCGCGGGACGCGCTGGAGCTCTACCCGGACACCCCCATGCGCGCCGCCCTGCTCGACGCGGTCGATTTCTGCATCGCCCGCGCGCATTGAGCCCCGCTGTCATCCTGGCTCGAGCGGCCCCGGCGGTCACGTCTCCGGCATCATGAACAGATCGGTGTCGCCCGGCTTCGCGCCGGCGGCGGTGAGCATGGCGTGGACCTGGCCCCGGTGGTGGGTCTGGTGGTTGAACATGTGGGTGACGAGCAGCCAGAGCGGCTTGGTGACCTCCCGCCCCGCCGCGCCGGAATACCAGGTGTGTTCGCCGGCAAGGTCCGTCTCCGTCAGGCCCGCGGCCCAGGCGATGATCTGCGAATCCGTCCGGTCGCGCTCGATGCGCAGGGTCGCCCAGTCGGGCGTCAGGGTGCGGGAATCGGCGATGCCGCCCGGCGGCTTCGGCATCCCGGCGAAGCGGCTCATCCAGATGCGGTCGCCCCACAGGAGGTGGTTCAGCGTCGCCTCGATGGAACCGAAGAAGGCGCCGCGCTCGGCCCGGCGCGCCGCGTCGTCCAGCGTATCGGCAGCGCCGTAAAGGTTTTCGTTCTGCCACGCATTGTAGCGGGCCATGGTCCGCACGTGGTCCGGTCCGATCATCGGCGCCCTCCCCTGATCCGGTGTCGCTCCCGAGCCTAGCGCAGAAGCGTCGGTTTCACCCACCAGACAGGTTGCGCGCGGCGCAGGATGGCGGCGGCCGCGGCGGCGGCGCGGCAATCGTCGAACAGGGCGAAGCACGTGGCTCCCGATCCCGACATGCGCGCGAGACGGCAACCGGGCAACCCGCGCAGGGCATCGAGGACGGCCGCGATGGCAGGCGCGCAGGCGACGGCCGGCGCCTCGAGGTCGTTGCCGCCGCGATGGACGTCGAGGGCCGATGCCGGTGCCGGATGGCTCGCGCCCGGCGGCAGGCCGAGCGCCCGGAAGACATCGGCGGTCGGCACGGGAACGCGCGGATTGGCGAGCACCGCCCAGAGCCGCACCGCCGGGACCGGCTCTACCTGATGGCCGATCCCGCGCATGCGGCGCGCGCGCGGCACGAGGCATACGGGGACATCGGCGCCGGTCGCCGCGGCGGCGTCCAGCACGGCCGGGTGGTCGAAGGCGAGGCGGTTGAGCCGCGCCAGGAGGCGGAGCGCGGCGGCCGCGTCGGACGAGCCGCCGCCGATCCCGGCCGCGACGGGCAGGCGCTTCACCAGGTGGAATGCACCGCCCCGCATCCCGGGAACGCGGTCCCGCAGCGCCCGTGCCGCCTTGAGGACAAGGTTGTCGGCGCCCGCGCCGGCGGCGTCCGCGGTCGGGCCGGAGAGCGTCAGGCCCTCCGGCCCGTCCGGATCGAGGCGCAGCGTGTCGTGGCAGCCGGCGAAGGCGACGAGGCTGTCGAGCTCGTGATAGCCGTCCGGCCGGCGGCCGAGGACCGCAAGCGTCAGGTTGATCTTGGCCGGGGCGCGGGCGACGAGCCCGGCGCCGGCAAGGTCGGCCGCCACGGATCAGCCGCCGTTGGGCTTGGTCCCGTTCTCCGCCGCAGCGGGCTTTTCCGGCTCGGGCAAGCCGTTCTGCAGCTTGTCGGAGATGCGGACCAGATCCTCCTTCTCGGGGTTCAGGTCCTTGGCATGGCTCCACTGGAACCGCGCCTCCAGCCGGCGGCCGACCTTCCAGTAGGCGTCGCCCAGATGATCGTTGATGACCGGATCGGCCGGGCGCAGCTCGACGGCGCGCTCCAGCTCCCGCACCGCGTCCTCGAAGCGGCCGAGGCGGTAATAGGCCCAGCCCAGGCTGTCCACGATGTAGCCGTCGCGCGGGGAGAGCTCCACCGCCTGGCGCAGCATCTGGAAGGCCTGCTCGATGTTCATGTTCTGGTCGACCCAGGAATAGCCGAGATAGTTCAACACCTGGGCCCGCTCGCGCGGCTGCTCCAGCGGCACGAGCTCCAGCGCGCGCTTCAGGTCGTCCTCGGCCTTGGGCCATTGCTTGGCACGCTCGTAGGACGTGCCGCGGTAATAATAGAGCGCCCAGCTCGACCGGCCCTCGCCGCTCATGCCGATGGCGCGGCTATAGGCCTCGGCGGCCTCGTCGTACTTCTTGCGGTTGCGCAGGACGTTGCCGAGCGCGGTCACCGCGTCGACATTGTCGGGATGCGCCTTGGTCACCGCCGCGAGCCGGGCGAGCGCCATGTCGTGGCGGTCGGACATCTCGTAGGCGAGCGCGATCTGGATGTCGGCGCTGGCGCGCAGGGGCGAATCCTGCGGGATGCGCTCGTAGATCGCGATCGCGGCGTCGGTGCGCTTGGCCCGCTCCAGCGTGTTGCCCAGCGAGACGAGCGCCAGCACATGGTCGGGATCGAGATAGAGCGCGAGGCGCAGATAGATGAGAGAGACGACGTTGTCGTCCTGCCAGCCGCCGACGAGGCCGTAGAGCGCCTCCGCGGCGCCCTGCTGCACGCTGCCGACGAGCGGCGCGAGGGTCTGGCCGGCGTCGATCCTGGCCAAAGCGTCCTTCAGGATCGGCTGGTCGGGATAGGACTTGAGCAGCGTCTGGTAGATCTCGCGGGCCTGGTCGGCCGAGCCGCGCCGCGACTCGAAGCGCCCATAGGCGTCCACCAGCCGCAGCGTCGTCTGCTCCACGCCATAGGCGGCCTTGAAGCGGCGGGCGGCCTCGGCGCGGTTGTTGGTGAAGTCGGCGATCAGCGCACCGTGATAGTCGCGGAACACGTTGTAGATGCGGTCGCCGCGCAGGCGGTCCACCGTCTCCAGTGCTCGCTTGCCGTCACCCGTGCCGGCCCAGGACCAGGCGCTGAGCAGCGTCGCCGTGATGTCGGCGGCCCGGCCCTTGGTGTTGCGCGACAGGATGTTGCGCGCCGTCTGGAACTGGCGGGTCTTCAGGCCGCGCACGCCCAGCGCGAGGTTGGCGAGGCTGTGGTCGGGCTCGCGCGAGACCAGCCGCTCGGCGGCACTGAACGCCTCGTTCATCGAGCCGTCGGCGAGGAACACGGCGAAGGCGCGCTCCAGCAGCTCGACATTGCGCGGGTCGGCGCGCAGGGCCTCGCGGAAATAGAGCGCGGCCGCGGCGGTGTCGCGAGACGCGCCGGCGATGATCGCCGCCAGGTAATTGCCTTCCAGGCTTTCCGCCGGCTCCAGCCGCTGCGTGTCGGCGAGCGGCACGGCCTGGGCATTGGCCCGCGCCGGGTCGGCGGTGAGCATGAGGCCCGCGCAGACGACGGTGGCGCAAGCCATACCGAGGCGCCGGAGGATCTGTTCGCGGACGGTCATGGATAGGCCCTTGCTGCGACCGCGAAGCGGCCGGATCAGAGCCCGGAACATGGCCGCTTCACGCCCGCGCGGCAAGCCGGAACATCCCGCTCCATGCCGCACGGGCACGCGACAGGCCGCCGCGTGCCCCATCGGCCACGCAGCGGAGCGGCAGCCTCACATGTTCGGATAATTCGGCCCGCCGCCGCCTTCCGGCGTCACCCAGGTGATGTTCTGGGCCGGATCCTTGATGTCGCACGTCTTGCAGTGAACGCAGTTCTGGGCGTTGATCACGAAGCGGGGATCGGTGCGGTTCACCTCGTCCGCGTAGACGATCTCGTAGACCCCCGCCGGGCAATAGAGCCGCGCCGGCTCGCCGTAGAGCGGCAGATTCTGCTCCACGGGGATGGAGGGATCCGTCAGCTTCAGGTGCGGGGGCTGGTCCTCCTCGTGGTTCGTCGAGGAGACGAAGACCGAGGACAGCCGGTCGAAGGTGAGGACGCCGTCCGGCTTCGGGTAGCGGATCGGCTTCACCTGGTCGATATGCTTCAGGCTCTCGTGGTCGGGCTTGCCGTGGGCGAGCGTGCCGAACAGCGAGAAGCCGAAGAGCTGGTTGGTCCACATGTCGATACCGCCCAGCGGGATGCCCAGGACCGTGCCGAAGCGCGACCAGAGCGGCTTGACGTTGCGCACCCGCTTGAGGTCGCGGCCGATATCGGACGAGCGCCAGGCCGCCTCGTAGCCGGAAAGCTCGTCATGGGAACGCCCTTCTGCCAGCGCGTCCGCCACGTGCTCGGCGCAGAGCATGCCCGACAGGATGGCGTTGTGGCTGCCCTTGATGCGCGGGACATTGACGAAGCCGGCCGAGCAGCCGAGCAGCGCGCCGCCCGGGAAGACGAGCTTGGGAACGGATTGCCAGCCGCCTTCTGTGATGGCGCGGGCGCCGTAGGAGATACGCTTGCCGCCCTCGAACGTGTCGCGGATCAGCGGATGCGTCTTGAAGCGCTGGAACTCGTCGAAGGGCGAGAGCGTGGGGTTCTCGTAGTTGAGATGCACCACGAAGCCGACGGCGACGTAATTGTCGCCGAAATGGTAGAGGAACGAGCCACCGCCGGTGCGGGTGTCCAGCGGCCAGCCGAAGCTGTGCTGCACGAGGCCGGGCTTGAACTTCTCCGGCGGAACCTGCCACAGCTCCTTCAGGCCGATGCCGAATTTCTGGTGGTCGCGGTCCTTGGCGAGGCCGAAGCGCTTGATGAGCTGCTTGGAGAGATTGCCCCGCGCGCCCTCCGCGAAGAGCGTGTAGCGCCCGCGCAGCTCCATGCCGCGCGTGTAGTCGGAGCGCGGTTCGCCGTCACGGCCGATGCCGAGATCGCCCGTGGCGATGCCGAGCACCTCGCCCTTGTCGCCAAAAAGAACTTCGGCGGCGGGGAAGCCGGGATAGATCTCGACGCCCAGAGCCTCGGCGCGCTGGGCGAGGAAGCGGGCGACCGAGCCGAGCGACCCGACGAAATTGCCGTGATTGTTCATCAGCCCCGGCATGGCGAAGTTCGGAAGCCGCAGCCCGCCGGCCGGGCCGAGCCAGTAGAACCGGTCCTCGGTGACCTCGGTCCTGAGCGGGCGGTCCGGGTCCTCGCGCCAGTCGGGCAGCAGGCGGTCGAGGCCGATGGGATCGATCACTGCGCCGGAAAGGATATGGGCGCCGATCTCGGAGCCCTTCTCCACGACGACGACGGAGATGTCCGTGCCGCGCTCGGCAGCGAGTTGCTTGAGCCGGATCGCCGACGCCAGGCCCGCGGGACCTCCGCCGACCACGACGACGTCGTATTCCATGCTCTCGCGCGGCGGCTTCTCCATCATGCTTCCTCCCTTGGCGATAGTTTATATATGAACCATCTGCCTTTGATCAACGATCCCATCGGCGGATTGCGGCGATCGTCCCGCGCCCGCTTTCGGGACTCGTTCCCGCCCTTCCGGCGGGTTAAGACTGGACCATGAGGCCCGAGCCCGATCTCCGCAACCTGGAAGCGATCCTCGATTTCCACGTCGCATCCGGCGTGGATGCGGCTTTGGACGAGGCTCCGCACGACCGCTTCGCGGAATCGGCGGCCGAGATGGCGTCACGGCAGGCGCGGCAGGCGCCGCCGATCCAGCCCGGAGAGCGCCCCGCGCCCGCCTGTCCCGCCGCTGCCTCCTCTCCCGCTGCCTCCTCTCTCGCTGTTCCGGCGGTGAACCCGGCCCTCGCCGCCTCTGCGGAGGAATCGGCTCTGGTGGCACGCGCGGCTGCGCGCGCCGCGACCAGCCTGGAGGAGCTGCGGGCCGTGCTGGAAGCCTTCGAGGGCTGCGCGCTGCGCCTGACCGCGAAGTCGCTCTGCTTCGCCGACGGCAATCCGCAGGCGCGCATCATGTTCGTCGGCGAGGCGCCCGGCGGCGAGGAGGACCGCGCCGGCCTGCCCTTCGTCGGCCGGTCCGGGCAATTGCTCGACCGGATGATGAAGGCGATCGGCCTCGACCGCGGCTCGGCCTATATCGCCAACATCGTGCCGTGGCGCCCGCCCGGCAACCGCACGCCCACGCCGCAGGAGGCCGCGATCTGCCGGCCGTTCATCGAGCGGCAGATCGAGCTGTGCGACCCGGACATCCTCGTCTGCCTCGGCGGCCCCTCCGCGCAGGCGCTGCTGGGGAGCCGCGACGGGATCCTGAAGAGCCGGGGCCGCTGGTCCGAATACGCGACGGGAACACGCACGATCCGCGCGATGGCGACGCTGCACCCCGCCTATCTGCTGCGCGCCCCGCACCAGAAGCGCCTCGCCTGGCGCGACTTCAAGGCGCTGAAGGCGGCGCTGGAGAAAAAGGAATAGTAAGGCGTGCTTGCACAATATTGAGCAAAGCGGCCACGCGTGTCATGATGCGGCATGTCAGGCGATCGAACACTTGATGCTGTAAATCAGTTTCTTCACGTCGTTTTGGAACAGCAAACGGTTTCTGTAGCTGATATACAAAAGGCGCTCGACACTCTTATTTCTGCGTATCATGAAACGCCGGATGGTTCTCCAGCCGGCCATACCCGTGCTCCGCCACAAGCAGAGTACGCTGAAGTTTACAAGTCGCTCCAAAAACGCCTGCCAGATCTTGGCTACTATTCTGCAGTCAATCCGCTGCCAGTTTCACAGGATGCGCCGTTGATCGGCGACGCCATCGACGACCTTGCCGATATCGTCCTAGATCTCCAAGAGGTTCTCTGGCGCTTCGAAAACACCAGCGGTGAAGACGCCCGTTGGGCGTTTCGATCTCTGCATGACGTTCATTGGGGCACCCACGTCCGTCACCTGTCGCTGTACGTTCATGCGCATCTGAACAGCGACCAACGTGTCCCAGCAGATTAAGGCGAATTCAATTCGGCAGGACGACCCTGCCTTCGGCGTCCATGGGGAAGAACGGGTTGTGGGCCACCTCCCAGAGATGGCCGTCCGGATCGGCGAAATAGCCTGAATAGCCGCCCCAGAAGACCTTGTCGGCAGGCTTGGGCACCGAGGCGCCGGCGGCGTGGGCGGCGGCGATCACCGCATCCACCGCGGACTCGCTTCCCATGTTGATGGCGAGCGTGACGCCGGAGAAGCCCGGCGGCGTGTCCTTCACATGGGCGTCCGCCGCGAGGTCGGCGCGGGGAAAGAGGCCGAGCACGACATGGTCGAGCGCGAAGAAGGCGACGCCCTCGCCGCCCGCCGAGACCGACCGGCGCCAGCCCAGCCGCTCATAGAAGGCGACGGCGCGGGCGAGGTCCGCCACGCCGAGCGTGATCAGCGTGACGCGGGGCGGGACGGACATGGGCTCTTCCTTCAGAACAGTTCGAGCTGCTTCCGGGCGGCGGCCTCGGGCACGGGCGGCTGGAACAGGTCCGTGCGCAACCGGGTGCGGCGGGCATTGAAGCCGATGCGCCTGGCGGCGACCTCGAAGCGCCGGCCGATCATCCAGGCATAGGGCCCGGTGCCGATCTGCCGCTGCGTCCAGTCCGCATCGTATTCCTTGCCGCCGCGGGTTGAGCGGACCAGCGACATGACGTGCTTCATCTTGTCCGGGAAGTTGGCGGCGAGCCAGTCCCGGAAGATGTCCTTGAGCTCCAGCGGCAGGCGCAGGAGGACGTAGCCGGCCTCGCGCGCGCCGGCGGCATAGGCCGCTTCCAGGATGCGCTCGATCTCGTGGTCGTTGATCGCCGGCACGATGGGGGCGGTCATCACCGTGACCGGAATCCCCGCCTCGGTGAGCTGGCGGATCGCCTCGATGCGCTTGGCGGGCGTCGCCGCGCGCGGCTCCATGACCCGCGCCAGAGCCGGGTCCAGCGTCGTCACCGAGATCGCGACCTTGGCGAGGCCCCTGGCCGCCATCGGCGCCAGGATGTCGATGTCCCGCGCGACCAGGCCCGACTTGGTGACGATGCCGACCGGATGGCTCGCCGCCGCCAGCACCTCCAGCACCTGCCGCATGATGCGGAACTTCCGCTCGATGGGCTGGTAGGGATCGGTGTTGGTGCCGATGGCGATGGTGCGCGGCTCGTAATTCTTCGCCGACAGCTCCTTCTGCAGCAAAGCCGCGGCATTGGGCTTGGCGAAGAGCTTGCTCTCGAAATCGAGCCCCGGCGACAGGCCCATGAAGGCATGGGTCGGGCGGGCGAAACAGTAGACGCAGCCATGCTCGCAGCCGCGATACGGATTCACCGAGCGGTCGAAGGAGATGTCCGGGCTGTCGTTGCGCGTGATGATCGTGCGCGGGGTCTCGATGGCGACCTCGGTGCGGAACGGCGCCGCCGCCTCCATCACGCCCCAGCCGTCATCCTCCTCCACCGCGACGGTGGGCTCGAAGCGCGCGGCGGGATTGACCGTCGCGCCGCGGCCGCGGCGCCGGTCGGGATCGAGCCGGTGGCCCACATGGGCGAACGGATCGGACGGGCGCGACAGCTCGCGCACGAGCCCGCTCACGCGGTCGTCGCCGCCGCGGCTGCGCGCCTGCGGCCGCTCCGCGCGCCGCGGGCGCAGGGCTCCGCTCCGGCCCGTCTTCGCCATGTCGCCCTCGCGGGACATGTCACCCTCCTGGGAATCAAATCCGCTTCAGCGGAACCCGATACTAGAACAAATACAGAACATGGCAAGCAGTTCCGGCGTTTGGCTTGCGCGATGCAAAAATGGTATGGTGCAGCGCAATGATCAGCGTTCTCATCCGTGCCCAGGCCGGCCAGCCGGTCGAGCTGCTCGGCCTCACCCTCACCGCCCTCGTTCCCGCCGTCGTCCATGGCCTGGTGGGGGACGCGGTCGTCCTCGCGCCGAAGGCCGACGAGGCGATCGCCCATGTCGCCGACGCGGCAGGCGTCGGCCTGGTCGCGGATGCGGGTGGCGCGGACGGATGGCGACAGGCGGCGTCGCATGCGCGCGGCCGGTGGCTGCTCCTCCTGGAGGCGGGCGACAGGATGGAGCCGGGCTGGATTCCGGAGGCCGAGCAGGCATTGCTCGCCTATTCGCCGCGGCTCGCGCGCTTCCGGCGCCGGCCGGCCTCACTGCCGCTGCGCGTCGCCCATGCGGCGGCCGATATCCTCGCGCCGCGCGCGCTGACGCCGGGCCTCCTGGTCTCCCGGGAGGTGCTGACGGCGCCGGCCCTTGCCGGCCGCGTGCGCCGGCTGCCCATCGCCATCGACGCGGTCGGCCGGGCCTGATCGTTCAGAGCTGCTCGGCGCGGAACGTGTCGCAGCGGCGCACGTCGCCGCCTTTCATGCCGGTCATGAACCAGCGCACCCGCTGGGCGGACGAGCCGTGGGTGAAGCTGTCGGGCAAGACGCGCCCCTGGGCCTGCTTCTGCAGCTTGTCGTCGCCGATGGCGGAGGCGGCGTTCATCGCCTCCTCCACGTCGCCCTCCTCGAGCGATTTCCATCGCTGGTTGGAATGGAAGGCCCAGACGCCGGCCAGGCAATCGGCCATGAGCTCGACCTTGACGGAGAGCTGGTTGGCCTCGCGCCGGTCGACCCGGCGCTGTATCTCCTGCACGCGCGGCAGGATGCCCATCACGTTCTCCACGTGGTGGCCGACCTCATGGGCGATGACATAGGCATAGGCGAAGTCGCCGCTGGCTCCGAACCTTGTCCGCATCTCCTGGAAGAAGGTCAGGTCGATATAGACCGTCTCGTCGAGCGGGCAGTAGAACGGCCCCATCGCCGACTGGGCGAAGCCGCAGCCGGAATTGGACTGGCCGGTGAACAGGACAAGCCGCGGATTGCGGTACTGGCGGTTGATCTGCTCGGGCAGGATCCTGTTCCACACGTCCTCGGTGTTGCCGAGGATCGCGGCGGCGAAACGCCCCATCTCGTCGGTGGGTGGGGCCGAAGGACCCGAGCGGCGCGGCGCCTCCTGCTGGAAGGCCGGACCTCCGCCGCCGGAGATCATCTCCGCGCCGCCGATCAGGATGCGCGGGTCGATGCCAAGCGCCCAGCCGACGAGGCCGAGCACCACGATCGTGCCGAGCCCGAGCCCCCTGCCCCCGCCGCCGCCCGGCAGACGGAAGCCGCCGCCCTCGCCGCGCCGGTCCTCCACGTTGTCGGAGCTGCGGAAATCTTCCCAGCGCATCGGTGCTCTCCTTGGGACGCCGCCGTCTCGCGGCGCCGGTCAACGGCGCAAGCCGCGCCGCCGTTCCGTTAGGCCAGATTAGTGATAGCCCTCGCCGTCCTTCAACTTGGCCCGGAACGTCCAATAGATGAAGAACGTGTAGCCCAGCACCATGGGCAGCAGCACGAGCGTCCCCACGAGCAGGAACATCTGCGCCGCCGGGACGGCCGCGGTGTCCCAGATCGTCAGGGTCGGCGGCACGAGGTAAGGGAAATTGGAGATGGCCAGCCCCGCATAGCAGAGCAGAAAAATGCTGATCGTGGCGGTGAAGATGCGGGCCGAATGGTCCCTCTTCGCCTGGATCCAGATATAGAGCGCAAGCGCTCCGGTCAGGACCGGCAGCGGCCAGAGATAAAGGATGTTCGGCCACCCGAACCAGATCTCGGCGATGCGCGGGAAGGCATAGGGCGTCCACAGGCTGACGAGCGCGGCGCAGATCGCGACGACGACGAGCAGCGGCCGCACCAGGGCGCGCGCATGGTCGGCGGTCGCGCCCTCGATGCGCATGGTCAGCCAGCCGCAGCCGATCAGCCCGTATCCCGCCACGACGCCGATGCCGCACAGGATCGGGAACGGGCGCAGCCAGTCGAACGAGCCGCCGGCGAACTCGCCGTTGACGACGTTGATGCCCTGGAGGAGGCCGCCGAGGATCACGCCCTGGAAGAAGGCGGCGGTGATCGAGCCGCCGGCGAAGGCGACGTCCCAGACCGTGTGGCGAGGCTTCGCCACCCAGCGGAATTCGAAGGCGACGCCGCGGAAGATCAGCCCCAGCAGCATCAGGATGACCGGGATGTAGAGCGCCGGCATGATGACGGCATAGGCCTGCGGGAAGGCGACCCAAAGGCCGCCGCCGCCAAGGACCAGCCAGGTCTCGTTGCCGTCCCAGAACGGCGCGACAGAGTTCATCATCTGGTCGCGCTGGCGCTCGTCGGGCGTCGTCGGGAACAGGATGCCGATGCCGAGGTCGAAACCGTCGAGGATGACGTAGAGGGCGACGGCCGTGGCGATGAGCCCGGCCCAGATCACGGGCAGATAGGGTTCCATCATCAAGCCCCCTGCTGCTTGGCGTCGCGGACCGCATCCTCGGCGGCCGAGAGCGGGCGGTTGGGCAGCCCGCGCGGATCGGCGGTCGCCTCGGGGTCCGGCCCCTTGTTCACCAGGAGATTGATGTAGCGGATGCCCATGGTGAAGACGATGCCGTAGACGACGACGAACAAGGCCAGCGTCAGGGCCACGGTTTCCGCCGCGACGGGCGAGCGCGCGTCCGCCGTGCGCAGGATGCCGGTGGCGATCCAGGGCTGGCGGCCGATCTCGGTCACCATCCAGCCCGCCACGATGGCGATGAAGCCGAGCGGCCAGGACCAGGACGCCGTCTTCAGCCACAACCGGTCCTCGAAGAGCCGGCCACGCCACCACTGCACCCCGCCCCAGAGGGCCATCGCGACCAGGAACAGGCCGATGCCCACCATGAGGCGGAAGGCGAAGAAGACCGGCAGGACCGGCGGGCGCTCGTCCGCGGGGAAGCTCTTCAGGCCCGGATAGACGCCGTTCCAGTCATGGGTGAGGATGAAGGAGCCGAGCTTGGGAATCGCGATCTCCCAGTCGTTGCGCTCCGCCTTCTCGTTGGGAATGGCGAAGAGCACGAGCGGGGCGACCTCGCTCGCCGGCCAATGGCCCTCCATGGCGGCGAGCTTGGCCGGCTGGTAGCGCGCGGTCGCCAGGCCGTGCAGGTCGCCGATCACCACCTGCGCCGGTGCCAGGATCAGCGTCAGGGCAAGGCCCATCTTGATCATGGTGCGGGACTGGTCCGGGAAACGGCCGGCCAGGAGATGGCGCGCGCCGACCGCAATGACGACGACGGCCGTCGTCAGATAGGCCGCCGTCACCATATGGGCGAAGCGGAACGGGAAGGTTGGGTTGAAGACGATCTGCCACCAGTCCACGGGATAGGCGATGCCATTCCGCACCTCGTGGCCGGTCGGATACTGCATCCAGCTGTTGGCGGAGAGGATCCAGAAGGCTGAGATCGCCGTGCCGATCGCCACCATCAAGGCCGCGATGAAATGCAGCCGGTCCGAGACGCGGTTCCAGCCGAACAGCATGATCCCCAGGAACGTCGCTTCCAGGAAGAAGGCCGTCAGGACCTCGTAGCCGATCAGCGGGCCGATCGTGTTGCCGACGACGACGGAGAACCGGCTCCAGTTGGTGCCGAACTGGTAGGACAGGACGATGCCGGAGACGACGCCCATGGCGAAGGACACGGCGAAGATCTTCGTCCAGTAGCGCGCGAGGCGCTTGATGCGCTCCTCGCGGGTGATGAGGTAGCGGCCGAGCAGCGTCGCGATGAAGGCCGACAGGCCGATGGTGAAGGCCGGGAAGATGATGTGGAACGTCACCGTGAAGGCGAACTGCATCCGGGCGAGCATGGTTGCGTCGAGCGGCATGGATCAGTCCCTCCGGGCCGGCATCAGCCTGCGGGGATGATAGGCGCGAAAGGGACCGGTTCAAACCGTGCCGGGTCACGCGGACGCACGGGCATCGGGTCGCAGGCGAAGCGGGTGGTCGCCTGCGCCGCTGTCATCCCATCCTCGCTGTCATCCCCGGCCGGAGCGCCGAAGGCGCGCAGGGGAAGGGGATCCAGGACAAGGCCGGGCGTGGAGCGCGGCGGCGCTGGACTGGATCCCCTTCCCTCGCTTCGCTCGCCGGGGATGACAACGAGTGTGCGGCCGCCGGGGGTGAGACGGGAGGGGCCGAATATGTCGATCTTGACAAATCCACCCATTGAATATATTCCTATGCGCCTCTCTCCACGAGGGGTGGCCGTCCGGAGGCATGCCTGACTGTCGGGGAGAGGCGGTTGCCTGCGGGCGGACTTGCAATCCGCTCCCGGGAGGACGG
>JAIXTM010000004.1 GCA_027483945.1 Hyphomicrobiales bacterium | reverse complement strand
GGTTCCGTCCTGCGGGTAAGAGCTCGACGCCCGGCACCCCCCACCCCAAGCCCCTCCCCGCCGCTGCGCGGGAGGAGGGGATGCGCTCACGGCCATTCGTGCGTGCTTCGAGGCTCGCTGGCGCTCGCACCTCAGCATGAGGACCGTTGTTAAGGGCGCGATGCCCACCGAAGCCTCATCCTGAGGCGCCGCGCAGCGGCCTCGAAGCCTCATCCTGAGGTGCGAGGCGACGCCGAGCCTCGAAGGACGAGGCGTCACGCTCGACCGTCATGGCGAGGAGCGAAGCGACGAAGCAATCCACCGGCCGCAACCGCTCCCTGGATTGCTTCGCTTACGCTCGCAATGATGACCCTCGATGTCATCCCCGGCGAGCGAAGCGAGGGCGGGGGGTGACAGGAGAGTGCGACGGCTGGGGATGACGGCGTCTGGCCGTCAATCTGCCGCAGCGGTGACCACGCGGCAAAGGCCGGCGCGGGTGGGGCCTTCGGGGGCGATCTGACCGGCCTGGACCTGAAACACGGCGTCGACCCGCGAGCCGTTTCCGGCGCGGCGCACCGTGACGCGCAGCGTCTGCGGGCGCCCGGAGCCGGACGTTTCCTGGATAGCCGAGACGGAATTGAGCTGACGGTCGAGGCGGATGCCCTGGAACCCCTCCGCGGAGACCGCGGCGGCGACGTTGTCGAAGGCGCGTTTCACCGGCACGCGCGGGAAGCTCATCGAGACGCGGTAGATCAGGGCCGTGATCATCGGCACGCCCTCGACATTGTAGCTGGCCTCGCAGGATTGCGCGAAGGCCGGCGTGGGGGCCGCCAAGGCGAGGGCGCCCAAAGCGGGAGCGACGAGGGCAAGGCGGGCGAGGGATGAAGCGGGCAAGGGCGATCTCCAGTCAGGCATCTCGCGCGCAGGCGCACGCGAACGATGCGCGAAAGCCTATCGGCACTGCGCCGCGCCGACCTGTGCCGTAGCGCACATGCCGGCCCGCTTCGCCACCGAAGCGGAACCGGTTCCCGCATTCCGGCGTTTCGCTGAACGATTGGCACGCGCAGCAGGAGACGACCCATGAGCGATCCGAAGGCCAACGATCCGCGCACCGCGCAGGCGCGCCAGGACCCGGCGCAGGACAATCCGTTCGCGCCCACCGAGGCGGATTTCGCGGAAGCGGCGCTGGAGGGCGATGCCGGCAACGCGCCCGGCGTGCGCAAGGCGGCGATCATCGAGAACCAGCGCGTGCAGGGCGGCCATCCCGACGGGTCTGCCCCGGCCCTCGACCGTTTGGCCGAGGACCTGTCGCGCGAGGACCGGGCCGACGATTGACGGGCAGACGCCGATGAAGATCGAAGACTTCAAAGGCAGAGGCCCCGCTTTCGTGGTCGAGCGGTTCTTCGCCGGACGAGCCACGGGCTACGGCATCATGCAGTCGCGCTTCGGCAATCTGCAGCGGCAATTCTCCGTCACCGCCGAGGGGCGCTGGGATGCGGAAAAATCCGTGTTGCGGCTGCACGAGACCTACCGGTTCGACGACGGGCAGGTGGACCAGCTGCACTGGAACATCTGCCGTTCCGGTCCGGAGGCGGACGGGGTGACCCCCTATCAGGGCGACGAGGTGCGGGTCGTCGGCTCCGCCGCCGGCGAGCAGGCCGGCAACGCCCTGCACTGGAAATACAAGCGCAGCGTTCCCTCGCCGGACGGGTCGGAAACGGTCCTGTCCTTCGACGACTGGTTCTGGCTGCAGGACGAGCGGTCCCTCGTCGTCTACGCCTCGATCTCCAAGATCGTGGAGATCGGGACGATGACGGTGTTCTACCAGCGTCAATAGGAGTGTGATGCCATGAGCGGATCACGGATCGGACAAGGATCCTGGGCTTCCGGACTGTCGCGCTGGAAGGCCTATGGCTATGCCTGGGTGACGCTCGGCTTCTTCGTCATCTCGCTCATCGGCCATTGGGTCTTCGGCTGGTTCACCTTCGTGAGCGAGCAGATGCAGCACGGCCAGCCGGTCCAGGTCAGCGAGTACGTGATGCAGATGGGCCGGGACACGTTAGAGAACTGGCAGTCGGAATTCCTGCAGCTGCTCTGGCAGGTGGGCGGGCTCGCCGTGCTGCTCCATGTCGGCTCGCCGCAATCCAAGGAGGGCGACGACCGCAAGGAGGAGAAGCTCGACGCGATCCTGCGAGCCGTGGCGCCGAACGAGGCCGAGCAGACCATCGGGCGGCTCGATCGCGTCTATCCGCGCAAGTGAGCCGCCTCAGGCGACGATCGTCAGCCGCTTCGCCGCCCGGGTGATGCCGGTATAGAGCCAGCGCGCCGCATGCTCGCGGAAGGCGCCGGATTCGTCGAACAGGACGACGTCGTCCCATTGCGACCCTTGCGCCTTGTGGACGGTCAGCGCGTAGCCATAGGTGAACTCGTCGGTATGGCGGCGCAGGTCGTAGGGGATGTCCTCGTCCTGGCCGGTGAAGAATTCCGGCAGGACCGTCACCTTGACCGCGCCGGTGAGCCCGTCCTCGGACGCCACCCGCATCGACACGAGGCCTTTCCTGGAGGTGCCGACCTCCTTCACGACATAGGTGCCGCCGTTGAAGAGCCCCTTGGTCTTGTCGTTCTTCAGGCAGACCAGCTTCTCGCCCGCGCCCGGCATGGCGTCGCGGAAGCCGCGCAGCTGGCGGATGCGCGTGTTGTAGAGCCGGCGGGTGCGATTCATGCCGACCAGAACCTGGTCCGCCGCCATGACGGCGGCGGCATCGATCTCAGCCCGCGGGATGACGCGGCTCGCCCCGAACGTCCCGCGCGGCAGGCGGCCGCCCTCGCGCACCACCATCGACAGGTGGACGATGGGATCGTCCTTGGCCTGGCGGTGGACCTCCGTGAGCATGGCGTCGGGCTCGGCCTCGGTGAAGAAGCCGCCGCCCTTGACCGGGGGCAGCTGGGCCGGATCGCCGAGGACCAGGACCGGCTTGCCGAAGGAGAGCAGGTCACGCCCCAGTTCCTCGTCCACCATGGAACACTCGTCGATGACGATGAGCTCGACCTTGGCGGCGGTGCCCTGGCGGTTGAGGACGAAATTGGGCCCCTCCTCGTCCCCGCCGCGGGAGCGGTAGATCAGGCTGTGGATCGTGGTGGCGCCCTCACAGCCGCGCTCGCGCATGACCATGGCGGCCTTGCCGGTGAAGGCAGCGAAGGCGACCTCCCGGTCGATGCCCTCCGCCAGATGCCGGGCGAGCGTCGTCTTGCCGGTGCCGGCATAGCCGAACAGCCGGAAGACCGGCCGGTCGCCGCGCTTCAGCCAGCGCGCGACCTCATCCAGGGCCTTGTCCTGCTGGGGCGACCAGGTCGTCATGGAAGGAGGGTGGATGCGGCCGGCGCCATGGCAAGGCTTTAGCCGATTCGGCGCAGCGCGGGGCGCCTGGCAGGTTGCGAGGGGCGATGACGGCGAGGCTTCTACAGATACGCGATGAGACGCCCCGCAAGGAGCGCGGCGACCCAGGCGGCGAGTGAGACGAAGGCGGTGAGCCGGGCCGAGGCAGGCAGAGTGCCGTCATCGAAGCCCCAGCCGTGGCGGGCATGGTAGAGCGCGAGGTTGGCAAGACCCGCCGCGATGAAGAGGAGCTTGGCATAGAAGGCCGGGTTCTGTCCGAGGGCGACAGCCTCCGGCGCCAGCAGGACGAGCCCGGTCGGGATCTGGAGGGCGAGCCCCGCGGCGGCGAGCGGGACAGCGGTGCGGGCCGTGGCGTCGATGGCGGCCGAGCGCCCCGCGATCAGCCGGATGTCGAGCACGGCGATGGCGCCGACGAGCAGGGCCGCGCCGAGGACGTGGGCGAGGTTCGCGACCGTGTAGAGCCAGGCGGACTGGCGCGCCAGCTGGCCGAGCCCGGATGCCTGCAGGTCGGCCAGGAGCTGCGCGTACATGCCGGTCAGCGCAGCTCGAAGGTCTTGCCGTCGACCACGATACGCTCGGCGCGCATCTCGGTGGCGACGCGGGTGGAGGGATACCCTTCCACCGCAACGCGGGCGCCGGGCTTGATGAGCGCCTCCGACAGGCCGCGATTGCTCATGCGGAAAGGCGGCGCGAGGACGATCTCCCAGGTCGCGCCCTGATGCGGCAGGTCGATATGGACGTGGGGGTTCGCCCATTCGAGCCGAGCCACGGCGCCCTCGATGGTGAACATCTTCCCCGCATCGTAGGAGCCCCAGCCGTGATGGGCGTAGGCCGCGCCGGCGAGGGTCAGGCCGGCAGCGGCGGCGGCAAGCGTCAGGCGCATCGTTCTCTCCCGGAGCATGTGCTTTGGGGAGAGCTTGATCGCGGATGCCGTCCCGTCAAGCGCGAACGGCCGCCCATGGGGCGGCCGCCACTCAAGATCGCGCGAGAGACGCCCTCGTCAGGCGACGCTCGACTCGCGGGCGCGCTCGGCGCGCTTGCGGTCGTTGGGATCGAGGATCGCCTTGCGCAGGCGGATCGACTTGGGCGTCACCTCGACGAGCTCGTCGTCGCCGATCCAGGCGAGCGCCCGCTCCAGCGTCATCTTCACCGGCGGGGTCAGGCGCACGGCCTCGTCCTTGGACGTGGTGCGGATGTTCGTCAGCTTCTTGCCCTTGAGGACGTTGACCTCCAGGTCGTTGTCCCGGCTGTGGATGCCGATGATCATGCCCTGGTACACGCGCACGCCCGGCTCGATGACCATCGGGCCGCGATCCTCCAGGTTCCACAGGGCATAGGCCACGGCCTCGCCTTGGTCGTTGGAGATGAGCACGCCGTTGATTCGGCCCGCGATGTCGCCCTTGTAGGGCTGATAATCGTGGAAGAGCCGGTTCATGATGGCTGTGCCGCGGGTGTCCGTCAGGAGTTCGCCCTGATAGCCGATGAGGCCGCGGGTGGGAGCATGGAAGACGAGCCGCAGGCGATTGCCGCCGGAGGGCTTCATCTCGACCATGTCCGCCTTGCGCTCGGACATCTTCTGCACGACGACGCCGGAATGCTCCTCGTCGACGTCGATCACGACCTCCTCGATCGGCTCCAGCACCTGGCCGGCCTCGTCGCGGGAGAACACGACGCGCGGGCGCGAGACGCCGAGCTCGAAGCCCTCGCGGCGCATCGTCTCGATGAGGATGGCGAGCTGCAATTCGCCGCGGCCGGACACGATGAACGAGTCCTTGTCCGCCGATTCCTCGATCTTGAGCGCGACGTTGCCCTCCGCTTCCTTGAGCAGGCGGTCGCGGATCATGCGGCTCGTGACCTTGTCGCCCTCGGTGCCGGCGAGGGGCGAGTCATTGACGAGGAACGTCATGGACACGGTCGGCGGGTCGATGGGCTGGGCCTTGAGCGGCGCGTCCACGGCCGGGTCGCAGAACGTGTCGGCCACCGTGCCCTTGGTCAGGCCCGCGATGGCGACGATGTCGCCGGCTTCCGCGAGCTCCACCGGCTGGCGCTCGAGGCCGCGGAAGGCGAGGACCTTTGTGATGCGGCCGGTCTCGATCGTCGAGCCGTCGCGCGCCAGCACCTTGACCTGCTGGTTCGGCTTAACCGAGCCGGAGGCGATGCGCCCCGTGATGATGCGGCCGAGATAGGGGTTGGCCTCCAGGATCGTGCCGAGAAGGCGGAACGGCCCCTCCTCCACCTGCGGCGGCTCGACATGCTTCAGCACCAGCTCGAAGAGCGGGGCCATGCCGATGGACGGGTCGGCGTCCGGCTTGTCGGCCATCCAGCCGTTCTTGCCCGAGCCGTAGAGGATCGGGAAGTCGAGCTGCTCGTCGGTGGCGTCGAGGGCGGCGAAGAGATCGAAGACCTCGTTCAGCACCTCGGTGATGCGGGCGTCGGGCCGGTCGACCTTGTTGATGGCGACGATGGGCTTGAGGCCGAGCTTGAGCGCCTTGCCGACCACGAACTTGGTCTGCGGCATCGGGCCTTCGGCGGCGTCCACCAGCACGATCACGCCGTCGACCATGGAGAGGATGCGCTCCACCTCGCCGCCGAAATCGGCGTGGCCGGGCGTGTCGACGATGTTGATCTGGGTGTCCTTCCAGAGGACCGAGGTCACCTTGGCGAGGATGGTGATGCCGCGCTCGCGCTCCAGGTCGTTGGAATCCATCGCGCGCTCGGCGACCTTCTGGTTCTCGCGGAACGTGCCCGACTGGGCGAGCAGCTTGTCCACGAGGGTCGTCTTGCCGTGGTCGACGTGGGCGATGATGGCGATGTTGCGCAGCTTCATGGCCGGGTGGCCTTTCCGGTCGGACAAGGCAGGCAGGGTCCGCGCCGGGCGTCCGTGAGACGCTGGCACGCGAAAACCGCCGGCCGGAGGAGAATTGTGCGGCGCACATACATCGAAAGCCGCCTGCGGGCAACCGCGCCGGGCGCGGGATTCAGCCGGCGTGCCAGTCGCCGCAGACCGCCTGAACGAGGGCGAGCGCCGCCACTGCGGCTGTGTCGGCCCGCATGATCCGGGGCCCGAGCGACAGCCGCACCGTGCCGGGCCGAGCTGCGAGCAGGCGCCGCTCGGCCTCGTCGAACCCGCCTTCGGGGCCGATCAGCACCGCGAGCGGCGCGCCGCGCTTCACGCTGGACAGCGCCTCGAGCGGGTCGGCAATCTCCGCCGCCTCGTCGCAGAAGACGAGGGTACGGCCCGGCTCAAGCCGGGCGAGGGCGGCCGGCAGTTTCTCCTCCGCCGCGATCTCCGGGATCGAAAGCAGGCCGCACTGTTCGGCTGCCTCCACCGCGTTGGCCCGCAGCCGGTCGAGGTTGATGCGCGAGACCTGGGTGCGGTGGGTGAGGACGGGGACGAGGCGGGAGGCGCCCATCTCCGTCGCCTTCTGGGCCATGTAGTCGAGCCTCGCGCTCTTCAGCGGGGCGAAGAGATACTGGACGTCGCCGGGCCGCCCCTGCGGCCGCGTCATGTCGAGGCAGACGAGCCCGGTGCGCTTGCCCTCGCCGTCGACCCGCGCCCGCCATTCGCCGTCCACGCCGTTGAACAGCAGGATCTCGTCGCCGGACCGCAGGCGCAGGACGTTGCCGACATAATGGGCCTGCGCCTTGTCCAGTGCGACGGGCAGGCTTGCGCCCAGCTCGGCCGGGACGAAGAGGCGCTGGAGGTTGCGGGATGGACTCATCGGCGGGCCCGGATCGTGCGGCGGATCGCCTCCGGCATGCACCGGCGGAGCGGCCCGTGCAAGGCCGCGCCGGCGAACGCGGAGCGGGCGCCTTGGCCTTGCCCCAATGTTTCTGGTAATAGGCTTGCCGTTCTGCGGGGCGATCGTGCCCCCATTCCATCGCGGAGTCTGACGTCCATGGTCCCGGTCGCCCGTTGCTTCCATCCCGCTTTCCGCCTGGCTCTGGCCGCGGCGGCGATGGGTGCCGCGCTCGGAACGGGACCTGCCATGGCGCAGGGCGTGTGCGACAGCGGCCGGAAGCTCTTCGAAGAGCGCCAGCAGATCATCAGCCAGATCAATGGCTGGGGGAAGAAGAAGGTCGATCCGAACGTCGCCTGCCAGACCTTCACCAAACTGCAGGGCAACGGCACCGCGGTGCTGAAATTCATGGGCGAGAATGCCTCCTGGTGCCGCATCCCGCCCGACGCCGTGGCCGCCATCGAGACGCAGCAGAAGCAGGTGACCAACAGCCGGGCTCAGGCCTGCAAGGTCGCCGCCGACTACCAGAAGGCGATCCGCCAGGCGGAAGAAGCCAAGCGCGCCAACCAGAACAACGTTTTCGCGGCTCCGGACGACGTGACCGGCGGTCCCCGCCGCATCCCCTCCGGCGCGCTGTAAGGCGTGGCGACGGCGCCCGGCGGCGTCCCCGACGCGCCGGCCGGCAACTGGGTCGACCGGCACGCGCCGGCGCCCTCACGTCCCTATCTCAGGCTTGCCCGCATCGACCGGCCCATCGGTTCGTGGCTGCTCCTCCTGCCGTGCTGGTGGTCGACGGCGCTTGCTGCGGGCGCGGCGGGCTCGCTGGCGCGGATGCCGCTTCTCCTCGTCCTGTTCGCCATCGGCGCGGTCGCCATGCGCGGGGCGGGCTCGACCTATAACGACATCGTCGACCGGGACCTCGACGCGATGGTGGCCCGCACGCGCGGCCGCCCCCTACCCTCCGGACAGGTCACGCCGAAGCAGGCGGCCCTGTTCGCGGGGCTCCTGTGCCTGATCGGTCTCCTCGTCCTGCTGCAATTGCCGCCCTTCGCCATCGCGGTCGGCTTCGGTTCGCTCATCTTCGTGGCGGCCTATCCGTTCATGAAGCGCATCTTCTCCATGCCGCAGCTGGTGCTCGGCTTCGCCTTCTCCTGGGGCGGGCTGATGGGCTGGGCGGCGACCTTCGGGCGGCTCGACCTGCCGGCCCTCGCGCTCTACGCCGCCGCCATCTGCTGGACGATCGGCTACGACACGATCTACGCGGTGCAGGACCTGGAGGATGATCCCGTCGCGGGGATCAAGTCCTCGGCGCGGCTCTTTGCCGGGCGCACAAGGGTCGCGGTGGCGGCGTTCTACACGCTGGCGGTGCTGGCGGCCGGCTTCGCGATAGCGGCAGCCTCAAGCGGGCTTGCCGCCTGGCTCGGCCTTGCCGGCTTTGCGGCGCATCTTGCGCGGCAGGTGTCCCGCATCGACATTGCGGACGGCGCGGGCGCGCTGGCGCTCTTCCGCTCAAACCGCGATGCGGGGCTGATCTTCTTTGCGGGCCTCGTCCTCGACGCGGCGATCCGCGCCGCCTGATCAGCCGCCGACCTCGTGGGCCTGGTGGATCACCGGCCGCAGCGGCAGGGCGCCGGTCTTGCGGCGAGTAAGGAAGCGCGGGCGGCGGCCCTTGAGCAGGCCGTGGCGGCGACGGATGCGCACCTCGCCGAGAAGGACCGGGCCGAGTTGCGGACGGACGGGCCCGTAGACCTCTCCCTCCCCCAGCATCAGCGTCAGGCCTGCATCGCGGGCGATGGAACGCCATTGCGCGACCGCCTTGGCCTCGTCGAGGCTGAAGAGCGGCTCGGGCCGCCCGTCCCGGCGCACCAGCGCGACGGCCATCACATCGGCCGTCGGGCCGGCGGCCAGGCCAAGCCCGGCGCTGGCCTTGAAAAGATCGGAGGAGAGGATGGTACAGTCCGCTCCGCTGATGCGGACGGTCGCGCGGTTCGGGTCGCGGGCGGGCATCCGGGGAGACGCTTTGCGCGCCTCCCCGTTGGCCGCCGGAATGGCGCCTGCCATGGGTCTATCCTGTTCAACGCTCCTCGCGGGCCGCTCTGTGGCGGATGCCTCGCGTTGATCCGTCTATGCGGCGGGTCCCCCTCGAACCGGCTTAAGAAGCAGGGTTAAGCAGGGGTTTTCGGGCCGTTTCGGCCAATATGCTTGATCGAATCTTGCCGGGGGTCCAAGGGAGAAGGATCCCGCAACGACGACGAGGAGCCGCCGGCAGGCGCCGTGGACAGACCGCCCTTCACTCCGCAAGAGATCCGCGCCGAGCCGGCGGCGATCCTGAATGCGATGGTCGCCGTGGTCGAGGAGGCCGGGCGTATCGCGCTTCCAGGCTTCCGTCTCGGCGGGCCGACGACGGCGCGGGTGTGGCACAAGGGCGGCGGCTCGCCGGTGACGGAATCGGACGTGGCCGTGGACACGTTCCTCAACGAGCGGCTCGGCGCGCTCTGCCCCGCGGCCGGCTGGCTCTCGGAGGAGACCGCCGACGACGCGGCGCGGCTCGCCCTGCCGCTGGTCTGGATCGTCGATCCCATCGACGGCACGCGGGCCTATGCGTCGGGGCATCCGGACTGGTCGGTCGCCGTGGCGCTCCTCGTGGAAGGGCGGCCCGTGGCCGGCATCGTCCATGCCCCGGCCCACCGCGCGACCTATGCGGCCGCGGAAGGGCATGGCGCGACCCTGAACGGGCGGCCGATCCGCGTATCGGACCGCGACACGCTCCGGGGCGCAAAGGCAGCCGGACCCGCGGAAGCTGTGGCCGCGCTCGCCCGCGCCGGGCACGGCGTGGTGCGCCTGCCGCGCGTGCCCTCGCTGGCGCTGCGGCTGGTGCGGGTGGGGGAAGGCGCGATCGAGGCGGCCCTCGTTTCCGGCAATGCCCGTGACTGGGACCTCGCGGCCGCCGATCTGATCTTGACGGAAGCGGGCGGTACGGTCACGAACCTTGCCGGCGAGATACCCCTCTATAACCGCCCCATGCCGGTCCACGGCGCGCTCGTGGCGAGCGGCATGAACCTGCACGGGCCGCTGATCGCGGCGGCCCGCGACGCTCTCGAGGGATGACAGCCGGCGGCGCCTGTCCCCGCAGCGCCGCGACAGGAGGACCAGGAACGGCCATGACGACGCAAACCGGCAAACCGCAGCTTCTCCACCTCGTCTTCGGCGGCGAGCTCACCAGCCTCGACAGCAACGAGTTCCGCGATCTGTCGAAGATCGACATCGTCGGCATCTTCCCGGACTACGCCACCGCCCATGCCGCCTGGAAGGCGAAGGCGCAGGCCACCGTGGACAGCGCCCAGACCCGCTATTTCGTGGTGCATCTCCACCGCCTGCTGGATCCGTCGAACTGATGCGGCGCGAGGCGTGATGCTGAAGCGCATCGTCCGGTCGCGGGCGGTCCAGGAGAGCCTCGGCTTCCTCCTGGCGCGCTATCTGCGCCTGGTGGAGCGCACCAACCGGCTGGTCCTCGACCCGCCGGACGTCTACGACCGCGTCGGGCCGCTCATGCCCGTGATCGTGGCGATGTGGCATGGCCAGCATTTCATGATCCATTTCGCGCGCCGGCCGCAGGACCCGACGGCGGCGCTCATCTCCCGCCATGGCGACGGCGAATTCAACGCCATCGCGCTGCGCCATCTGGGGATCGAGCCGATCCGGGGCTCGGGGGCGCTGGGGCGCAAGGTGCGCGAGAAGGGCGGCAGCGCGGCCCTGCGCTCCATGCTGCGCGCGCTGAACGACGGGCGGATGGTGGTGCTCACCGCCGACGTGCCCAAGCGTGCCCGCGTCTGCGGCGAGGGCATCGTGACGCTGGCGCGCATGTCCGGCCGGCCGATCGTGCCCGCCGCCGTGGCGACGAGCCGGCGGATCGACTTCAAGTCCTGGGACCGGGCGAGCATCGGCCTTCCCTTCGGCCGCGGCGCCATGGTGATCGGGGACCCGGTCCATGTCGCCCCGGACGCCGATCCCGCGGCGCTGGAAGCGGCGCGGCGCCAGGTGGAGATCGGGCTCGACGCCGTCCATGCCCGCGCCTACGCGCTGCTGGATGACAAGGACCCCGGCGCCGGCCTCTCCGCGGCGCGCGAGGCCGCGATGGCGGGCCGCTGACATGGTGCGCCCGGCCGCCCCGCCGAGCTGGCCCCTGAGCCTCTATCGCGGCATCACGGCCGTCCTGGAGCCGGCCGCCGCCCTGATCCTCCTGACCCGCGCCCGGCGCGGCAAGGAAGACCCGTTCCGCATCGACGAAAGGCGCGGCTTCTCGGTCGTGCCCCGGCCGCCCGGCATGCTCGCCTGGATCCACGGGGCGAGCGTCGGCGAGACGATCTCGATCATGCCGATCGTGGAGCGGCTGGTGGCGCGGGGCATCGCGGTCGTGGTCACGTCCGGAACCGTCGCCTCGGCGCAGATCCTCAAACGCCGCCTGCCGCCCGGCGCGATCCACCAATACGTGCCGCTCGACGTGCCGCGCTACATGCGCCGGTTCATCGACCATTGGCAGCCGGACATCACGCTGGTGGTGGAGTCCGAGCTCTGGCCGAACATGATCGCCGAGACGAGCCGGCGCGGCACGCCGCTGATCCTGGTCAACGGGCGCATGTCCGAACGCTCGCACCGGCGCTGGCGGCGCCTGCCGGAGGCCTCGCGCGCCCTGCTCTCGCGGTTCGACCTGTGCCTGGCGCAGACCGGGCTCGATGGCCATCGCCTCGGCGACCTCGGCGCGCCGCGCGTCTCGGTCGTCGGCAATCTGAAGCTCGACGTGCCGGCCCCGCCCGCCGACATGGCGATGCTGGCCTCGCTGTCGGGCATGGTGGCCGGGCGCCCGGTCTGGATGGCAGCTTTGACCCATCCCGGCGAGGACGAGATCGTGCTCGACGCCCACGACCTGATGAAGGAACGCCTGCCGGGCCTCCTCACCATCATCATGCCGCGCCATCCCGAGCGCGGGGAACGCATCGCTGAACTGGCTGCCGTCACCGGCCTGAAGGCGGCGCGCCGGTCCGCCGGCGAGGTACCAGACCGGGACACCTCGATCTATGTCGCCGACACGCTGGGCGAACCCGGCCTGTTCTACCGCCTGGCGCCGGTGGCCTTGATGGGCGCGACGCTGGTACCGCGCGGCGGTCATTCCCCCGTCGAGGCGGCCAAGCTCGGCGCCGCGCTGGTGCGCGGGCCGTATGTCGACAATGCGGCCGACACCTATGCCGCCCTGGACCGCGCCGGCGGGACGCTCGTCGTCTCGGACGCGGAGACGCTGGCCGCGGCCGTCTCCAGCCTGCTGCGCGATCCGGCGCGGATGCGCGGCGCGGCGCGGGCGGCCTCCGAGATCGTGGAGGCGCTGGGCGGCGCGGTTCAGCGGACGATGCAGGCGGTGGAGCCCTATATCCTCGCCTATCAGCTGGGCCAGGGCCGTTGAGGGCGCCGGATTTCTGGTGGCGCGAGCGGGGCTGGGCGTCCGCCCTCCTCGCGCCGCTCGGCGCCGCCTACGGCGCGACGACTGCCAGCCGCATGGCGCGGGAGGGCGCGCGGGCGCCCCTGCCGGTCATCTGCGCCGGGAATCTGGTCGCCGGGGGGGCCGGCAAGACGCCCCTGGTTGCGGCCCTCGCGGAGCGGCTGAAGGCGGCAGGCGGCACGCCCGTCGTCCTTTCGCGCGGCTATGGCGGCCGGGAGGCCGGGCCGGTCCTCGTTGATGCGAACCGTCACGATGCGGCGTCCGTGGGCGACGAGCCGCTGCTGCTGACGCGCCACGCGCCGGTGGTGGTGGCGCGGGACCGGCGCGCGGGAGCCGGTTTCGCCGCCCTGGCCGACGCTTCGGCCATCATCATGGATGACGGCCTGCAGAACCCGGCCATCGCCAAGGACCTCGCCTTCGCCGTGGTGGACGGCGCGTCCGGCATCGGCAACGGCCGCTGCATCCCGGCAGGACCTTTGCGTGCGCCGCTGGCGGCCCAGTGGCCGCATGTCCACGCGCTGGTCCTGGTGGGCGAGGGCGCGCCGGGCGAGGCGGTGGCGCGGGAGGCCGGCGAGGCGAGGATCCCCATCCTGCGCGCGCGGCTCGAACCGGAGGCCGGCGTCGCGCAGGCCCTGGCGGGGCGGGACGTCCTCGCCTTTGCGGGGATCGGCCGCCCGGAGAAGTTCCTCGCGACGCTTGGTACGATCGGCGCGCGCGTCGCTACGAGCCGCGCATTCCCCGATCATCATCCCTATGCGGACGGGGAACTGAGGAACCTCCTGCGCGAGGCGGAGGCGGCCGGATTGATTCTGGCGACGACGGAGAAGGACGCGGTGCGCCTGCCGGCCTGGTTCCGGCGGGAGGCGGGCGAGCGGCTGGTCGTGCTGCCGGTGACGCTGGCCTTCGCCGACGAAGCGGCGCTCGACGCGCTGCTGGCGCAGGTGAAGGTCCGCTATGCCGTCAGCCGCGCGAAGCCTTGATCCGGACGAGCGAGGCCTCCGGCGTGGCATAGGCCTCCTGCAGGTCGACGCTCCAGTAGCGCAGCTCGTCCAGCGGGATCGGCTGGCCGGTCACGGCGCAGCGCACGAAGGTGCCCTGGCGGACGATGCGCAGGTCGCCGTCGAGGAATTCGACGGTCGCCTCGCCGGCGGGCGGAAAACGGTCGAGACGGTTCATCATCGAGGCTGGCATCCGTTGCGCGAAGGCGGCATCCTGCCGCGAGGAATAAGCGATCGGGCCCCGCGCCGCAAACGCGCAAGCTGCAGGCAAGCCATGCATCATCCGTCCGTCGCGGCGATCGCCGCCCTCGCGCTGACGCTTCTGGCCGCACCGCTCGCGGCGCAGGAGCGCGTCACCCTGCCTGGACCCGACGGTGTGACTCTTCAGGCCGCTCTGTGGCGCCCGGCCGGGGCCGGGCCCCATCCGGCGGTCATCGCGCTCCATGGCTGCGGCGGGCTCGACAACAGGTCGGGCCGGCCCAGCGCCCGCCACGCGGACTGGGGCGCCCGGCTCGCCGCGGAGGGCTTCCTCGTCCTGATGCCGGACAGCTTCGCCTCGCGCGGCCTCCCGCCGCAATGCACGGTGAAGGAACGCGCGGTGCGCCCGTCCCGGGAGCGGGTCAGGGACGCGGAGGCGGCCCTGGCGTGGCTCGCGGCACGCGGGGACGTGAAGCGGCAGGCGATCTCGCTCCTCGGCTGGTCGAACGGCGGCGGCACGGTGCTCTACGCCCTGCGCAAGGCGGCGCCGGCGGGCGTGGATTTCGCCCGCGCGGTCGCCTTCTACCCCGGCTGTCGGGTGCCGGCGCGGCGGGGCGATTATGCGACGCGCAAACCGATGCTGCTCCTGATCGGAGAGGCGGACGACTGGACGCCGGCGGAGCCGTGCCGGGTTCTGGCGCGGCAGGCGGAGGCGGCGCGGGCCTCCGGCAAGGGCGCGGCGCTCACTTTCGTGACCTATGAGGGCGCGTTCCACGATTTCGACCATCCCTCGCTCACGCCGCGCACCCGCTCCGGACTGGCTTTCACCGGGTCCGGAACGGGGACGGCGAGAACGGGAACGGACCGTAAGGCGCGGGAGGATGCGATCCGCCGCGTTCCCGGCTTCCTGGCGCGCTAGCGCCGCGCCAGGATTTCCGCGTTTCGGACGCTGCTGACTACGGCAGCAGCGCCGGGGAGATGGTGACGCCGGCCTCGCGGTAATAGCGCGCGGCGCCGGGATGGAACGGCATGAAGGTGTTGGCCCCCACATTCTCCTTCACCGTCGCCGCGGCGGCCGGATAGGCGGCCTTTGTCGCGGCCGGGTCCTTCAGCAAGGCGGCGGTGAGCGCATGGACCTGGTCGGCGGGCACGTCCTTGTGCGCGACGATGAAGTTCCAGACCGCAAGCGACTGGATCGGCGCCGTCTGGCCCTTATAGGTGCCGGCGGGAATCGTGTAGGGCGCGAAATAGGCGAAGGTCTTGCGGAAGGCCTCGGCCTCGTCCGGCTGGAAGCCGATCACCACCGCGTCCGCCGCGTTGGCGGTGACCGCAAAGGGCGGGCTCGGCAAGCCGGATCCGTACCAGAACGCGTCGATCTCGCCGGTCTCCACCTGCTTGCCGAGGGCGTCCGGATTGCCCGTGACCTTGGTGACCTGGATGCCCAGCGCCGCGGCGATGCCGTCGAAGAACACCTCGCCCGGACCCCTGGCCGGTCCGACGCCGACCTTCTTGCCGGCAAGCTGGCGCAGGTTGGCGATGCCGCTCTTCTTCAGGGTGAGCGTGTGGAACGGCGTCTCGTACATCGGCGCGACCGCGCGCATGCCGCGCAATTCCTTGCCCGCGAAGGGACCCTTGCCGTTCCAGGCGTCGAAGCCGGGGCCCATGTTCAGCAGGGCGAGCGGCACGGTGCCGGCGCTGACGAGCTCGGCGTTCTCGTTGGAGCCCTTGGTCTCCCGGACCTCGATGTCGATGGGGGCGCCCGCAGCGATGATCTTGGCCATGGCCTGGCCGTAGCCGAGGAAGGCGCTGCCGGGGCCGGCGGCGACGAGGGCGAGGCTGGCGCGGGCCTGGGCGGCGGCGCCGCGCGGCAGGACGGGAAGAGCGGTCGCGCCGAGGGCGGCGAGCATGAGGCTGCGCCGGTCGATCATCGTGGTCATGAGAAAGGTTCCCCTGTTGTCTTGGGAACCATGCTTCAACGAACCGGCGCCTCAGGCAAGTACAAGAAGATATACAAAATTCATTTGCTTATAACATGGTAGTTATACTGAATCAGAACAGCGACGACTGCCCGCTCGGACCAGGATCGCGCGTCTTGGCCCGCGGACGCGGCGATGGCGCGCCCTCGGCGGTGGCGGCGACCGTGCCGTCGGCGAACTGGATCTGGAGCGCGGCACCCGGCGTGACAGAGGCTGCCTGCCGCACGGCCTGCCCGTCCGCACCGCGCACCAGCGCGAAGCCGCGCGCCAGAACGCCCTGATAGCTGAGGCTGTTGAGCAATTGTCCGGCCGCCTGCAGATTGCTGCGGCGGCGGGCGATGGCGGCCTTGAAGGCCGCATCCATCTGGACGCCGAGGCGCGCGAGGCGCTGGCGGGCGACGGCGGCGCGCTCGGCTTCGCGGGCGGCAAGGCTGGAGCGGACGCGCGTGAGCCGCGCGGCAAGGTCCGTCATCGCCCGGCGGCGCTCGGCGATGATGCGGGTAGGGAGCGCCGGCGTCAGGCGGCCGGCGCAGGCGGCGAAGCCCGCCCGGCGTGCGCGCAATTCGGCACGCGGCGAATGCGACGCAAGGAGCGCCGCGGCGCGGCTGAGCGCCCGGTGGCGCCGGTCGAAGCCCTGCGCGAGGCAGGGCCGCAGGCGGCTTGCCGCCCCGTCCAACCGTTGACGATGGACTGCCAGCAACCCCTCGCCCTTGGGCAGGACGCGCTCGAGACTTCGAAGATCGCTGCGCCGACGCTCCAGGATGCGCCGGGTCGCGTCCTCCAACCGCCGGGCCGCCTGGCCGGTGGCGGCGATGAGGTCGGCACGCACGGGCACGGCCATCTCGGCGGCGCCGGTGGGCGTCGGCGCGCGCCGGTCTGCGGCGAGGTCGATCAAGGTCCAGTCCGTCTCGTGGCCGACGGCGGCGATGAGCGGAATGTCGCTCTCGGCCACGGCGCGCACGACGGCCTCGTCGTTGAAGCTCATCAGGTCTTCCAGCGACCCGCCGCCGCGCGCCACGATCAGGATGTCCGGGCGCGGAATGCGCCCACCGGATTCCAGCGCGTTGAAGCCCGTGATGGCGGCGGCGACCTCCTGCGCGCTCGTCTCGCCCTGGACGCGGACCGGCCAGACGATGACGCGGCGGGGAAAGCGGTCCTCAAGCCGGTGGATGATGTCCCGGATCACGGCGCCGGTCGGCGAGGTCACGACGCCGATCACCGTCGGCAGGAACGGCAGGAGCTGCTTCCTCGCCTCGGCGAAGAGCCCCTCGGCGGTGAGCCGCCGCCGGCGCTCCTCGATCATCGCCATGAGCGCGCCGATGCCGGCGGGCTCCAGGGTGTCGATGACGATCTGGTAGCTGGACTTGCCCGGGAAGGTGGTGATGCGCCCGGTGGCGATCACCTCCAGGCCCTCCTGCGGCTTCGTGCGCAGGCGGCCATAGACGCCCTTCCAGATCACCGCATCGATCTTGGCGCTCGCATCCTTGATCGAGAAATAGCAATGGCCTGACGCCACCTGGCCTCGGAAGCCGGAGATCTCGCCCCTGAGGCGCACATGGCCGAACGCGTCCTCCAGCGTGCGCTTGAGCGCGCCGGACAGCTCGGAGACGGACCATTCGGGGGCGTTGGAGGCGGGCGATTCAGCGTTCATCGGCGGGCACACTAGCCTTGGGCGCCAAGTGCCGCTAGGAGCGCTGGCCATGCAGACGCTCGACGCTCCCCTGACCATCCTCCTCATCGGCTCCGGCGGCCGCGAGCATGCGCTGGCCGCCGCCATCGCGCGAAGCCCGTCCTGCGACCGGCTGCTCATCGCACCGGGCAATCCGGGGACGGCCTCGCTGGGCACCAATGTGGTTCTGGACGTCGCCGATCATCAGGCGGTGATCGCCTTCTGCCGCACGATGGGCGTCAGGCTCGTCGTCGTCGGGCCCGAGGCGCCCCTGGTGGCGGGACTGGTGGACGACCTGGAGACGGCCGGCATCGCGGCCTTCGGGCCGAAGCGCATCCCGGCGCAGCTCGAGGGATCCAAGGCCTTCACCAAGGAACTGTGCACCGAATGCGGCATCCCGACCGCTGCCTATGCGCGGTTCGACGAGGCGCAGGCCGCGCGCGACCATATCCGGGCGCAGGGTGCGCCGATCGTCGTGAAGGCGGACGGGCTAGCCGCCGGCAAGGGCGTCGTCGTCGCCGAGAGCGTGGACGAGGCTCTCGCCGCCATCGACATGATGTTCTCCGGCGGCCTCGGCGCCGCGGGCGAGGCCGTCGTCATCGAGGAGTTCATGGCGGGCGAGGAAGCGAGCTTCTTTGCCATCTCCGACGGCACGACCGCCATCCCCTTCGGCACGGCGCAGGACCACAAGAGGGTCGGCGACGGCGATACCGGCCCCAATACGGGCGGCATGGGCGCCTATTCCCCCGCCCCGGTCCTCACCCCCGCCCTGGAGGCGCAGGTGATGGAGCGCATCGTCCTGCCGACCGTGGCAGGTCTGAAGGACAGGGGTACGCCCTATGTCGGCGTGCTCTATGCCGGCCTGATGATTACCGAGGCGGGGCCGAAGCTGATCGAATACAATGCCCGCTTCGGCGATCCGGAATGCCAGGTCCTGATGACGCGCTTTGCCGGCGATATCGTCGCGATTATGGTCGCGGCCTGCGAAGGCCGGATCGGCGCGATCGAGCCCGTGTGGTCGGCCGAGCCGGCGCTCACCGTCGTGATGGCGGGCGAAGGCTATCCCGGCACGCCGAAGCGCGGCGGCGTCATCAAAGGGATCGCCGACGCGGAGAGCCTGCCGGGCGTGACGGTCTTCCATGCGGGGACGGCCCTGAAGGACGGCGCGCTCGTCGCGAACGGGGGCCGCGTCCTCAACGTCACCGCCACGGGCCGCACCGTGCGGGAGGCCAGGGACCGCGCCTATGCGGGCGTCGACCGCATCCGCTGGGCGGACGGCTTCTGCCGCCGGGACATCGGCTGGCGCGCGGTGGCCCGGGAGGGCTGACGCCCTTCCCGCCTGCAAAAGAGCGGATTTGAAAGAGCGGGCTTGCGCGACGGGGGCTCCTGCGGGAGCCTCACGCCATGACCGATCTCGCTGACCTCTATCCCGGCTTCACCTCCCACTGGGTCTCCACCGATGTCGGGAAGGTCTTCGCCCGCGCGGGCGGCGAGGGCCCGCCGGTCGTCCTCATCCACGGCTATCCGCAGACGGGTGCGATGTGGCACCGGATCGCGCCTGAACTGGCGCGCACGCACCGCGTCGTCGTGGTGGACCTGCGCGGCTATGGCTGGTCCTCGGCGCCGGAGGGCGATGGCGGGGTCGAGACCTATTCCAAGCGCGCCATGGGCGCCGACATTGTCCGCGTCATGGAGGAGCTCGGCCATGTGCGCTTCGCCGTCGTCGGGCACGACCGGGGAGCGCGGGTCGCCTACCGGCTGGCGCTGGACCATCCGGGCCGGGTGGAACGGCTGGCGCTGATCGACATCGTGCCGACGCTCGCCATGTGGGACGAGATCAACGCCGCCAAAGCGATGAAGACCTACCATTGGATGTTCCTGGCGCAGCCGAGGCCGATGCCGGAGAGGCTCATCGGCGGCGATCCGGTCGCGTATCTCAACCACACGATCGCGAGCTGGACGGCGGCGAAGTCCCTGGAGGCCTTCGATCCGCGGGCGCTCGCCCATTACCGGGCGTCGTTCAACAATCCCGACCGGATCCACGCCGCCTGCGAGGATTACCGCGCCGGGGCGACGACGGACCTCGCCCAGGACCGCGCCGACGCCGAGGCGGGGCGGACCATCGCCTGCCCGGTTCTCGTCGTCTGGGGCACGGCCGGCATCCCGGCGGCGGGCGAGGACGCGCTCTCGGTCTGGCGGCGCACCTTCGCGCCGCAGGCGGAAGGCCATGCCATCGCGGGCGGGCACTTCCTGCCCGAGGAGAACCCGGACGCGACGCTCGCCGCGCTCAAGGCTTTCCTCGAGCCCTGACGGTCAACGCCGCTCGCGGAAGAAGGCGCGCAGCAATTCGGCGGCCTCGCTCTCGCGCAGGCCTCCATAGACCTCCGGTGCGTGGTGGCAGGTGGGCTGGCCATAGAGCCGGACCCCGCTCTCGACTGCCCCGCCCTTGGGATCGGGCGCGGCGAAGTAGAGCCGCCGGATGCGCGCGAACGATATGGCCGCGGCACACATGGGGCACGGCTCCAGCGTGACATAGAGGTCGCAGCCGGTGAGCCGTTCGTCGCCGAGCGCCTGGCAGGCCGCGCGGATGACGAGCATCTCCGCATGGGCGGTGGGGTCATTTAGCGCGCGGGTGCGGTTGCCGTCGGCGGCGAGGACCACGCCGTCCTTCACGACGGCGGCGCCGATGGGCACCTCGCCGCGGGCGCCAGCGGCGCGGGCGGCATCGAAGGCGGCGTCCAATCCCGCGCCCGTTGGTGTCGAATTCCCGCTCACGGTTCCGCCAAGGTCCCTCGCTTGTCCCGGATCACTCTGCTATCAGGCCGCGATGAGCGACAACAGAGACGACAGGCCGCGCGGCCCCGGCCGCGGCGGTTCAAGCCGCGGCGGTCCCCCTGGACGCGGCGGTTCCGGACGCGGCTTCGGAAAAGGCGGCGACAGGCCTCGCGGCGACAGGCCCGGCGGCGACAGGGCAGGCAAGCCCGGCGGCTTCGGCGGCAAGGGCGGCAGCTTCAAGGCCGGCGGCGGCAAGCCCGGCCGGTTCCAGCGCGACGACCGCCCTCGCCCGCCCCGCGACGGCGACGAGCGGCGGCCCCCGCGCGGCGAAAGGCCCGAGGGCGGTCGCGAACGTCATGGCGGAGAGCGTCACGGCGGCGGGCGCGGCCACGATTTCGGCCGCAGGCCCGGTGACGAGCGCGGCTTCAAGCCCCGGCAGGACCGCAGCGGCGAGCCGCGCCGGGATTTCGCGGACCGCAGTTCCGACGGCACGCGCGGCGGCGACAGACCCTTCCGGCGACCGGAAGGCAAGCCGGGCTTTGCCCGCAGCGGCGCTCCCGGCGGCCAGCGCCCCGGCTTCAAGCCGCGCTTCGACCGGCCGCGCAGCGAGCGCCCCTATGGCGAGCGGCCGCGCAACGACCGGCCTTTCCGCAAGACGGTTTCGGGCGAGGCCTTCGATGCGCCGCGCGAGGACGGGCTCGACCGCGTCTCCAAGATCATGGCGCGGGCGGGCGTCGCCTCGCGGCGCGATGCGGAGGCGATGATCGAGGCCGGGCGGGTAGCCCTCAACGGCGAGGCGATCACCGAGCCCGGCACGGTGGCGGGGCCGCACGACGTCATCCTGGTGGACGGGCAGCCCCTGCCGGCCAAGGAGAAGACTCGGCTCTGGCTCTACCATAAGCCCGCGGGCCTGGTGACGACGGCGCACGACCCGGAAGGGCGTCCGACCGTCTTCGACAATCTGCCGGAGGGCTTGCCCCGGGTCGTCTCGGTCGGACGGCTGGACATCAACACCGAGGGCCTGCTGCTCCTGACCAACGATGGCGGGCTTGCGCAGGTGCTCGCCCATCCGAAGACCGGTTGGCTGCGCCGCTACCGCGTGCGCGCCCACGGCCAGATCGACGCGTCCGACCTGGAGCGCCTCGCGGACGGGATCGAGGTGGACGGGATGCATTACGGCCCGATCGAGGCCCGCATCGACCGTGTCCAGGGCGACAATATCTGGCTGACGCTGGGCCTGCGCGAGGGCAAGAACCGCGAGGTCAAGCGCGTGCTGGAGCATCTGGGCCTCCAGGTGAACCGGCTGATCCGCGTCTCGTTCGGGCCGTTCCAGCTCGGTGAGATGGAAGAGGGCCAGGCCGAGGAGGTGCGCACGCGCATCCTGCGCGACCAGCTCGGCCCGGAACTGACCCGTGCCGCCGAGGCCGATTTCGACCTTCCGGCGGTGGAACGCCTGCGCGAGGGCTTCCACAGCGAGCACGAGGCCCGGCTGCGGGACGAGCGCCCGCGGGACGAGCGGCCTAGGCAGGACAGGCCAAGACACGATCCTCCGCGACACGACAGCCCTCGGCCAGAGCGACCGCGGGGCGACAGGCCGCGCCACGACCGGCGCCCGGACGACCGGGACGCCCGCCCGTCTGGACCGCGGGAGGTGCTGGAGCGCGGCGGCCGCAACCAGCCGCAGCGCTCTGTCTGGCGCGATGTCGAGACCGAGACCGCCCGCCCTCATGCGGGCAAGAAGCCGCGCCGCGGCGAGGACCCGGCAGCCGACCGCGCGGCCCGGGCCGACCGGCCGCGCACCCGGGCCGGCAAGGTGGAGAGCCCGAGCGGCCGCGCCGTGCTGGTGGAACGCGTGGCGGGTACTGATCCGTCCGGCGACGGGCGCCTGTTCCGCAAGGCCAAGGGCGCGACGCAGCGCGATCCGGCGCGCGACCGCGACGAGCGCGCCCCGCGCTCGGGCGGCTTCGAGCGGGGTGGCCGAGACCGGGACGGACAGGATCGCGGCAAGGGTGGCTTCGGCAAGGACGGCTCGGGCAAGGGCGGCTCGGGCAAGGGCGGCTTCGGCCCGCGCGGCGGTCGCGACGAACGGCCCGGCGGCGGCTTCAAGGGCAAGCCCGGCGGCGGCCGGCCTCCGCGGGACCGCGACGGGGCCCCGCGCGGCGAGTTCCGCGGCGGCGGGTCCAAGGATGGCGGCTTCAAGGGCGGCGGCTTCAAGGGCGGGCGGTCGGGCGGCGGCGGACGGCCTCCCGGACGCAAGCCGGCGCGCTAGGCCGCGATGCGCATCGTCGGCGGTTCGCTGAAGGGGCGGGCGCTGGCCGGGCCGCGTTCGGACGCGATCCGGCCGACCTCCGACCGGCTGCGCGAGGCGCTTTTCAACATCCTCGCCCATTCCTACGGGGATGCATGCCGGGGCGCGCGGGTGCTCGACCTCTTCGCCGGCACCGGCGCCCTTTCCGCCGAGGCGATCTCGCGCGGCGCGGCCTCCGCCGTCCTGGTCGATGAGGGGGCTGAGGCGCGCGGCATCATCCGCCAGAATGTCGAGGCGCTGGGTCTCGGCGCCGTGACGCGGGTATTCCGCCGCGATGCGACCCGGCTCGGCGAGTGCGCCCCCAATCCGCCCTTCACGCTCGTCTTCTGCGATCCGCCCTATGGAAAAGGCCTGGGCGAGACGGCCCTCGCCTCGGCGCTGGCCGGCGGATGGCTGTCGCCCGGCGCGCTCGTCGTATTGGAGGAAGCGGGCGATGCGACGGTGACGCTTCCCGACGGGCTGACGCTGCTGGAAACGCGGATTTACGGGACGACGCAGTTTCTGTTCGGCAGACACCTGAGCTGAGCGCTTCCTGCGGGGCGTGCGGCCTACCGCCGGCCGAAGAGCCTCTCGATGTCGGAGAGCTTGAGTTCCACATAGGTCGGCCGCCCGTGGTTGCACTGCCCTGCCGAGGGCGTGACCTCCATCTGCCGCAGTAGGGCGTTCATCTCCTCGGGCTTCAGCCGCCGGCCTGAGCGGATCGAGCCGTGGCAGGCGATGGAGGACAGGACACGGTCGAGCCGGCCGTCCACCGGCAGGTCGGCGCCGTCGATGAGAGCGTCGAGGGCGTCCCGAACAAGGGCGTGGATGTCGCCGTCCGCCAGGGCGGCGGGAACCTCCCGGACGGCCACCGCGCCGGGGCCGAAGCCTTCCAGCACAAGCCCTGCCGCCTCGAGGAGCGGCATGGCGGCGACCAGTCGGTCGGCTTCGGCAGGATCGAGCTCGACGATCTCCGGGGTCAGCAGGATCTGCCGCGCGATGCCGTGGGCGGCACGCTCGGCCTTCAGCCGCTCGTAGACGATACGCTCGTGAGCGGCATGCTGGTCCACGATGACGAGGCCGTCGCGCGTCTGCGCCACGATGTAATTGGCGTGGATCTGGGCTCGTGCCGCGCCAAGCGGGGCATCGTCCCCGTCCGAAGCCACGACCTCGCGCGCATCGGACGCTGGCGGGAACAATGGTGCAGCTTGTTCGTATTGCGAACCATACGGCGTGGCCGGCTCGGCCAAGCCCAAGGGTTGAAGCGGCGCCTGCCATCCCGATAATGTTCGCTGAACGAACTCCTGCGGCTTGCGCGTGGCGATGGCGTCCAGCGTGCGCGCTCCGCCCTGCGAGGTCGCGCGGTGCCCGGCCGCGGCAATGGCGGCGCGCAGGGCCGAGACGACGAGACCACGCACGAGGCCGGGATCGCGGAAACGCACCTCGCTCTTGGCGGGATGGACGTTCACGTCCACTTCGCGCGGGTCGCAATCGACGCTCATGACGAGGACGGGATGCCGATCACCGGGCAGGACGTCCGCATAGGCGCCGCGCACCGCGCCCGACAGGAGCTTGTCACGCACCGGCCGGCCGTTGACCATCCAGTGGACATGGGCGGCGGTGCCCCGATGAGCCGTCGGCAGGCCGGCGAAACCGTGGACGCGCACGCCCTCGCGCATCACATCGACGGGGAGCGCGTCGTCGGCGAAGTCTGCGCCGACGATGCGGGCGGCGCGCCGCAGGGCCCCGCCTTCGTCGGCGCCTTCCGCCGGCAGGTCGATGGTCGAGAGCGTGTCTCCCGCCAGCGTGAAGCGGATCGCGGGATGGGCGAGCGCGAGGCGCCGCACGATATCGGCCACCGCCAGGCCCTCGGCCCGGTCGCTCTTGAGGAATTTCAGCCGTGCCGGGGTCGCCCCGAACAGGCCTTCGATCTCGACCCGCGTGCCGGTCGCGCCGGCGGCGGGGCGCACGGGCCCTTTGGCGCCGCCGTCCACGAGGATGGCGCAGGCCTGCGCCGCGTCGTGGGTGCGGGTGACGATGGACAGCCGCGCCACGGCACCGATCGAGGGCAGCGCCTCCCCGCGGAAGCCGAGCGTCCCGATGGCGAACAGATCGCCGTCCGGCAACTTGGACGTGGCATGGCGCTCGACCGCGAGGGCGAGGTCCTCGGGCGACATGCCGCGCCCGTTATCCGTGACGCGGATCAGGCGCCGGCCGCCGGCCTCGATCACCACCTCGATGGCGGTGGCGCCGGCGTCGATGGCGTTCTCGACCAGTTCCTTGACGGCGGCGGCCGGCCGCTCGATGACCTCGCCGGCCGCGATGCGGTCGACGAGGACAGGATCGAGGCGGCGGACGGGGCTCTGGGCCATGCCTGCCGTTCTGCGGTCAGCCCTGCGATTCGGCCAGATACTTCTTGGCCAGGATCTTCCCCTCTTCCACCGCAGGCTGGTCGTAGGGGTCGATGCCGATGGCGTAGCCGGCGAGGATCGTCTCCAGCATGAAATGCATGAGGAGCGAGCCGAGAGCGCGCTCGTTCAGTTCCGGCACGTGGATGAGCCGCGTGGCGCAGCCGTTACGGGCCAGCGTGTCGGCGGTGGCCCGGCCCTGGGCGGCCACGAGATCGCCGATCGTGCGGTTGCCGAAATCGGGCTCGCCGCCCGCCGCCGCGAGTTTCGGCTCGATGCGCGGGCCCTTGCCGGCGACGCCGGTCGTGATGACGGTGAAGAGCTTGTCCTTCGGGCCGCCGAGATACAGCTGGACCTGGCTGTGCTGGTCCACCGGGCCGAGCGCGCCGACCGGCTGGGTGCCGTTGCCGTTCTTGCCGAGACTCTCGGCCCAGAGCTGGACCCACCACTTGGCGAGCCGCTCCAGCTTGTCGGCGTAGCCCATCATGACGGCGACCGGCTTGCCCGATTGGGCGGCCGCGACGTTGATCGCGGCGCCGAGCGCCGCCGGCGTCTCCGCCACGGGGCGACCGGCGCGGAGGCTCGCCATGGCCTCGCCGGCGCCGGCGCGGATCGCCGCGATATCGAGGCCCAGCACCGCGGCCGGGAGCAGACCGACATTGGTCAGGACCGAGAAGCGCCCGCCGATGCCGGTATGGTGCTCCAGGAAAGGCACGCCGTAGGGTTCGAGGAGGCCGCGCAGGGCGTTGCGCTTGGCGCCGTCCTTCTGCGGCTCCGAGAGGCCGACCATGGCCGAACCGATCTCGACGCCGGCGGACTCGAGGGCGGCGATGACCGCCATGGACTGCATCAGCGTCTCGCCGGTGCCGCCGGACTTGGAAATGGCGGCAAAGCGCGTCGTCTTCAGCGGCATCTCCTTCAGGAGGGCCTCGAAGGTCAGCGGATCGAGATTGTCGAGGAAATGGACCCGTGGACCCTTCATGAAGCGCGACAGGCCCGGCACGGCATGGCCGGCGAGCTGGGCGAGCGTCTGCGCGCCGAGGCTCGAGCCGCCGGTGCCGAGGAATACGACATCGGTCGCCCCGTCCGTCAGGCGCCGCGCGGCCGCGCGGATGGCGTCGAGATCGCCGGTCTCTGCGGGCATCGCGAGGAGCGGCAGGCGCCCCGTCGTGTCGTCCTCGCGCAGCCGGGCCAGCGCCTTCTCGGTCAGCGCGACAGCGCCGCCCACGGCGGCGTCCGCCAGACCGGTGGCGCCAATGCGCCCCGCATGCACCCGGTCGATGTCCTGCGTGAAAGACATTTCCATCTGGAATTCCTTGCTCTTCGTTCGGCCGGCGGGACCATAGGCTTGGCACCGCGGAACGCAAGATTCAACTGGGCTACGGGCGCCGCTTTCAGGCGAGCCCGACCGGGCGACCGGCGGCCGCGACGAGCAGCCGGCCGTCGCCGAAGACCCGAGTGGCGGCACGGCGCGCATCGTCCGGCGTGACCGCCATAACGAGGTCGTTGCGCCGGTCGATATAGTCGATGCCCAGGCCCTCGAAGGCGATGCCCATGAGCTCGCCGGCGATCTTGGTCGAGGTATCGAAGCGCAGGGCGTAGGAGCCGGTCATGTAGCGCTTGGCCTGGGTCAGCTCCGCCTCGCTAGGGCCTTCGGCCGCCATGCGGGCGATCTCGGTGCGGATGATGTCCAGCGCCTCGCGGGCGCGCTCGTTCTTGGTGGAGGTCGAGCCGTAATAGAGCGGGCCGCGGCGGAGCGGGTGCAGCCAGGTGCGCACGCTGTAGGCGAGGCCGCGGCGCTCGCGCACCTCCTGCCACAGGCGCGAGGTGAACGTGCCCTCGCCCAGAACGTGGTTGACCACGGCGGCGGCGATGAAGTCCGGGTCGGTGCGGGCAAGGCCCGGCGCGCCGAAGACAAAGGTGGTCTGGGGCACGTCGAGGTCGCGGACATCCACCTCGCCGAGGCCAGCGAAGGCCGCCTGCGGCGTCGGCGTGACGCGGGACGTGGCGGGCAGGTCGCCGAAGATGTCGTCGAGATAGGTCGCCAGCGTCTCGGCCGAGATGGCGCCGACGCAGGTGACGACCAGCGTGTCGCGGGCCAGTGCGCCGGTGCGGAAGGACTCAAGGTCGTCGCGGCTGATCGCGGCGACCGTCTCCACGGTGCCGGACGGGGCGGCGGCATAGGGATGGCCGGCAAAGCCGCGCTCGAAGAAGCGGCGGGAGGCCAGCGTGTCGGGATCGTTGGCCTCGTAGCGCAGACCCGCCAGCGTCTCGGCCCGAACGCGCTCCACCGCCTCCGGATCGAGCCGGGCGCGCGTCACCGCGAGGCGCGTCAGCCGCACGGCCTCGCCGGCATTGCGGGTCAGCGTGCGCAAGGAGCCCTGGAACCAGTCTCGGCCGGCATGGAAGGAGAGTTCCACCGCCTGGTCGGCCAGCGCTTCCTGGAAGGCGGCGGCGTCAAGATCGCCAGCGCCCTCGTCCAGCAGCGAGGACAGGAGCGAGGCGGTGCCCGCCCGGCCGGCTGCATCCTGCGCGGAGCCGGCGCGGAAGGAGAATTCCAGCGCGAAGAGCGGGACGGCATGCTCCTCCACCAGCCAGGCCTCGATGCCGCCGGGCGACAGGACACGCTGGACGCGGCCGGAATGGGACAGTCGGGAGGCGCTCATGTCCATGATCGGCTCTTTCAGGCCGCGACCAGCAGGCCGGTGACGGACCGGCGCGGCTGGAGGATGGCGCGGGCGGCGGCGTGGACGGCCTCGGCCGTGACGGCCTCGATCCGGGCCGGGCGCGCCTTCACATCCTCGGGGCCGAGCCCGATGGCGAGAGCGGCGCCGATCTGCTGGGCGAGCGCATACTGGCTGTCCTGGGCGTAGATCATCGCGGCGAGGAGCCGCGTCTTGGCGCGGCCGATCTCGTCGGCGGAGAACCCATTCTCCACCACGGCAGCGAGTTCCTCATCCAGGGCGGCTTCCACCGCATCGAGCCCGACGCCCTCGCGCGGCACGGCATAGACGCCGAAGCGCGAGAGATCGACGGCGAGCGGCGAATAATGGGCGCCGACGGAGGCGGCGATCTGCCGCTCCACGACGAGGCGGCGATAGAGCCGCGAGATCGTGCCGCCGCCGAGCGAGCGCGCCAGTATCTCGGCGGCCTCGGTCTCGCCGGGCGCGGCGCTGTTGACCGACGGAGCGAGATAATAGCGCTGGACCAGCGGCTGCTCGACCTTGGCGTCGGCGACCGTGACGCGGCGCATGGCCTGGAGTTCCGGCTCACGGACGCGCGGGCTGCGCGGGGCGCCGGACGGCGCGATCGGCCCGTAATGGGTTGTCGCCAGCGCCACGACCTCGTCCGGCTCCACGTCGCCGGCGACCACCAGGATCGCGTTGTCCGGCGCGTAGGCGCGCCGGTAATAGGCGAGCGCGTCCTCTCGGGACAGCGTCTCGATCTCGTGCATCCAGCCGATGATCGGCGTGCCGTAGGGGTGGTGGAGATAAAGGGAGGCCATCAGGGCCTCGACCAGCTGGTGGCCCGGATCGCCGTCCACCCGCATGCGCCGCTCTTCCAGCACCACGTCGCGCTCGGGCGCGACGACGGCGTCGGAGAGGACGAGGCCGTTCATGCGGTCGGCCTCCAGCGCCATCATCGCGGGGAGATGCTCCTTCGCCACGCGCTGGAAATAGGCGGTGTAGTCGTAGGACGTGAAGGCGTTCTCCTGCCCGCCGAGATCGGCGACGATGCGGGAGAAGACGCCGTCCGGATTACGCTCCGTGCCCTTGAACATGAGATGTTCGAGGAAATGGGCGATGCCGGACTTGCCCGGCGGGTCGTCGGCGGCGCCGGTGCGGTACCAGACCATGTGGGTCGCGACAGGGGCGCGGCGGTCGGGGATGACCACGACCTTGAGCCCATTGGCGAGGGTCGCGGTGTGGATGTCGGGGCCTCCCGGCGCAGCCGCCGCGAGGACGGGCGCGCCGGTCTGGGCGGATGAGGACATCGGGACTTCCGGCTGTTCAGGTGGAACGGGCGGCCTCGTGGCCGCCCGGAAGATCAGTTGCGGATGCCGGCCGCGTATTCTTTCTCGTTGGACTCGTTCAGGTCCTTGGCCGGCGCTTCCTGCGCCAGGACCTTGGGGAGCGGCGCGGTCGAGGCCGGCAGGCGCAGGCCGCGCGGCGGGTCCGTCAGGTAGCGGCGCTGCGGCTCGGCACCATAGGCGAGCAGGTTCTCGGCCTCGGTCTGCTTGCTCTGCCGCAGCAATTCCGGGTTCATGTACGGATTGTTGCGGTTCATGTCGGCGACCGTCGGATCGGCGCGGGTGTCGGTGATGCGGCGGCCCTGGCGGATCTCGTCGACCGAGAGGCGACCGCCCTGGGACGGATGCTGCGGGCCGGCGGTGCCGCGCGGGGCGCGGGCGGCCTCGGCGGCGCGGCGCTTGGCCTCGATGTCCGGATCCTTGGGCCAGGCGGCGGTGCGCTGCTCGGCCGGGGCGACCGGGGCCGGGAGCGTCGCGCTCGGCGGGACGACGAGCGGAGGACGCTCGCGATAGATGATCTCCTCGCGGTCCTTCTCGATGAAGCCGAGCGAACCGAGTAGGTCCTTCATGAACACGCCTTCCTGGGCGGAGGCGGCACCGGCGGGCAGCATCGCGGCAAGGGCGGCGCCGGCAAGCAGCATCTGGCGGAAGGTCTTCACGGGTTCACGCATGTCCGGTCTCTTGAGTTGAGCGGCGGCTGTCGATGGTCCGCCTTGCCCCGTCTTCGCGGCGATTTCGGGGCGGACGGCCCGCTTCCGGGCGCGTCAATCAGCCCGGGTCCGCCGGTCGAAGACGAGGGAGTCATACAGAAGGCCGGCGACGCCCGCAACGATGGCGGCATCGGCGACGTTGAAGACGTACCAGCTGAACGTGCCCCAGTGCAGATGCACGAAGTCGAAGACCGCGCCATAGGCGGCCCGGTCGATGGCGTTGCCGACCGCACCGCCGACGATCAGCCCGAGGCTCACCGCCAGGAAACGGCGCTCCGCGCGCCACGCCCAGACGCCGAGCCCGATGGCGGCGGCGATCGACAGGACGACGAGGATCCACCGGCCAAGATCGCCCTCCTGCTGGAACAGGCCATAGCTGATGCCCCGGTTCCACACGACCGTCAGGTCCATGAACGGGGCGACGGCCACGGGGGCCCGCAGCGGCAGGTCGTAGACGAACATCAGCCAGAGCTTGGAAGCCTGGTCGGCCAGCAGCACCGCGAGCGCCACGGCGAGGCCGAGGCGCCCGGGGGCGCGGGACCGGGCGGCGGCAGGGACCACGCTCATGCGGCCTCGGCCGCCCGCCACTCACGCATCGCGGCGGCATCGCGCGGGGTGATGTCGGGGAAATCCGGTTCCGCGGTGGCGGGATCGAAATATTTCCACGACCGCGCGCATTTCACGCCGGGCGCCACGCGGGGCACGACGGCGACGCCCGCCACGTCCTCCAGCCTGAAGGCGTCGGCCGGGCCTTCGCCGGCCACGATGTCGATGGCGGAGGTGATGCAGACCTCAGCAAAGTCGACGCCGTCCAAGGCCGCCCGCAGGTCCGCATCGGCGATGTGGACGACGGGTGCCGCCTCCAGCGAAGCGCCGATGCGCTTGGCGGCGCGCTCGATCTCCAGCGCGCCGGTGACGACGCGGCGGACCTTGCGGATCTTCGCCCATTTCTCCGCCAGCGCGTCGTCGCGCCAGGAGGCCGGGATATCCGGCAGGAGTTCGGCATGGATCGAGCCGCCGGATTCCTTCAGCGCCGGATAGCGCTCGAGCCAGGCCTCTTCGGCGGTGAAGGGCAGGATCGGCGCGAGCCAGAGCGCCAGCGCGCGGAAGGCGTGGTCGATCGCCTCCAGCGCCCCGCGCCGCTTGGCGCTGGAAACGGGATCGCAATAGAGCGCGTCCTTGCGCAGGTCGAAATAGAAGGCGGAGAGGTCAGCGGAGGTGAACTGGAGGACCGTCGCGACGATCTTCTTGTAGTCGAAATCCGCATACGCCTGGCGGATGACGCCGTCCATCTCGGCGAGCCGGTGGAGGATGAGCCGGTCGACCTCCTCCATGGCTTCGACGCCGACATTCGCCTTCGGATCGTGATGGGCGAGCGAGCCCAGCATCCAGCGCAGGGTGTTGCGCAGCTTGCGGTAGGTCTCGACGAAGGTCTTCAGGATTTCCGGGCCGATGCGCAGGTCGTCGGAATAGTCGGACGCGGCGACCCACAGGCGCAGGATGTCGGCGCCGGACTTGGCGATGACGTCCTGGGGCGCCACCACGTTGCCCTTGGACTTCGACATCTTCTCGCCCTTCTCGTCCAGGACGAAGCCGTGGGTGAGGACGGTGTCGTAGGGCGCGCGGCCGCGCGTGCCGCAGCTTTCCAGCAGCGAGGAATGGAACCAGCCGCGATGCTGGTCGGAGCCTTCCAGGTACATGACGGTGTCGGCGCCGCCATCGACCTTGCGCTTCAGGCCCTCGAAGGTCGGGAAGTGCTCGGTGTCCTCCAGCGTGAAGGCATGGGTGGAGCCGGAATCGAACCAGACGTCGAGGATGTCGTCGACCTTCTCGTAGGCCGCCGGATCGTATTGCGGCTTGAGGAAGCGCGAGCCGTCGCGGTCGGCGAACCAGGCATCGGCGCCCTCGGCCTCGAAGGCCTGGGCGATGCGGGCGTTCACCACCTCGTCCTTCAGGATCTCGCCGGTCTCGCGGTTGACGAAGACCGTGATCGGCACGCCCCAGGCACGCTGGCGCGACACGACCCAGTCAGGCCGGTTCTCGATCATGCCGTTGATGCGGTTCTCGCCCGCCGCCGGGACCCAGCGCGTATCGCGGATGGCGCCGAGGGCGACATCGCGGAGGGTGCGGTTGCCGAGGGATGGCACCGCCCTGTCCATGGCGATGAACCATTGCGGCGTGTTGCGGAAGATGAGCGGCGCCTTCGAGCGCCAGGAATGCGGGTATTGGTGGCGCAGCCTGCCGCGCGACACCAGCATGCCGGCCTCGACCAGCGCGGCGATGACCCGTCCGTTCGCGTCGCCCTCCTTGCCCTTGTCGTCGTAGACGCGGGCGCCGGCAAAGAGCGGCACATGCGGGAAATAGGCGCCGTCCGGCTGCACCGTGTGGGGCACGTCCGGCAGGCTCAGGCGCCGCTGGTTGGCGATCCAGAGATTGTAGTCGTCCGCGCCGTGGCCGGGCGCGATGTGCACGAAGCCCGTGCCGGCGTCGTCGGTGACGAAGTCGCCGGCGAGGAGCGGCACGCCGCGGCCCTCGAAGCCGTAATAGGGATCGGCGCCGGCGAGCGGGTGCTCGCAGGTGAGCCCGGCGAGATCGCGCGCCGGATCGATGTCGCGGACGAGCGAGAAGGCGCCCTCCTCGATCTTGGCGGCCTTCATCACGACCGGCGCCAGGGCCTTGGCGAGGAGCAGCGTCTCGCCGACCTTCAGCCAATTGCCCTCGGGCGCGGCATCGACGCGGTAGAGGCCGTAGGCGATCTTTTCGCCATAGGCGATGGCGCGGTTGCCCGGGATGGTCCAGGGCGTCGTCGTCCAGATGACGACGGAGGCGCCAGCGAACGGGGACGCCCCCTTGACCGGGAACTTCACGAAGATCGTCGTCGAGACGTGCTCGTGGTACTCCACCTCCGCCTCGGCGAGCGCGGTCCTCTCCACCACCGACCACATGACGGGCTTGGAGCCGCGATAGAGCTGGCCGGTCGTGGCGAAGGCCATGATTTCGCGGGCGATCTGCGCCTCGGCCGGATAGGCCATGGTCGTGTAAGGATTGTCCCACTCGCCCTCGACGCCGAGCCGCTTGAACTCCTCGCGCTGGACGTCGATCCACTTCTCGGCGAAGGCCCGGCACTGGCGGCGGAAATCGTTCTTGGCGACCTCGTCCTTATTCAGGCCCTTGGCGCGGTACTCCTCCTCGATCTTCCACTCGATCGGCAGGCCATGGCAGTCCCAGCCGGGCACGTAGCTGGAATCGAAGCCCAGCATGCCCTGCGAGCGCACGACCATGTCCTTGAGGATCTTGTTGAGCGCGTGGCCGATATGGATGTTGCCGTTGGCATAGGGCGGGCCGTCATGGAGCACGAAGCGGGGGCGGCCCTTTGCACCCTCGCGGATGCGGCCATAGAGCCCGGTCTGCGCCCAGCGCTCCAGCAGGAGCGGTTCGCGTTCGGGCAGGCCGGCGCGCATCGGGAACTCGGTCTGCGGCAGGAACAGCGTCTTGGAATAATCTTGTGCGTCGGTCATCGGTCTTGTCAGCATCAGGCCTTGGCGGCGCGCATCTGATGTCGGCGCTGCGGCGGCTTCAGGTGAAAGGGATGCTCAGCCTTGCGGCAGGCACGGCACGTCGTCCCGGCCGTCGCGAGGGCCTTGAGGCGTTCCGCCGCTGGCGCTCAGACGATGGCCGGGCCCTTAATTCGCCGGATGGAGAAGCGGGCCGTCATGGGCGTTCTTTAGCAGCGGCGCAAAGCTTGCGGAAGCCTGCCCGCGTCACGAAAACGATGGGGTGCCGTCAGGCGGCGCGCAGCGTGTCCAGGGCGCGCTCCACCTCGCCGCGCAGGCGGGCGGCCTCCGCCATCAGGTGCTCGGCAGCCCGGTCGATCTCGCCGGAGAGGTCGGCGGTCTGGCTCGCGGAGGCCCGGACCGTCGCCACCGAATGCTCCAGTTCGCTGGAGGAGGAGGCGGCGGTGGCGATGCAGCGCGCGATCTCCTGGGTGGCGGCGTTCTGCTGCTCCATGGCGCCGGCGATCGACATGGTCATGGAATCGATGACCTCGATCGTCTTGGAGATGCCGCCGATGGCGCCGACCGCGCCGGCCGCGGCGTTCTGCATGCGGGAGATGTGGCCACGGATGTCCTCAGTGGCGCGCGCCGTCTGCGAGGCGAGCGCCTTCACCTCGGAGGCGACGACGGCGAAGCCCCGCCCGGCCTCGCCGGCGCGGGCGGCCTCGATCGTGGCGTTGAGCGCGAGAAGGTTCGTCTG
>JAIXTM010000003.1 GCA_027483945.1 Hyphomicrobiales bacterium | reverse complement strand
CTGGCCCCTCCCCGCCGCTGCGCGGGAGGAGGGGGATGCGCTCACGGCCATTCGTGCGTGCTTCGAGGCTCGCTTCGCTCGCACCTCAGCATGAGGACCGTTGTTAAGGGCGCGATGCCCACCGAAGCCTCATCCTGAGGCGCCGCGAAGCGGCCTCGAAGCCTCATCCTGAGGTGCTCGGCGACAGCCGAGCCTCGAAGGACGAGGCGTCATGCTCGCCCGTCGCTGCTTCACCTGACATGACGGCGATCAGCCGATCGGCCGCGTCGCGTTCTCCAGCCAGGCGCGGGTCGGCTCGTCCAGGAGCGGGCCGATCTCGGCGCGCACGCGGGCGTGGTAGGCGTCCAGCCAGGCGGTCTCGGCGGCCGAGAGCAGGCCCTTCTCCACCGGCCGGGTGTCGATGGGCGCCAGCGTCAGCGTCTCGAAGCCGAGCATCGGCCGCTCGCCGCCCTCGATCTCGACCTCGCGCACCAGTTCCAGGTTCTCGATGCGGATGCCGTAATGGCCCTCGCGGTAATAGCCGGGCTCGTTGGACAGGATCATGCCCGGCTCCAGAGCCGTCGTGCCGAGCTTGGAGATCCGCTGCGGCCCCTCGTGGACCGACAGGTACGACCCGACGCCGTGCCCGGTGCCGTGGTCGAAATCCAGCCCGGCCTGCCAGAGCGGGACGCGGGCGAGGGCGTCGATCTGGGCGCCGGACGCGCCCCTGGGGAAGACCGCGCTGGCGATCGCGATATGGCCCTTGAGCACGCGCGTATAGCGGTCGCGCATCTCCGGACCGGGTTCCCCGACGGCGATGGTGCGGGTGACGTCGGTCGTCCCGTCCTCGTATTGCGCGCCGGAATCGATGAGGAACAGGCCAGGCTCGACGCGCCGGTCGGACGCGGCGGTCACCCGGTAATGGGGGAGTGCGGCGTTGGGACCCGCTGCGGAGATGGACGGGAAGGACAGGTCCTTCAGCGCGCCCGTCTCCAGCCGGAAGGCCTCGAGCCGTTCCGCGACCGCGATTTCGGTGAGGTGCCCCGAAGGCGCCTCCCGGTCGAACCAGGCGAGGAACCGGGCGAGGGCGACCGCGTCGCGACGGTGGGCGGCGCGGGCGCCGGCGCGCTCGGCCTCGTTCTTCGCCGCCTTCATCGCGGCAATGGGGTCGAGTGCGAGATCGGCGTCGCCGCCGCCCTCCTGGAAGGCGGTGACGAGGGCGGCGGCGACCGTCGTCTTGTCGAAGCGCAACCGCGCGCCCGCCGAGCCCAGGGCGGCGAGCCTCCCCGGCAGGGCCGCCGGATCGTCGAGATCGGCCAACCGCGACAGAACGGCCTCAACGTCGGTCCCGACCTTGCCCGGCGCGAGATACAGCGTCGCGCGCCCCAAAGCCGGGATATAGGCATAGCCGAGCGCGAGCGGCGTGTGGTCGACATCGCCGCCGCGGATGTTGAACGCCCAGGCGAGGTTGTGCGGGTCGCTGATCAGGAGACCCGCGACCTGCGCCTTCACCAGCGCCGCGCGGATGCGCTCCAGCTTGGCCTCGGCGCTCTCGCCGGCGAGCGCGCCGGGATGGAGCCGCACGGGGGCGGCGGGTGGAGCAGGGCGGTCGTTCCAGATCGCATCGATGGGATTGGCCTGGACGGCCCGTGCAGTCCCGCCGGCCCGGCGGGCGGCCTCGTGGATGCGGCGGGCCTGGTCGGGCGTGACGAGCCACGGATCATAGCCGATCGTGCCGGCGCCGAGCTCGTCGGCGATCCAGTCCTCCAGGCTGCGGCTGGCAAGCTGAACAGGTGTGACCACGGAACGGTCCGTCTGCTCGGCGGCCTGGATCGTGTAGCGGCCGTCGACGACCAGGGCCGCCTTGTCCTTGAGCACGGCCGCGGCGCCCGCCGAGCCGGTGAAACCGGTGAGCCAGGACAGCCGCTCGGCCGATGGCGGGACATATTCGGACTGATGCTCGTCGGAGCGTGGCACCACGAAGCCGTCCAGCCCCATATCGGCCAGGGCCGCGCGTAGACGGGCGACGCGGCCGGCGACCGCCGTCCGGTCGGAGCGGTCCTGAAAGCTCTGGAATCGGCTCATCGGCCCTCCTCGTTGGAGACGAGGATTACGGGCCGGGACGGTGTCCCGCAAGCGCCGCCGGCGTGCCGGACCGATAGGCAGCGCCTGCCGACCACAACGGCATCCTGCCGCATATTCATGCGCCTGTCGCAATGATTAACGGCGCATTAATCTATGGCTTGCGGATAACGCATGGCTCGCATGCGGTCCGGCCTCTATCTCGCACCTGCGAAGGCTCCTACTTAAGTCTCACAAGAATAAGGAAACGTTCTTGGCAACCTCAACGGAGATCGCCATGACAATCGCTGCTTTCGAGACCAGCCACCTGCCCGCCGGGACGAAGCCCGGCCTGTTCCGCCGGCTGGCGGACGTCATGAACCGGGCCCAGGCGGCCCGTGCCGAGCGCGCCGCGGCGCGCTACCAGTACCTGCTGCGCAAGTACAACCTGGAGCATCGGACGGATGGGCTGGAGCCGTTCCCGACCGTGGGACATTGCCCGCTCCCGTTCACCGACTGATCCAGCCCGAACCGCCGCCTCCGTGGCGGCAGAAAGAACGCAACTCCGATGTCACTCGTCGTGATCTGGAAGGCCATCGCCGGCGCGGCCCTGTTCGCCGCCGAAATCGTGCGCGAGACGCGCGCGCTGCGCCGCCGGCTCGGCCGGTCGCACTATTCCTTCGAGTCGTAAGCGCTAGACACGGGCGCGGCGGGGCTTGTCCCCGTCGCCCGTAAGCACCAGCGTCGCCCAGCCTTCCAGGTTGCGGCGGCGCTTCAGTTTCAGGCCCTGGGCGGCATAGGCCGACAGAACGCCATTGACGTCCCTGTCGATCAGGCCGGACAGGATCAGCGTCCCGCCCGGCGCCAGCCGCGCGGCGATAGACGGGGCAAGGCCCATCAGCGGCCGCGCCAGAATGTTGGCGAAGATCACGTCGAACCTGCCGCGCGCGGCGAGCGGATGGCGCACGCCCGGCCCCGCATAGAGCTTCAGCCACGGCGCGATGCGGTTCAGACGGGCATTGGCGCGTGCAACCTCCACGGCCACCGGGTCGATATCGCCTGCCACGACGGCCTGCCGCAAGGCCTTGGCCGCGGCGAAGGCGAGGATGCCTGTGCCGGTGCCGACGTCCAAGACGCGGCGCGGACGGCGGCGGCGCAGCTCATCGACGAAAGCGAGCAGGCAGCCGCGGGTCGTGCCGTGATGCCCGGTGCCGAAGGCGAGGGCGGCTTCGATCTCGATCCCGTAATCGGCGGCGCCCAAGGCCGCACGGTCATGGGCGCCGTGGATCAGGAAGCGGCCGGCCCGGACCGGCTTCAGCCCGTCGAGGGAGGCCTTCACCCAGTCCTGCGGCGTGATCTCGTGGAAGGACGCCCCGTCGGCCTCGTCGCCGATGATCGGGCGTACGAGATCGCGGATGAGGTCCTCGTCCGGAGCCTGCGAGAAATAGGCTTCCAGCAGCCAGTAGGGGCTGCCGTCCTCGCGCTCCAGTTCGAAGGCGGCGACCGCGGTCTCTGTGGGGTCGAAGACCTCGCTCAGGAGGTCGGTCATCCGGCGCGCGGCCTTCTCCGTGGTGGAGAGGCGCATGAGCATGGTGGGGCGGTGGGGCGGCAGACCTTCGATCATGGCGCTCCGTTACCGGAGCGCGCGCCCAGTGTCGATGCGCCGCTGCGCGGAACAGCCGCCACGCCCGCCCGTTGGCCCTTCACACTCATGCGGTCGAGGAGCATCGACATGGCCAAGGCGCTGAAGGCCGGCGACAAGGTTTCCTGGAAGACCAGCCAGGGCAAGACCGAGGGCAAGGTCGTGCGCAAGCAGACCAGCCCCACCAAGATCAAGGGCCACGAGGTCCAGGCCTCGAAGGACAACCCGCAATACATCGTGGAGAGCGCCAAGACCGGCGCCCGCGCCGCCCACAAGGCGGGCGCACTCAGCAAGACATCCTGACAGGAGCGAGCCATGGACAAGGAACGTCCCGTCGTGGACAGCAACCCGAACGAGCCGGACGGCCCGTTCGCGGCCTCGCCCGGCCAGCGCGAGCGGCCGACGCAGGCGCAACTCGCGCCGGAGCCCGGCTCCTCGGCCGAATCGCGGCCCGACCAATGGTCGGATCCGGACGAGGCGCAGGAGGAGCGGGCGCGGGTCGACGATCCGGCGGGCACGGCCGGGAACGGCCAGTGCAAGCCGTCCTGAGGCCGTTTCGCGTCCGGCCGGTTACCCAACCCGGCAAAGGACATGGCAGCGCCCCGGAGCACGCGCTATGAACGCGTTGCGATCGGGGGGCGGCCATGAACGGTTTGGATGCGCGGGTGGTCGCGGTCAGCCGCCGCAAGGGCCATCATTTCAGCAAGGATAATCAGCTGGAGATCCGGCTCGTCGCCGGCCACGGCGTCGACGGCGACGGCCATGCCGGGGCGACGGTGAAGCATCGCTCGCGCGTGCGCGTCGACCCGACGCAACCGAACCTGCGGCAGGTCCATCTCATCCATGCCGAGCTCTTCGATGAGCTGGCGCTGAAAGGGTTCTCGATCCAGCCCGGCGCGCTGGGCGAGAACGTCACCACGCGCGGCATCGATCTCCTCAACCTGCCGCGCGGCACGCTGCTGAAGCTAGGTGAGGAGGCCCTGATCGAAATCACCGGCCTGCGCAATCCGTGCAGCCAGATAGAGGCCTTCCAGCCCGGGCTTCTGGCCGCCGTCCTCGACAAGGACGCGCAGGGCAACCTCATCCGCAAGTCCGGCATCATGGCGATCGTGCTGCGTGGCGGCGACGTCAGGCCCGGCGATCCGATCACGACGACGCTGCCGCCGGCGCCGCATCGCAGGCTGGAGCGGGTGTGACACTCCGCTGGCATCGCGAGGCTCTTCCCGCCGCCTGGGCGGACGATCAAACGTCTCAATGAAAACGGGCCCCGCGAGGGGCCCGTTCCCGTTCAAGCGGATCGCGCCGGGTCAGGCGGCGCTGACCGGATCGCCGCCGATGCGGCCCCAGATCTTCTTCTTGGTGAAGTAGAGCAGGCCGGCAAAGACGATCAGGAAGATGATGACCTTGAAGCCCATCTGCTTGCGGGCTTCCATATGGGGCTCGGCCGCCCACATCATGAATGCCGAGACGTCCTTGGCGTATTGGGCGACCGTCTCCGGAACCGGCGCGCGGCCGTCCGGCCCCTTGGGATATTCCACCTGACCGTCGGACAGGGGCTTGGCCATCGCGATGGCGTTGCCCGGCATGTAGAGGTTGTAGTGCTGGCCGGGGGCCAGCGTCACACCCGGCGGCGGCTCGACATAGCCGTTCAGCAGCGCCGTGATGTAGTCCGGGCCGTGCTCCTGGTACTGGGTGAACGCGTCCAGGATGAACCAGGGGAAGCCGCGCGAATAGGTTCGCGCCTTGGCGAGGACCGAGAAGTCCGGCGGATAGGCGCCGCCATTGGCCGCGCGGGCGGCGTTCTCGTTGGGGAACGCCTTCGGGAACTTGTCCGCGGGGCGGCCGGGCCGCTGGAACATCTCGCCGGAATCGTTCGGCCCGTCGGTGATCTGGTAGGTCGCGGCCAGCGCCTCGACCTGGCCGCGGGAGAATTGCGGACCACCCGGCTGCGACAGGTTCCGGAAGGAAACCATCGACAGCGAGTGGCAGGAGGCGCAGACCTCCTTGTAGACCTTGAAGCCGCGCTGGAGCTGGGCTCGGTCGAACGTGCCGAAGGGGCCGGAGAAGCTCCAGGACTGGCGCGGCGGCGTGGCGCCGCCCTCGGCGGCGAGAGCCGCCAGCGGAGCCGACAGGAACGCCGCGAGCGCGCCGGCGATGAGGAGGGTGGTCTTTTTCATCGGTTCTGTCCCAGCCTCTCGTGATCAGCTCTTGCGGTCCGGCGCGGCGGTCGCGCCCGCGGCGAGGGCCGGTCCGCCATGCCCGTTCTCCAGCACCGATTCGGCGATGGAATTGGGCAAGGGCTTGGGCGTCTCGAACAGGCCGAGCAGCGGCAGCACGATGAGGAAGTGCGCGAAGTAGTAAGCCGTCAGAATGCGCGCCGCGATGACGTAGCCGCCTTCCGCCGGGGCGCCGCCGAGATAGCCGAGGCCGATCACGCAGACGATGAAGACCCAGAAGAACTGCTTGTAGAGCGGGCGGTAGGTCGAGGAGCGCACCCGGGACGTGTCGAGCCAGGGCAGGAACGCGAGGATCGCGATCGAGCCGAACATGGCGATGACGCCGCCGAGCTTGGAGGGGATGGCGCGCAGGATCGCGTAGAACGGCAGGAAGTACCATTCGGGCACGATATGCGCCGGCGTCACAGCCGGATTGGCCTCGATGTAGTTGTCGGCGTGGCCGAGATAGTTCGGGATGTAGAACACGAACCACGCGAAGAAGATGAAGAAGCAGACGACGGCGAACGCGTCCTTCACCGTGGCGTATGGCGTGAAGGGGATCGTGTCCTTCTTGACGCTCTTCACCTCGACGCCGGTCGGGTTGTTCTGGCCCACATGATGCAGCGCCCAGACGTGCAGGATCACGACGCCCGCGATCATGAACGGCAGGAGGTAATGCAGCGAGAAGAAGCGGTTCAGCGTCGGGTTGTCGACGGCGTAGCCGCCCCACAGCCACGTCACGATCGGCTCGCCGATGATCGGGAACGCGCCGAACAGGTTGGTGATGACCGTGGCACCCCAGAACGACATCTGACCCCAGGGGAGCACGTAACCCATGAAGGCGGTGGCCATCATCAGGAGGAAGATGATGACGCCGAGGATCCACAGGACCTCGCGCGGCGCCTTGTACGAGCCGTAATAGAGGCCGCGAGCGATGTGAATGTAGACCGCGATGAAGAACATCGAGGCGCCGTTGGCGTGCAGGTAGCGCAGGAGCCAGCCGTAATTCACGTCGCGCATGATGTGCTCAACGGAGGCGAAGGCCTTCGTGGCTTCGGGCGTGTAGTGCATGACCAGCACGATGCCGGTCACGATCTGCGCCACCAGCATGAACATGAGGATCGCGCCGAAGGTCCAGAAATAGTTCAGGTTCCGCGGCACCGGGAACGCGATGAACGAGGAATGGACCAGGCCCGCGATGGGCAGGCGGCTCTCGAACCACTTCGCGAAGCCGCTCTTGGGAACGTAGGTCGAATGGCTTTCCATGGGATTGGGCCTGTCGCGTGGCTGGTCGGCGTCAGGCGGCTGCGCCGCCGCCGATGAGGATCTTGGTGTCGGACACGAACGTGTAGGGCGGCACCGGAAGGTTCGTCGGGGCCGGCCCCTGGCGGATGCGGCCCGACGTATCGAAGACCGAGCCGTGGCACGGGCAGAACCAGCCGCCATAGGCGCCGGAATTGCCGAGCGGCACGCAGCCCAGATGGGTGCAGTTGCCGTAGACGACGAGCCACTGGGCCTTGCCGTCCTTCACGCGGGCCGAGTCGGGCTGAGGGTCGGGGAGGCTGCCGATCTGGACGTTCTGCGCGTCGGCGATCTCCTTCTGCGTCCTGTGACGGATGAAGATCAGCTTGCCGCGCCAGAAGAGCTTGACGATCTGCCCCTCGGGAACCGGCGTCAGGTCGAACTCGACCGGGGCGCCGGCGGCGACCACGTCGGCGGATGGCGCCATCTGGCGCACGAAGGGCCAGGCCACGGCGGCGAGGCCGACCGCGCCGACAGCGCCCGTGGCAATGTAGAGAAAGTCGCGGCGGGTGGGCTCTTGAGTCGTCGCAGCGTCGGCCACCTTGGCACCTCTTCGCGTCGTCCGGGCGTCCGGCTCGCGGACGGCGGCTGTCAGGAGCCGGGCTGTCCGGAGCGGGCGGATTACAGTTCCAATACGAAGCGCGTCGAAACCATGAGACGCGCCGGCGCGCAATGCGACCGGGGGTCGCCGCGCTGGCCGGTCTTTGGCATGGTTCCAGGGTGATGTCTACCGCTCCGCGGCGGCCGTGCGCAGGCCTTCCGGAGCCGGCACAAGGCCGATCCGGCCGCGGGCCAGCCAGCGCCAGCCGAGGCATGCGGCGACGGCGGCAAGGCCCGCCGCGAGGCCGAACCAGATGCCAAGCCCCGCAAGCTCTGTGCGGAAGCCCAGATAGACCGCCAAACCGAAGCCGATCACCCAATAGCCGAAGCCGGCGAGGAGCATGGGGACGAACGTGTCCTGCAGGCCGCGCAGCATGCCGCTGAGCGCCGCCTGGGCGCCGTCGGCGAGCTGGAACAGGGCCGCGACCAGCAGGAAGGTCGCGGCGAGCTGCGCCACTTCGCCGCCGCCCGGCAGCGACAGGTCGATGAACAGCCCGACCAGCATGTCCGGCACCAGCACCATCAGCAGGGCGGTCATCGACATGAAGGCCATGACGAAGCCAAAGGCCGTCCAGCCGGCACGCGCCACGCCCGCCGGGTCCTTCGCGCCGTAGGCCCGTCCGACACGGACCGTCGCCGCCTGGCTGACGCCGAGGGGCACCATGAACGAGGTCGCCGCGATCTGCAGCGCGATGGCATGGGCGGCGAGCGACGTCGCGCCGAGCAGGCCCTGCAGGAAGGCGGCCGCGTTGAACACCGTGATCTCGAACATCAGGATCACGCCGATGGGCGTGCCGATGCGCCAGATCCGGGCCATGCGCGACCAGTCCGCGCGCCAGAGCCGCCCGAACAGCCGATAGCGGCGAAAGCGCCGCTCGCGCAGCAGCACGGCGACGATCATCAGCAATTGCAGCGTCGTCGCGATGGACGTCGCTATGCCCGCGCCGACGAGGCCGAGCGCGGGCGCTCCGAGCCGGCCGAAGATCAGCGCCCAGGCCAGGATGCCGTTGACCACGAGCGTCACCAGGGCCGCGGCCAGCGCCCAGCCGGGCCGCTCCAGGGCCGCCATGAAGTGGCGCAGCACCATGAACAGGAGCACGGGCAGCAATGTCCACTGGAACGCGCGCAGATAGGCGCCCGCATCGGCGGCGAGGCGTGGCTCCTGGCCGAGGAGCAGCAGGATGCGCTCGCCGTTCCACAGCAGGACCCAGAGCGGCAGGGTGATGATCACGGCCGTCCACAGGCCCTGGCGCACGGTGCGGCGTGCCTCGCGCACCGCGTGGCGCCGCCGGCCGAACTCCTCGGCCAGGAGCGGCGACACCGCCGTGACGAGGCCGATCCCGAAGATCAGGGTCGCGTGGTAGAGGTTGCCCGCCAGCGCGCCGGCTGCCAGAGCCTCGCGGCTCAGCCGCCCGAGCAGGACCACGTCCGTCGTCGTCATGCCGATCTGGGCGAGGTTGGCGAGGACGAGCGGCCAGCTCAGCGCCAGCGTCGCCTTCAATTCCAGCCAATAGGGATGGCCGGCTCCGGCCGGCTGCGTCCGATCCTGTCGCATGATGGCGAGCCTTGTAGGCTGCGGCCGGCCGATTGCCCAATGGCGATATGTGATCGGTTCCAGCAGCGCGGGCGATGGATCCTACTCGGCCGCCTCGACCTCGTCCGCCGTGCCGATGAAGCCGCCGGACTGGCGGCGCCAGAGCCGGGCATAGAGGCCCCCGGCCGAAACCAGCTCGTCGTGGCGCCCCTCCTCGACGATGCGCCCCTTGTCCAACACGATCAGCCGGTCGAGCGCGGCGATGGTGGAGAGCCGGTGGGCGATGGCCAGCACCGTCTTGCCCTCCATCGCCGTCTTCAACTCCGCCTGGATCGCGGCCTCGATCTCCGAATCGAGTGCCGAAGTCGCTTCGTCGAGGATCAGGATCGGCGCGTCCTTGAGGAGGACGCGGGCGATGGCGATGCGCTGGCGCTGCCCGCCGGAAAGCTTAACGCCGCGCTCGCCCACCCGCGAATCGTACCCGCGGCGGCCCTTGTGGTCCTCGAGGCCGGGGATGAACTCGTGGGCGCGGGCGAGCCGCGCGGCGCGCTCGATCTCCTCCTCGGCGGCGGAGGGGCGCCCGTAGGCGATGTTGTCCCGGATGGAGCGGTGCAGGAGCGAGGTGTCCTGCGTGACCACGGCGATGGCTTCGCGCAGGGAGGCCTGCGTCACGCGCGCGATGTCCTGTCCGTCCACCAGGATGCGCCCGCCCTCCAGGTCGTGGAGCCGCAGGAGCAGGTTGACGATCGTGGACTTCCCCGCCCCGCTCGGCCCGATCAGGCCGACCCTTTCGCCGGGGCGGATGTGGAGATTGAGGTCCTCGATGATGCCGCCGCCGCGCCCGTAATGGAACGAGACGTTCTGGAAGCGGATGTCGCCGCGCTGGCCCGCCGCGGGTTGCAGGGGCACGGCATCGGCCGCGTCCACCACCTGATGGGGCTTGGCGATGGTCTCCATGCTCTCCTGGACGACGCCGACATTATCGAAGATCTGGCGCAGGACCTGCATGAACCAGCTCGACATATCGCCGATGCGCAAGGTGAGCGCGAGACCCGCGGCGACCTCGCCGGGCGTCATCCGGCCGGCCTGCCAGAGCCAGATCGCAACCGCGCCGGTCGCCACGACGAGGAGCGTGTTCAGCAGGATGAGGATGAACTTCACTTCCGTGAAGAGCCGCATCGAGCGCAGATAGGAGCGGGTATGGCTCTCCATCGTGGAGCGCACCGCCGACTTCTCCGCGTCCGCCCGGGCGAAGAGCTTCACGGTGAGGATGTTGGTGTAGCTGTCGACGATCCGCCCGATCAGCGCAGAGCGGTCCTCCGAGACCTTCAGCGAACGCTTCTGCGCCTCAGGCACGAAATAGCGCATCAGGAGCACGTAGCCGGCCATCCAGCCGAGCGTCGGCACCGCCAGCCAGAGGCTTACCGTGGAGAAGGCGCCGAGCGCCACGATGGCGTAGACGACGACGAAGACGACGACGTCGAGCGTCTCGACCGCCACGTCGCGCATGGCCGGGCCCGCCTGCGTGATGCGGTTGGCGATCCGGCCCGCGAAATCGCCCTGGAAATACGAGAGCGAGTGGCCGAGCGTGTAGACATGGGTCCGCCAGCGAATGCGGTTCGTCAGCTGAGGCACCACGACCTGGTTGATCACGCCCTCGTTGACGACGTGAACGAGCGGCCGGACGAGGAGGAGGCTCGCGGCGAGGCCGATCAGCCACCAGCCGCTCCGCTCCAGCACGGCGGCGGGGCTGCCCGAGCCGAGGAGGTCGACGACGCGGCCGACGAGGATGAGCAGCACGGCCTCGACGGCGGCCAGTGCCAGCGCGCTCAGGAACACCGCGACGAACCACCCGCCGACGCTGCCGACATAGAACAGGATGAAGCGGCTCAGCCGGTCCGGCGGCGTCACCGTCTCGTCGAACGGCGCGAAGACCTGGATTCGGCTTTCCAGCCAGCCATAGAAGCGCTTGAGCATGGGATGGACGGCGGTTTCCTGGCCCGGACTGTCCGCGCCGGGCTGTGAGGCTGACATAGGCACTGGCGCCCGCATTGCGAGGCCATTATGGCGGATCGCATGATCCGGATTGCGCTTTTCCAGCCCGATATCCCGCAGAATGCCGGGACGATCGCGCGCCTCTGCGCCTGCCTCGGCATCGGGCTCGACATCGTGGAGCCGGCCGGCTTCGACGCCTCGGACCGCAACTTCCGGCGGGCCGGCATGGACTATCTGGAGCGGGCCGCGATCCGCCGCCATGCCGACTTCGCCGCCTTTGAGGCGGTGCGGCGGGAGGAGGGCGCCCGGCTCGTCCTGGCGACAACGCGCGGGGCGATCGCCTATCCCGATTTCGCCTTCCGGGCCGGGGACGTCGTCATGATGGGCCGCGAGAGCGCTGGCGCGCCGGACCACGTCCACGCGGCGACCGATGCGCGGATCGCGATTCCGGTCGCAGCGGGCTTGCGCTCGCTCAACGTCGCCGTGGCGGCGGGGATGATAGCCGGCGAGGCCTTGCGGCAATTGCGGGCGTGGCCCCCGCTTCAGGCCGCTGATAGGAACGGTTCATGACCGATAGCACCCCCGGGGCGGCCCCCTTCGACCCCGCCGACGTGACGGATCTGCAGCGCCGCGCTCCGCTCTGGTTCGCCGAGCTGCAGGGCAGGCTCTGCGACGCCTTCGAGTCGCTGGAGAATGAGTGCGCCGGCCCGTTCGACGCCGATGCTCCGGCCGCGCCAGGCCGGTTCGAGCGCACGCCGTGGGAGCGTACCGACCATTCCGGAGCCAAGGGTGGCGGCGGCACGATGGCGATGCTGCGCGGCCGCGTCTTCGAGAAGGCCGGTATCCATGTGTCCACCGTCCATGGAACGTTCGCGCCGGAATTCCGCGGGCAGATCCCCGGTTCGGCCGACGATCCGCGCTTCTGGGCTGGCGGCATCTCGCTGATCGCCCATCCCTGGAACCCGAACGTGCCGACGGTTCACATGAACACCCGCTTCGTGGTGACCACGAAGCCGTGGTTCGGCGGCGGCGCGGACCTGACGCCCGTGCTCGACCGGCGGCGGGTGCAGGACGACCCCGACACGCAGCTCTTCCACGAGGCGATGCGCGGGGCATGCGCGCCGCATCAGCAAGCGGACTATCCCCGCTACAAGGCGTGGTGCGACGAGTATTTTCATCTGAAGCACCGCAACGAGCCCCGGGGCATCGGTGGCATCTTCTACGACTATCTCTGGTCGGGCGACCCGCACGGGGACTTCGCCTTCACCCGCGGCGTCGGCGAGGCGTTCCTCGCGGTCTATCCCGAGATCGTAAGGCGGAACGCCGGCACGGCCTGGAGCGAAGCCGACCGCCACGAGCAGCAGGTGCGCCGCGGCCGCTATGTGGAGTTCAACCTGCTCTACGACCGCGGGACGATCTTCGGCCTCAAGACCGGCGGCAACGTCGCCTCGATCCTGTCCTCGATGCCGCCGACCGTCCGGTGGCCGTGACGCTCAGCGCGGCGTGATGTCGAGCGGCGCCGGCGCGCGGGGTGCCGGTGCCGACCGGATCGAGCCCGAGGACGGCGGTACTGGCGGCCGGCTTGCGGGGGCCTGAGGCTCCGGCGGCGGCAGGGGTGTTGGCGGCGGCGGCGGCGGAGCCGGCGGAACGGACGGTGGCTCGGGCGCGGGCGGCGGTGGTGCATTGCGCTCACGCTCGGCGCGCAGGCGCCGGTTGTGGAAGGCCCGCTCGCGGTCGTCGGCCTCCATCTGCTCGATCTTTTCCACCTCACGGCTGAGCCTGAGCGCGGCGAGACCATTCACCATCGGCACGGCATCGACGGTCCGCGTCATGGCAGGCTGGCCGGCCTGGGCCTGCCAGGACACGGCGAATTGCGGCGCGCCGCCGATCCAGCCGGGCGGCGATCCCGTGGCCTGGATGTTGGCGCGGCCCTCGATGGCGAGAGACCGCAGATCGAAGGTGAACTGGCCGGACAGGCGCGCCTCCGCCGTCTCGCCGATCAGCGGCCCGAAGCGGAGCACGCCCGCGCTCAGCGTGACGGGGATCTCCTGGTCCCGCTGGGTCGGGATGAAGGGCCCGGCATCGAGCGCCGCTCCGATCCTGCGCGCGATCTCCTCGGCGCTCGGGAAGGCCCCTTCGGTGCCCGCCTGGGCGCGGGCGACCTCGGTCGCCGCCCGCGGGGAGAGATTCGCGATGGCGATGCCGCTCCACCGCGCCTGACCGGCGCCGGAGACGTTGGCGACCATGGCGGTCGGCGTCTCGCCGGAGGCTCCGAAGCGCAGGCGAGCGCCCAGGCGGCCTCCGGCGACCGTCTGCGCCGTCGGGCTCAGGGCCAGGAGATCGCTGAAGCCGATCTCACCCGCGAGTGCGGCCCGGCCGCCCTGACGGTTGGCCGACAATTCGCCGGACACGGTGATGCCGCCGTAATCGACGCGGAACGGGCGTAGGGCGATGGAATCGGCGCCGATCAGCAGGGTGCCCTCGCCGTTGCGGCCGACCCGGCCCTCGCCGAGATCGACCTCCGCCACGGCCAGCGCGACCTCGGCATTGAAAGGCATGGGTTGGGCTTCGGGGAAGCGCGCGATGCTCCAGATCGTGCCGGGGCGCGGCGGAGCGCTGGGATTGAGCCCGGCCCAGGTGACGAGAGCGGGCACCGAGGCGCTCCCGAGCCGCAGCGCGCCGCTGACCGAGCGGCTCGCCGGGTTGACGGTGAGCTCCCCTGTGACGTCGATCGCGCCGATCCGGCCCTGCGGCTCGAGCGACCAGCGCCCGCCGGTCGGGCTGATCTTCACGTCGAGCCCCGCCTGGCGCACCTGCCGGTCGGCCGGTGTCACGAGCTGCCAGTCGCGCAACCAGGGCGTGGCGTCGGCCACCTGGAACCGGAACGTGCCTTCGCGCCGCGTCTCGACCCGGCCGCGCAGGGGGATCGGGCTCAGGGTCGTGATGCTCCAGCCATCCGCCCGCCCCGATAGCGAGACGACGGCGCCGAGGCGCGGGCGACGGCCGAATTCGATCAGGGCCTCGCCCGGTCCGGTGGGCATTCCGGGCGCGGCGAGGTTGGCCAGGCGCAGGAGATCGCCGCCGTCCTTTGCCTTCAGGCTGATCTGCGCGGAGGAAATCTCGTCGAGCGCGCCCTGGTCGTCGCGGGCGATGGCGCCCTCGGCGGCGACCGTCATTCCGGCGCCGCTCGTGCCCTCCAGGCGACCGACCAGCGCCCGGTCCGCCGACCGGTTCGAGGCTTCCACATTGAACCTGGCATCGAGCGCGGCGCGGCCGACGCCCGCGGGCAGGCCGGTCACGATGTGCTCGCCGTCCCAGATCTTGCCCGCCAGGGCCATTAACGGCCCGATCTGCGCGGCCTGGACCGCTCCCTCGATGCGGCCCTCGCCGGCGTCGGAAAGGCGCCCGGAGGCGCGCGCGCTCGCGCCGGCGACGTCGGCGATGTCGAGAGTGCGGATGTCGAGCCCGGACGCATCGGCGACGAGATGGGCCTGGACGGTCCCGGTGCCGGAACGGACATTGGCGCCGAAGCGGACGTCGCGGGCATCGAGGCGGATGTCAAAATCCACCGCCGCCATGTTGCGGCGCAGGTTTCCGAGAGCCGGCAGGCGCTCCAGGTCGAAGGCGGCTGTCGATAATTGCGCGTCCAGGCGGCCGCGGGCGGTCTCGCTCTCCGGCGGCGTGTAACGCACCGCGCCGGTGATGCGCGCGTCACCCGACGCCCATTGCAGGGCCGGCGCCGCCAGCACCTGCCTCGTGGCGATGACGTCGGTCTTCAGCGTGAAGGGCTTCTCGCCGGCGAGGCGGATGGCGGTAGCGGGGCCGTTGAGCTGGGCGATGAAGGCCGCGAGCGGCTCCGGCTTGGCCGCGTCGAGCTCGAGCCGGCCGAACAGGCCGCCGGGGCGGCTGCCAGGCTGAGCCTCGAAGCGAACCTTGGCCTGGCCAGGCAGGACCGCGGACAGACGCTGGAGCAGGGCGCCGCCCTCGCCGATGGCGACAGCCGCGTCCAGGGCGCCGGTCTCCTCGTTGCCGAGGGTGAGCGTGTCCACCTTGAGCGTGATCGCGGTGGCCAGCGGCCAGCCGCCGAAGCCGCGGTCGGAACGGGTCAGGAACTGCTTTCCCGCCGGCGAGAGCAGGAAGGCGTCGGCATCGACGAACTTCGCCGCGAAGTCGAGGGCGAGCCGCGGCTCGCCGGTGACGTCGAGCGAGCCTTTCCCGTCGAAGCGCAGGGCGGTGGGACCGTCGGCGATCTCCAGCTTCAGTTCGTCGGCCGCAAGCTGGCGTGGTGTACCCTTGACCGGGCCGCTGAGGATGATCGGGACCGGAGGGCCGCTGTCCACGGGCTGGACCGGCGGGCCGATGGAGACCTTGATCGTGCCGTCGATGCGCGGGCCGAGCAGGCCGTCGAAATCGAGGCGGGGATGCCGCTCGCCGCCGATCGCCGCCACGGTGCGTACGCGCCCGTCCGCCTCCCGGGCGCCGGTGGTGACGCGGAAGGCGACGTCGCCAGCATGGCCCTGAACGCGCCACGGTCCGGTCAGGGACTGCGCCTGCGCGACGAGCTGGATCGGATTGATCACGGTCTGGCCGCCATCGGCGCGCACAACCCGCAGCGAGCCGTGGCCAAGCGCCAGCCGCTCCAGGGAAACCGGCCAGTCGGGGAGGGCGGTGGCGGGACGGGCCGGTGGCACCCGGGCCTCGCCCTGCTGGTCCACGCCCAGCGTCACGTCGAGCTTGCCGATCCGGATGTCGTTGACCTGGACGCGCCGCTGCAGGAGCGGCACGAGCGCGATATCCACCGACAGGTCGTCGATCCGGGCCGTCGCGGTGCCGTCCTCGCCGACAAGGACCGTCGCGATGCGCGCCTGCGGCGAGGGCAGGAGGGCGAAGGACAGGCGACCCTCGGTGCGCACCGGCCGGCCCGCCAGTTCGGACAGGCGGGCGTCGATGGTGGCGCGGTGGGCGTTCCAGTCCACGAACCACGGGCCGACCAGCGCCGCGGCCAGCGCCAGGATCACGATGGCCGCAAGGGCGGTCAGGAAGTCCCGCAAGTCGATCCTCTCATCCGTGGTCGGCCCGACTCTACCCGATGCCGGGCGCCGAAGACGAGCCTTCACCGCAAGAGTTAGGCCGAAACGGGGGCAAGGCGACCCGCGGGCCGATCACAGGGCGACGATCTTGCCCGGGTTCATGATGTTGTCCGGGTCGAGCGCTTTCTTCAGCGTGCGCATGAGCGCCAGCCCCTCCGGCCCATGCTCGGCCTCCAGATATTTCATCTTCATCTGGCCGACGCCGTGCTCGCCGGTGCAGGTGCCCTCCATGGCGAGGGCTCGCTGCACGAGCCGCTCGACGAACGCCTTGCCGCGGGAGACCTCGGCGGGGTCATTGACGTCGACCAGCGGCAGGACGTGGAAATTGCCGTCGCCCACATGGCCGACGATGGGCGCCAGAAGGCCGGACGCCTCGATATCGGCCTGGGTCTCGGCGACGCATTCGGCCAGCCGGGAAATCGGCACGCAAACATCGGTGGAGATGCCCTGGGCGCCGGGCCTGAGCGCGATGGCCGCCCAATAGGCGTCGTGGCGCGCCTGCCAGAGTCTCGTGCGCTCTTCGGACCTCGTCGTCCATTCGAACGGCCCGCCGCCGAGGTCGGCGGCGATCTCGCCGAAGAACTCGGACTGCTCGCGCACGCCGGCATCCGTGCCGTGGAATTCCACGAAGAGCATGGGTGTCTCGGGGAGCGTCAGCTTGGAGTAGAGATTGCAGGCCCGGACCTGCATCGCGTCCAGAAGCTCGATCCGGGCGATGGGGATGCCCGACTGGATGGTCAGGATCGTCGCTTGGCAAGCGGCTTCCACCGAGGGGAAGGGGCACAAGCCGCCGGAGATCGCCTGCGGGATGCCATGGAGCTTCAGCGTCACCCTGGTCACGACCCCGAGCGTGCCCTCTGCGCCGACGAAGAGGCGCGTCAGGTCGTAGCCTGCGGACGACTTGCGGGCGCGGCGGCCGGTCTGCACGACCTCGCCGCTCGCCGTCACGACCTCCAGCGCCAGCACGTTGTCGCGCATCGTGCCGTAGCGGACCGCATTGGTGCCGGAGGCGCGGGTGGAGGCCATGCCGCCGAGCGAGGCGTCGGCGCCGGGGTCGATGGGGAAGAACAGGCCCATGTCGCGCAGGTGCTCGTTCAACTCCTTGCGCGTGACACCGGCCTCCACCGTGACGTCGAGATCCTCCGGATGGACCGACACGATGGCCTTCATCATGGACGTATCGATGGAGATGCCGCCGGCGGGCGCGTTGGTGTGGCCCTCGAACGACGTGCCGGTGCCGAACGGGATCACGGGAACCTTGTGGCGCGCGCAGATGCGCACGGCGTCGGCCACATCCTGCGTCGTCTGGGGATAGAGGACGCCGTCGGGCGCCTGGGAGGCCGTCCAGCTCAGCGTGTTGCAGTGCTGGTCGCGCACGGCCTGGCTCGTCACGAGCCGATTGCCGAAAGTTGCGGCAAGTTCGGTCAACGCAGCCTTAACCGCTTCGGCAGGCGTTCGCGAAAATGAGGCTGGCGTATTGGCGTTCATGGCTTGCGCCTCTGGGATTTCTTGACGATGATGGCTGTGGATAACTTAGCGGCAGGTCGCCTCGCAAAGAGGCATTGTCCAGTTCTGCCGATGCCGATCAGAACCCGGGAAGGCTGTCGTGAGCGAGATCAACGCCGCCCCCGTCCTGTTCTTCGCGCCATTCGTATCCTCGCGGATGCGGATCGAGCCGGCCTGGATCGACTATAACGGGCATCTCAACCTCGCCTACTACCATGTGCTGCTGGACCGGGCGATGGACGAGGCCTTCGGGCTGATCGGCATGGGCCCGGATTACCCGGCCTCGCGACGGGCCTCCTACTTCCTCGCCGAATGCCACACCCGCTTCCGGCGCGAGCTCATGGCGGATGCCGTGGTCCGCGTGACGGTGCAGCTGGTCGATTTCGACGACAAGGCGCTGCATTACCGGATGGAGATCCGCGATGCCGCGGAGGGCTGGGTCGCCGCCACGGCCGAATGCGTCTCGGTCCATGTGGATCTCGAGACGCGGCGCCCGGCGCCGTTTCCGGCCGATATCGCCGCCAATCTCGACCTTATGAAGACGTCTCACGCCCGCCTGCCGCGGGCGGGACAGGGGGCGCCGGGCCTTGGCCTGAAGCGCCGTGGCGAACGGCGCGAGGAGCCGGAGCCTGCGCTCGCCGGGACGCGGCACTGACGGAGAAGCGTCAACGCCGCCGCTGCGGGTCCGCCGTCGAAGGATAGTTCGGCACCCTGTCCCTGTCCTGGTCCTGCCGCAGGCGGATGCTCGAATTGTCGAATTGCTGCTGGCGCAGGGCGCCCTGGTTCTGCAGCATCTGGTCGAGCTGGCGGTTCTGGTTCTGGATCTGGTTCTCGATGGCGTTCTGCGCCATCGCGCCGGTGGCGGCCAGCGACATCGCCGCGGCGCAGGCGGCGCAGATGATGGTCGGGCGCATCGCTCGGTTCTCCTTCCGGTTCGGGGTCACCATCCCCATCTGCGAGATATAGGACACCGGATTTCAGCCGACGAGGCGACGCGTCAACGCGCCAGCCTCGACGCCGTTCGCTCTTTGGTCCATTTTCCGGCAGGGCCGCCGCCCGTCCGAATCAACCGCGAGTTTCAGATTTCCGTGCCGTCCGATCCCTCCGCCCTGTCCCGCGCGCCCGACCATGCGCCCCGTCCCGGAGGGTTGGCGGCGCGCGCGCGGGCGAGCGTGGCGGCGGGCGCGGGCTATCTGGACGGGCTCAATCCGGAACAGCGCCAGGCGGTGGAGACCACGGAAGGGCCCGTGCTTGTCCTGGCCGGCGCGGGCACCGGCAAGACCCGCGTCCTGACGACGCGCATCGCCCATATCATCGCCACGGGCCGTGCCCGGCCTTCTGAGATCCTGGCCGTGACCTTCACCAACAAGGCCGCGCGGGAGATGAAGCACCGGGTGGCGACGATTGCCGGGCCGGTGGCGGAGGGCATGCCGTGGCTGGGGACGTTCCACTCCATCGGCACCAAGATCCTGAGGCGCCATGCCGAGCTCGTCGGACTGAAATCGGACTTCACGATCCTCGACACCGACGACCAGATCCGGCTGCTGAAACAGGTGCTGCAGGCGGAGAACGTGGACGACAAGCGCTGGCCGGCCCGGGCGCTGGCCGGCACCATCGACGGGTGGAAGAACCGCGGCCTCACCCCCGACAAGGTGCCCCATGGCGAGGCGGCCGCCTTCGCCTTCGGCAAGGGGCAGGCGCTCTACGCGCTCTATCAGGAGCGGCTGAAGGTCCTGAATGCGGCCGATTTCGGCGACCTGCTACTGGAATGCCTGCGGTTGTGGCGCGAGAACCCGGACGTGCTGCGCCAGTACCAGGACCGGTTCCGCTACATGCTGGTGGACGAGTACCAGGACACCAACGTCGCGCAGTATCTCTGGCTGCGCCTGCTCGCCCAGGGCCGCAACAATGTCTGCTGCGTCGGCGACGACGACCAGTCCATCTATGGCTGGCGCGGCGCGGACGTGGACAACATCCTGCGCTTCGAGCACGACTTTCCCGGCGCGACAGTGATCCGCCTGGAGCGCAATTACCGCTCGACCGGCCATATCCTTGCGGCGGCCTCCCATCTCATCGCCAAGAACGAAGGCCGGCTCGGCAAGACGCTGCGCACGGAGGACGTCGCCGGCGAGAAGGTGACGATCACCGGCGCCTGGGACTCGGAAGAAGAGGCCCGCCTCATCGGCGAGGAGATCGAGGCGCTCCAGCACAAGGGCCACAAGCTCTCGGAGATCGCTGTTCTGGTGCGCATCTCGGCGCAGATGCGCGAGATCGAAGAGCGTTTCGTCCAGCTCGGCCTGCCCTACAAGGTCATCGGCGGACCGCGCTTCTACGAGCGGGCCGAGATCCGCGACGCGCTCGCCTATCTGCGCTGCGTGTCCAACGTGTCCGACGACCTCGCCTTCGAGCGGATCGTCAACGTGCCCAAGCGCGGCCTCGGCGACGCGACGGTGCAGATCCTCCACAACCATGCCCGCGCCGCACGGATGTCCCTGCTCCAAGCGGCACGCTTCGTGGTGGAGACCGAGGAGCTGAAGCCCAAGCCGCGCGGGGCGCTGCGCGATCTCGTCATCGCCTTCGAGCGCTGGAGCCGGGCGGTGGATGCGCTGCCTCATTCCGAGCTTGCCGAACTCGTGCTGGAGGAATCCGGCTACACCGCCATGTGGCGGGCCGACCGCTCGGCCGATGCCGCGGGGCGGCTGGAGAACCTCAAGGAGCTGGTGCGCTCCATGGAGGAATTCCCGGACCTGCAGTCCTTCCTGGAGCATGTCTCGCTGGTCATGGAGGCCAATGACGGCGACGGGGCGGAGCGAGTCTCGATCATGACGCTCCACGCGGCCAAAGGCCTGGAATTCGACACCGTCTTCCTGCCCGGCTGGGAAGAGGGGCTGCTGCCCAACCAGCGTGCGCTCGACGAGAGCGGCCGCGCGGGTCTGGAGGAGGAGCGGCGCCTCGCCCATGTGGGCCTGACGCGGGCGCGCCGCCGCGCCAAGCTCATGTTCGCCACCAACCGGCGCATCCACGGCCTGTGGAACGCGACGATCCCCTCCCGCTTCATCGACGAATTGCCGGAAGGCGCCGTCGACGTGCTGGAGGCGCCGGCCTCCTTCCACCAGGGCGGCTATGGCGGCTCGCGCTTCGACCGGATCGAGCCGTTCTCCTCGACCTATTCCACGCCCGGCTGGCAGCGCGCGCAGCGGCAGGGCGGCGGGTTCGGCGGCAATGGCGGGTCGCGCGGCGGCTTCTCCGAGCGCGGCGGCGCCTACCGGCCCGGAGGACAGCGCGGCGGCCCGGTGACGATCGAGGGCGAGCTCACCGCCCGCTCCACCGGCGCTACGTCCGGGCTCAAGGAGGGCGACCGGGTCTTCCACGTGAAGTTCGGGCCCGGCGCGGTCGCCTCGGTGGATGGCAACAAGCTCACCGTCGATTTCGACAAGGCGGGGCGCAAGATGGTGCTCGACAGCTTCGTGGAGAAGACGGGCTGACCGCTTCGACTTTCGCATTGACGTGCGCCGTCCATCGGCCTTGACTCGATGCGAGCGGGTCCGGCAACCCGCGGATGGAGGCCAGGCGCCATGGCGAAGGGGACCGTGAAGTGGTTCGACCCCCAGAAGGGCTTCGGGTTCATCAAACCCGAGGATGGGGGGCGGGATGTCTTCGTCCATGTCTCGGCGGTGCGCGAGGCGGGTCTGGAGGCCTTGGCGGAGAACCAGGCCGTGTCCTTCGAATTGAGGACGGAGCGCGGCAAGACGGCCGCGGGCGACCTGAAGGTCGAATAGCCGACCGGCTGCCGACGTTCACCGGCGCGTGCCCACCGGCGCGCGCCTTTTCGCATCCGGGCCTGCGCGCTGCCGCGAACGCATTGTGGGAGAGACCATGACGGACGGAACGAGAGCGGGCCCGCTGACGCCGCGCCAGGCGGTGGCGGAATTGATCCGGCTTCATGGCGAAGCGACCGGCGCGCTCAGGGCCGCCCTCGAGCGCTATTTCGAAACGCGCGAACTTCCGTCCGCCGCCGACAGGGCCCGTTTCCGCTATCCCGAGCTTGCCGTAACCTACGTCGCCCACGGCCCGCAGCCGTCCATCGCGCGCGCCTATGGCAAGTTCCAGGGGCCGGGCACCTACGTCACCACGGTGACGCAGCCCGACATGTTCCAGGACTATCTGGTCGCGCAGCTGTCCTACCTCGTGGAGGATTACGGCGCCTCGATCTCGGTCGGCGTCAGCGGGCAGGAGATCCCGTATCCTTATGTTTTCGAGCGGGGCGACGAACTTGGCCGCGGTGCGGTGACGTCGGCGGAGCTGGCCAGCATCTTCCCGGCGCCGATGCTCTCGGCGGTGGGCGACGAGATCGCCGACGGCACCTACGACCTGCCGGAGGGCGCGCCGCGGCCGCTGTCGCTTTTCGACGCCGCGCGGGTCGATTATTCGCTGAGGCGGATCGTCCACTACACGGGCACCGACTGGCGCTGCGTGCAGCCCTGGATCCTGCTGACCAACTACCACCGCTATGTCGACCAGTTCGTCCGCCACGGGCTCGACCAGATTGGCGGGGACGGGCCCTATACCGATCTCGTCCTGCCGGGCGGGCTCACCATCGCGCGGGATCTCGACCGCACCGAGGCCGAGCGCCTGATCGCGGCGCTGCCCTGGCATCGGTACCAGATGCCGGCCTATCACCTGCGCCGGGCCGACGGACAGGGCGTCACGCTGATCAATATCGGCGTCGGGCCGTCCAACGCGAAGAACATGACCGACCACCTGGCGGTGCTGCGGCCCCATTGCTGGCTGATGATCGGCCATTGCGGGGGGCTGCGGCAGTCGCAGCGTATCGGCGACTACGTGTTGGCCCACGGCTATCTGAGGCAGGACCGGATCCTCGATGCGCTCCTGCCGCCGGATATCCCGATCCCGGCCCTGGCCGAGGTGCAGATCGCGCTGCAGAAGGCGGCGGCGGCAGTCACCGGAGAGAGCGGCGAGAAGCTCAAGCAGCGCCTGCGCACCGGCACGGTCGTCACCAACGACGACCGGAACTGGGAGCTGCGCTGGACCCACGAGCGGCGGCGCATCAACCTGTCCCGCGCCATCGCGGTCGACATGGAATCCGGCACGATCGCCGCCCAGGGCTACCGCCTTCGGGTGCCCTACGGGACGCTGCTCTGCGTGTCCGACAAGCCGCTCCACGGCGAGATCAAGCTGCCGGGCGCCGCCAACGCCTTCTACGAGCGGGCGGTGGGCGAGCACCTGCTGATCGGCCTCACCGCCGTCGACATGCTGCGCGGAGACCGCCAGTCGCTTCATTCGCGCAAGCTGCGCAGCTTCGACGAGCCGCCGTTCCGGTAGGGCGGCGGCAGGCGGAGAGAGTGACGCCTCGTCCTTCGAGGCCGCCGCTTCGCGGCCTCACCTCGGAATGAGGCTCCTGATGGCGCTCGGCCTTCACAATGGTCCTCATGCTGAGGTGCGAGGCGCAGCCGAGCCTCGAAGCCCATAGCGCGTTAGCTACGCCCGAGCGACTGTCCCCCAAACGCTTGCAGGCTCCGCCATCTTCATATAAACATATCTTTATATGTCGTTCCGATGAGGGATCGGTGAACGCAGGTCCGGCCAGTCTCGATGTGATGGTCGCCGCGCTGAAGGCTGCGGGCGAGGAGACGCGCCTGCGTATCCTGGCGCTGCTCGGCGAGGGCGACCTGTCCGTGTCCGATCTCACCGACATTCTCGGCCAGTCCCAGCCCCGCGTGTCCCGGCACCTGAAGCTCCTTGTGGAGGCGGGCCTGGTGGAGCGGCACCGCGAGGGCTCCTGGGCCTTCTTCCGGCTGGTCGACGACGAGCGGGCGGGGCTCGCCCACGGCATACTTGCTGCCCTGTCGCCGGTCGATCCGGCCCTGGCCGCCGACCGCGACCGCCGCGCCGCCGTACGCGCCGCCCGGGCGCAGGCGGCCCAGACCTATTTCGCCAGCCGCGCGGCCGACTGGGACCGCCTGCGCTCCCTCCACGCGCCGGAAGCGGCGGTGGAGCAGGCGATCCTGGAGGTCGTCGGCTCCCGGCCGGTCAACGCCCTGCTCGATCTCGGCACCGGCACGGGCCGGATGCTTGCCCTCCTGGCGCCGAATGCCCGGCGGGCGGTGGGCGTCGATGCGAGCCACGCCATGCTCGGCGTCGCCCGCGCGCAGCTGGAAAAAGCGGGGCTCAATCGCGTCGAACTGCGCCAGGGCGACATTCTCGCCCCGCCGGTGGAGCGCAACGCCTTCGACCTCGTGGTGATCCACCAGGTCCTGCATTACCTCGACGATCCGGCCTGGGCGCTGCGCGAGGCGGCCTCGCTCGTCAGCCCGGGCGGCCGGCTGCTCGTCGTCGACTTCGCGCCCCACGATCTGGAATTCCTGCGCGAGAGCCACGCCCATCGGCGCCTCGGCTTCACCCGCGAGCAGGTGGCGGTCTGGCTGCGCGACGGCGATCTCGACTGCGTCGCGACCCGCGATCTCGCTCCGCCGCCGGGCCGTCCACAGCAGCTCACCGTGTCGCTCTGGCTCGGCCAGGACCGGCGCGTCGTCACCGATTTTCCTTTGAACCAACCCGGCCGGGAGGTCGCCTGAATGTCACCCGTTTCCTTCCGCCCCAGCCGCGACGGCGCCCGGCCCGTCAAGGTCTCCTTCGAGTTCTTCCCGCCGAAGACGGAGGAGATGGAGAAGACCCTGTGGGCCTCGATCGAGCGCCTTGCGCCGCTCTCCCCCCACTTCGTGTCCGTGACCTACGGTGCCGGCGGCTCCACCCGCGAGCGCACCCACGCCACCGTCAAGCGGCTGGTGGAGGAGACGAGCCTGAAGCCCGCCGCGCATCTCACCTGCGTCGCCGCGACCCGCGGCGAGGTGGACGAGGTGGTCCGGTCCTACTGGTCCGCGGGCGTGCGCCATATCGTGGCCCTGCGCGGGGACCCGGTCGGCGGGCTCGGAACGGCCTACGAGCCCCATCCCGGCGGCTATGCCCAGACCTGCGACCTCGTCGCCGGCATCCGCCGGATCGGGAATTTCGATGTCTCCGTCTCCGCCTATCCGGAAAAGCATCCGGAAAGCCCTTCGCTCGACGCCGACATCGACGCGCTGAAGGCCAAGGTCGATGCGGGCGCCACCCGCGCCATCACCCAGTTCTTCTTCGATAACGACGTCTATCTGCGCTACCTCGACAAGGTCCGGGCGCGGGGCATCGACATCCCGATCGTGCCGGGCATCCTGCCCGTGCAGAACTTCAAGCAGGCGGCGAGTTTCGCGACCCGTACCGGCGCCAGCGTGCCGGCCTGGCTCGCCGCCCGGTTCGAGGGCCTGGACGACGACGTGGAGACCCGCCGCATGATCGCCGCTGCCGTCGCGGCCGAGCAGGTCATCGACCTCGTCGACCGGGGCGTCACCGAACTGCATTTCTACACGATGAACCGGGCCGACCTCGTCTACGCCATCTGCCACCTGCTGGGCCTCAGGGCCCGGCCGGAAGCGCCCGCCGTCGCGGCGGCATGAGCCCAAGTCTGACGACGCCTCAAGACGGGACGTGATGGTCGGGGTAAGGCCCGCCCGAGAGTCCAAAGAACGATAACGAAACGAGATTGCCGATGTCCGATTCCATCATCCGTCCCGCCGACGGCGCCGAAGTCCTCGCCGCGCTCAAGGCTGCGGCCGCCGAGCGCATCCTCGTGCTGGACGGCGCCATGGGGACGGAGATCCAGAACCTGAAGCTTTCGGAGGCCGATTTCCGCGCCGAACGGTTCCGGGACCATGCCCACGACCAGAAGGGCAACAACGACCTCCTGATCCTGACGCAGCCGGACGCGATCCGGGCGATCCATCTTGATTATTTCCGCGCCGGCGCGGACATCGTGGAGACTAACACCTTCTCCGGCACCACCATCGCGCAGGCCGACTACGCGATGGAGGACATCGTGTTCGAGCTGAACCGCGAGGGCGCCCGGCTGGCACGCGAGGCGGCGCTCGCGGCGCAGGGCGAGGACGGCCGCCGGCGTTTCGTCGCCGGCGCCATCGGCCCGACGAACCGTACCCTGTCGATCTCGCCGGACGTGAACAATCCGGGCTACCGCGCCGTAACGTTCGCCGAGGTCTTCACGGCCTATGCCGAGCAGGTGCGCGGGCTCATCGTCGGCGGGGCCGAGATCATCCTCATCGAGACGATCTTCGACACGCTGAACGCCAAGGCGGCTGTGGCGGCGGCGCAGGCGGTCTTCGTCGAGACAGGCGCGACGCTGCCGATCATGATCTCCGGCACGATCACCGACCTGTCCGGCCGCACCCTGTCGGGCCAGACGCCCACGGCGTTCTGGTACTCGCTGCGCCATGCCGATCCGTTCTCCATCGGCCTCAACTGCGCGCTCGGCGCCAAGGAGATGCGCGCCCATATCCAGGAGATCGCGAAGATCGCGGACACGCTGGTCTGCGCCTATCCGAATGCGGGCCTGCCCAACGAATTCGGCCTCTACGACGAGAGCCCCGAGGCGATGGCGGGCATGATCGGCGAATTCGCCGATGCGGGCTTCGTCAACATCGTCGGCGGCTGCTGTGGCTCGACGCCGGCGCATATCCGCGCCATCGCCGAGACCGTGCGGGGCAAGGCGCCGCGCGCGTTGCCGCAAAACAAGCCCTATATGCGTCTGTCGGGCCTTGAGCCCTTCGTGCTCACGCCGGACATCCCGTTCGTGAATGTGGGCGAGCGCACGAACGTCACCGGCTCGGCCAAGTTCCGCAAGCTGATCACCAACGGCGACTATGCCGCCGCGCTCGACGTGGCGCGCGACCAGGTGGCCGGCGGCGCGCAGGTCATCGACATCAACATGGACGAGGGCCTGCTCGACAGCGAGAAGGCGATGGTGGAGTTCCTGAACCTCGTCGCCGCCGAGCCCGACATCGCGCGCGTGCCGGTGATGGTGGACAGTTCCAAGTTCCACGTCATCGAGGCCGGCCTGAAATGCATCCAGGGCAAGGCCATCGTGAACTCCATTTCGCTCAAGGAGGGCGAGGAGAAGTTCCTGGCGGAGGCGCGCGTCTGCCGCGCCTACGGGGCGGCGGTCGTCGTCATGGCGTTCGACGAGCAGGGTCAGGCCGACACGTTCCAGCGCAAGACGGAAATCTGCGCCCGGGCCTACCGCATCCTCACGCAGGAGGTCGGCTTCCCGCCCGAAGACATCATCTTCGATCCGAACGTGTTCGCTGTGGCGACCGGCATCGAGGAGCACGACAATTACGGCGTCGACTTCATCGAGGCGACGCGCTGGATCCGCGCGAACCTGCCTCACGCCCATATCTCCGGCGGCGTCTCCAACCTGTCCTTCTCGTTCCGCGGCAACGAGCCGGTGCGCGAGGCGATGCACGCGGTGTTCCTCTATCACGCCATCCAGGCGGGAATGGACATGGGCATCGTCAATGCCGGTCAGCTTGCGGTCTATGACGAGATCGAACCCGCCCTGCGCGAGGCCTGCGAGGATGTGGTGCTGAACCGCAAGGTGGAGGGCGAGGCGCTCTCGCCGACCGAGCGGCTCGTCGCACTGGCGGAGAGCTACAAGGGCGGCGCCGGCAAGCAGGCCCGCGAGGCGGACCTCGCCTGGCGCCAGCAGCCGGTGGAGAAGCGGCTGGAGCATGCCCTCGTCAACGGCATCACCGACTTCATCGAGGAGGACGTGGAGGAGGCGCGCCTCGCGGCCGAGCGTCCGCTCCATGTCATCGAGGGCCCTCTGATGGCGGGCATGAACGTCGTCGGCGACCTGTTCGGCGCCGGCAAGATGTTCTTGCCCCAGGTGGTGAAGTCCGCCCGCGTGATGAAGCAGGCGGTCGCCCACCTCATGCCCTACATGGAGCAGGAGAAGGAGGAGAAGGGCCTCACCCAGGCCGCCGCCGCCGGCAAGGTGCTGATGGCCACGGTGAAGGGCGATGTCCACGACATCGGCAAGAACATCGTCGGCGTCGTCCTCCAGTGCAACAATTACGAGGTCATCGACCTCGGCGTCATGGTGCCGGCCGCCAAGATCCTGGAGACCGCGAGGCGGGAGAAGGTCGACATTATCGGCCTGTCGGGTCTGATCACGCCCTCGCTGGACGAGATGGTGCATGTCGCCGCCGAGATGGAGCGCGAGGGCTTCGACGTACCGCTGCTCATCGGCGGGGCGACGACGAGCCGCGTGCACACGGCGGTGAAGATCCACCCGAACTATTCCAAGGGCCAGGCGGTCTACGTGACCGATGCGAGCCGCGCCGTCGGCGTCGTGTCCTCGCTGCTGTCGAACGAGCAGCGCGGGCCCTACGTGGACACGCTGAAGGCCGAATACGCCAAGGTGGCCGCGGCCCATGCCCGCTCGGAGGCGGACAAGCTGCGCCTGCCGCTGGAGAAGGCGCGCGCCAACGCGATGAAGGTCGATTGGGCGGCTTACGCGCCGCCCAAGCCTACCTTCCTCGGCACCCGCGTCTTCGGCACCTACGACGTCGCCGAGCTCGTCCCCTATATCGACTGGACGCCTTTCTTCCAGACCTGGGAGCTGAAAGGCCGTTTCCCGGCGATCCTTGAAGACGAGGCGCAGGGCGCCGCCGCGCGCCAGCTCTACGAGGACGCGCAGGACATGCTGCGCCGGATCGTGGAGGAACGCTGGTTCAACCCGAAAGCGATCATCGGGTTCTGGCCCGCTAACGCCGTTGGCGACGACATTGCCCTCTATACCGGCGAAAGCCGGGCGGAGCGGCTGGCGACGTTCTTCACCCTGCGCCAGCAGCTCTCCAAGCGCGATGGCCGGCCCAATCTCGCCTTGTCCGATTTCGTGGCACCGCAGGGCACGAAGGCCGACTATATCGGCGGGTTCGTCGTCACGGCCGGCATCGAGGAGGACCGCGTCGCCAAGCGGTTCGAGCGCGCCAACGACGACTACAAGTCGATCATGGTCAAGGCACTGGCCGACCGCATCGCCGAGGCGTTCGCCGAGCGGATGCACGAGCGGGTGCGCAAGGAATTCTGGGCCTATGCGCCGGACGAGGCACTCGATGCCGAGGCCCTGGTGCGCGAGGATTATCGCGGCATCCGGCCGGCGCCGGGCTATCCCGCCCAGCCCGACCATACCGAGAAGGCCACCCTGTTCGAGCTTCTCCAGGCGGAGCGGCGCATCAATGTGCGCCTTACCGAAAGCTATGCGATGTGGCCCGGCTCGTCGGTTTCGGGCCTCTACATCGCCCAGCCGGAGGCGCATTATTTCGGCGTCGCCAAGGTCGAGCGCGATCAGGTAGAGGATTATGCCGCCCGCAAGGGCATGGATGTGCGCGAGGTCGAGCGCTGGCTGTCCCCGATCCTGAACTACGATCCGGCAGCCTACATCCAGGCGGCGGAATAAAGCCCGGCTCTCCGGTCCTCCTCGCGCTGGCGGGGGCGCTCGCGCTCGCCGCCGCCATGGGGATCGGGCGCTTCGCCTACACGCCCGTCCTGCCGCATATGGTGGCGGGCGCCGGGCTCTCCATCGACGCCGCCGGGCTCCTCGCCTCGGTCAATTTCGCCGGTTACCTTGCCGGCGCGCTGCTGGTCGCGAGCCGGATCGTCGTCGGTCCGCGCACGCTGTGGCTGGCCGGCGCGCTGGTCGCCAGCGTCGTCACCACGGCGGCGATGGGCATCGCCACGGGCTTTGCCGCCTGGGCCGCCCTGCGACTGGCGAGCGGCCTCGCCAGCGCCTTCGTCCTCGTCCTCACCTCCAGCATCGCGCTCGACGGGCTGGCCCGCGCCGGCAGGCCCCAGCTCGTCGCCATCGTCTATGCGGGTGTGGGCTGCGGCATCGCCCTGTCTGCCTTGGCGGTCGCTGCCACGGTCGCGGCCGGGCCGGCGGTGCTCTGGCAGGCGGACTGGCTGGTGCTCGGCGCCATCGCCGCGGCCCTCGCCGCCGTGCCGCTGGCCGTCCTGACGCGGCGGGAGCCGCCGCCCGCCCCGCCGCCCGCGCAATCGGAGGGGCCCGCCGCCGCCTCGGCGCGGCCGCTCGTCATATCCTACGGCCTGTTCGGCTTCGGCTACATCGTCACGGCCACCTTCATCGTCGCCATGGTGCGCAGCGCCGAAGGAAGCCCGGCACTGGAGACGGCGGTCTGGCTCGTGGTCGGCCTCGCGGGAGCGCCATCGGTCGTCGTCTGGAACCGCATCGCGCAGCGGATCGGCGTGCGCGCCGCCTTCGTCGCCGCCATCCTGGTGGAGGCGGTCGGCGTCGCGCTCACCGCCCTCCTCGACGGCGCCGTTGCGGCCCTGGTCGGCGCCGCGCTGCTCGGCGGCACGTTCATCGCCGTCACCGCCCTCGGGCTCGTGGCCGTGCGCGCCGTGTCGCCGGGCCGCGAGCGGCAGGCCATCGCGATGATGACCGCATCCTTCGCGCTCGGTCAGATGGTCGGACCGGCGGTCGCGGGCTTCATCGCCGCCCGGACGGGCGACTTCACGCTGCCCTCGCTGCTGGCCGCCGCCGCCCTGGTCGCTGCGGCCGTCATCGCGCGGCGGTAGGCACGGGCGCGCGTTCTATTCCCGCCGCAGCGCCTCGATCGGGTCTAGCCTTGCGGCGCGGCGGGCCGGGTAGAACCCGAAGAAGATGCCGACAAGGCCGGAGAAACCGACGGCGATCAGGATCGCTTCGGGCGAGATCAGGGTCGGCCAGTTGAAGGCACCGGCGACGAGCTTGGCCGCGACGATGCCCGCCGCGACGCCCACCGCGCCGCCCAAAGTCGCCAGCGTCGTCGCCTCGATGAGGAACTGTGAGAGGATGTCGCGCGGGCGGGCGCCGACCGCGAGCCTGAGGCCGATCTCGCGCGTCCGCTCGGTGACCGAGACGAGCATGATGTTCATGATCCCGATGCCGCCGACGAGCAGCGACACGCCCGCCACCGCCGCCAGCAGCAGCGAGAGCGTGTTCGCCGAGGCGGAGACGGTCTCCGCGATCTCGGTGAGGTTGCGGACGGAGAAATCGTCCTCCTGTTCCGGCTGGATGCGGTGGCGCTGGCGCAGGAGGCCGGACAATTGCTCGATGCCCGCCGGGATGACCTCCGCCGTCTCGAACTTCACGAAGATGGAGCCGACCGAGCGCGCCTTGGCGTAGTTGCGGCCGATGACGCGCTGGCGGCCGGATTCCAGCGGCAGGAAGACCACGTCGTCCTGGTCCTGCCCGAAGCTCGACTGGCCCTTGGTGGCCATCACGCCGACGATGCGGAACGGGACGTTGCGCACGCGGATCGTCTCGCCGATCGGATCGGCCTCGCCGAAGAGGTTGCGCGCCACGGTCTGGCCGATGACCGCGATGATCTCGCCCTTGCGCACCTCCTCCGGGTCGAAGAGCCGGCCATGCTCCACGTCCCATTCGCGGGCGACGAAATAGTCGGTCGTGACCGCATAGACGGGTGCCGACCAATTGGCGCCGCCATAGACGAGCTGGGCGTTGCCCCGCACGAAGGGCGCGGCGGCGACGACGCCCTCCACCTCGCGGGCGATAGCCAGCGCGTCCTCGTCGGTGAGGGTGGAAGCGGCGCCGGCGCCGAGGCGCGCCCCGCCCTGGGTGACGTTGCCGGGGGTGACGATGGCGAGGTTGCCGCCGAGGCTGCGGATCTGCTGGGTGACAACGTCCCGGGCGCCGGAGCCGATGGCCACCATGGCGATCACCGCCATGACGCCGATGACGATGCCGAGCATGGTCAGCGCCGAGCGGAGCGCATTGGCCGAGATGGCGCCGAGCGCGGCGCGGATCGCTTCGAGCAGTCTCATGCCGCCGCCGCTCCGTCGAGTCCGGCCAGGGCCTCGCGGGCATCCAGCGGCTCCTGACGCTCGTCGGCGACGATATGTCCGTCGCGGAAGCGCACGACGCGGCGGGCGTGGCGCGCCACTTCCGGGTCGTGGGTGACGATGACGATCGTCACGCCCTCCGCGTTCAGTGCCTGGAACAGGGCCATGATGTCGAGCGCGGTGCGACTGTCGAGGGCCCCGGTCGGCTCGTCGGCAAGGACGATGGAGGGGTCATTGACGAGCGCGCGGGCGATGGCGACCCGCTGCTGCTGGCCGCCGGACAATTGCATCGGCCGGTGGCCCTGGCGGTCGACGAGGCCGACACGGGCAAGCGCCGCGGCCGCCTTCTCGTGCCGCTTCTGCGGCGGCACGCCGGCATAGACCATCGGCAGTTCGACATTGGTGCGCGCATCGGCGCGCGGCAGCAGGTTGAACTGCTGGAAGACGAAGCCGATCTTGCGGTTTCGCAAGGCGGCGAGCCCGTCCGCGTCCAGCGTCTCGACCGCGATCCCATCCAGGCGATAGGCGCCGGAGGTCGGCCGGTCGAGGCACCCGATCAGGTTCATCAGCGTGGACTTGCCCGAGCCGGACGGGCCCATGACGGCGACGAAATCGCCGGCCTCGATGTCCAGCGACACGCCGCCGAGCGCCACGACCTTCTCGCCGCCGAGCTCGTAGACCCGCGTCAGCTTGCGGACCTCCAGGAGGGCCATGGTCAGAACAGCCTGGGGCCGCGCGGTCCGCGCGGACCGGCCGGCGCAGCGGCCGTCGCCCTCGGCCCACCGCCGACGACGACCTGCGCCCCGGGCTTCAGGTCGCCGGAGACGAGCTCGGTATAGGCGCCGTCGGTGACGCCGACGCGCACGTCGACCGGCTGGGGCTGGCCCGCGCCGTCGAGCACATAGACGCGGCCGGAAACACCGCGGCGGGAGGTTCCGCCGCCTGCAACCATCGCCTCGAAGCGCTTGCGCCGCTCCGGATCGAGCGCCGCGCCGATTTCGGCGACGAGGCGCTGGCGGGCTTCCGCCTGCGCCGCCTGCCGGGCCTGCGGATCGCCGCCTCCGCGCGGGCCGGTTGCCGGCTCAACGTTCTGACGGCCCTGCCGCCGCGAGGCGAGGGCATCCCTGCGCCTGTCGATGATCGCGGCGATGGTCGCCTGCTGCTCGGCTGTCGGCTTCACTTCGGCCCCGATCCGTTCCTGAAGGCCGTCCAGCATGGCGGCGGGGCCGGCGCCCGCCTGCATCCCCTGGCCGGGGTCCTGCGCCGGCGCCGAGGCGCCCGACGGGCGGAAGCGCAAGGCTGCGTTCGGAATGCGAACAGCTTCGCCGCGTTCCTCGGTGAGGATCTGGAGGTTGGCGGTCATGCCCGGCAAGAGCGTCATGTCGCGGTTCTGCACCGAGACGATGGCGGTGTAGGTGACGACGTTCTGCACCGTCTGGGCGGCGAGCCGCACCATCTTGACCCGGCCGCGATAGACCCGCTCGGGATAGGCGTTGACGGTGAAGGAGACCGGCTGGCCTTCGCGGATGCGGCCGACATCGGTCTCGTCGACATTGGCGTAGATGTCGATCTCGGACAGGTCCTGCGCGATGGTGAAGAGCGTCGGCGCATTGAGCGAGGCCGCGACCGTCTGGCCGAGCTCGATCTGCTTCTGCACTACGACGCCGTCGACCGGCGAGCGGATGTCGGTGCGGCCGAGGTCGATCTCGATGTCCTTGAGCTTGGCCTCGCGGGCGAGGATGACCGCCTCGGCGGCCTGCACCTGCGCCTGGGCAAGGGCGATGTCGGCGTCGAGGCCGACGAGTTCGGCCCGCGCCGCCGCGACCTGCGCCTGGTTCGAGGCGAGCGTCGCGGTCTGCACCTCGAGCTGGGTGGTGGAGGCCTCCAGCGCGGTCGCGGAGCCGACGCCGCGGGAGGTCAGCTCCTTCTGCCGCTCGTTGTTGCGGCGCGCCTCGGCGAGCTGGGCGGCGATGCGCTCGCCTACCGCCTGCTGGTCGCGCAAAGTCGCTTCCGCCTTCTGGCGCGTCGCGCGCACGCGGTCGAGCTGGGCGCGGCGCTGTGCAAGATCGGCGCGTCCCTGCGCGAGGTCTGCGGCGGCCGCGTCGCGGCGCGAGCGGATCTGCTCGGAGAAGAGCTTGGCGATGACCTGGCCCGCCTTCACCGGCGAGTTGAAATCGGCGTTGATCTCGATGATCTGGCCGGAGAGCTGCGAGCCGACGAGAACGGTCGTCACCGGGTTCATCGTGCCGGTGGCCCGCACGCTGGCGACGATCCGCCCCGCGTCGATGGCGGCGGTCCGATAGGCCGGCTCGTTGGATCGCGAGCCGCCGGCGCCCGCCAGCCACCAGGCGCCTGCCGCCACGAGCAGGCCCGCGAAACCGACACCGATAAGCGTATGCCTGGCCAACACGAAATCCCCGGACTGGCGCCGGAGATGCGGCGCCGCCGTGATTCATCGCGCAAAACCAGGTCCAGCGCGAGTTACATCTTGGTCATGGAACGGACAGGTTGCGTATGGTCAGTCCCGCGAGGCGATCAGGTCCCGCAGCGTCGTGATCGTGGACGCGTCCGCCACGCCGTCCACGCGCTCGGGGCGGAAATGGCGCTGGAAGGCGCGGGTCACGGCGGCCGTCTCCGGCGTGAAGGTCCCGCTGACATCGAGCACATAGCCATACATCGCCAGCATGGCCTGGTAGGCCTCCACCGGCGGTCCCTGGTCGCCCTGCGCGAAGAAGCGGCCACCCGCGATCGGTGCCGGCTTCACCCAGTGGCCGATGCCGGCGACGGCAAGGCGCTCCCAGGGAAACAGCTCGCCGGGATCCTCCTTGCGGGTCGGCGCGACGTCCGAATGGCCGAGGACGCGCGCGGGCGCGATGGACCAGCGGTGCACGATGTCGGCCGCAAGGCGGGTGACAGCCTCGACCTGCGCCTCCGGATAGGCCGGCAGCCCGCCCATATGGCCGGCATTGGCGATCTCGATGCCGATCGAGCAGGAATTGATGTCCGTCTCCTCCGCCCAGGCCCCGGCGCCGGCATGCCAGGCGCGGCGGCTTTCGGGCACGAGCTGGAGGACGTGCCCGTTCTCGAAGACGAAGTAATGCGCCGAGACCTCGGCGGCGGGGTTGCAGAGGCGCTGGAGCGCCTCGCCGGCCTCCGCCATGCCCGTATAGTGCAGGATCAGCATGTCCGGCCGCCGGCCGTCCTTGCGTTCGCCGTGATTGGGCGAGGGGAAGACCTTGGCGGCGAGCGGGCTGTCGGGGACGAGGCTGGACATGCTGCGTTCGCTCTTTCCACAGCGGCGCGCACAAGAAAAGGCCCGCAGCAAGCCGCGGGCCCTTCCTCGTCGATCCGATGGCCCGGGCGTCAGCCCATGCCGTCAGACAATCAGCATTCCTGGTAGCGGCGGCCGCGATAGATGTACTCACGGCACTGCGGAGCCGTGCCGGCGCCGATGATCGCGCCGCCCGCGGCGCCGATCAGGCCGCCGGCGACCGCGCCGCCGGCGCGACCGGTGGCCAGGCCGCCGATGGCCGCGCCGGTGGCGCCGCCGATGAGGGCGCCGCCCGCGGCGCGTTCGCCCGGCGTGTTGCACGCCGCGACGGTGAGAGCGATGGCCGAAGCCGCCAGAATCTTCTTCATGTGGGTACCCTTCCCTGGAATCCGGCCGCGGTGCGGCCTTCGCTTAATCAGACGATGAACGTGATGTCGCCGGTTTGGTTCCCGCGCAAGCTGCCGCTTCGTTGTGGCAATTTGGCGACGTCGATATTGAAAGAGCGCCCGTCGGCCTTCTGATCGTAGCTCGAAAATCGAGCTTATGCCGCTCCGCTTAAGGTCAGCCAAGTTTCTGTTATCGTAAGGCAATAGTTGGCGCGCCTCAGCGTCGTTCTGCTGATGTACTTGCGCCACAGGCGGGCTTTGCCTCGATTCATCAGAAAGTGAACGCATTGTCGCCCCATTGCGGCGGCCCATACGCGTCGTCGATCCGATGAACCTCCCATGGAGATACTTGATGGCGCATTCCCGTTGGACCGTGTCGCTGGCAATCGTTGCGTGCGCCGGCGCACATGGAGCCATGGTTTCCGCTGCCCGGGCCGAGAACGATCCCGGGCGTTTCCCCCAACAGGTCGGTGCTCTGCTGCCTGAGTCGCCCTCCGGCGCGGCGCAGCCTCCCGTCACCCCTAGCCCCGTGAAGCCGGGCGAAAGCGCCGAGGCGATCAAGCCTGAGACGAAGACGCGGGCGACGACGGCGCTGCGCGGCGCGCCGTCCGAGACCATCCGGTCGCTGATCGCCCGGCATGCCAAGGAGCAGGGCATCCCGGTCTCGCTCGCGGACGCGGTGATCCGCGTGGAGAGCCGCTACAATCCGCAGGCCCGGAACGGGTCCTATATCGGCCTGTCCCAGATCAGCCACCGGACCGCGCGGGGCATCGGCTATGGCGGCTCGGTCGCCGGCCTGTTCGATCCGGACACGAACCTGCGCTACGGGATCAAATATCTCGCCCAGGCCTACCGGCTGGCCGGCGGCGATACGTGCGGCACGGTCATGCGCTACCAGAGCGGCCACGGTGCCAAGGGCATGAGCGCGGCCAACCGCGTCTATTGCGGCAAGGTCCGCACCATCGTCGCGTCCAACTGACAGTCCATCCCCCGGCCTCCGACAGGCGGCCGGGGGGATCGGTTCCTGGTCCTAGTTCAGCACGGCCTCCGGCGGACGCCGGGCCTCCACGGCACGGTCGCCGATGACGAGGCCGAGCGGTCCGGCGGTGACCGGCACCACGTCCCCGTCCTTCACCTCGCCGGCCAGGATCATCTCCGCGAGCGGGTCCTGCACCGCCTTCTGGATCACCCGCTTCAGCGGCCGCGCGCCGTAGGCCGGATCGTAGCCCTTGCCCGCAAGCCATTCGCGGGCGTCCTCGTGCAGGTCGACGACGATCTTGCGGTCCTCCAGCAGGCGCGCGAGGCGCCTCATCTGGATGTCCACGATGGCGCCCATCTCCGAGCGCTTCAGCCGGTGGAAGAGCACGATCTCGTCCACGCGGTTGAGGAATTCGGGGCGGAAATGCGCGCGCACCACACCCATCACCTCGTCGCGCACCGCCTCGCTGTCCTCGCCCTCCGGCTGGCTGACGAGGTACTCGGCGCCGAGGTTCGAGGTCATGACGATGAGCACGTTGCGGAAGTCCACCGTGCGGCCCTGGCCATCGGTGAGCCGCCCGTCGTCGAGCACCTGCAACAGGACGTTGAAGACGTCCGGATGCGCCTTCTCGATCTCGTCGAACAGCACGACCTGATAGGGCCGCCGGCGGACGGCCTCGGTGAGGGCGCCGCCCTCCTCGTAGCCCACATAGCCGGGGGGCGCGCCGATGAGCCGGGCGACCGAGTGCTTCTCCATATATTCGGACATGTCGATGCGGATCAGCGCGTTGTCGTCGTCGAACATGAAGTTCGCCAGCGCCTTGGTCAGCTCCGTCTTGCCGACGCCGGTGGGCCCCAGGAACATGAACGAGCCGATGGGCCGGTTCGGGTCCTGCAGGCCGGCGCGGGCGCGGCGCACAGCCGTCGACACCGCCGCCACGGCCTCGGCCTGGCCGACGACGCGGGCCGCCAGCGCCTCTTCCATCTTGAGGAGCTTGTCGCGCTCGCCCTCCAGCATCTTGTCCACGGGCACGCCCGTCCAGCGCGAAACGACCTGGGCGATGTGGTCGGGCGTCACCGCCTCCTCCATGAGCCCGCCGGCATTCTCCGCCGCTTCCACGTCGGCGAGTTCCTTCTCCAGCTGCGGGATGATGGCGTAGGTGAGTTCGCCCGCGCGCTGGTACTGGCCCTGGCGCTGCGCGGAGGCGAGCTCGGTGCGCGCTTCGTCCAGCTTCTTCTTCAGGTCCGCCGCGCGGCCGAGCTTGTCCTTCTCGGCCTGCCATTTGGCGGTGAGGGTCGCGGACTGGCCCTCGAGGTCGGCGAGTTCCTTTTCCAGCCGCTGGAGCCGGTCACGCGAGCCTGCGTCGCTCTCCTTCTTGAGTGCCTCGCCCTCGATCTTGAGACGGATGATCTCGCGGTCGAGGTTGTCGAGCTCCTCCGGCTTGCTGTCGACCTGCATGCGCAGGCGCGAGGACGCCTCGTCGACGAGGTCGATCGCCTTGTCGGGCAGGAACCGGTCGGTGATGTACCGGTTGGAGAGCGTCGCGGCGGCGACGAGCGCCGAGTCGGCGATGCGAACCCCGTGGTGCTGCTCGTACTTCTCCTTGATGCCGCGCAGGATCGAGATCGTGTCCTCGACCGTGGGCTCGGAGACGAAGACGGGCTGGAAGCGGCGGGCGAGGGCCGCGTCCTTCTCCACGTGCTTGCGGTACTCGTCGAGCGTCGTGGCGCCGACGCAATGCAGTTCGCCGCGGGCGAGGGCGGGCTTCAGGAGGTTGGAGGCGTCCATCGCGCCGTCCGCCTTGCCGGCTCCGACGAGCGTGTGCATCTCGTCGATGAACAGGACGATCTGGCCCTCCGCGGCCGTCACCTCGTTGAGCACGGCTTTCAGCCGCTCCTCGAACTCGCCGCGATATTTCGCGCCGGCGATGAGCGCCCCCATGTCGAGGGCGAGCAGGCTCTTGTTCTTCAGGCTCTCGGGCACGTCGCCGTTGACGATGCGCAGCGCCAGGCCCTCGACGATGGCGGTCTTGCCGACGCCGGGCTCGCCGATGAGAACCGGGTTGTTCTTGGTGCGCCTGGACAGGACCTGGATGGCGCGGCGGATCTCCTCGTCGCGGCCGATGACCGGGTCGAGCTTGCCGTCCCGCGCCGCCTCGGTGAGGTCGCGGGCATACTTCTTCAGCGCGTCGTAGGCGTTCTCGGCCGAGGCGCTGTCGGCAGTGCGGCCCTTGCGGATCGCCTCGATGGCGCCGTTGAGGGCGGAAGGCGTCACGCCGGCCTTGGCGAGCGCGCGGCCGGCCTCGTTGTCCTTCTCGATGGCGAGCGCGAGCAGCAGGCGCTCGACCGTGACGAAGCTGTCGCCGGCCTTCTGCGCTGCCTGCTCGGCGGCGTCGAACACGCGAGCGAGCTGGGGGAGGAGATAGAGCTGGCCGTTGCCGCCCTGGACCTTGGGAAGCTTCGCGACCGCCTGGTCGGCGAGCTGACCGGCGAGGCGCGCATCGCCTGCCGCCCGTGTGATCAGGCCGGATGCGAGGCCCTCCTTGTCGTCGAGCAGCGCTTTCAGCAGGTGCTCGGGCGCGAAATGCTGGTGTCCCTCGCGCAGGGCGATGGTCTGCGCGGCCTGGATGAAGCCCTTGGCACGGTCCGTATACTTCTCGATGTCCATTCCCGATCTCCTGGCCGCGCGCCCCGTCCGAAGCCCGGTCCGCGCTCCTGTCATGCGGGCGGCCCCGGTCGGGCGCCGCCTCGTGACTCCCATGTAGGTGTTGCAACCCCGCAACGCCAAGGGGCGCCGGCGCCCGATCGCGCGCCTTGACGGAAATCAGGCGACTCGCCGAGATAGGCCATGGTCCAGACGATGCGCGTCGCGTCGCTTCACCGCTACCCGGTCAAGGGGCTCTCGCCCGAGAAACTGGCGCGGGTCTTCCTGGAGGCGGGCGCCTATTTCCCCGGCGATCGGCTCTTCGCCATCGAGAACGGCCCGTCGGGCTTCGATCCGGCGGCGCCGGAGCACCAGCCCAAGATCAAGTTCCTGATGCTGATGCGCAACGAGCGGCTGGCGCAGCTGCACACCCGTTACGACGACGCGACGGGCGAACTCGTCATCGAGCATGGCGGCCGGCCGGGCGCCCGCGGGGACCTTACGACGGCGCGGGGGCGGGAGGCCATCGAGGCCTTCTTCGTCGCCTTCATGCGCTACGAGCTGCGTGGTGCGCCCAAGGTTCTGGCTGCGCCGGAAGGCTTCCGCTTCACCGACAGCCGGTCGGGCTTCGTCTCGCTTATCAACCTCGCTAGCGTGCGCGCGCTGGAGGACATCGTCGGCGCGCCGATCGATCCGCTCCGCTTTCGCGGCAACATCTATGTCGATGGGCTGGAGCCCTGGGAGGAGTTCCGCCTCGTCGGCGAGACGCTGACCACCGCGTCCGGCATCCGGCTCTCCGTGGAGAAGCCCATCGACCGATGCGCCGCGACCAATGTGGACCCGGCGACCGGCCAGCGGGACATGGACATCCCGAAGGCGATGCTGCGCAGCCTCGGCCACGTGGATTGCGGCGTCTATCTGAAGATCCGTCGCGGCGGCCTCCTGGGCGAGGGCGCGGAGGTCCATGTGGGCGACCCGCCGCACGAGGCGGAGGCCTGAGGCGAGCGACAGCCACGTCCGGAAACGAAAACGGGAGGGCGAAAGCCCTCCCGTCCGATTCACCATCGTGCCGGTCGCCTCACTCGGCGGCCGGCGTGTCCTCGACAACCTTGCGCGGGCGGCCGCGGCGGCGCGGGGCCGGCGTCTCGTCCGACACGACCGGCTCGGTCGCAGTGACCGGTGCGGCCGGAGCCTCCGCCTGCGCGGCGCGGACCGGGTTGGTCAGGAAGGCCGGAAGGCCCTGGTCGGCCTCGGCCGCCTCGGGGCGCGGGCCGCGCGGCGGGAACCGGTCGCGACGGCCGAAACGCTCGCCGCGATCCTGGCGCTCGCCACGATCCTGGCGCTCGCCTTCGGGGCGCTCGCCGCCTTCCGCCTGCTGCGGACGGTCGTCGCGCTGGAAGCGCTCGCGGCGGTCGCCGCGGTCGTTCCGGTCGCCATTGAAGCGCGGCCGGTCGTTGAACCGGTCGCGGCGCGGGCCGCGGTCGCCGAAGCGCTGCTCCCGGTTGCCGCCCTCGCCCTCGCCGAGGAAGGGTTGCGGGCCGGTGCCGGGCTGGTCGTCGCCGAAGGCGGGCTGGCCCTGGTTCTGCGGCTGGTGCGGCCGGTTCTGGTTCTGCTGGTTCTGCTGCGGCGGCGGGTTGAAGGCGAAACGGTCGTTCTCCTCCTCGCCGTCATCCCCGTCATCGGCATCGTTCCCCGCCTCGTCGAAGGGACGGGGCTGGCCCTGCGGCTGCTGCGCCGCGAGGGCGGCCGCGATCAGCCGGTAATAATGCTCGGCGTGCTGGAGATAGTTCTCCGCCATCACCGGGTCGCCGGAGGACTGCGCGTCGCGGGCGAGCTGGATGTACTTCTCCGCCACGTGCTGCGCCGTGCCCCGGACCTTCACGTCCGGGCCGTTCGACTCGTAGGAGCGCGTCAGCGGATTCGGGCCCTTGCGGTTGTTGTTACGACCCCGCATGCGCCGGTTGTTCTGGTGGTTGGGTCTCATCTTCAGTCTTCAAGACCTTCTGCTGCGAGACAATGCCGGTCGAACCGCGCGGGCGGGCTCATGGCCGTCCCACGCCGGGCCGCTGTCAGCGCCTCTTGTCAGGCCGCCGGCGGACATCGCGCTGACTGTGCAGGCGCGAAATGATGTCGAGGGTCGCGTTGCGATCAGGGACCCGTCGTCCTCTTCCCCAGGACCGCCCCTTACGGACGGTGCCCACGTCACTGCCGCAAACCCGGCGATCCGAAGCTGGATCAAGCCTGACGCGCGGCCATTTGGGTGGTTCAGCGGATCATCAGCGCCCTGCCGGAAAGCCCCATAACCGGGACGCCGCGCGGCCGAAGCCGCTCTCTCTGATCCGATTCCGAGCCCGACATTAGCGGCTCATGTCGGGTGCGCCAAGCATTTTTCCAGTTTTTGCGCGGATATCGTCAATGCGGCGGTGTCGCAGGGTGCCCGCCTGTCACCGGTGCCGCGCGAGGATAACGCGCTCGTGGCCTCCAAGGTCCCGCACTGCCGGTCCGGCCCGAAAACCGGCGGTTTCCAGAAGCGCCGTCACCGCCGTCCCCTGCGACGCGCCGATCTCGAAGGCAACGAGGCCGCCGGTTTTGAGGATGCGCGGCAGCTCCGCGATAATGGCGCGGTAGGCGTCGAGCCCGTCCGGCCCGCCGTCGAGCGCCAGAAGCGGGTCGTGCTCGCGCACCTCCGGCGCGAGGCCGGCAATCGCAGCGCTCTCGATATAGGGCGGATTGGAAACGACAATGTCGAACGGGCCCGTGAGCCCGTCCGTCCAGTGCCCCTCGACGAACTGCGCCCGATCGCCGACCGCGTTCACACGGGCGTTGAAGCGCGCGACCGCGAGGGCATCGGCGGCACGATCGACGCCGCATCCGATGGCATTCGGCAATTCCGACAGCAGCGCCACCAGCAGGCAGCCGCTGCCGGTGCCAAGGTCGAGGACGGAGAGCGGGGCGGCCCGCGAGGCGTCGTCGCCGATCGCCGCGAGCACGCTGGAGACCAGGGTCTCGCTGTCCGGCCGCGGGACGAGCGTGCCGGGGCCCAGGCGGAAAGGCAGGCCCCAGAACTCGCGGGAACCCAGTATGCGCGCGACCGGCTCGCCGGAGAGTCGCCGGGCGAGGAATGTCGTGGCGCGTCGGGCCTCCGCGGCGGTGAGCGGGGCCGTCGCTTCCGTGACGAGCGTCATGGCCGACACGCCGAGCGCCTCGGTCAACAGCACGCGCGCGTCGAGATCGGCGCTGTCGATCCCCGCCTCGGCGAGCGCTTGGCGCATGGCGAAGCGGGCGAGGCTGCGCGGCGTCTCCGGCGGAATCTCGGGCACGGTCACGCGGCGCTCTCGGCAAGCAGGGCTGCCTGGTGCTCGGCGGTCAGCGCGTCGACGACATCGTCCAGATCGCCTTCCATCACCTGGTCGAGCTTGTAGAGCGTCAGGTTGATCCGGTGGTCGGTCAGGCGTCCCTGAGGGAAATTATAGGTGCGGATGCGCTCGGAACGGTCGCCCGACCCGACCTGCGCCCGCCGGTCCGCTGCGCGGGCGGCGTCGGCTCGCTGGCGCTCGGCGTCATAGAGGCGCGCCTTCAGCAGGGCCATGGCCCGGGCCCGGTTCTTGTGCTGGGAGCGCTCGTCCTGGACAAAGACCACGGTGCCCGTGGGCAGGTGGGTGATGCGGATCGCCGATTCCGTCTTGTTGACGTGCTGGCCGCCAGCCCCCTGCGCGCGCATCGTGTCGATCTTCAGGTCCGCCTCGTTGACGGCCACGTCCACGTCTTCCGCCTCGGGCAGGACCGCGACTGTCGCCGCCGAGGTGTGGATACGCCCCTGCGTCTCCGTCGCCGGCACACGCTGAACGCGATGGACGCCGGATTCGAATTTCAGCCTGGCGAAGACGCCGCGGCCCCGGACCTCCGCGACAATTTCCTTGTAGCCGCCCGCCGTGCCTTCGCTCACCGACAGGACCTCGACAACCCAGCGCCTTGCGTCGGCATAGCGCGAATACATGCGGAAGAGGTCGCCGGCGAAGAGGGCCGCCTCGTCACCGCCGGTACCTGCCCGGATCTCCAGAATCGCGCTCTTCTCGTCCGCCGCGTCCCTGGGCAGGAGCGCGAGCTGCACCTCCCGCGCGAGCGTATCGCGGCGGGCGAGGGCTTCGGGGCGCTCTTCCTCGGCGAGGGTCCGCATCTCCGCGTCCGTGTCGGGGGCGGCGGCCATGGCCTCCAGGTCCGCCACCTCGCGCAGGGCGGCGCGGTAAGCGTCGATGGTCTTCACCACCGGCTCCAGCTCGGACAATTCCCGCGACAGCGCGACCAGCTTGTCCGCGGCGGGGCCGGCGGCGAGTTCGGCCTCGATCAGCCTGTGACGGTCGACAATGGCGTCGAGCTTGCGGTCGGGCAGCACGATGTCTGACATGGTCCCTATGCCTAGACCGGGATGCCGCGGGCTTCGGCATAGGCGAGGAGCTGCGGCCGCAGCGTCGTGGCGCATCCGTCGGCGGACAAAAGTCCGTCCAGATGCCGCGCCGCGTCGGTGGCGTCGAGCTTGAGCAGCATCGCCTTCACCGGACCCACGGAGGCGGGTGACATGGAAAGCGCGCGGTAGCCGAGCGCGATGAGGGCCATCGCCTCGATCGGCTTGCCGCCCATCTCGCCGCATAGGGTGACCGGACAGCCATGGGGCCCGGCGCCGTCAACGATCGCCTTCAGCGTGCGGAGCATGGCGGGGGAGAGCGTGTCGAAGCGGTTGGCGACGCGCCGGTTTTCCCGGTCGACGGCGAAGAGATACTGCATCAGGTCGTTGGAGCCGACCGACAGGAAGTCGGCCCGCGCCGCGATCTCGCCGATCTGGTGCACCAGGGAGGGGATCTCGACCATGACGCCGAGCTGAAGCGAAGCCGGAACCGGGTAGCCGTGGCGCTCCAGATGCGCCATCTCGCGGTTGACCACCGCCTTGGCCTCGTCGAACTCCCAGGCCGCCCCGATCATCGGGAACATGATCTTCAGCGGCCGTCCGGCGCCGGCGCGCAGCAGCGCGCGGATCTGGCTGCGCAGGAGGCCCGGCCGGTCGAGGCCGATGCGGATGGCGCGCCAGCCGAGGGCGGGGTTCTCCTCCTCGACCGCATCCATGTAGGGCAGCTTCTTGTCGCCGCCGATGTCGAGCGTGCGGAAGGTGACGGGCCGCTCGCCAGCCATGGTCAGAACCTGGGTGTACAGGCTCTGCTGCTCGCTGGTCGTCGGCAGCCGGTGGGAGATCATGAATTGCAGCTCGGTGCGGAACAGGCCGACGCCTTCCGCCCCCGCATCGTCCAGATGCGGCACGTCCACCAGCAGGCCCGCATTGATGTTGAGCGCGATGCGCTGCCCGTCGCGGGTGAGGGGCGCCACGTCGCGCAGGGCGCGGTACTGCTCCTGCTTGCGGGCGCGCATGCGCGCCTTCTCGGCATAGGCCGCCTCGATGTCGGCCGGCGGGCGCACCTGGATCTCGCCGGCGGCGCCGTCGACGATGATGGCGTCGCCGGCTTCCACCAGGCCGGTCACGTTGGCGACCTCGGACACGGCGGGGATGCCGAGCGCGCGCGCGACGATGGCGATGTGGCTCGTCGGCCCGCCCTCTTCCAGCACGAGGCCGCGGATGCGCGAGCGCTCGTAGTCGAGGAGGGCGGCCGGCCCCATGGCGCGCGCCACCACGATGGCGTTGTCGGGCATCGCGTCGCGATGCGGCACGATGCGGCTGCCCGTCAGCGCCTGCAGGACGCGGTGGGCGAGATCGTCGAGGTCGTGCAGCCGCTCCCGCAGATAGGGGTCGGTCTGGCGCATGAGCTTGGCGCGGTTGTCGGACTGGACGCGCTCGACCGCCGCCTCGGCGGTGAGGCCCGTCATCACCACCTCGCGGATGCGGCGCAGCCAGCCCTGGTCGTTGGCGAACATGCGCACGGTCTCGAGCACGTCCCGGTGCTCGCCGTGATGGGCGACGTCGCCGCGCTCCAGAAGCCGGTCCACATTGGCCCGGACCTCGGCGATGGCGGCCTCGAGCCGGGCGAGCTCGGCTTCGGGGTTCTCGGCGATGAGGTTCTTGATGACGACGCGCGGCTGGTGGAGCACGACATGGCCGAGGCCGATGCCGTCGGACAGGGCGGTTCCGGTCTGGTGCAGCGGGCGCCGGGCGGCGATGCCGCCGCTTTCGTCGCCAAGGCCCAGCGGCTGGAGCTCGCCGGACGCCACCATCTCCGCGAGCACCATGGCGGTGGTCTGGAGGGCCTCGACCTCCTCCTCGGCATAGACGCGGTAGGCCTTGTTCTGCACGACCACGACGCCGAGCGTGTTGCCGCCGCGCAGGATCGGGACGCCGAGGAAGGAATGGTAGACCTCCTCGCCCGTCTCCGGCTTGTAGGAGAAGGCGGGGTGGGACTGGGCGTCGGAGAGCGATAGCGGCTCGGCCTCCCTCGCGATGAGGCCGACGAGGCCTTCGCCGGCCTTCATCGTGGTGCGGTGCACGGCCTCGCGGTTCAGACCCTCGGTGGCGAACAGCTCGAGGTCGTTGTCGGCCCGCATGACGTAGACCGAGCAGACCTCCGCAACCATGTTGGCGGCGATCAGGACGACGATCTTATCGAGACGGTCCTGAGCGCTGACCGGCTCCGCCATCACCTCGCGGAGGCGGCGCAGCAGAACGCGCGGACCGCCGTGAGCGCCTCTCATCTGCCGGCTCCGGTGGCGGGCCTTTAAAAAAGCCGTTCGTCAACGGGACGAGTCGTCCGTCCGCAGGCACATAGCAAAGGCCGTGCCGATGCGGCAAGCGCGCGGCGCCGCCTGTTTCGGTCAGGCCGCGTCGAGACCGTACAGGGAATGGAGCGTGCGGACCGCCAATTCGGTGTAGGCGGCGTCGATCAGGATGGAGAACTTGATCTCCGAGGTCGTGATCGCGCGGATGTTAATGCCCTTGTCGGCGAGGGCCCGGAAGGCCTTGGCGGCGACGCCGGCATGGCTGCGCATTCCGACGCCGATCGCCGAAACCTTGACCACGTCGGTCGCGCCCTGGAGGTCCGCATAGGCGATGCGGTCATGGGCGTTCCTGAGGATCGCGGTCGCCCGCTCGAACTCGGCGGTCGGCACGGTGAAGGTGATGTCGGTCGTCGCCTGGTCGTCGGAGACGACCTGGATGATCATGTCGACATTGATGTTGGCATCAGCCAGCGGGCCGAAGATGGCGGCGGCCACGCCCGGCTGGTCGGCGACGCGGCGGAGCGTGATCTGGGCCTCGTCCTTCGAATAGGCGATGCCGGTGACGATCTGCTGTTCCACGATGTCCTCCTCGTCGCAGATGAGGGTGCCGGGGGTGGGGCTCGACGGATCGTCGAAGCTGGAGCGCACATAGGTCGGCACCCGGTGCACCATGGCGAGCTCGACCGAGCGGACCTGGAGCACCTTGGCGCCGAGCGACGCCATTTCCAGCATCTCCTCGAAGGAGACGCGGTCGAGCCGCCGGGCCTTGGAGACGATGCGCGGATCGGTCGTGTAGACGCCGTCCACGTCGGTATAGATGTCGCAGCGGTCGGCCTTGAGCGCGGCGGCGAGCGCCACGGCGGAGGTGTCCGAGCCGCCGCGGCCGAGCGTGACGATGCGGTTCGTCTCGCGGTTGACGCCCTGGAAGCCGGAGACGACGGCGATGGACCGGTCCGTCGCGAAGCCGTCCAGGATGTTGGTGCCGTCGATGTCGACGATGCGCGAGGCGCCGTGGGCGTCCGAGCCGTAGATGGGGATCTGCCAGCCCTGCCAGGAGCGGGCCTTCAGCCCCAGCTCGTGCAAAGCCAGCGCCAGGAGGCCGGACGTGACCTGCTCGCCCGAGGCGACCACCGTGTCGTATTCGGTCGGGTCGTAGAGAGGCGATGCATCCTTGACCCAGGCGACGAGCTCGTTGGTCTTGCCCGACATGGCGGAGACCACCACGGCAACGTCGTTGCCGGCGTCCCATTCGCGCTTGACGTGCTTGGCCACATTGCGGATGCGCTCCATATTGGCCACGGACGTGCCGCCGAACTTCATGACGAGGCGGGCCATGCCTGTGTCGTCCCCCCGCATTCCTCAGGAATCAAGCGCGCCGGACGGCCGCAGCCCCGAGGGCGCGACCCGGCGCGAAAAGGCGCGTATAGGAAGGCTCGCCTGCCTGTCAATTCGGCAGGGCGGCAAACCGGCCACGAAACGCGCAAAGACCGGACGAAGACCATGCAAGGTTCCACGATCGACCCCGCCGAAGTCGCCCGCTTCGAGGCCCTGGCCGAGACGTGGTGGGACCCGAAGGGCCCGATGAAGGTGCTGCACCGGTTCAACCCGGTCCGGCTCGCCTATATCCGCGACGAGGCCGCGGCGCATTTCGGCCGGGACGCGAAGAGCCTGACGCCGCTCGCCGGCCTGTCGGTGGTGGATGTGGGCTGCGGCGGCGGCGTCCTCTCGCTGCCGCTGGCACGGCTCGGCGCGGCCGTGACGGGCGTTGACCCGGCACCGGCCAATATCGGGGTCGCGCGCCTCCAGGCGGAGCGCACGGATACGGATGCCACGTTCCGGGAGGGTACGATCGAGGACGCGGTCGCGGCGGGCGAGCGTTTCGACATCGTGCTCGCCATGGAGGTGGTGGAGCACGTGGCGGATGTGGACGCCTTCGTCGGAGCCTGCTGCGCGGCGGTGAAGCCCGGCGGCCTCCTCGTGATGGCGACGCTCAACCGCACGCTGAAGAGCTTCGCGCTCGCGATCGTCGGTGCCGAATACGTCCTGCGCTGGCTGCCGCGCGGCACCCATGACTGGAACCGCTTCCTGACGCCGGACGAATTGTCCGACGCCATCGCGGCCCATGGGTTGAGGCCGGATGGCGAGGCGGGCGTCGTCTACAATCCGCTCGCCGACCGCTGGTCGCTCTCCTCCGACACCGACGTCAATTACATGGTCGTCGCCCGACGCTGACCGGAACAGGTCCCGGCGCGATCCGTTCCCTCGGGGCCGGGGGGCGGAAAGGCCGTTCCATGTCGCTCGCAGTCTCGGTGGAAGACGTCACGCCCGACCTGATCCGGGTCCGGCACTACATCGCCAATTTCTACATCTGGCACACGGGCGGCGCCTGGGTGCTCATCGATGCCGGCATGGCCGGCGCGGACGATGTCGTGGCCAGGATCGCGGCGGATCGGTTCGGCGGCGCGGGCCCCGAGGCCATCGTGCTGACGCATGGCCATTTCGACCATATCGGCGCCTTCCCGGCCATCCTGGAGCGCTGGCCGGCGCCGGTCTACGCCCATCCGGCCGAGCTTCCCTATCTCACCGGCCAGGCCGCCTATCCGCCGCCGGATCCCAGCGTGGGCAAGGGGCTGATGGCGATGATGTCCTTCGTCTTTCCCAACGATCCGATCGACCTCGGCGACAGGGTCCAACCGTTGCCGGAGGACGGATCGGTGCCGGGCATGGCGGGCTGGCGCTGGATCTTCACGCCCGGACATGCGCCGGGGCACGTCTCGTTCTTCCAGACGGCCGGCCGACTGCTGGTGGCGGGGGACGCCTTCGTCACCACGAAACAGGAATCGGTCTACAGCGCCCTCACGCAGAAGCGCGAGATCAACGGGCCGCCGGCCTATTTCACGCCCGACTGGATCGCGGCGCGCCGGTCCATCGAGCGGCTGGCGGAGCTTCGCCCGGAACTGGCGGTGACCGGCCATGGCGAGCCGTTCGCGGGGCGCGAACTGGCCGATGGCCTTTCGGCGCTGCTGGCCGATTTCGACGACCGCGTGCTGCCGGCACAGGGGCGCTACGTGCCTGACGGCCACCACACGTAAGGCCGCTTCGGCTTGCAAGCGTGCAAGCCACGCCTTGTCGTCAGGGGCGTGAACGCCATGCCGGTGCAAGCTATGGTCCCGCTCCAAAGGAGACCAGCGATGTCCATCCCCGTGCCGAATCCGGCTTCGCGGCAGGCGGCCCGTTCGATCGCCGCCGGCGCCCGCATCGGGCATGTCCACCTCAAGGTCGCGGATCTGGAGCGCGCCATCGCGTTCTATTGCGACGTGCTCGGCTTCGAGCTGCAGCAGCGCTATGGCAGCCAGGCCGCCTTCGTGTCGGCCGGCGGCTACCATCATCATATCGGGCTCAACACCTGGGAGAGCAAAGGTGGCTCGCCGCCGCCTCCCGGCACGACCGGGCTCTTCCACGTCGCCATCCTCTACCCGACGCGGGCCGACCTCGCGGATGCGCTGGTGCGGCTGGCCGAGGCCGGTATCCCGCTCGACGGCGCGAGCGACCACGGCGTCAGCGAGGCGCTCTACCTGCGCGATCCGGACGGCAACGGCATCGAACTCTATTGGGACCGCCCCGAAGCGGATTGGCCGCGCGACGCAAGCGGCGCGCTGGCCATGGTCACCCAGCGGTTGGATCTCGAGGCTCTGCTCGCCGAGGCGCGTGCCTGACGGCCCGTCCATACGACCTGTGGCTGAACCCGCCCGCGCTGGCACAACGCCGGAACAGTATGAGTCCGGCCACGATTGAAATCGCGCAGGATCGGTGTGCGCGTCTGCGGCCGGCATCGTTAATCCCTTGTTGCGGAAGCCGGTCTCTTTTGAAGCAATGTCCGCTTCCCTGCGCGCCGGCTTCCTCGGCCTGGCCTTTTCCATCGCCCTCGTGGCCTCGGCCGCGCCACGCCTCCTGCCGGAATCGACCGGCCCGGTCGCGGTCGTCGTCCTGCCGTTCTCCGGCCTCGACGCCGCTGCGCTGATCGCGAGCGCCGGCGGATCGATCCTGCGGTCCGGCGTCTATGCCGCCGTGGCGATCGGGGATGGAGACGCGGCGTTCCGGGCCGAGATCGCGCGGCGGGGCGGCCTCGTCCTGTCGCCGCTCGCCGCCTTCGGCTGCGCGCCCGTCGCGGAGGCGCAGCGGGCATGACGCAGATCGAAACGGTCCGTCTGGTCTGCGGCCGCTGGCTGACGCTCTTCGCGGTCGGTGCTTCCATGCTGATCGCCGCCGCCGCGCTCCTGGCCGGCCTGCGCCATGGGCTCGCCATCGCGGCGGTCGGGGCCGGAACCGCCGCCGCGGCGGGCGGCGCCTGGCTTCTGGCGCCCACCGCGCCGGAGACGCGGATCATCAACACGCTGTGCCTGTGCACGGTGGCCGCCCTCGGCCTCGCCTTCGCCGAGGGCACGCCGCTCGTCATCGACATGCATATGTCGTTCTTCGCGCTGCTGGCCATGAGCGCGGCCTGGTGCTGCTGGCGGGCGCTGGTCGTGGGCGCGCTGTTCATCGTCGTCCACCACCTCATGTTCAACCATTTCTACCCCGCGGCAGTCTTCCCCGCCGCCTCCGACCTGTCCCGCGTGCTGCTCCATGGGGGCATCGTCGCGGTGGAGGTCGTGGCGCTGGTGGGCCTGACGACCCTGCTCGCCCGTTCCTTCGCGCGGACCGACTCCGCCCTGGAGCAGACCGCCGCTGCAGAGGCCGCAGCCCGCGAGGCCGCGGAGGCCCATGACCGGCGTGCCAACCGGGAGGAGGAGGCGCGCCGTGGCCTGCAGGCGGAGATCGACCGGTTCCGTGCCGACATGGCCGGCCTCGTCGCCCGGATCGGCGAGACGGCAGGCGCGCTCGACGCGACCAGCGCCAAGCTCGACATTGCTTCCAGCACGTCCACGCGCACGGCACGGGACGCGCAGGAGCGCGCCAGCAATTCGGTCGAGGAGGTCGCCCGCGTCGCGGCCTCCGCCGGCGCGCTGGTGGAGTCCCTGGCGGAGGTCACCGAGCGCATGAACGACGCGGCGCGAATGGCCGCGGCCGGCGTCGATGTCGCCTCGGCCTCGGCGCGGGAACTGGAACGCCACGAAACGGTGATGAAGGAGATCGACGGCGTCGTGCGCCTCATCCGCTCCTTCGCCGACCAGACGAACCTCCTGGCGCTCAACGCCACGATCGAGGCGGCGCGGGCCGGCGAGTCCGGCCGGGGCTTCGCCATCGTGGCGCAGGAGGTGAAGACGCTCGCCGACCAGACCAACCGGGCGGTCGACACGATCGTCGAGCATGTCTCCCAGATGCGCGGCGCCTCCGAGGCCATGGCCCAGGTCGTGCGCGGCATGGCGGGCTCGATGGTCAGCGTCGATGCCCATGCACGGGCGATCCTCAACGCGGTGGTGGAGCAACAGGCCGCCGCCGCGGACATCTCGGCCGCCTCGGGCCTGGTGGCGGGCAATGCCCGCACGATGGGCGATTTTGTCGAAAGCGCCAGTACGTCGACCGCCGACACGAACCAGGCGGCGCGGGACGTGATGTCGGCCTCGGCCGCGGTGAAGTCCGCCTCCGGCGAGCTTCAGGTCCGGGTCGAAAGCTTCATGCGGGCGCTGAAGGCCGCCTGAGCGTTCAGGCGGCGCCGCGCACGGCGAGGCCGGGCACCGAGACCGGCACGGACCGCGTGTGCTGGAGCGTCGGGATCCGGCCGCGGGCATCTGCGACCAGGCCCATATCGATTTCCGCCAGGGCGACGCCGACCTCGGTTCCGGCATCGGCCAGGATCCGGCCCCACGGATCGACGATCAGCGAATGGCCATAGGTCTCGCGCCCGTCCTCATGGGTTCCGCACTGGGCGGCGGAGATGACGAAGGCGCCGTTCTCGATGGCGCGGGCGCGCTGCAGGACGTGCCAATGCGCCTCGCCGGTCTGGCGCGTGAAGCAGGCTGGCGCCGTGAGGATGGAGGCGCCCGCATCCGCCTCGGCGCGGAAGAGGTAGGGGAAGCGCAGGTCGTAGCAGATCGAGAGCCCTAGCCCACCCCAGGGCAGGGCCGCCACGACCGCCTCGGTCCCGCCGGTATAGGTGGCCGATTCCCGCCAGGTCTCGCCGTTGGGGAGGTCCACGTCGAAGAGGTGGACCTTGTCGTAGCGCGCGACGACGGAGCCGGACGGGTCGATGACGAAGGCCCGGTTGGCGATGCGCTCGCCGACCTTGATCGCGATGGAGCCGATATGGACCACGATGCCTTTCTGGCGGGCGACGTCGCGCAGGGCGGCCAGCGTCGGGTCCTGGTCCTCGGGACCCACCGCCGCGAAGAGGCGTGCCCTGTCGCGCTCCACCAGCGAGGTCATTTCCGGCGTCTGCACGTAATGGGCGCCGCGGTCGGCCGCCTCTCGCACGAGGGCCACCGCGTCGTCCCGGTTGCGGGCAGGATCGCGCGTCGATCGCATCTGGACGAGGCCGGCCACGAAGGCCGTGCGGGCTGTATCGGTCATGGAGGCAATCCTTCGGCCAGCGGATCGGACCGACCATAGTCGGCCCGCCGCGTCAGGTCACCCGTCAGGCCGCGAGAAGCGGATCGAGCCCGCCACGGCCTTCCAGCGCGTAGAGGTCGTCGCAGCCGCCCACATGGGTGTCGCCGACGAAGATCTGCGGCACCGTGGTGCGCCCGCCGGCCCTGGCGATCATCTCCTGCCGGATGTCGTCGCGCCCGGTGATCTCGATCTCCTGGAAAGCGACGCCCTTGCGGGAGAGCAATTGCTTGGCGGAATGGCAATAGGGGCAGGTGGAGCGGGTATAAATCACGACGGGCGGCATCGACGTCTCCTGGCGGGCCGATCAGGATATTGGGATGTCAGGGCTCGCCGGCAACCCGGGCGAAGGCGAGGACATCCACGGACCGCGCGCCGGCCCTCAACAGCGCGCGGCTCGCGGCGTTGGCGGTCGCGCCGGTGGTGAGCACATCGTCGACCAGGAGCACGCTGCGCCCCTCCAGCACGCCGTGGGCCGAGGGCGGACAGCGGAACGCGCCCTGCAGGTTCTGCGCGCGCTGGGCGCGGGACAGCCCGACCTGCGGAAGCGTCCGCTTCACGCGCCGGAGCAGCAGAGGCTCGCAGGGCAGGCCGGCGGGGGCGGCGACGGCCTGCGCCAGCAGCATCGCCTGGTTGAAGCGCCGGCCCCAGAGCCGCCAGCGGTGGAGGGGCACGGGCACGACAAGGTCGGCCTCCGCCACCAGTTCGGCGCCGGCACGGCTCATCATCGCCGCCATGGCGCGGGAGAGCTCGGCGCGGTCGCCGTATTTCAGCCGGTGCACCAGGTCGCGGGCGGCGCCGTCATAGCGGGCAACCGCCCGGGCGCGCCGGAAGACCGGCGGGTCGGCGATGGCGGCGGGGGACAGGAGATTGTCGCCGGTGCCGTAGGGCAGGGGTGTGCCGAGGCGGGCGCAATAGGGCCGCTCGATGAACGGCATCGCCGACCAGCAGGAGGGGCACAGGCCGTGCGGATCGGCGGTCGCGCCGCCGCAGGCAATGCAGGTCGGCGGATAGACGAGGGCGAGGAGGCGGCCCGTGGCGGCACGGATGAGCCCGGCGGCGAGACCCGTGCGCGAAGGCGCCGCGTTCTCCATCCGCTACCCGTTCGCGCCGACGCGGGCGAGGATCGCGTCGAGCTTGGCCAGGAGCACCGGGTCCCGATGGCCGGGCGCCGTCATGATCGCGCCGTCCAGCGCCCGGTGCGAGCCGGCCGGGCACGGTTCCCGGCGACGGGGGAAATCCCGGGCCAGGCGGGCCACGACGCGGGCGACGTTGGCGGCGTTGGCGCGCGCGACTTTCACGACCGACGCGACGTCCACCGCGTCATGGTCCGGGTGCCAGCAATCGTAGTCGGTCACCATGGCGATGGTCGCGAAGGTGATCTCGGCCTCGCGGGCGAGCTTGGCCTCCGGCATGTTGGTCATGCCGATGACGTCGTAGCCGTGACGGCGCCAGGTCTCGGACTCGGCGAGGCTCGAGAATTGCGGTCCCTCGATGCAGACATAGGTGCCGCCGATCGCGACCTCGATGCCCTCGTCGGCCGCCGCCCTGGCGATGCGGGCGCGCAGGGCCAGGCCGACGGGATGGGCCATCGAGACATGGGCGACGCAACCCCTGCCGAAGAATGAAACGTTCCGTTGGACAGTCCTGTCCACGAACTGTTCCACGAGCACGAACCGTCCGGGCGGCAGTGCCTCGCGCAGCGACCCGCAGGCGGAGATCGAGACCAGATCGGTGACCCCGACCCGCTTCAGCGCGTCGATATTGGCCCGGTAATTGATATCCGACGGGGAGAAGCGGTGGCCCCGGCCATGGCGGGGCAGGAACGCGACCTGCGTATCGCCGACCCGGCCGAGGGTCACCTCGTCGGAGGGCTCTCCCCAGGGTGTTTCGACCTTGACCTGCCGGGCCTCCTCGAGGCGGGGAAGCGTGTAGACGCCCGAGCCGCCGATGACGCCGAGGATCGCGGGTCCGAGATCGGATTCAGCCATCGTCCCGGCCTCCCAGCTGGGACGGCGTCACGACCCGGTCGAGCCGAGCGGCGCGGGGCGCCGCCTCCCGCCAGGAATCGGTCGGGAAATCCAGGACGACAAGCCCGCTCGTGGGCAGGCCCTGCGACAGGCGCTGGAAGGCATAGCGGTCGCCATGGCCGACAAGCAGGGAGGCCAGCTCCTGGAAGCCCGGGTTATGGCCGATCATCAAGACGGTCCGCGCCCCGTCCTCGATGGCCCTCACGAGGCCGAGGAGGGTCTCCGGCGCCGCCTCGTAGATGGCGGCCTCGGAGATCACCGGCACGTCCTCGCCGAGTTTCGCCGACACCGCGCCCCAGGTCTCCCGAGCCCGACGCGCGGACGAGACGAGGGCGTAATCGGGCAGGAGGTGTTCCCGCGCGAGATAGGCGCCGGTCCGCCCGGCATCCTCGCGGCCGGACGCGGCGAGCGGACGCTCGTGATCGTCCAGACCGGGCGGCCGGTCGGCCTTGGCGTGGCGCAGGAGGATGAGACGGTGCATGGCCAGACCCTAAGCGGGGCCCGCGTCCCTGGGAAGACGCATCAGCGGACTTCGTCCGTGCGCGACGTGACCTCGACGACGACCTCCATGCCCTGGAAGGCCTCGGGCGGCCCCTCGTAGGTGCCCGCCACCGGCACCGCCTGGGCGGGATCGCGGGTCACGGCCACGCGGATCAGGTTCTCGGCCGCGACAAGCCCGTTCGTCGGGTCGAACTCGATCCAGCCGGGACCGGGCAGGTAGACATCGGCCCAGGCATGGGTCGCACCGGCGCCGGCGACATCCGCCCCGCCCGCGCCGGCGGCCTCGCTGTCGAGTGCGGGGTCGTAAAGGTAGCCCGTGACGAAGCGGGCTGCGAAGCCGAGGCTGCGCACCGCCTCGATGAAGAGCAGCGCGAAGTCGCGGCAGGTGCCGCTGCGCGCCTCCAGGGTGAAGGCGGGCGCCTGCGTGCCTTGCTCGTGGCGGACGGCATAGGAGAAGTCCGACCGGATCGCCGCATTCATCCGCATCAGGAGGTCGAGCGTCCCCGTCGGGCGCTCGATGACGAAGCTGCGCGCCCAATCGTCCACGGTATTGTCCGGGTCGGGATGGTGCCGTTCCAGAAGCCGCCCCAGATCGGTGCGGTCGCCCGGCGAATAGACGAAGGGATAGAGGGCCGCGTCGGCCTCCACGATGAATTCGGGTCGCGCCAGGGCGTAGCGGTCCAGGTGAAGCGTGGAGACGATGGTCAGTTCCTGGGCCGCCGCGACGAAATCGACCAGAGCGACCGAATTGCCGAACACGTCATGGAGCCAGCGCACGTTGCCGGGCGGGGACAGGGTGAGTTCCGCGCCGACCAGCCGCAGGTCATGGCTGTCGCGGGGTCTGATCATCAGCCGGTGCTCGCCGAACCGCACGGGCTCCGCGTAGCGATAGGTAGTGGCGTGGCGGACGGTGAGATGACGCACGACGAGGCTCCGGCCCGTTCCGGTTCGGATGGCGGGCCGGCTCCAACGGCCCTGCGGGCGCCTTGTTCCGCCGCTCCAAGCGAAGCCGCAAGGATAATGCATCCGGATCGGCCGTGATGCCGCGATTGTCCGTTGCGACAGGCCCGTGCTTCGCGACAGAGTGCGAATCGCGAAATCCCGCCGCATCGAGGTGAAATGGCCGCTCCCGTCGAACCAGGACAATACAAGGACGTCCTGCTCGTTCTGGCGGCGGCCGGCATCGTCGCTCCGCTGATGCACCGGCTGAAGATCAGCCCGGTCCTGGGTTACCTCGCCACCGGCATCGCTTTCGGGCCCTATGGCCTGGGGCGCCTGGCGGAGAGCCTCCCCTTCCTGTCGGCCATCACGATCCGCAACACGGACGATCTGGCTCCGATCGCGGAACTCGGCGTCGTCTTTCTCCTGTTCCTGATCGGGCTCGAACTGTCGCCGGAGCGCGCCTGGGCGCTGCGGCGCTTCGTGTTCGGGCTCGGGCTGGCGCAGGTGGTGGTGACCACGGCCGCCATCGGGTTCGGGCTGACATGGATCGGCCTGCCGGGGCCGGCGGCCTTCGTCATCGGCGCGGCGGTTGCGCTGTCGTCGACCGCCATGGTCGTCGAGGTCATGGCGGAGCGCAAACGGCTGAACTCGGCAGCGGGCCGTGCCACGTTCGCGGTCCTGCTCATGCAGGATCTCGCCGTCGTGCCGATCCTGTTCATGGTGTCGATCCTGGCAGCCAACACGAGCGGATCGGTGGTGCAGGGCCTGTTCTCCGCGCTGGCGCAGACCCTTTTCGTGCTGGGCCTCATCGTCGTGGTGGGGCGGCTGGCCCTGCGCCCGCTCTTCCGCTTCGTCGCCTCAACGGACACGAGCGAGATGTTCATGGCCACGGCGCTGCTCGTGGTGGTCGGCACCTCCGTCGTCACCGCGACGGCCGGCCTGTCCATGGCGCTCGGGGCCTTCGCCGCCGGGCTTCTCCTGGCCGAGACCGAATATCGCCGCGCCATCCAGATCACGATCGAGCCGTTCAAGGGCCTGCTGCTGGGCCTGTTCTTCCTGACGGTCGGCATGACGGTGGATCTCGCCACCATCGCGCGGCGCCCCGGTGACATCGTGCTGGGCGTGGTCGGCCTTCTGACGGTGAAGTTCCTCGTGACCTTCGCCATAGCCCGGCTGATGCGCCTGTCGATGCCGGTGGCCGTGGAATCGGGGCTGGTGCTGGCGGCAGGCGGGGAGTTCGCGTTCGTCGTCATCGGCATGGCGACAACGCTCAAGGTCGTCGCGCCGCAGACCGGCGATTTCACGCTTGCCGTCGTCTCGCTGACCATGGTGGCGATCCCGGGTCTCGCCTGGCTCGCGGCCCAGGCGGCGCCGAAGCTCGCCAGGCGCGCCGCGCCGGAAGGGGAGGCTGCCGAGCCGCCGCCGGACGATGCCCGCGTCAGCGCCGTCGTCGTGGGCTATGGCCGCGTCGGCCAGCTCATCGGGCGGATGCTGGACGACCACAAGATCGCGTATATCGCGAGCGATCGGGACGCCAATACCGTCGCCGTGGCGCGAAAGGCCGGTCGGCCCGTCTATTTCGGCGACGCGTCCAGGCCCGATTTCCTGGATCGGCTCGGCCTGCGGCATGCGCGGGCGCTGATCGTGACCACGCAATCGCGGCAGATGGACGAGATCGTCGCCCAGGCGCGGGCCGTCAGGCCCGACCTCACCATCGTCGCCCGCGCGCGCGACGGACGCCACGCGACCGAGCTCTATCGCCTCGGCGCGACGATCTGCGTGCCGGAGACGATCGAGGCCTCGCTGCAATTGTCGGAAGCGGCCCTGGTAGGCCTTGGCGTGCCGATGGGCCTCGCCATCGCCGCGATCCACGAGCGGCGCGACGAATTCCGCAAGGAGCTTCAGGCCCGCTATCGCTCGGAGGCCTGACCGTTCCCTGTCGGCTCCGGCCGGACCGAAACGAAAGACGCGGGAGACGCCATCTCGCTTCCGGTCCGGCCGGGGCCGCCCCCCGGGGGCTCGTCCGACGGGCGCGGCCTGGGGCGGCGCCCGTCCGATCTCGTCAGGCGCGGCCGAAGCCGCCGCCGGTCGGCGTCACGATGGTGATCGCCTCGCCCGGCTCCAGCACCGTCTGGTCGCAACCCTTCAGTTCCTCGGTGCGGCCATCCGTGCGGCGCACGAGATTGCGGCCGGTCTCGCCGGGTTCGCCGCCGTCCATGCCAAACGGCCGCACCTTGCGGTGGCCTGACAGGATCGCGCAGTCCATCCGCTCCAGGAACCGGATGGTCCGGCTGGTGCCGTCCCCGGCCCGGTAGCGGCCCTTGCCGCCGGAGCCCGCGCGGATGTGGAAGTCCTCCAGCACGACGGGGAAGCGCGTCTCCAGGATCTCGGGATCCGTCAGGCGCGAATTCGTCATGTGCGTGTGGACGCCGGAGGCACCGTCGAAGGTCGGGCCGGCGGGCGCGCCGGAGCAGATCGTCTCGTAATATTGGTGGCTGTCATTGCCGAAGGTCAGGTTGTTCATGGTGCCCTGGGCGGCAGCAAGCGCGCCGAGGGCCCCGAACAGGCAGTTCGTGACCGCCTGGCTGACCTCGACATTGCCCGCCACCACCGCCGCGGGATAACGTGGGGAGAGCATGGAGCCGTCGGGCACCACGATCCTGATCGGCCGCAGGCAGCCGGCGTTCATCGGGATCTCGTCGTCCACCATCACGCGGAAGACGTAGAGCACGGCGGCGCGGGTCACCGGGGCCGGGGCATTGAAATTGTCCGGCCGCTGCTCGGACGTGCCGGTGAAGTCCACCGTTGCCTCGCGCCTGGCCTTGTCGACCGTGATCTTCACCTTGATGGCGCAGCCCTGGTCCATCGGATAGGTGAACTCGCTGTCATGCAGCCGGTCGAGGACGCGGCGCACGCTCTCGGCGGCGTTGTCCTGGACATGGCCCATATAGGCGATGACGACGTCGAGCCCGAAGGACGCGATCATCTTGCGCAGTTCCCGCACGCCCATCTCGTTGGCGGCGATCTGCGCCTTCAGGTCGTTGACGTTCTGGACGACGTTGCGGACCGGGTACTTGCCGCCCAGAAGCAGGTCCTGGACCTCCTTCTCGCGGAAGCGGCCCTGGTCGACGAGCTTGAAGTTGTCGATGTAGACCCCTTCCTCCTCGATCGTCGTCGCGAGCGGCGACATGGAGCCCGGCGCGATGCCGCCGATATCGGCGTGGTGGCCGCGGGAGGCCGCCCAGAACAGGATCTTCTCGCCCTTGTCGTCGAAGACCGGCGTGCAGACCGTGATGTCGGGCAGGTGCGTGCCGCCATTGTAGGGCGCGTTGAGCATGTAGACGTCGCCGGGGCGGATCACCGGGTTCTGCCGGATGATCGTCTCCACGGACTTGTCCATGGACCCCAGATGGACGGGCATGTGCGGCGCGTTGGCGACGAGGTTTCCTTCGGCGTCGAACACCGCGCAGGAGAAGTCGAGCCGCTCCTTGATGTTCACCGAATAGGCGGTGTTCTGGAGCGTCACGCCCATCTGCTCGGCGATGGACATGAAGAGGTTGTTGAAGATCTCCAGCATGACCGGATCGGCCTTGGTGCCGATGGCGGAGCGCTGGGGCAGGGCCTTCACCCGCTCCAGGACGAGGTGGTCCTTGCCGGTCAGGCGCGCCTCCCAGCCGTCCTCGACGATGACGGTCTGGTTCGGCTCCACGATGATGGCGGGGCCGGACACGCGGGAGCCGGCCTGCAGCGCCTCGCGGGCATAGGCCTTTCCGTCGCGCCAGGCGCCCTCGGAGAAGAAGCGGATATCGCGCATGGCGCGCGGCGCGTGGTCAGCGGACGCAGCCGTGCCGTCCTCGTCGAAGCGGGCGCCGCCGCCGATCGCCTCGACCTCCACCGCCTCGACGGTCAGGTCCTTGGTGTCGTCCACGAAGCCGAACCGACGGCGATGGGCGTCCTCGAAGGCAGCCTTGAGCCGCAGGCGCGCGGTCTCGCCGGCGCGCTCGTCGGGGCCCATCGTCACCGGGATCGCCGTGTCCGTGCCGGCATAGCGCACATGGGCGCGCACGATGATCTCGATGTCGCCGTCCGGCACGCCCTGGCCGGTCAGCTCGGCGCGGGCCTCCGCCGCCAGCTGGTCGGCGAGGGAAGCGGCCGCGGCGGGGCCGCGGGCATCGAGCGCGACGTCCAGCGCCTTCTGGCGGGTGGCGCGCACGTCGGCGAGGCCCATGCCATAGGCGGAGAGCAGGCCGGAGAAGGGATGCAGCAGCACCTTCTTCATGCCGAGCGCGTCGGCGACGAGGCAGGCATGCTGGCCGCCGGCGCCGCCGAAGGAGTTGAGCGCGTAGCGCGTGATGTCGTAGCCGCGCTGGACGGAAATCTTCTTGATCGCTTCCGCCATGGCGGCGACGGCGATCTGGATGAAGCCGTCGGCGACCTCTTCGGGCGTGCGGGTCACGCCCGTCTTCGCGGCGACGTCCTTGGCGAGCGCGGTGAAGCGCTCGCGGACGATCCCGGCATCGAGAGGTTCGTTCTGGGCGGGGCCGAAGATCGCCGGGAAGAAGTCCGGCACCAGCTTGCCGAGCATGACGTTGGCGTCGGTGACCGCGAGCGGGCCGCCGCGGCGATAGCAGGCCGGGCCGGGATTGGCGCCGGCCGAATCCGGGCCGACGCGGAAGCGGGCGCCGTCGAAATGCAGGATCGAGCCGCCGCCGGCGGCGACGGTGTGGATCAGCATCATCGGCGCGCGCATGCGCACGCCGGCGACCTCGGTCTCGAAGGCGCGTTCGTACTCGCCGTCGAAATGCGCGACGTCGGTGGAGGTGCCGCCCATGTCGAAGCCGATGACCCGGTCGAAGCCGGCGGAGCGGCCGGTCTCGGCGAGACCGACAACGCCGCCCGCCGGGCCGGAGAGGATCGCGTCCTTGCCCTGGAACAGCTCGGCGGCGGTGAGGCCGCCCGAGGACATCATGAACATGAGGCGGGCGCCGGTGCGGGCGACGTCCAGCTCCTCGGAGACCTGGGCGACGTAGCGGCGCAGGATCGGCGAGAGATAGGCGTCGACGACGGCTGTGTCGCCGCGCCCGACCAGCTTGATCAGCGGCGAGACTTCGTGGCTGACGGAGACCTGCGTGAAGCCGACCTCGCGGGCGATGGCGGCGACGGCCTTCTCGTGCGCCTCGTAGCGGTAGCCGTGCATGAAGGCGATGGCGACGGCGCGGATGCCCTTGTTGAACTCGGCCTTCAGGTCCGCACGGACGCGGGCGAGGTCCGGCGTCTTCTCCACGGTGCCGTCGGCGAGGACGCGCTCGTCGACCTCGACGACGCTCTCATAGAGCTCGTCGGGCTTGACGATGTTCATCGCGAAGATCTTCGGCCGCGCCTGGTAGCCGAGGCGCAGGGAGTCGCGGAAACCCCTGGTGGTGACGAGCAGGGTACGGTCGCCCTTGCGCTCCAGGAGCGCATTGGTGGCGACCGTCGTGCCCATGCGGACATCGCCGATCGTCTTCTCCGGGATCGGCTCGCCCTTCTTCAGGCCCAGATGCGCGCGGATGCCGGCGACGGCGGCGTCGCGGTAGGCCTCCGGGTTCTCCGACAGCATCTTGCGCGCGTGAAGGCGCCCCTGCGGGTCCCGCCCGATCACGTCGGTGAACGTGCCGCCGCGATCGATCCAGAAATCCCAACGAGCCGAAGCCATCATGCCCTCCCAGGCTGTAATGCGCAGCCGGACGGGAGGCTTTTCGCCTTGTCCGGAACGGCTGCGATGCGACCTTTCCCGTGTGTCCCAGTAGCGATGACACACTGCCGATGACTACAGAACCAGTTCATCGACAAAACGTCAACATTTTGTTGACATGGGTTCTGCACCCGTTACTGTCAGGCTCAGGAGCCCGGATGCCGAACGAAGAGGGGCGCGGGTTTCTCCACAAAGGGAGAAGGTCACGATGTCGAAGTTCACCAAACTCGCCACGCTCACGGCGGCGGCCACACTCATCTGCACGGGCGCTTTCGCCCAGACCAAGTGGGACCTGGCGACGCCCTATCCGGACAGCAACTTCCACACCAAGAACATCATCGACTTCACCAAGGACGTGGACAAGGCGACCAATGGCAGCCTGAAGATTACCGTCCATTCGGCCGGCTCGCTCATCAAGCACCCGGAAATCAAGCGGTCCGTCCGCCAGGGCATCGCCCCGGCCGGCGAGGTCCTGATCTCGCTGCACGCGAACGAGAGCCCGATCTACGGCCTCGATTCCGTGCCGTTCCTCGTCACCGGCTACGACGAGGCCAAGAAGCTCTACCAGGCCCAGCGCGACGCGCTGGCCAAGAAGCTCGCCGACGAGGGCCTCGTCCTGCTGTTCTCGGTTCCGTGGCCGCCCCAGGGCCTGTTTTCCTCCAAGGAGATCAAGTCCGTGGCGGATCTGCGGGGCCTGAAGTTCCGCACCTACAACACCGCGACGGGCCGTATCGCGGCCATCTCAGGCGCCACGCCGGTCCAGGTCGAGGCGCCGGATATCCCGACCGCCTTCGCCACCGGCCGCGTCGAGGCCATGATCACCTCGTCGTCCACCGGCGTCGATTCCAAGGTCTGGGACTTCCTGAAGTTCTACTATGACGTCGAGGCCTGGCTGCCGCGCAACGTGGTCTTCGTGAACAAGGCCGCGTTCGACAAGCTGACCCCGGCCGAGAAGACCGCCGTCACCACCGCGGCCGCCCAGGCCGAGGCCCGCGGCTGGACCTTCTCGGAGGAAGAGGCGAAGGCCAAGACCCGCGCGCTCCAGACCAACGGCATCACCGTCGCTCCGCCTGCCGCCGCCCTCAAGACCGGCCTGCAGGACATCGGCAAGACGATGACCGAGGAGTGGGAGAAGTCCGCCGGAGCCGAAGGCACCGCGGTGCTCCAGGCCTACCGCAAGTAAGCGTCCCGGCCCTCCCCATCCGGGAGGGCCTTTTTTCTCGTCTTTGCTGTTGATGCCGCGACCGCGCGCGTTTCTTGGCGCGCGTGCGTCCGGCAGTCTCAACGCGGACCTGCCAGTCGCGGAGCGACACCATGCGTCCCATACTCGATCGCTTCTACATGGCCACGCTATGGCTGGCCGCCTTATGCCTCGTCACCATCGGCGCGCTTGTCGCCCTGCAGGTCGGCGGGCGGATCCTGGACATCCTCCTGAAGTGGGTCGGCGCCCAGCCGGTGAGCTTCAACATCCTGTCGCTGCCGGAAATCGCCGGCTACCTGCTGGCGGCGGGCTCGTGCCTCGCGCTGGCGGGCACCCTGAAGTCCGGCGCGCATATCCGCGTGACCATGGCGCTGGCCGCCATCGGCGAGGGCCCGCGCCGCATCGTGGAAGCCGCGATCCATGGCGTGGGCGTGATCTTCTCGATCTATCTGTGCGTGGCGCTCGGGCAGCTCGCCTATGATTCCTTCCGCTTCAACGAGGTTTCGACCGGTCTCGTGCGCGTGCCGCTGATGTGGCCGCAACTGGCGATGACGATCGGCCTGGCGGCTCTGGCGATCGCCTTCATGGACGAGTTCATGGAGGTGGTGCGCAACGGCCGGCCGAGCTACCGGGCTTCCGAGGATGCCATCACCGTCGGCAAGGAGGGCTGAGCGATGGATATCGTCACTCTCTCCCTCGGCCTCATCGTCGTCATGCTGCTCGTCCTGGCAACGGGCACCTGGATCGCGCTGGCGCTGGCCTTTGTCGGCTATATCGCGCTGGTCGCCATCTCCTCAGCGCCGCCGATCACGGTGCTCGGCACGTCGGTCTGGCAATCGTCGATCTCCTGGGATCTGACGGCGCTGCCGATGTTCATCTGGATGGGCGAGATCCTCTACCGGACCAAGCTCTCGGAGGATCTGTTCGAGGGTCTGGCGCCCTGGCTCCAGCGCCTGCCGGGCCGCCTCATCCACGTCAACGTGGCCGGCTGCACGGTGTTCGCGGCCGTGTCCGGCTCCTCGGCCGCGACCTGCGCCACGATCGGCAGGATCGCCCTGCCGGAACTGGCCAAGCGCGGCTACGACGAGCGCATGGCGCTCGGCACGCTGGCGGGCGCCGGCACGATCGGTCTGATGATCCCGCCTTCGATCATTATGATCGTCTACGCGGCGGCCACCGACCAGTCGATCGCGCGGCTCTTCATCGCCGGCGTGCTGCCCGGCGTGATGCTCGCCGTCCTGTTTTCGGGGTTCATCATCGTCTGGGCCCTGCTGAACAAGAAGAAGATGCCGCCGCCGGAACCGGCGGTCACGTTCGGCAACCGGTTCCGCGCGACGGCGCGGCTCCTCCCGGTGATCGGATTGATCCTCGGCGTCATCGGCTCGATCTATGGCGGGCTGGCCTCGGCCACCGAGGCAGCCGTGGTCGGCGTCGTCCTGGCGCTCGTCCTGTCCGCCGCCATGGGCACGCTGACCTGGAACGGGTTCCGCGACGCGCTCCTCGGCGCCACCAGGACGTCGGCGATGATCGCCTTCATCCTGGCGGGCGCGGCGTTCCTGACCATCGCCATGGGCTTCACGGGCATCCCGCGGGCCCTGGCGGAATGGATCACGGCGCTCAACCTGTCGAACTGGCAGCTCCTTGTCGCGCTGACCCTGTTCTTCATCCTGCTGGGCTGCTTCCTCGACGGCATCTCGATGATCGTCCTCACGACCTCGATCATCATGCCGCTGGTGGAAAAAGCCGGGTTCGACCTCATCTGGTTCGGCATCTATCTCGTCCTGGTGGTCGAGATGGCGCAGATCACGCCGCCCGTCGGCTTCAACCTCTACGTCCTGCAGGGTCTGACCGGACGCAATATCCTCAGGATCGGGCTTTACGCGCTGCCCTTCTTCCTGTTGATGCTGCTGGCAGTTGTGCTGCTCGTGGTCTTCCCGCAGATCGCGCTGTGGCTGCCATCGACCATGCTGGATGCCAGATGACCAACGCTCTCGCCCCGGATGACCTCGGCCCTATCGTTTCGTCAGGGCACTTGGCATCCGGGGCGATGCCGCCCCTTTCGGAGTTCGAGTTCGGGCTGATCCTGGTCAGCCATGCCTTCCACCGCTGGATGGTCAGGTGCATGGCGTCCGCCGGCGTGCCGGACCTGTCCTATATGGACGTGCTGGTCCTCCACAACGTGAACCATCGCGGCAAGGCCAAGCGTTTGGCCGACATCTGTCTCGTCCTCAACATGGAGGACACGCATGTGGTGAACTACTCGCTGAAGAAGCTGGAGCGCCTCAAGCTCGTGAAGAGCGGGCGCCAGGGCAAGGAGAAGGTCGTCACCGTCACGGCGGCCGGCGAGAAGGCGTGCCTCAAATACCGCGAGGTCCGCGAGGCGCTGCTGGTGAAGGCGGTGAAGTCCCTCGGCCTCGACGAGCGCGCGCTGTCGGAGATCGCAGCCCGGATGCGCGCTTTGTCGGGCAATTACGACCAGGCCGCCCGCGCTGCCGCCAGCCTCTGAACGAGCCGGCCGCGCCGCTTGACCGGCCGGGGCCGCCATCCCATCCTCCCGGGCGAGAATCCCCGCGATCCGCCGGAGTTGCCATGCGCCGTTCCTTGCTTGCCGCCGTCCTTCTGGCTCTTCCGGGCGTGATCGGTTCCGCAGGGGCCGAGGCGCGGCACTACAACGTGCGCAACGCCGACCCGGCCGAGACCCGGACGATCCCCTTCACGGGCCGGTACCCGGCCTGCCAGGACCCGGCCGTGCTCTCGCGCATTCAGTCGCGCTTCGCCCATCGCGAGGCGGGATACTGGAACTCGGGGCTGACGATCGTGGGTTTCGACCATGTGCGCACGCTTGCCCACCGCCCCTGGGGTCCGGACTTCGTGCCGCGCGGTTTCTGCTCGGCCCGGGCCCATATGTCGGACGGGCGCATCCGGCGCGTCGACTATGCCGTCGGCGAGGACCTCGGCACGCTGGGCGTGACATGGGGTGTGACCTGGTGCGTGTCCGGGCTCGACCGCAACTATGCGTTCGGCGCCGATTGCCGCGCCGCCCGGCCGTGATCCGGACCATCCTTGCCGCGTCGCTCGCGCTCGCCGCCACGGCCGCGCCGGCATCCGCGCAGCAGCGGGGAGGGGCGCCGGGCGCCTTCGACTTCTACGTGCTCGCCCTGTCCTGGTCACCCGGCTTCTGCGAGGTCAGCGACCGCGCCCGCGAGCGTGACCAATGCGCGCCGGGTGCCGGCCTCGGCTTCGTGGTTCACGGCCTGTGGCCGCAGAACGAGCGGGGCTATCCGACCGATTGCGGCCCGGCCGGGCGAGTGCCTTCGCGTGCGGCGGTGGAGAGCGTGCGCGGTTTGTTTCCCGACGAGGGACTGGCCCGCTATCAGTGGCGCAAGCACGGCACGTGTTCCGGCCTCAGCCCCACCGACTATTTCGCAGCGGTGAAGACCGCGCGGGAGAAGGTGGTCGTGCCGCCGGCTTTCGCGAAGCCGGACCGCCCACAGGTCTGGACGCCGATCGACCTGGAGCGTGCCTTCGTCGCCGCCAATCCCGGCCTGAGGGCCGACATGATGGGCGTCGTCTGCCGCCGCAGCGCGCTGACCGAGGTGCGCATCTGCATGGACAAGGACCTCAAGGGGTTCCGGAGCTGCCCGGAAGTCGACCGCGGCGCCTGCCGCGTCCGGCAGATCGACGTCAACGCCGTGCGATGACCGCGCGCATCTCGCGCTTGACGGTGTCGAGCAGGCGACCGGGCAGGTTGGCGGCGCTCTCGCCGCTCTGCAGATCGTCGGCCACGACCTTCACCACGGTCGCAGCCGCGCCCGCGACGACCGTCACGTCCTGATGGAATCCGGCAAGCGGCGCATCCAAAGCCGCCGGCCGATAGGCCTCGAGCGGCTGCGCGCCGAGGCTGTAGGCCGCGGACAACACCAGGAACAAGGGCTTGGCGGTTGAGAGCAAGGACCGTGCGGCCTCTATCGACTTCCGACGCCGGGCACGCTAGCGCGCATTTGTCGTCATGTTGTTTCGATGTTGCGGACAATTCGACTTAAATGTCCGCGCAGCTCCAGCCGTCCGGTCACGCCGCCATGAACTATCGCCACGCCTACCATGCCGGCAATTTCGCGGACGTGATGAAGCATGCGCTGCTGGCGCTCGTCCTCGGCCATCTGAAGCAGAAGCCGACTCCCTTTCGCGTGATCGACACCCATGCCGGTATCGGCCTCTACGACCTGGAAGGCGAGAAGGCGCAGAAGACCGGCGAGTGGCGCGACGGTATCGGCCGGCTCGGTTCGCCGCTGCCGGGCGACGCCGAGGCGCTGCTGGCGCCCTATCGCGCGGCTATCGAGTCGGCGCGGGCGACCCATGGCGAGGCGGCCTATCCCGGCTCGCCGCTGATCGCGCTCCATGCCCTGCGCCGCGAAGACCGCGCGATCTTCGTGGAGAAGCATCCCCGCGACCTGCCGCGCCTGAAGGAGGCGATCGGCCGCGACCGGCGCGCCAAGGCGCTGGAACTCGACGGCTGGACGGCCCTCAACGCCATGATCCCGCCGCCGGAGCGGCGAGGGCTCGTGCTCATCGACCCGCCCTTCGAGCGGCCGGACGAGTTCGCGCACCTCGCCGGCGCGCTGGCGCGGGCCTGGGCCAAGTGGCCGACCGGCATCTATGCGCTCTGGTACCCGATCAAGGACCCGCGGGACGCGGACGCCTTCGCCCGCCGGATCGCGGCGGACGGCGTGCGGAAGGTGTTGCGCCTGGAGGTCAACATCGACGCGGACGGCGCGCCCGACAGGCTCAACGGCACCGGGCTTATCGTGGTCAATCCCCCGTGGCGGCTGGCGGAGGAGGCGGCTATCCTCCTGCCGGCCCTGGCCCAGCGCCTCGCGCGCGGACCCAGGGCCGCCTGGCGCGCCGACTGGGTCGCCGGCGACTGACAGCCCCTGACCCGGAAGGTTTCCGTCCATGCCGACCCTGCGCTCCGCCCCAGCCTCCCCGTTCGGCCGCAAGGTCAAGATCGTCGCCAAGCTGCTGGGGCTGTGGGACCGGATCGAGCTGGTCAACGCCGACACGACGGACGAGAACGACAGCCTTCGCCAGCAGAACCCTCTCGGCAAGATCCCCACGCTGGTCCTGGAGGACGGGACGGCGCTCTACGACAGCCGCGTGATCGTCGAATATCTGGACGAGCTCGCCGGCGGGGGGGTCGTCCTGCCCAAGGGGCCGGAGAAGTTCCGCGTCCTGACCCTCCAGGCGCTCGGCGACGGCATCGCCGACGCGGCGCTGCTGCAGGTCTATGAGGGTCGCTATCGCCCGGTGGAGCGCCACGAGCCGAAATGGCTGGCCATGCAGCAGGGCAAGGTGACGCGGGCCCTGGCGCGGCTGGAAGCCAACCCGCCGGTCTGGTCCGGCACGCCCCATGCCGGGATCGTCGCGGTCGCCTGCGCACTTGGCTATCTGGACCTGCGTTTCCAGGGCACGTGGCGGGAAAGCCATTCCGCCCTCGTCGCCTGGCTCGACCGGTTCGCGCAGGCGGTGCCGGCCTTCGAGGAGACGCGGTTTAAGGGCTGAAAGCAGCGCAGGCAAGGAAAAACCCGGCGGTTTGGCCGCCGGGTTTGAGGTCGGGGCTTAGGCCCCGAATGTCCTTCGAAACGAGGACTAGAACTTGTAGTTCACGCCGGCGCGGACGGTCGAGAACTCGGCGCCGCCGCGGACGGTGTTGTTGAAGAACTTCTTGTTCTCCAGGTCGGTGTACAGGTACTCGGCCTTCGCGGTCAGGTTGTTCGTGAAGGCGTATTCGATGCCGGCGCCCAGCGCATAACCGTTGTGGAACGCGTCGTCCGAGCCGAGCAGCGGGATCGAGATCGTCGAGCCGCCATAGGCGTAGCCGCCGGTGGCGTAGACGAGCGCGCGGTCGAAGGCGACGCCGAGGCGGCCGCGGATCGTACCGAAATAATCGAGCTCGGCTTCCGAGCCGACCGGCGCCAGGAAGGTGCGGCCGTTGGAGCTCAGGCCCGAATACTGGAGATCGGCCTCAAGGCCGGCCACGAACTGGCCGAACTGCATGTTGTAGCCAACCTGGCCACCGCCGATGAAGCCCGACGGATCGTCGAAGTTGCGGCCGTCGCGGGTGAACTCGCCGAAGCCATAGCCGGCGTTCACACCGACATAGAAGCCGGTCCAGGTGAACATCGGGGTGGCATAGACGGGCGAGGCCGGGGCGGCGCGGCGGTTCGGCAGGTCGGCGGCCTGGGCGGCGCCGGCCATCAGGACCAGGGCGGACGCGCTGGCGATGAGGATCTTCTTCATGGGGTACTCCTTGACTTGAAACTGTCCGGGCGGTGCCCGGTCGATGGTGACGGTGCTTCTACGCTGGTTGGAGCCGCTTCGTCTGTTGCGGTGCGATCACAGCCGCTTCAGCCATTGTGGCTCAAAGGTGGCGCGGGTCCGGCCCAATCCGGGCCGGGCGCAAGCCCTTGAATCGGTTAGAACTTCAGGTTCACACCTCCGCGAAGGACATTCGTGGAGGGCTCGAGCGTCACCGGACCGGTGGAGGTCTGGAACGTCTCGTTCCCGTAATTGTAATGGAGCAGCTCGCCGCGCACGGCGACGTTCGGCGACAGGCGGTATTCGGCGCCGGCGCCGACGGCGAAGCCGGCCTGCGTGCGGGTGGACTTCACGACCGCGTCGCGCAGTTCCGAACCGGTGCCTGCGATGCCGGCCGTGCCGTAGACCAGGGTACGGTCGAACGCGTAGCCGACGCGGCCGCGGACCGTTCCGGTCCAGGTCTGGCGATAGCGCAGGGTGAAGCCGGAATGATCGATGCCGGAGGCCGTCAGGTCCGCTTCGGCACCGAAGACGAGCTGGTCGGTCTGGAAATTGTAGCCGGCCTGGACGCCGCCCACGAGGCCGGACGTGTTGGCGGGTCCGGCATCGCCGACGCCGCCGCCGACATGCGCACCGAGATACGGGCCGGCCCAGTCCTGGGCGGGCGGCGCATAGCCCTGGCCGCCGTAGCCCTGCGCGCGCGCCTGGCCTGCAAGGCCGGCCGCGATCAGCCCCGCCAGCAGCGCGATCGGCGCAAGCGGCAGGCTCTGGCGCTGGTGGGACGGGACGGACATGGCAACGCGGCTCCTTCACCCGAGGTGATGCGAGACCAATAAACCGGACGAGCGTTAAAGTTAATGATCCGTCGGAGTTAAAGATAAAATGAGGATAAAAAAGTCTAAACATCCGTTTACTGTATTCGTCTTCCGTAAAGGCGTGTGGCGGGATTGAGGCAGGCAGGAGGGGTACCGCTTGCGTCCCCGGAACGGGCGGTGCAAATGGCGGGTCTGCCGACAAACGGATCCCGCGCGCCGTGGCCCTGCCGATCTCCATCTTCATCATCGCCCGCGACGAGGCGGACCGCCTGCCGCGCACGCTGGAGGCGGTGGCTGGCCTGGCCGACGAGACCGTGCTGGTCGATTCCGGCTCGACGGACGGCACGCCGGAGATCGCACGCAGCTTCGGCGTCCGCGTGGTCACGAATGGCTGGCCCGGCTACGGCCCGCAGAAGCGCTTCGCCGAGGAACAGTGCCGCAACCTGTGGCTCCTCAATCTCGACGCCGACGAGATCGTGTCACCGGCCTTGCGCATGGAGATCGAGGCCTTGTTCCGCGACGGCGGGCCGAAGGCCGACGCCTACGGTATTCCCATCACCGAGGTGTTCCCCGGAGAGGATGCGCCGCATCCGCTCGCCTACACGCTCTCGCCGGTCAGGCTCTATCGCAGCGACCGGGGCCGCTATTCCGATTCCATCGTGCATGACCGCGTTGTGCTGACCGAAGGTGCGCAGGTGGCAACGCTCAAGGGGCGCGTGCACCACGTTTCGGTCCGTTCGCTGGGCGACCAGCTCGCCAAGCTCAACGCCTATTCCGACGCGCAGGCGCAGGACCTGGTGGACCGGGGCGAGACGCCCTCGCTGGCGCGGCTCTTCCTTGAATTTCCCGCCGCGTTCCTGAAGGCCTATATCGGCCGCCGGCATTTCGTGCGCGGCGTCTACGGGTTCATGACGGCGATGAACTTCGCCTTCTACCGGTATCTGCGGATCGCCAAGCACGTGGAGCGGGCGCGCCTTGCCCGCAAGCGACCCTAGCCTTCGAGGACGATGGCCGAGATCAGCCGGCCGTAATCCGGCTCGGCGCGATGGACCGAGCGACGATAGGAGAAGAACCGCTCCTCGTGGGAATAGGTGCACAGGCCGACATCGCCGAACCGCCCGATGCCGGCCTCCTCGAAACGGAACGCGATGAAGGCGGGCAGGTCGAAAAAGGAATGGTGCTCGCGCTGGGCCGGGCGGAAGAAGCGCTCAAAGCTTTCGTCGGCTTCCAGGAACCGCGTGACGAATTCCGGCCCCACCTCGTAGGCGTGCGGGCCGATCGTCGGCCCCAGGGCCGCAACGATGTTCGCCCGGTCGGAGCCGAGGCCCTCCATGGCCTGGATGGTCGATTCCACGACGCCGGTAAAGGCGCCCTTCCAGCCGGAATGGGCCGCGCCGACAACGCCGGCGATCGTGTCGGCGAAGAGGATCGGGCCGCAATCGGCCGAGGCGACGGCGAGCGCGACATTCGGCGTCGCCGTGACCATGGCATCGGCCTTGGGCCGCTCGCCGGGCCAGGGGCCCGTCACGACCAGACAATCGGCGGAATGGACCTGATGCAGGCTGACCAGGTTCTCCGGCGGCACACTCAGATACGCCGCCATGCGCCGGCGATTCGCCTTCACCGCTTCCTTGTCGTCGTTGGAGCCGGTGCCGCCGTTGAGCGAGGCGTAGATGCCCGTGGATACGCCGCCCTCGCGGGTGAAGAAGGCGTGGCGGATGCCGGTCAGGACCGCGAGGTCCGGCGCTTCGACGATCATGGGGCCTGCTCCACCGGCGCTGGGCTGTCGGGCGGGGCGAAGGTGTCAAATCCCGGCAGCAAGGGCAATGCCGGGTTTGCGATCGCGCCGACCTTGAAAAGCCGCCCCATTGCGGTGGCGCCGCCCGCGGTCAGGCGGTCGAAGGCGGCGGCGATGCGTGCGGCCTGGCCCGGATCGGCACGGGCGGAGAGGGCCGCCGCGCGCTGGCCGAGGCCGAGGCGCAGCAGCCATTCACCCTGCGAAACCGTGCCTTGATAGGCGCAGGCCTCGGCGCGCGCCGCCTCGCGCAGAATCGCGAAATCGACATGGACGGTGAGATCCTGGCTTCCGGGCCGGGCGAGCGGATCGGCGAAGCCATGGGCGCGCAGGGCCTGCAGCGTATCGCCATAGCCGGCGCCGTCGTGGCCGTAATCGATGAAGAGCGCGGCGCCGCCGGTGGCTGCGATGCGGCGGGCTATGTCGCGAACGATGGGCAGCGCCGCGACCGGAACCTCGCGGACGGTACCCTCCGGCGCGGCTCCAGCCAGCGGCTCCGGGTCCGGTGCGAGGCCGAAAGCGAGGCGGCCGTCGGGGTCGAGGCCGACGAGGCGTTCGCGCCAGGCCCCGTCCTTCCTCACGAATTGCCGGATTGGCAGGGCGTCCAGGAATTCGTTGGCGATCACGATGATCGGCCCGTCGGGGAGCGTTCCCGTCGCGTCGTGCCAGGTGGGGTCGGCATCGGCGAGCGCCCGGCCTTGAGCCTGGCGCAGGACAGGGCTCGTCTCCACGAGATGGACGGACAGGGCCTGCCGAAAGGCGGGGAGGGCGCGCGCGGCGCGCAGCGCATCGGCCATCAACGTGCCGCGGCCCGGACCGAGCTCCACCATTACGACAGGGGCGGGCGAACCCATCTGCAGCCACACCTCGGCAGCCCAGAGGCCGATCAACTCGCCGAACATCTGACTGATCTCGGGGGCGGTGACGAAGTCGCCCGCCGCGCCGAACGGATCGCGCGTCGTGTAATAGCCGTGCTGCGGATCGCCGAGGCAGATCGCCATGTAACGGTCGACGCCGATCGGGCCTTCCAGCCGGATCAGGTCGCGGAGCCGGGCGCCGAGCGGGCTGTCCTCGTCGGGCGACGCAGGCATGGCGCTTACACGGCCGGGCGTTGCCGCGCGTTCAGGATGAGCGCAAGGCCGGCGGCGGCGAGAGGCAGGCTGAGCAGCATGCCCATGGTCAGGCCGAAGCCCGTCTCTGTCCCGAACAGGAAACCGAGCTGCGGGTCCGGCTCGCGGAAGAATTCGCAGCCGATGCGCGCGGCAGCATAGCCGATGGCGAAGACGCCGGCGATCGTGCCCGGGCGGCGGAAGCCGACGCGGTTCACGAGAACGGCCAGAAGGACGAAGAGCAGCAGGCCTTCGGTCGCCGCCTCGTAGATCTGGCTCGGGTGGCGCGGCACCGGGCCGCCATTGGGGAACACCACGGCGAAAGGGAAGTCCGGCGCGGGACGGCCCCACAATTCGCCGTTGATGAAATTGGCCAGCCGCCCGAGCCCGAGCCCGATCGGGGCCACGGCCGCGGCGAGGTCCATCAGCGCGAGCGGGTTGATGCCGCGCCGGCGGGCAAGCAGCGCGACGGCGACACCCGCGCCGACGAGCCCGCCATGGAACGACATGCCGCCGCGCCAGACGGCGAGGATTTCCGCCGGACGCGCCAGATAGCTCTCCAGGTTGTAGAACAGGACGTAGCCTAGCCGTCCGCCGAGCACGACGCCGATCGCTGCCCAGACTAGCAGGTCGTCGAGGTCGGTCTGCGCCGGAATCTTCTGGTTGCCCCAGAGGTCGACCCGTGCGGCGAGCCGGCGGGCATAGAGCCAGCCGCCGATGAGACCCGCCACGTAGGCCAGCGCGTACCATCGGATCGCGAAGGGCCCGATCTGGAACAGGATCGGGTCGATCTGCGGGAAGGGAATGGCGAGGGCGGGCATGGGCGGTTCCGGCGGGACGCGCCGAATGTCAGCAGCGCGGGCGCCGCGTCAAGGCGGCATCTCGCAATCGGCGACGGCGTGGTCCATATCTCCCGGCACAGCGCCGGAAGGAGCCGTCCGATGAGCCAGTCCAATCGCCTTTACGACGAGTTCGCCCGCCTCGTGACCGATGCCGCGGGCGTCGCCCAGGGCGTGCGCCGGGAGGCCGAAACGGTGATGCGCGGCCAGCTCGAGCGGCTGATGGCGGACATGGACGTCGTGTCCCGCGAGGAGTTCGAGGCGGTTCGCGAGATGGCCCGGCTCGCTCGCGAGGAGAACGATCGGCTCTCGGCGCGCATCGCGGCGCTGGAAGCGGGTGCAGGCGCTGCGGGAACTCCTCATTCAGGTTCCGTCACGGCCAAGCCCGTGCGGCAGGGCAAGGCGCCGCGCAAGCCCGGTACGGAAGCGGGCGATCCTTCCATCTGACGGCCATCGCTGTGGACAGGGCCGAGCCGGCGATTGCCGGGTGGGCCCGAATCCGCGAGCCATGATGCCACGTCGTGGGCGACGGCCCTCCAGGCCTATATCGTTGGGAACTGGAGGTGATTCGGGCGGCGCGAAACATTCGCGGCGCCCTGGTTCCGGCCAGGAGGCCGGGTTCGGCGTCCCCGCGTGAAGCGTTCCGCGTGCGATCCAGACGACAGGCCGCGTCGGGCACGGTGCCCGTGCGCGCGCCCCAGGATGACCCGATGCCGCATCTCGACGACATGACTGGCCGGCTCGAACACCCGCTCGACGCGTTCGAGCGGCTCGCCACCGCGCTGGACTGGACCTTCGACCGCGCCGGCACGAACGAATTGTCGGTGTCGGCCGCCGGCATCTGGACGCAGTACCATGTCGCCTTCACGTGGATCGAGGATGTCGAGGCGCTGCATGTCGCCTGCGCCTTCGACCTGAAGGTCCCGGAACGCCGGCGCACGGAGCTGCTTCAGCTCGTCTCGCTCGTGAACGAGCAGATGTGGGTCGGCCATTTCGACCTGTGGAGCGCCGAGAACGTCGTCATGTTCCGGCACGCGCTGCTGCTGGCAGGGGGCGCCGAGCCGACGCCCGAACAGGCAGAGATGCTGCTCAACGCGGCCACCGAAGCGTGCGACCGCTACTATCAGGCGTTCCAGTTCGTGCTATGGGCCGGGAAGACGCCGCGGGAAGCGCTCGACGGCGTGCTGTTCGAGACCGAGGGCGAGGCCTGAAGCTGAGGCCGGCGCCCGGCTTCAAACGAAGGACCGGCGCCATGACTGCCCCCGCCAATCCCGCGATGCCCCGATCGGTCCTGCTCGTCGGGGCCGGCAAGATGGGGCTCGCCATGCTGGAAGGCTGGCTGGGACAGGGGCTCGCGGGCGATCGCGTCACCGTCATGGACCCTCATGTCTCGGCCGATGCCGCCGCCGTCGCGCAGCGGCACGGCATCGTGGTCAACCCGGCCGCGCCCGGCCCTTTCGAGGTCGTGGTCCTCGCCATCAAGCCGCAGACGCTGGACGCCGCTGCGCCCGGGCTCGCCCCGTTGGCGGACGGCGCGCTCGTCGTCTCCGTGCTGGCCGGCAAGACCGTCGCCGATCTGTCGGGCCGCCTGCCCAAGGCGGCCGCCTTCGTGCGGGCCATGCCGAACCTGCCCGCCTCGATTGGCCACGGGGCGACGGGCGCCTTCGCTGCGCCCGGCACGTCGCCCCGGCAGCGGGACGTCGCCGATGCCCTGCTCAAAGCGGTCGGCATCGTGGAATGGGTGGACGACGAGGGGCTGATCGACGCGGTGACGGCCGTCTCGGGGTCGGGTCCGGCCTATATCTTCCTCCTGGCCGAGACGCTCGCGCGGGCCGGCGTCGAGGCGGGCCTTCCGGCGGAGCTGGCGGCGCGGCTTGCCTGCGCCACCGTCTCCGGAGCCGGGGCCCTCATCGCACAGTCCGATCTGCCGCCTGCACGGCTTCGGGAAAACGTCACCTCGCCCGGCGGCACGACGGCGGCCGCGCTGACCGTGCTGATGGACGAGAGGGCGGGGATGGAGCCGCTGCTGGTCCGTGCCGTGGCGGCGGCGAAGCGGCGCGCTGGCGAACTCTCCGGCTGAGCCCCCTGCCCAAAGCGCCCGTTGGTCCCTATGTTCAGGAGCGACAGGGCACGAATGTCAGGAGCGCATGCCATGACCGAGCCGAAGGCTGAAACCCGCACCGATCCCCGCGACCGCGCCGTCGATGCGCTGATGTCGCTCGCCGCCATCCGGGAGTGGCACGAGATCGAACTGGCCGATGTCGCCCGCGAAGCGGGGCTGTCGCTGGCTGACCTGCGGACCTCGTTCCCGTCCAAGGGTGCGATTCTCGGTGCGCTGTCGCGGCGGTTCGACCTGGCGGTGCTCAAGGACGACGGCGAGGACATGGCCGGCGAGAATCCGCGCGACCGGCTCTTCGACGTCCTCATGCGCCGCATCGATGCGATGACGCCTTACAAGGCGGCGCTGCGGCGCATCGTGCCGGCGATCGAGCGTGACCCGGCCGCCGCCGCGGCGATGAACAGCGTGGCGCTCAATTCGCAGCGCTACATGCTGGCGGCCGCGGGGATCCGCACCGAGGACGCCCTCGGCACGCTGAAAGTCCAGGGGCTCGTCCTCGCCTTCGTGCGCACGCTCCATACCTGGTTCGACGACGACGATCCGGGCCTGGCGCGGACCATGGCCAAGCTCGACGAGGAATTGCGGCGCGGCGAGACCATCCTGAAGCGGGCCGACGACGTGCGCCGCTTCGCCTCGCCCTTCGTCAATGCGCTTTCGGCCCTGGCCGGCGGAATCGGCCGCTCCGGCGGCCGCCGCCGCGGTGGCCGTCGCCGGCCGGATGACGGGCGCTACACCGCGCCGGACGACATGCCGGTCTATGCGAAGGCGGGCGGTACCGACCCTGCCGCGATGATCTGAGACGCGTATCGTGACCACGAAGGCTGCCCTGTCGCAGACCGTCGCGTTCGAGGATTTCCTCAAGGTCGACATCCGCGTCGGTACGATCCTGACGGCCGAGCCGTTCCCGGAGGCGCGCAAGCCCGCCCTCAAGCTGACGATCGATTTCGGCGACACGCTCGGTGTGAAGAAGTCCTCGGCGCAGATCACCCGCCACTACGCCCCCTCCGACCTGATCGGCCGGCAGGTGCTGGCGGTCGTCAATTTTCCGCCGCGGCAGATCGGCCCGATCATGTCGGAGGTCCTGACCCTCGGCCTGCCGGATGCCGACGGCGAGGTCGTGCTCCTTAAGCCCGATTTCGCAGTGCCCAATGGCGGGCGGATGTACTAATCGGGGCTGAAACGCCCGGTCCTCCGGCCATGCCTGGACCCGGGGCCTGAGAGAGGATCGCGACAGCCATGCTGGGGCTGGAACTTGTCGTCGTGGTGGTCCTGGTCGTGATCAACGGCCTGCTCGCCATGTCGGAACTGGCTGTCGTTTCCGCCCGTCCGGCGCGATTGAAATCGATGGCCGAGGCGGGGACGCGCGGCGCGCAGGCAGCCTTGGACCTCGCGGCCGAGCCCGGTCGCTTCCTGTCCTCGGTCCAGATCGGCATCACGCTGGTCGGCGTCATTGCGGGCGCCTTCTCGGGAGCGACGCTCGCCACGCGCTTTGCCTTTTGGCTCCAGGGCTTCGGCCTCACCGAGCGGACTGCCGAGCCGATCTCGTTCGCCGTGGTGGTCGGCGCCATCACGTATCTCTCGCTCATCGTCGGCGAACTCGTTCCCAAGCAGATCGCCTTGCGCAACCCCGAGCGGGTAGCGGCCCTCGTCGCTCCCGCGATGCGTCTTGTCGCGACCGTGGCCGCGCCCCTTGTCTGGCTGCTCAACGGCTCGCAGGCGCTGGTCCTGCGGCTGGCCGGCCTGTCGGGGGATCGCGAGAACGCGGTGACCGACGAGGAGATCCGCTCGCTGGTGGCGGAGGCGGAGAGCGCCGGCGTGCTGGAGCCGCAGGAGCGGCAGATGATCGCCGGCATCATGCGCTTCGCCGACCGCAATGTCCGCGGGCTGATGACGCCGCGCCGCGACGTCTACTGGATCGATGTGCGCGAGGAGGCGGACAAGATCCGGGCCACGATCCTGGAAAGCCCCCATTCGCGGCTGCCGGTGATCGACGGCGAGAACGAGGACGTTCTCGGCGTCGTCGCCATCAAGGACGTGCTCGACACGCTCCTGTCGCGTCGGGCGCTGGATATCCGCAAGCTCATCCAGCCGGCCCCGTCCGTGCTCGATACGGTGGGTGCGCTCATTGTCCTGGAGCGGCTGAAGGAATCGTCAGTGCCCATGGCCATCGTCCATGACGAGTATGGGCACTTCGAAGGTATCGTAACGCCGTCCGACATCCTGGAGGCCATTGCCGGCACCTTCCGCAGCGAAGCGACCGAGGAGCCGGACGCCATCACCCGTCCCGACGGATCGTACCTGCTCAACGGATCGATGCCGGCCGACGAGATGGCGGACCTTCTCGGCATCCGCCTGCCGGCGGAGCGGGATTATCACACGCTGGCCGGCTTCATCCTCTCTGTCGCCAAGGCGCTGCCGCAGGCGGGCGAGACGTTCGACGCCGGCGGCTGGCGCTTCGAGGTCGTGGATCTCGACGGGTCGCGCATCGATAAGCTGATCGCGACCCGCCTGACGCGGCCCGGCCGGCGCGCGGCCGGCGCCTAGACCGGAACCCGGAGCACAGCCCTCAAGCCGCCCATCGGGCTGTCGGTGAGGGTCACCTCGCCACCATGGGAGCGGGCGATGTCGCGGGCGATGGCAAGGCCGAGCCCCGAACCGCCTTCGTCGATGTTGCGCGCTTCGTCCAGCCGCACGAACGGCTTGAACACCTCCTCGCGCTGGTCCGGCGGGATGCCAGGCCCGTCGTCGTCCACGACGACGGAGAGCCAGCGCCCGTCCCGCCGCGCGGCGATCTCCACGTTCGGCGCATGGCGCACCGCGTTCATGACGAGGTTCGTCACCAGCCGCCGCAGGGCGGCGGGGCGGACCGTGACGACGAGGTCGCCGTCGGCGCGCAGGGTGATCGTGTGACCCTGCCGGGCCGTGTCGTCGCGGACGTCCTCGAGCAGCATCGCGATATCCACCGCCTGCGAGGCCTCGCCCGTGTCGCCCCGCGCGAAGGCGAGATAGCCCTCCAGCATCGTGGTCATTTCGTCCACGTCCTTGCGGAGCGCGTCGATCTCCGGCCCTTCCTCCATCAGCGCCAGCGAGAGGCGGAAGCGGGTGAGGATGGTCCGCAGGTCGTGGGAAACGCCGTTGAGCATCGTCGTGCGCTGGTCGATGGCGCGCTCGATGCGGCGCTTCATCTCGATGAAGGCCCGGCCCGCCTGGCGGACCTCCGAGGCGCCGCGGGGGCGGAACTCGATCTCGCGGCCCTTGCCGAAGGCCTCGGCCGCCTCGGAGAGGCGCACGATCGGGCGGATCTGGTTGCGCAGGATGACGACCGCGACGCCCAGCAGGACCAGGGACGAACCCACCATCCAGAGGATGAAGATGTGCGAATTGGAGGCGTAGGCGAGGCTGCGCCGCGCCAGGATGCGCATGACCTTGCGATCGTCGAGCTGGACGCGGATCTCGATGAGGTTCGAGCGCCCGACCGTGTCGATCCAGTAAGGCCGGCGCACCCGCCGGCGCACCTCGTCGGAGAGGACGCGGTCGAGGATCGAGAAGAAGGGTTTCGGCCCCGGCGGAGGAAGCTCGCTGTCTTCGAGAATATCGACGTCCAGGGCCATCTGGTCGCCGATGGCGGAGAGGCGGTCTCCCTCCGCGTCCTGGGGATAGGTCTCCCAGACCTGGATCAGGGCCGCGATGTCGGCGGTCACGGCCGAGGAGAGCCGGCGCGTGACCAGCTCCCAGTGCCGCTCGAGGAACGCGTAAAGCAGGATCGACTGCAGCAGCACGACCGGCGCGATGACGATCAGGAGCGCGCGGGCATAGAGGCGCTTGGGCAGGATCGCCGCCATCGCGCGCGACACGCGGTGGAGCCAGCCCCGGGGCGTGGCGGTGAGCGCCGGCGCGATCTTCACGGCCGCTCCGTCACGGGTCGATCACGAGGCGGTAGCCGACCCCGCGCACGGTCTGGAGGAAGACCGGATTGCCCGGGTCCCGCTCGATCTTGCGGCGCAGCCGGTTGATCTGGACGTCGACGGTGCGCTCGTTGGCATCGGTCGCCGCCCCGCCGGCTAGGGCCTCGCGCGCCACCTGCTCGCCCTCGGCCGCTACGAGCACGGCGAGCATCTCGCGCTCCCGTTCCGTGAGCCGGATCAGCTCCTCGCCATGCCGCAGCTCGCCGCGGGCGGGGCGGTAGAGATAGGGGCCGAAGCGCACGATGTCGCGCTGGGGTGTCGGAGCCTCCGCACCGCCCTTGCGGCGGATGACGTTGGCGATGCGCAGGGTCAGCTCGCGCGGCTCGAAGGGCTTTGGCAGGTAATCGTCGGCGCCGATCTCGAGGCCGGTGATGCGATCGCCGGGCTCCGCCCGCGCGGTCAGCATCAGGATCGGCACCGAGGACGTGCTGCGCAGGCGTCGCGCGAAGTCGAAGCCGTTCTCGCCGGGCATCATCACGTCGAGGACAAGGCAGTCAAAGGCGAGGTGCTGGAGCTTGGCCTCGGCCTCGGCGGCGTCGGCCGCGACCGTGACACGAAAGCCGTTCTCCATGAGGAAGCGGGCGAGGAGGTCGCGCAGGCGCCGGTCGTCGTCCACCACGAGGATGTGGGGTGCGTCGTCCGGCGGCGGGGAGACGGAGCGGGCCGCGTTCACCGCCCCTCCGATCCGTCGACGGGCCCGACCATGGCGGCCAGGAACCGGCGCGCCACCTCGCGGCCGCTGGCGCCCGCTCCGGCGATGGCGCGGTCGATCCTGCGATGCTGCATCCGCGCCAGCGACATGGCGAGCTCCTCACCCTTGGGCGTGGGGAACAGGAGACGCTGGCGCCGGTCCACGTCGCCCGCCCGCTGCTCCACGAACCCGGTCTCGATCAGTTCCTTGAGTACCCGGTTCAGACTCTGCTTGGTGATCCGCAGGATGTCGAGGAGTTCGGCGATGGTGAGGCCCGGGCGGCGGTTGACGAAGTGAAGCACCCGGTGATGCGCACGGCCGAATTCGTACCGGGCGAGGATGAGATCCGGATCGCCGACGAAATCGCGATAGGCGAAGAACAGGAGTTCGATGAGCTCGAAATCCAGCTCATCTGCATTGGGCTCCACAGCCGGGCCGGTCGCCTGCGCGCGCTCCTGGATACGGGTATGGGCGGGAACGCTCATGTTTCGATCGATCCGGTTACGTCAGCTATGTTGACTTATCCCAGTGCGATTGTTACTCGTCAAGGCCGTTACGGGACAGGAAAGAACCCGAAAAGGGCCGTTCCGCGCACATTTGTTGCGACGGCGTGGCCGACCTGACCCGGATGATAGGAGAACGCCAATGGCTGCCCAGCCTTTCGACCAGCGCAACGGTTACATCTGGATGGACGGGAACCTCATCCCGTGGCGCGAGGCGAACGTGCACGTACTGACCCACGGCCTGCATTACGGGTCGAGCGTGTTCGAGGGCGAGCGGGCCTATGGCGGCGAGATCTTCAAGTGCACCGAGCATTCCGAGCGCCTGAAGCGTTCGGCCAATATGCTGGACTTCGAGATCCCCTACAGCGTCGCCGAGATCGATGCGGCCAAGCGGCTCGTCCTGGAGAAGAACGGGCAGAAGGACGCCTATGTGCGCCCCGTCGCCTGGCGCGGGTCCGAGATGATGGGCGTTTCGGCCCAGAACAACGCGATCCATCTCGCCATCGCGACCTGGGAATGGCCGAGCTATTTCGATCCGGCCGAGCGCCTCAAGGGCATCCGTCTCGACATGGCCGAGTTCCGCCGGCCCGACCCGAAGACGGCACCCTGTCATTCCAAGGCGGCGGGCCTCTACATGATCTGCACCATCTCCAAGCATCAGGCGGAGCGGAAAGGTTATGCCGACGCCCTGATGCTGGACTGGCAGGGCCGCGTGGCCGAGTGCACCGGCGCCAATGTCTTCTTCATCCGGGACGGCATCGTGCACACGCCGATCGCCGACTGTTTCCTGGACGGCATCACCCGCCGCACCGTGATCGACCTCGCCAAGAGGCGCGGTTTCGAAGTGCAGGAGCGGCGGATCATGCCGGAGGAACTGGAGAGCATGAACGAGTGCTTCATCACCGGCACCGCCGCCGAGGTCACGCCCGTCTCCGAGATCGGGCCCTACCGGTTCCAGCCCGGCAACATGACGAAGGTTCTCATGGAGGACTACATGGCCGAGGTGCAGCCGAAGTCCAAGGCGGCCTGACCACCGCCGATCAGGTGGCGCGCCGACCCGTCGGCGGGGCGTGACAGAGCCTCGAGACGGCCATAACGTTTCCCTTGGCCGATCCGGAATCGGCCAGGGGGCAATTTCATGGACCAGACCGTTCGCGTGCCGGTAGATCCCGGCCGGCCGACCCGGATGTCGTTTTCGGGTGATTTCGGCGCCTATTGCGGCCTTCTGATCAAGGGCAGTCTGCTGCTCATTCCGACCCTCGGCTTCTACCGCTTCTGGCTGACCACGCGGGTGCGCCGACACCTGTGGGCCAATACGAGGCTGGGCGGCGAAGCCTTCGAATATGTCGGCACCGCCAAGGAACTGCTGATCGGCTTCCTGATCGCGCTCGCGGTCCTGGTTCCCATCTACGTCCTGTATTTCGCCGCCGGCCTCTATGCCGAGACGCTCCGCGCCTTCGCGAGCGTGCCGCTCTTCCTCGTCATCTATGTCCTGGCCCATTACGCGAGTTACCGTGCCCGCCGATACCGCGCGACGCGGACGGTGTTCCGGGGCGTCCGCTTCGGGATGCGTGGCTCCGCCTGGTCCTATGCGGGCCGGGCCATCCTCTGGGACCTCGCCACGCTGTTCAGTCTCGGGATCGCCTATCCGTGGCGCGTCGCGGCGCTGGAGCGCTACAAGATGCGCAACACGTTCTTCGGGTCGCTGGAGGGCGACTTCACCGGCAGGGGCGGGACGCTGTTCGCGGCGATCCTGCCGGTCGCGCTAGGCATCGCCGTGAGCGTGGCAGGCGGCTTCATCGCCTCGGCGCTATCGGCCAAGGCGGGTGGCCTGCGCAGCGGATCGGGGGTTGGCCTTGCCATCCTCGGCATCGGTCTTTCGCTTCTCGCGCTGTGGTGCCTGATGCTGCTCAGCGCCATCGTCACACGCTTCCGCCTGTCCCATCTGCGCTTCGGTGCCGTGGCGCTGTCCAGCGACCTGCGGCGCCGCGCCTTTGTCGGGCTCTACGTCAAAGCGGTTCTGTCGGCGTTGGCGTGGCTGACGATCGGCCTTCTGCTGGTGGCCGCCTTGGCGTTCGCGGCACCGAACCTTCAGCAGACCCTGTCGTCGGGCCTGGCCTCGGCCGGCGCGATCCCCATGGTCGTGCTCATGGCATTGGCCTACATCACGTTCCTCCTCGGCTTCGGCGTCATTTTTCGCGTCTTTTTCGAACGCGGGATCTGGGACCGGTCCGTGAATTCGGTCTCGGTCACCAACCTTGCGGTGCTCGACGAGGTCGTCGCCACGGCTGCGACCGGGACGGCTGTCGGCGAGGGGCTCGCGGACGCGCTCGATGTCAGCGGATTCTGATGCGACGCCGCTTGCGATCGTCTTCCTCGACGGCCTGAGCGCGCGCCGCCGGCCTGCCCGTGCCGAGGTCGATGGCGGTCAGCTGGTGCTGATCGGGGAAGACGGACCGCTCGCGTCCTGGCCACGCGCCGATATCAGGCGGCTGGAAGCCCCGGACGGGCTGCTGCGGCTCGGCCTCGCCGATGCGGCGCAACTCGCCCGGATCGAAGCCGACGATCCTGCTGTCCAAAGCCGCCTCGCCGCACTCTGCCCTGGGCTCGACCGGTCGATGCGCGACGAGAGGCGGGCCGTCCCGCGCATCATCCTCTGGTCGCTCGCCGCCGCGCTGTCCCTCGTCCTGACCGCTGTCCTGCTGGTCCCGCTCGTTGCCGACCGGCTCGCGCCGCTCGTGCCCCTGTCCTGGGAGCGGCGGCTGGGTGCGGCGGTCGACAACCAGGTCCGCGCCGTCTTTTCGGGCAAGGTCTGCGGGGCGCCGGCCGGCAAGGCCGCGCTGGCCTTGCTGATGGGACGGATCGAGGCAGCAGCCGGGCTCGGGCGGCCGCTTAAGGTGGAAGTCCTGTCGAACAGCATTCCCAACGCCTTCGCGCTTCCGGGCGATCGCATCTATCTGATGGAGGGGTTGCTGGCGAAGGCCCGCAATCCCGACGAGATCGCCGGCGTCATCGCCCACGAGATCGGCCATGCTGCCCATCGGGATGCGCTGCGCCGTCTCCTCCAGTCGGGCGGCACGTCGTTCCTGCTCGGACTGCTGTTCGGCGACGTGACCGGCAGCGGCATCGTCATCCTGCTCGGGCGACAGATCCTGGATTCGTCCTATTCCCGCGACGCCGAGACGGCGGCAGACGCCTATGCCGGGAGGATCATGGCCGGGCTTGGCCGGCCGGCGGCGCCCATGGCCGAGTTGCTGGTGCGGCTGACGGGGGAGGAGGACCGGCGCTACGGCCTGCTGCGTTCGCACCCTTTCTCCCAGGACCGGCTGTCGCGTCTGCGTAGCGCGAGCCCGCGCCAGGACGGGGCGCCGCTTCTCAGCGACGACCAGTGGCAGGCGCTGCGCGGCATCTGTAGTAGTCAGGGCTGATGCGCCGCCTGATCATCGAAGAGCCCTATTCGCGAAGCGCCACATGGAGCCGCCGGCTCGCGTGGTTCGCACTCGCCGTGGTGGGTCTGTCCATCCTCATCGTCCGCCAGGAGCGCGTGGTGCCGCAGACGGGCATCGTGCTTGTCCTGATCTCTCTGGGCATCGCGGCGTTTGCCCTGCTGCTGGCGGTACTCGGCTTCGGCTCTGTCTGGCATCACGGGCGGCGCGGCACTGCGCGGGCGGGCCTCGGCTTCGCGGTTTCCGCCGCGATCCTTGCCTATCCTGCCTTCCTCCTGGCGCGCGGGGCGACGCTTCCGGCCCTGAACGACGTCACGACGGACCTCGCCGACCCACCCTCGTTCTCCCGCTCCCGGACAGCGCTCGCCGCCCGGAACGGCTATGTGCCCCCCGATCCCGGCCCGCAGGTGCGTGCGGCCCAACGCGAGGGCTATCCCGGCATCGCGCCGATCTTCCTCGACCTGGAGCCGGCCGAAGCGATGGACGCCGTGCGCGACGCCATGGAGGCCCGGGGCATGACGATCATCGAGTCGGTGCCGCCTGGCGGCCGCAGCGGCAACGGCCGGATCGAGGCGGTGGATCGGACCGCGATCCTCAAGCTCGCCGACGACGTCACGGTCCGCATCCGGCCGCGGGCGGACGGGGCGCGGGTCGATATCCGCTCCGCCTCCCGCTTAGGCAACAACGACCTTGGTGCGAATGCCGACCGGATCCGCAAGCTGACCGACGCCATCGCGGCCGAAGCGCTGGCGCGCTGACGCTTCAGCCTGGCTGATAGAGCGCGTCCAGCGTCGGCGCGCCATCGCATCGCGCCAGGCCGCGCGCCACGAGATCCTCCAGATGGGCCAGGACCGACAGGGCGGCTGCGCCGGTGAGGATCGGAGCGATACCTTCGTAGACCTGCGCGACGATGGCAGGAATGGCGGTATCGCCCGCCTCCAGCCGCCGCAGGATCGCGGCTTCGCGCTGCCGGCGGTGATGGAGCAGGGCGCGCACGAAGCGGGCCGGCTCGCGGACCGGGCCACCATGGCCGGGCCAGTAGATCGTCTCGGGGCGGCCTTTCAGCTTCTCCAGCGAGGCCATGTAGGGTCCCATCGCACCGTCCGGCGGCGCGACGATGGAGGTCGACCACGCCATGACGTGGTCGCCCGAGAACAGGCATTCCTCCTCCGGACAGGCGAAGACGAGATGGTTCATCGTATGGCCGGGCGTCTCGATCGCCTGCAGCGTCCATCCGGGGCCGGAGACGCTTTCGCCCTCGGCGAGGACCCGGTCGGGCGCGTAGTCCCGGTCCGCGCTGGCATCGAGCACGTTGAACTCCCCTTCCGCGAGATCCCGTGCGGCCCGATGGGGCGCGCAGCCGAAGATCGGCGCGCCGGTCGCTGCCCTCAGGACGGCCGCGGCCGGGGAATGATCGCGGTGGGTATGGGTAACGAGGATCGCCGCCACGCGCTCGCCCTCGACGGCGGACAGGATCGCCGCGACATGCCGCTCGTCCTCGGGGCCGGGATCAATCACGGCGACCTCGCCGCGCCCCACGATGTAGGTGCAGGTTCCGGTGAAGGTGAATGGCCCGCCATTGTCGGCGACGATCCGGCGCACGCGCGGGGTCAGCGGAACGGCCTCACCCGGTTCGGCAGGCACGGCGCGGTCGAAATCGGGATCGTCGGACATGCTTGAAACCGGGCAGGAGGAGCAGGCGGCCGGGCCTCTCCGGCAATGCGGATCGGAGCGGTTGACAGTCGGACGGGAGGCTATAGAGGCTTATCGTCGCAATTGTGAAGCCGGAGAACCTGCCCATGAGCCTTAGCGCGATGCCCGCCGCCACCCGCTTCCGGCCCCTGGCCGACATCCTGTGGCCCTCGACCGGCGAGCCGGTCGCCAAGGCCTTGCGCATGGCGCTGCTGGTTCTGGCGGGAACCGCCCTCCTGGCGCTCTCCGCCAAGGTCCAGGTGCCGCTGCCGCTGGTGCCGATGACGATGCAGACGCTGGTCGTGCTGATGATCGGCGCCGCCTATGGCTGGAAGCTCGGCTCGGCCACGATCCTCGCCTACATCGCCGAAGGCATGATGGGCATCCCGGTCTTCGCCGGCGCCTCCGCCGGCCCGGCCTACATGCTGGGCGGAACCGGCGGCTACCTCGTCGGTTTCCTCGTCGCGGCCTTCGCCGTCGGCTGGCTGGCGGAACGCGGCTGGGACCGGTCGGTCGTGCGCCTGTTCGCGGCGATGGCCGTCGGCCACGTGATCCTTCTGGCCTTCGGCTTCGCCTGGCTGGCCTTCGGCCTGAAGCTCGGCGTCGAGAAGGCCTGGCTCGTCGGTGTCGTGCCCTTCATCGCCGGCTCGGTGGTGAAGAACACGCTCGGCGCGCTGCTCGTGCCGCAGATCATGCGCCTGGCTGACCGCCGCGCCTGATCTCGGGTGATCCATACGGGCGCCACGGCGTTCCGCGCCGCGGCGCCCGTCTGTTTTTTGGGAAGGACCCGATGGCCACGATCGTCTCAGCCGACGAAGCGCTTGCTCCCTACGACGTCGTCCTGTGCGATGTCTGGGGCGTGGTGTTCGACGGCCTAGGGCCGGTGCCGGAGGCGGCCGAGGCGCTGCGGCGCTTCCGCGCCCGAGGAGGTCGTGTCGCGCTGATCTCCAACTCGCCGTCGCGGTCCAGCGATGTCGAGGCGATGCTCCTGGAGAGCGGCCTGCCGCCCGCGGCCTGGGACGGCATCGTCACCTCCGGCGATCTGACCCGCCGCGAAATCGTCGAGCGCGGCATCCGCTGCGCCTATCACACGGGAAATCCCGAGAATTTCGACATTTTCGATGGCCTCGGCGTCGAGGAAGTGGACATCGAGCGCGCCGACGCCATCGTCGCGACCGCTTTGTTCGACTATTTCACCGAGGAGCCCGAGCAGTACCGTGAGGTGCTGCGGCGGGGTGTCGAGCGCGGGCTGACGCTGATCTGCGCCAATCCCGACCTCGTCGTCCATGTGGGCGAGCGGCTGCTCCCATGTGCCGGTGCGCTGGCGCAGATGTACGAGGAGATGGGCGGCGAGGTGTTCTGGGCGGGCAAGCCGCATCGGCCGATCTACGAGCGGGCGCTCGCCATCGCCGAGGAGGCCGGTGGCGCCAAGGCATCACGCGACCGGATCGTCGCCATCGGCGACTCGATCCGCACCGACGTCGCGGGAGCGGCGGGGTTCGGCGTCGACGCCATCTTCATCGCCGGGGGCATTCACCGGGACGAGCTTCTCGACGCCGCGTCACTGCGGCAGGATGCGCTGTCCAGGGCCGCCGGCCCGCTCTCGGGCACGATCGTCGCGGCGATGACGAGCCTGGCCTAGAAGCCGAGCTTGCCGCGAAGCTCGTCGAAGGCGCCCTTCAGCGGGCGGAAGATGAAGCGGACGCGCACGGTGCCTGGCGGGACCTCGACGGCGCGGAAGATCACGTTGGCATGGAGGAGCGGTGCTTCCGCCCCGTTCACCTCGACGCGCCACCAGGGATGCCAGGTGTCGTTGAGCACGACGTAGCCACCCGCCGTGGAGCGTGCCTCGATGACGATCTCGGTCGTGCCATAGCGCAGGATCCGGGCCGTGCCGTCCGAACCCGGCGGACCGGGCTTTCCCTCCACCAGCACGGTGCGGCGCGGATCGAAACCTTCAGGCCAGCGGCCGGTGGCGAGGATAGCGGCGAAATCCGTCTGCGTGGCGGTCGGTACGAACAGCACGCGGGGCAGGGCGCCGGGATTCTCGTAGATATAGGCCTTGTCGGTGCGCGTCAGGAGCGGAAGCGCCCTGGGCTCCGCGTGGCGGTCGATCTCGGCGACGGGCACGCCCGTGGCGATCAGCCTGAGGCCCAGCATATCGGACAACAGCGACCGGTAGGACGGCATGAGCGGCGAGAAGCTGCGCTGGCTCGGCAGGGCCACATGGTCGCCCGCGCCCGTCGCCGCACTGTACCAGGCGAGCCGCACCGGATTGTAGCCGAGCGTATTCTCCAGCCGGTGGACCATGCTGGCATTGGGCCAGTGGAAGTCGATCCCGGCGAGTTCGATCCGGTCCCGGCGGTCGTCCGAGGCCGTCTGCGCCACCCGCGCGCGCAGATAGGCGATGGTCGGATCTGCAGTGTCCGGCCGCAGCACGTCGTAGACGGAAGCGGGAAGGGCCGTGGACTCGCTTGGCCCGTTGTTGCGCGCGAGATCGGCCGTCACGAAGGCCCCGACCAGCAGGGCGGCCGCCAGCGCGCCTGCCCGGCGCTGCAGGGCGATGGCGGCCGTGACGATGGCGAGGGCGGCCAGCGCCCAGGCGCCGGCCTCCAGCAGCGGCAGCGCGGCATAAGCGACGCGATCCTTCGTCCAGGCGATGGCGAAAGCGGCGGCGAGCAGGACTACGATGCCGATCAGCGCGGCGGCGTAATGCCGGGCGGACAGGCCGGACATCAGCAGGCGATGCAGGAGATATCCTGCGACGATGCCTGCAAGCGGGCCGAGCAGGAATGTCGCGTCGGCGGGCCGGCGATAGAGCGAGACGCCCGGCACGAGTGCGAAGACGACCTCGAAGAAGGGTGTGTAGCGGCCGAGCGCGTAGAGCAGCACCGCCAGCAGCGCGGCGGACAGAAAGCGGATCGGCCGCCCGGCAAGCCCGTCCCGGCCCCAACCGGCTGCCAGCAGGAGGACCAGCGGCAGCGCGCCGACATAGACGTGGCCCATGTTGCGGGCGAGATAGAGGTCGACCGGTCCCCAGGTCGGGCTCGGCGGACCCCAGAAGTCAGCGAGCGGACCGGCCGTCCCGAACAGTTTTGGAACGGCAGCGGTGATCAGCGATGCGGGGTGAAGCGAGCCCTTCTCCGCTCCGGCCAGATCGATGATCGTGCGGTTGGAATCGCCCTGGAGCAGGAGCGTGAAGAGGATCGGCAGGGCGGCCACTGCGACGCCGCCCAGGAGGCCGGCGACGAGGGGCGCGACGGAAGCCGCGAACCCGGAGCGGCCCGCGACGACCCAGTGCCGAACGGTGACCGCGACGAGCAGCCAGGCGCCGAGAAAGGCGACCTGGTCCCGGCCCAGCACCATGAAGCCTGCGACGATGCCCGCTGCCAGGCCATAGGCGGTGGAGCGGCGCCTGAGCGCCCGCTCGAGCAGCCACCAAGCGACTGGGAGCCAGGCGATGCTCATCACCTGCCCGATATGCTGCACCCGCCAGGAAGCGGAGGCGCCGAAGACGAAGACAAGAGCGGCAAGGACCGCGCCGGCGGGATGCCAGTCCCTGTCACGGAACAGGGCGACGATTGCCAGGGCCCCGCCGAGCAGGCTCGCGAGCACCACCGTGTCCAGCGCGACCGGCCCGGGCGCCGGGTTCAGGGCCGCCATGACGAGGAAAGGCGGCGAGAAGATCAGCGATTGCGGGTCGGCAATCTGGGGATGGCCGGCGAAGACGTACGGGTTCCAGAAAGGCCACTCGCCCCGCCGGATGCAGTCGGCGAGAAACTGGAGTTGGGGCAGGAAATGCGCCTTGGCGTCCCACGGAATCGTGACGCTCCCCGACAGCCACGGCCAGCACAGGGCGCACCAGCCGAGCGCGACGATGGCGACCGTCCGCCAGAGCGGCCACGCCGCCGGACCGGCGGCGGGAGCTTTCGTCATGGGCTGGCGGCCCTCAAGATCAGTCGCTGATCCGGCTGCGCGCGGCCAGCGCGTCGAAATCGATCATGTGGCCGGCGCGGTCGCGCTTGGAGGCGAGATAGCTGATGTTTTCCGAGGTCGGGCGCCCCAGCACCCGCGCCTCGGCCGCGACTTCCAGCCCCGCCTCGCGCATCGCCGCGATCTTCAGCGGATTGTTGGTCATCAGGCGGACCGAGCGGACGCCGAGCAGCGTCAGCATCTTTGCAGCGAAGTCGAACCGCCGCTGGTCCAGCCCGAAGCCGAGGACCTCGTCCGCGTCATAGGTGTCCCAGCCCTGCGCCTGCAGGGCGTAGGCCTTCATCTTGTTGGAAATGCCGTTTCCGCGGCCTTCCTGGTCGAGATAAAGGAGGATACCGCCTTCGTTCTGCGCCATCAGGCGGACGGTGTCGCGCAGCTGGTCGCCGCAATCACATTTCAGGCTGCCGAACAGATCCCCGGTCAGGCATGCGGAATGCAGGCGCACGTCCACCGGGCCGGACAGGTCCGGCCGGCCAACGATGATCGCGACCTGGTCGCGCATGCCCTCGCCGCCGCGGAAGACCACGAACTGCGTCTCCGGCGCGCCTTCCAGGGGCACGGGCGCGCGGCTGACGATCTTGAGATCGGCGACGTTGCGCCGGCGGAACAGGCGGATATCCGCCGCGTCCACGCGCACCAGATTGGCAGTGGCGGCGATGGCGGGATCCGCAGGGATGGCCAGGATACCCGGCAGGATCAGCGACAGGGCGGCCAATTCCAGCGCCGCGTCGTCCAGAGGCGACACGCTGCTGACCGGCGCGTCGTAACGGGCATCGATCTTCAGGGCCAGAGCGGCGATGCGCTCGATGTCGAGGGACGGCAGCGCGAAAGCGCCGGCCGTCGAGCGCTCCAGGCCGAGGCGGCGCAGGCGCGCGGCAGGCAGCAGGAGACGGGCGCGGCCGGCCGCGATCGGCTCCAGCCGCTTGGCGATCTCCTCATCCAGCGCCTCGACGCCGAGAACGAGCATGACCTCGTCACGCTCGGCTACGATCACCGGGCGGCCGGCCCGGAACTCGGCCATGGCCCGTTCGACCGCGGCCACCTCGCTTCCGAACAACACATCGAGCCTTGTACGCATATCGCTCATCGCTGCCTCGCGTGGGACCTTCGCTACGCGGTCCCGCTTGGAGTTGTCTCGAAGCCGTCGCAATCGTCCGGAGGAAGGCCGCTGCACAAGGCGAGTGCATATAGCACGCATCATACGCAACGGCATCGGCGATTTCGGGGGCTTGGCGTGTGTCCTCTCAGACCCGTCTTACGTCCGAACAAGCGATGCGGATCAACGGCCATCGTCCCGCTTCGGTTCCATCCGGCGCCGCGGCTCGGGTCCGCCAGCGCCTGCGCCTAGATGGGGAGCGAAGCGGGCCGGCGCCAGTGGAGGTGCACGGGGGCCTCGCCGGTTTGTGAAGATCGCCGCCGCCACCTTCCGCAGCGCAGCCGTTTGGATGATGATGATCGAAAGCGGCAGGGGATGACGGATGGCGCAGCAGGAAACACGGGCGGTGGGTGGGTATAGCGGCGGCCAGAAATGGCTGCACTGGCTGATGGCAGCTCTCATCCTCACGCTCATCCCGGTCGGCTTCATCATGACGGGGATGGCCGAGGGCGGCGCGCGCAACCGGATCTACGAGCTGCACAAGTCGTTCGGCATGATCGTCTTCGTGCTGGCGGTCATGAGGGTCGCCCTGCGGACTGCGCGCGGCGCTCCGCCGCTTCCAGCCTCCCTTCCGGACTGGCAGCGCGCCGTGGCCCATGCTTCGCACCTCGCGCTCTATGGACTGATCGTCCTCGTGCCGGTGCTCGGCTTCGTCGGCACGTCGATGTGCTGTTCGCCGGTGAAGCTGTTCGGGCTCGTCACCGTGCCCATTGCCCTGCCAGGCGGCATGGAAACGGCCAAGACCATCCTCGCCGCCCATGGATGGGCGGTGCTCCTGATGGCGGCGATCTTGCTGGCGCATGTGGCCGGCGCGCTGATGCACGCTGTCGTTCTCCGCGACGGTGTCTTCCAGCGCATGCTGCCGGGCGGCAAATAACCGGAATCAGCGCGGCCTGGCGAAGATGTCGAGATGGCCCACCTCGCCCTGGGCGCCGCGCCGCGCTGCTTGCCAGCCTTCGAGCTCGCCCGTGTCGACCAGCTCCGTCTCGCCGACGGCCTGAACGATGCCGGCGATGAGTTCGCGGGTCAGGTCGGCGTCCTTCGGGCCGAGCCGCCACGGACTGTCGCCGGTCACAATGGCGTAACCGGCATAATCCAGGGTCTGAACCAGCGTTTCAGCGGCGGCAGGGCCTGCAGCCGGGCCGAAGCCCTTGTCCCTGCGCTGGTGGGCGGCGAATGCGGCGTTGACGGCATCGTCCAGCGGGTGCGGCGGCAGCCAGGCGTCGCGGCCGTCATAGGTCAGCACCGTGTAGAAGGCGAGGCGGCGCGCGGCGAGGCCGGCGCAGAACCGGCCGATCCAGGCCGGGGACATGAGATCGAACAGGGCGGCTGCCGTCACGAGATGCGGCTTGTCCGCGATCACCTCCTCGGCCCCGCCGGACAGGTCGGCCTGCAGAAACGAGACCGCGATGCGCCGACCGCCCTTCATGAGGACGAGGTCGTCACCGTCACCGCGGACCTCATCAGACCAGTGCGAGAGCCGCTCACGGGCGGCGGCCAGCAGCGCGGGATCGTAATCGACCAGGCGCCAGGACTGGCTGTCGCCGAAAGCCTCCGCCGCCCCGCGCAGGTTGGAACCGGTGCCGCAGCCGAGATCGACGATGCGCACCGTGCCATCCCCGGCGCGGACATCGTCCAGATGGGCCGCCGCCGCTGCGAGCACGTCGCGGTTGCGTGCACGATGGTCCACGCCTTCGCGCAGGCTCAGCCATTCGGCGCTGAAACTCATCGGGTCCGGCCTCCGGCGACGGTTCTGATCACATGGGCGATGCGCCGGGCAGTGTCGTCCCAGCGCGGCAGGGCGGCAGCCGCGTCCCAGGCGGCGTCGGCGAGGCGCCGGCGCAGCCCGGCATCGGAAATGGCGCTGCGCAGAGCATCCGAAAGCGCCTGCGCGTCGCCGGGCGGGACCTTGAGCGCGGCCGCGTCCGGCACGGTCTCGGCCGCGGCGCCGCCGGTCGTGGCGACGATGGGAAGGCCCCGGGCCAAGGCTTCCGTCAGCACCATGCCGAAGCCCTCGAAGAGGGAGGGCATGACGAACAGGTCAGCCTCGCGATAGGCTGCGCCGAGAGCATCATCCTCCAGCGTGCCCGCGAAACGAACCCGGTCCGCGATTCCCGCGCGGGCGAGGGCTATCTCGATCTCCGCCTTATGGCCCGGAGCGCGCTCCGCGCCGACGATGGTCAGCGTCCAGGGAAGATCGCGCAGCGGCGCGAGAGCCTCCGCCATAACGAGGTAGCCCTTGCGGGGGACGAGCGAACCGACCGCGAGCAGGCGCGGCTCGCCATGCGAGGCAGGCGCGCGGGGCGCTTCCTCGGTGCCGGGCTCGGCGACGTGGATCCGCGCTTCGTCCACGGCGAAATCGCGGGCGAGAAGCCGGCCCGTGGCGGCGCTCGTCACGACGATGGCCTCCGCCAAGGCCAGGACGGCCCGTTCGTTGTCGATGAGCTCGCGCGCCCTTGCGGCCGGCAATCCGGCCTCCAGCCCCAGCGGATGGTGGCAGAGGAAGACGAAGGGGGACGACAGGTCCTGGAAACTGTCCGGCGGCATGGCGCCGGCGGCCAGCCCGTCGACCATGAGAACATCGCCGGCCGGCACGGCGCGCAGCAGGTCGCGGCTCGCGGCGAGCGTCTCGTCGTCCGGCTCGGGAAAGCCGCCCGGCAGCGGCAGGTGCCGCGCCTCGATGCCATGGCGGCCTAGGCCGGCGAGGACGCGCCGGTCATAGGCATAGCCTCCGGTCGGCGTCGCGATGTCGCCGGGAATGGCAAAGGCGAGGCGGGTCACGCCACGTCGCCCTCGTACCAGGCGCGGGCGACATGGGATTCGTGTAGCAGGACCCGGATGCGGCCGATGCCCTCGGAGCCCGACCCGAGCGCGCCCTCGCGGGCGGCGCGGGCCATGGCGTCGAAGATGTGGCGGCACAGGAATTCGGTCGTGGTGTTCTGGCCTGCGAAATCCGGCACGTCGTCGAGGTTGCGATAGTTCAGCGGGCCGAGCACGGCTTTCAGTGCCTCGTGGGCGCGGCCGATATCGACGACAACGCCTTCGGGGCCCAGGTCCTCGCGGAAGAAGGCGACGTCCACCACGAAGGTGGCGCCATGGAGCTTCTGGGCCGGGCCGAAGAGATCGCCCCGGAAGCTGTGGGCGATCATGATGTGATCGCGCACCTCGACTGCGTACATGCTGATGCTTTCCGGCTCGCGCCTATTCGTAGCGGATGACGGGCGGCAGGCCGCGCGCCTCGCCCGAAAGGATATCGGGCAGCCGCCGCGGCAGGTCGAGGAAATCCACCTCCTCGCCCACCAGCACGTCCAGGCGCGCATCGTCGAGAAGGGCCATGGCGGCATCGCGGCGGCGGCTCGTGCACCAGCGCGTGCGGCGCGACGGCGCGACCTGGCCGACCTGCGACGAGATGATCCGCAGCCGGCCGGCGTGGAACGCGCCGCCGAGCGGTGCACCGACCGTGCCTTCCCCGTACCAGCTCATCTCGACGATCGTCGCCTCGTCGCCGGCGCAGCGCAGGGCGGTCGCGAGACCCTCCTGGCTGGCGCTGGTGTGGAACACGACGTCGGCATTGTCGGGCGCGGCATCGGGCAGCGCGAAGGCGATGCCGAGAGCCTCGGCGATCGCGGACTTGCCGGGATCGATGTCCACCAGGGTGACGTCCGCGCCGGGGAGGCGGCCCGCGAGATGGGCGACGAGCAGGCCGACGCCGCCGGCGCCGATGACCACGATGCGATCGGATGGGCCGCATTCGGCGTCCCAGAGCGCGTTCAGCGCCGTTTCCATATTGGCGGCGAGGGTGGCGCGGGGCGAGGGGATGTGATCCGGAACGAGGGTCAGCATCGTAACCGGGGCCACGAACCGATCCTGGTGGGGGTGGAGCGCAAAGGCGCGCTTGCCCAGCCACGCCGCCGGCCCGGCCTCCACAAGGCCGACCGCGCAATAGCCGTATTTCACGGGAAAGGGGAACGTCCCTTCCTGCATGGGACTGGACATGCGGTCATATTCCGAGGCGGGAACCCGCCCCTCGAACACGAGCCTTTCGGTGCCCCGGCTGACGCCGCTATACAGCGTGCGCACGACCACGTCGTCGCGGCCTGCCTGGGGCAGCGCGGTCGGCCGGATCTCGGCCTTTTGCGGGCCGACGAACCAGAGGCCGCTGGCCCCTTCTTCCGTGATCCTCATCGGGACTGGCATTGCACCGCGTTCCGCACTAGTGGATTGTCCTGCCTCACGTAACGAGAGTGCTCCGTGACCGATCTGTCCGATCCGCCGCATCCCGTTACGAGCGTTTCCCCGGCCCATGCCCTTACGACGCCGACGGGGCTCCAGTCCACGGCGGAAATACGCCGTCGCCGAATGCTTGTCGGCGCGCTTAACGTCGCGACATATCTCGGCCTTTCGGCCTGGATGGCGCAAGTGCTCGGCGCGGGTGGCTGGAGCGCTGTCGATATCGCCCTGTTCGTCTGCTTCCTCATCGGTACGCCCTGGACAGTCCTCGGGTTCTGGAACGCGGTGATCGGCTTCTGGTTGCTTCACGGCGCCGACAATTCCGAAGCGGCGGTGGCGCCCTTCGCCGCGCCCGCCCGCGAGGACAGCCCGCTGCGCCACCGCACGGCGATCCTGATGACGCTGCGAAACGAAGATCCGAGCCGGGCCATCGCACGGCTGCGCATCGTCGAGACCAGCCTGGAGGCGACCGGCCACGGCGAGGCCTTCAGCTATTTCGTCCTGAGCGACAGCAACGACGCATCCGTGGCCGCCTCGGAAGAGGCGCTTGTCCAGGCCTGGCGCCAGGAGAGCGCGCATCCCCATCGCATCATCTATCGGCGCCGCGAGACGAACGAGGGCTACAAGGCCGGCAATGTCCGCGACTTCTGCGAGCGGTGGGGCGGCGATTACGAGTTCATGCTGCCGCTGGACGCCGACAGCCTGATGTCGGGCCCCACCATCGTTGCCATGGCGCGGATGATGCAGGCGCATCCGAAGCTCGGTATCCTTCAAAGCCTCGTCGTCGGCATGCCGTCGCAGAGCGCCTTCGCGCGCATCTTCCAGTTCGGCATGCGCCAGGGCATGCGGCCCTACACGATGGGTTCCGCGTGGTGGATGGCCGATTGCGGGCCGTTCTGGGGGCATAACGCCCTGGTGCGCATCGCACCGTTCGCCGCCCATTGCCACCTTCCGGTCCTGCCGGGCGGGCCGCCGCTGGGCGGCCACGTCCTCTCGCACGACCAGGTGGAAGCGACGCTCATGCGCCGCGCCGGCTATGAGGTCCGCGTCTGGCCCGAAGAATGCGAAAGCTGGGAGGAGAACCCGCCCACGATCGCCGATTTCTCCCGCCGGGACGTGCGCTGGTGCCAGGGCAACCTGCAATATGTGAAGCTGCTCGACCTTCCGGGCCTGATGCCGACGAGCCGGTTCCAGCTCGTCTGGGCGATCCTGATGTTCCTCGGCATCCCGGCCTGGACGCTGATGATCGCACTGGCGCCTTTGAAGGCGCTGGACGGCGACATCGCCGCGTTCCCGGCCGGCTCCGCCATCGGGCTCTACGTCACGTTCCTCGCCATGTACCTGTCGCCGAAACTCGCCGGCTTCCTCGATATCCTGGCCAAGCCCGGCGAGGCGGCGCGGTATGGCGGGCGGCTGCGCTTCGCAGCCGCGGCGCTGACCGAGCTCGTCTTCTCGTTCCTGCTCGGCGCGGCGACGACGCTGCGGATCACGATCTTCATGATCGGGCTGGTGTTCGGGCGCTCGTCCAGCTGGAACGGCCAGTCCCGCGACGCCCATCGCCTGTCCTGGCGCAGCGCGCTTGAGGGATTATGGCCGCAACTCCTTTTCGGCATCGCGGTCAATGGCGGTCTGTTGTTCGCAGCGCCCGGCGCGCTTCCCTGGGCGCTGCCGCTGACGCTCGGTTATCTCATCGCGATTCCGTTCGCTGTAGGCACGTCGGTGCCGGCGCTCGGCCGCGCCATGTTGCGCGCCCGTTTCTGCGCCATTCCCGAGGAGCGAGACACGCCCTGGGAGATCCGCGCGGTGCGGGGCGAGACCGGAGCCGTGCCGGCGACCACCGTGCCCGGCGCCCAAGCTGCGTGACAGCCATGTGGGATGCACTGCACGCCAAGGCTCGAGAGGCGCGTGCGCTCGCTCGCTCGGTCCGCGTCTATCACGGCGACCGGGGCCGGCATCGGCGCATGGACGAGCTTTATGCCCGCTTCCTTCCACCCGGCAGCCTGGCTTTCGACATCGGCTCGCATGTGGGCGACCGCATCTCGTCGTTCCGGCGTCTCGGCGCACGGGTGATCGCGGCGGAGCCGCAGCCGGGTCCGGCGCGGATGATCGGGCTCATCCATGGCCGCGACCGCGACGTGACGCTCGTGCGCAAGGCCGTCGGCGCCAGCGAAGGCGAGATCGTGCTGCGGCTCAATTCGGCCAATCCCACCGTGTCCACCGCCTCCGGCGCCTTCATCGACGCGGCGAAGGGGGCGGGCGGCTGGGAAGGCCAGGTCTGGGACCGCGAGGTGACCGTGCCCATGACGACGCTCGACCAGCTGATCGCCGAGCATGGCCGGCCGGACTTCGTGAAGGTCGACGTGGAAGGGTTCGAGGACGCGGTGCTGGAAGGGCTCACGCAGCCCGTGCCGGCGCTGTCGTTCGAGTTCACCACCATCGCCCGGGACGTAGCGTATCGGTGTCTCGAGAGGCTCGCGGCACTCGGCCCCTACCGGTTCAACGTGGCCATGGGCGAAAGCCAGCGGCTTGTCCTCGGTGAACCGATAGACGCGGCTGCCATGGCCGCTTTCATCGCGCGGTTGCCCCATGCCTGCAATTCGGGCGACGTCTATGCCGTGCTCCCGCCGGCTACCTGACCGATCCATGCAAACGGAACCGTCCATGCTCCTGCGCAGCTTCACCCTCGCCCTGGCGCTCGCCTCATCCGCCGCCTTCGCTCAGGGGCTGACAACGACGCCGCCGCCTGCGCCGGGGGCGCAGCCCCCGGTCGTCGCGGTGGACGTGACCAACAAGTCCGAGCCGGTTCTGTGCGCCGAGAAGGACAACGTCGCCATCGAATTCGCGTCGCCGAGGGTCCGCTCGTTCCGGATCGAGGCAACGCACCCGGCCTATATCGGCTCGCTCATGCGCGACAGCTTCGCCGCCGACTGGACCGATTGCGACATGACGGGCGACCCGGTCTTCCCGGCACAGCCGCGCAAGGTGACGTTCTACGAATCCATCGACCTCTGGATGGTCGGCTACACGTTCCCGAGCTTCTGGCGGCCGAACGACGTGCCGGTCCGGGTCGGCGACCGGGTCGAGCGCGGCCTGCACCTGATCCAGGTCTGGGTGCTGGACCGGGAAGGCGCCTACGAGACGCTCGTCCTCTATCCGCCGGACGGATACTGGCGCGCGCGCCCGCTGCCGCCGTCCAACCTGCGCTGGGCCGCCTATGGCTCGTCCTTCATGATCGGTCCGGTGGAGATGGACGGCCGGCCGGTCGTGAACCTGAAGGAGATCGGGTTCGATCCGGCGACGCGCACCTTCACGCTGCAATTCGCCGCCGGCGGCAGCGCGCAGGTGCGCATCGCCAAGCTCGACCAGGAGCAGCAGGTCTTGGACGTGACCTTCGACAAGCCGGTGGAAGGCAAGGCCTTCGCCGCCCTGCGGTCCATGTACATCACCGAGTTCAACGCCGACGTCTCGCGCGTCGCGGCGAAGGCGCCGGATGCCAAGTCCTGGCTGGAAGAGCCGGTGATGAGCTTCAAGGGCGGAAGGTTCAGCGATGTCTGGACCGGGCGACTCGCGCCGTCGCGGCACAATACCAGCGCGCCGGATACCAGCTTCCGCGCGTTCCGCGAGACGCCGCCTCCGCCCGCGCCGGCCAGGCGCTGACCGGCCTACGGCAGCCGGAAGGCGTCCGGGACGTCTTCGTCCCCCGCGTCGACAATGCCGCGCGCCAGGCCGAACGGATAGCCCGCGCGGGCCATCGCGGCCATGTCGCGGTCGCGATGCTCGGCGCGGCCGCCGCGTCGGAAGGGGCCCAGCCGGCGCCGGCGCGCGAAGGTCCAGGCCGCCTCGTCGTCGGTGGCGGGGTCCTCGTGCAAGGCCGTGCCGGCTAATTCCCGATCCAGGCCCTTGGCTGCGAGGCGCGCCGCGATCGCCCGTGCGGACAGGCCACGCCGGCGCAGGGACGCGACCTGGCCGCGGGCGTAGGTGCGGTCGTCCAGAAGGCCCGCCTTCACGCAACGCTCGACGATGGTCTGGGCCAAGCCGTCGAAGGCGGACGGATCGTCACCGCGCAGTCGGCAGGTGCGGGCAATGCGGCGCTCCAGCACGCGCCGCAGGTTGTCGGACGAGGACGCGTAGCGCTCCAGATAATGCAACGCCGCGCGCTCGAGGCGCGCGGCGTCGATGGGCTTGGGCGGACGCCGTTCGACGCCCGTCTGGCCGGATGGTCTCACTCGCAATAGCGGCGGACGCCGTCGCGGCCGAGATAGGTACCGGTATGCCGGTCGAAGGAACGGTACTTGCGATAGCAGCGCGCCTCCCATTCCGGGTCGTCGATGACGACGGGCGCCGCCGGCTGCTGGTTGGCGATGGCGCCCGCGATCAACGCGCCGGCGGCGAGGCCGGCGACGCCGGCGGCCGCGGCCGCGCCCGCGTCGTAGCCGCGGTGGCGACGGTAGTAATAGTACTGGACGTTCTCAACAGCCGGCGCGGCCTGGGCGGCGATAAGGCCGGCGGAGACCGGCGCCGCGGCCGCCGGGCTCTGGAGCGCAAAGGTCGCAGCAGCGCAGGCGGCCATGAGCGAAACGATCTTGAAGGACATGGTGTCAGCTCCCTGTGTTTGGTTTTGCCACCACTATATCACGGAAAGCGGGACGCGGTGCGCGGCCGCACATGGCGACAGCTGGCCGTTGCGGACAGCGGAAACGGTCAACGCTCCTGTCAGCGACAATCGGATCGAAACTGCCAAGCTCTTGGAAAGAATGGTCGGAGTGGCAGGATTTGAACCTGCGACCCCCTCGTCCCGAACGAGGTGCGCTACCAGGCTGCGCTACACTCCGACGCACAAAGCCGGCCCTGGAAGGCCCTCACGGGCTGCCGGCAGGCGGGCTTATAGCCGCGCCTCCGGGACGCCGCAAGCCTGCCGAGCGCCGCTGCCTCTTTTCTTCCGGCGCGCGGCCGGCGGGCCGCCTTCTGGTGGACTTCCGCCCGACGGGTCCGGTTGGGCGTTGCGTCGGTCCGGCCTCGCCATTATGGTCCGCCCGCTTCACGCATTGGGGCGTCGCCAAGCGGTAAGGCAGCGGTTTTTGGTACCGCCATTCCCAGGTTCGAATCCTGGCGCCCCAGCCATTTCTTCCCTTAAATATCAGCGCTGTGGCGGGTGCCGCGCCAGCCAGTGGCGCGCGATGTCGAGGCGCGTCGCAACCCAGACCCTCGGATTGCCGGCGCAGAGGTCGAGGAAGCGGGCGAGAGCCGCAGCGCGGCCCGGTCGCCCGACGAGACGGCAATGGAGGCCCACCGACATCATCTTGGGGGCGCCGTTCGCGCCCTCTTCCAGCAGCACGTCCAGCGAATCCTTCAGATAGGTCAGGAACTGGTCGCCCGAATTGAAGCCCTGGGGTGTCGCGAAACGCATGTCGTTGGCATCGAGCGTGTAGGGCACGACGAGCTGCGGTCCCTTGGGGCCCGATAGGTAATAGGGCAGGTCGTCGGCATAGGAATCGGCGGCGTAGACAAAGCCGCCTTCCTCCATGACGAGGTCCAGCGTGTTGATGGAGGAGCGACCCGTATACCAGCCGAGCGGGCGCGATCCGGTGACCTCGGTGTGGATTCGGATCGCCTCGGCCATGTGAGCAGCCTCGGCCTCGCGAGCGAAGTCGCGATAATCGATCCAACGCAGGCCGTGGCTGGCGATCTCCCATCCGGCCTGGCGCATGGCCGCGACCGCGGGCGGATTGCGCTGGAGCGCGCTGGCGACACCATAGACCGTGACGGGGAGCCCGCGTTCGGTGAACAGGCGATGGAGCCGCCAGAAGCCGGCGCGCGCACCGTATTCGTAGATGGACTCCATGTTCATATGCCGCTGGCCCGGCCAGGGCTGGGCGCCGACGATCTCGGACAGGAACGCCTCCGAGGCGGAATCGCCATAGAGGATGCAATTCTCGCCGCCCTCTTCGTAATTGATGACGAATTGCACTGCGACATGGGCGCCGCCGGGCCAATCGGCGTCGATCACCCTGCCGCCATATCCGATCAGGTCCCTGTCCATTGCCGTCCTCCAGCCGCGTCCAGATTTTCACATCCGATGCCGTCCGCAAGGGCCGGCCATGACTGACTGAGGGAAAATCCTTCTCCGTGCCGCGACTTGGCTGGCATGGCGGCGCCAGCCATGGGTGCAGGGAGGGGAGGGATGCCATGCCCCCCATGCCTTGGCGCGAAAAAACTCCTCCATTCATGTATAAATAGGGAATAAACCGCTATAGATCGTGAATTGAGATATTTCCCGTTGTGAACTATGGTCCGGCCGTTCTCAAAGCCAGAGAAAGGCCTTGTCCCGTGTCCGCAGAGCGCAGCACCGAACCCAAGCGCTATGACGTCGCCATCGTCGGCGCCGGGCCGACGGGTCTTTTCGCCGTCTTCGAACTGGGACTTCTCGGGCTCAATGCGGTGCTGATCGACACGCTCGACAAGCCGGGCGGCCAGTGCGCGGAGCTCTATCCGGAAAAGCCCATCTACGACATCCCATCCTGGCCGGTGATCACGGGGCAGGGACTCACCGATAAGCTGCTCGAGCAGATCGCGCCGTTCAAGGCGGATTTTTTCCTGGGGCGGCGCGTCAGCGGTGTGACCCGGCAGGACGACGGCCGGTTCGTCGTCAGCACCGACGCGGGCGACCTGATCGATGCAGGCGCGATCTTCATCGCCGCCGGGGCGGGCTGCTTCACGCCGCGCCGCCCCAAGCTGGAGGGGCTCGACGCCTTCGAGAACCGCTCGGTCTTCTACGCGGTGCGCAACCGCGGCTCCTTCGCCGGGCGCGACATCGTCATTGCCGGCGGCGGCGACAGCGCGCTCGACTGGACGCTCGACCTCGTTTCCATCGCGCGCTCGGTGACGCTCGTTCACCGGTCTGACCGGTTCCGCGCCGCGCCCGCCTCGGTCTCGGCCATGCGGGCGCTGGAGGCCGAAGGGCGCGTGCGGTTCGTGGAAGGCGACCTTGCGGCCCTTCACGGCGATGATGGCGTGCTGAGCCGCATCGACCTCAAGACCAGGACCGGTCCCGTCGAGGTCGCGGCCGACCGGCTGCTCGCCTTCTACGGCCTCAATATCGAGCTCGGCCCCATCGCCGAATGGGGCCTGGACCTGGCCGACGGCAAGCTCATCAAGGTCGACACGGAGAAGTTCGAGACCTCGACGCCAGGCGTGTTTGCCATCGGCGACATCAACCACTATCCCGGCAAGCTGAAGCTGATCCTGTCGGGCTTCCATGAGGCGGCGCTCGCCAGCCACGCGGCCTTCAAGGTCGTGCGGCCCAACGAGAAGCTGCGGTTCCAGTACACGACCTCGTCGAGCGAACTGCAGCAGCGCCTCAATGTGGCCCCCATCGCCGAGGCTGCGGAATGAGTGAGAACGGCGCCAAGATCGTGGTCATCGACCGCGCGGGCGAAAGACATGTCCTCGACACGGTCGAGGGCTGGCGCGTGATGGAAATTCTGCGCGACCAGAATACCGGCATCGAAGGCATCTGCGGCGGGTCCTGCGATTGCGCCACCTGCCACGTGGTCGTCGATCCGGCCTGGGCCGACAGGCTGCCGCCGGCCCGCGACGAGGAACTCGACAAGCTGGACGAGCTGCCGCTCATCGAGCCGACCTCGCGCCTGTCCTGCCAGATCATCTGGTCGGACGATCTCGACGGCCTGACCGTGACCATCCCGGAGGCCGCCTGATGGCCGCCGCGCCCAAGCGACCGCCCCTGCCGGCGATCCTCATCGCCAATACCTTCCTGGAAGGGGAGGTGGTGTTCCGCGCCGCCGGCGGCTGGACGCCCGATCCGGCGCAGGCGCTCGTCGCCAGCGACGAGGCGGGGGCCGAAGCGCTGGAGCGGGAGGCAGCGGCCGGCTTCGCCCGCAACGAGGTGGTCGACGCCTATCTGGTTGATGTCGCGATCGGAACCGACGGCGTGCCCGTTCCGCGGCATTTCCGCGAACGGTTCAAGACCCTGGGCCCCTCTGTGCGGCCCGATCTCGGCAAGCAGGCCGAATTGCGACGGAGCTGACATGTACCGCTACGACGAATTCGACGAGCGCTTCGTCCGCGAACGGGTGAAACAGTTCCGTGGACAGGTGGAACGGCGGCTGTCCGGCGCCTTGAGCGACGACGAGTTCCGTCCGCTGCGCCTGAAGAACGGCGTCTACCTGCAGCTCCATGCCTACATGCTGCGCATCGCGGTCCCTTACGGCACGCTGAATTCGCGCCAGCTGCGTCAGCTCGCGCTGATCGGCGAGCGCTACGATCGTGGCTACGGCCACTTCACCACGCGCCAGAACCTGCAGTTCAACTGGCCCAAGCTGAAGGACGTGCCGGACATCCTGGACCTTCTGGCAGATGTCGAGATGCACTGCATCCAGACCTCCGGCAATTGCATCCGCAACGTCACGGCGGACCATTTCGCCGGCATTGCGGCCGACGAGGTGGAGGATCCGCGCCCGACCTCCGAGCTCATCCGGCAATGGTCGAGCCTGCATCCGGAGTTCAGCTACCTGCCGCGCAAGTTCAAGATCGCGGTGACCGGCGCCGCGCACGACCGGGCCGCGGTGGCGGCCCACGACATCGGCATCCGCATCCTGAAGCATCCGCAGACCGGCGAGGTGGGCTACCGCATCTTCGTCGGCGGTGGGCTGGGGCGCACGCCGATGATCGCCAAGACCGTGCGCGACTTCCTGCCCAAGGCGGACCTGCTCGCCTATCTGGAAGCGATCATGCGGGTCTACAATCTCGAGGGACGCCGGGACAACAAGTACAAGGCGCGGGTCAAGATCCTCGTTCACGAGATGGGGCTGGAGCCGTTTCGCGAGGCGGTCGAGGCCGAGTTCGCCAAGCTCGACGGACCGAGCGTCAACGCCGATCCGGCGGAAGCGGCACGCATCGCCGCCTATTTCGCGCCGCCGGCCTACGAGACGCTGCCGGCCAGCGACGCGTCCTACGAGGCGGCGCGGGCGGCCTCTCCGGATTTCGCCCGCTGGGCTGACGTCAATCTCTTCCCGCACAAGGTGCCGGGCTATGCGGCGCTGACGATCTCGCTGAAGCCGATCGGCGGCGTGCCGGGAGACGCAACGTCCGAGCAGATGCGCGTGGTCGCCGACCTCGCCGAGCGCTATTCGTTCGACGAGCTGCGCGTCACGCACCGGCAGAACCTCGTCCTGCCTCACGTGAAGCTGTCGGACCTCCACGCGGTCTGGCAGGCGCTTGTGGCCGCCGGTCTTGCCACGGCCAATGACGGGCTGATCACCGATATCATCGCGTGCCCGGGACTCGATTATTGCGCGCTGGCGACGGCACGCTCGATACCGATCGCTCAGTCGATTTCCCAGCGCTTTGGTTCCTACGAGCGGCAGCGCGAGATCGGCCCGCTGGAGATCAAGATATCCGGCTGCATCAATGCCTGCGGCCACCACCATGTGGGCCATATCGGCATCCTGGGTCTCGAGAAGAGCGGGCAGGAATCCTACCAGGTCACGCTCGGCGGCGACGCCAGCGAGGACGCCGCGCTTGGCGTGCTGCTGGGCCCCGGCATCAAGGGCGAGGAGGTGCCGGACGCGATCGAGCGGATCGTCGCCGTCTATTTGCGCGAGCGCGTACCCGGCGAACGCTTCGTCGATGCGGTGAAGCGGCTCGGGCTCGGTCCGTTCAAGCCGGCCCTGACGGGCGCCCCCACGCGGGAGCTTGCCGATGCTCATTGATCGCAACGGCGCGACAAGCGAGGCCTGGAACCGCGTCTCCGGCGCCGATGCCGCGACGGTCACGCGGCCGCTCGTGCCCTTTGCCGAAATCGACGCGGCTCTGGCGGCCCTGTCGGACGGCGCGGAGCTCGGTATCGAGGTGCCGAACACGATCCGGCTGGCTGCGCTCGAGCCGCACCTGGTGCGGGTGGCGCTCGTCTCCATCGTCTTTCCGGCCTTCTCCGACGGCCGGGGCTTCAGCCTTGGCCGGCAGCTGCGCGAGTACGGCTACGCTGGCCGGCTGCGCGCGGCCGGCCCGCTGATCACCGACCAGTTCCCTTATGCGCTCGCCTGCGGGTTCGACGAGGTCGACCTGCCCGAGGCGAGCGCCGCCCGCCAGCCGCCGGAATTGTGGGTCGCTGCGCTCGGGGTGATGAGCAACACCTACCAGCGCGGGTATCAGTCAGGCGGCAATATCCTGGACCAGCGCCGCGCCGCGCGGCGGAACTTCGCCGGGGGACGGCCGTGAGCGATCTCGCCGAGCGTCTGGTGCGCGACCTCCCCGCCCTGGACGCGCAGGACCGGCTCGTCCATCTGCGCCGGCTGGTGCCCGGCCGGATCGTGTTCACCACGAGCTTCGGCATCGAGGACCAGGCGCTGACGGATCTCATCGCGCGCAGCGGCCTCGATATCACCTTCGTCACGCTCGATACGGGCCGCCTGTTTCCGCAGACCTACGAGGTCTGGGCCCGGACGGAGGCTCGATACGGTATCCGCATTCAGGCGCTCTATCCGGAGGCCGGCGCGGCCGAGGGCCTGGTGCGTGACCAGGGGATCGACGGGTTCTATCGCTCCATCGCCGCGCGCAAGGCCTGCTGCGGCGTGCGCAAGGTCGAGCCGCTCGGGCGGGCGCTTGCCGGCGCCGATGTCTGGCTGACCGGCCTGCGGGCCGACCAGTCCGCCAACCGAGCGACCACGCCCGTCGCCGAGTTCGACGCGGGCCACGGTCTCGTCAAGGTGAACCCGCTGGTGGACTGGAGCCGCGAGGAGGCCGTTCGCCACACCACGGCTTTCGACGTGCCGGTCAACGTCCTTCACGACCAGGGTTTCCTCTCCATCGGCTGCGCGCCGTGCACGCGGGCGATCCGCCCCGGTGAGCCCGAGCGGGCCGGGCGCTGGTGGTGGGAGCAGGAGGCGGACGCGGCTTCGGCGATCGAATGCGGACTGCATGTCGCGGCGGACGGGCGGCTCGCCCGTTCCGTGCAGGGGAGCGCCTCGTGATCCAGATGAGCCATCTCGACAAGCTCGAGGCCGAGTCGATCTTTATCATCCGCGAGGTGGTGGCCACCTGCGACAACCCGGTCCTGCTCTATTCGATCGGCAAGGATTCCGCCGTCCTGCTGCATCTCGTGATGAAGGCGTTCCATCCGGCCAAGCCGCCGTTCCCGCTCCTCCATGTCGACACGACGTGGAAGTTCCGGGACATGATCGCCTTCCGCGACGAGACGGCACGGCGGCTCGGCCTCAACCTGATCGTCCACATCAACGAGGAGGGCGTGAAGGCGGGGGTCAATCCGTTCGCGTCCGGCTCGCGCGTCCATACCGACGTGATGAAGACGCAGGGCCTGAAGCAGGCGCTGGACAAGTACGGCTTCGACGCGGCCTTCGGCGGCGCCCGGCGTGACGAGGAGAAGAGCCGCGCCAAGGAGCGCGTGTTCTCCCTACGCTCGGCCGAGCACCGCTGGGACCCGCGCAACCAGCGGCCCGAGCCCTGGTCGCTGTTCAACACGCGCAAGAAGAAGGGCGAGAGCTTCCGCGTCTTCCCGCTGTCCAACTGGACCGAGGCCGACGTGTGGGACTACATCGCGCGCGAGGCTATCCCCGTCGTGCCGCTCTACTTCGCCGCACCGCGCCCGGTCGTGCGCCGGGACGGCGCGCTCATCATGCGCGACGACGACCGGATGGAGCTGAAGCCGGGCGAGGTCATCGAGACATTGAGCGTCCGCTTCCGCACGCTGGGCTGCTACCCGCTCACCGGCGCGGTGGAGAGCGACGCCGCGACTTTGGAGGACATCATCGCCGAGATGCGCGGATCTCGCGCCTCCGAGCGGCAGGGGCGCATCATCGATCATGACGGCGCCGGTTCCATGGAGCAGAAGAAGCACGAGGGGTATTTCTGATGTCGGCCGTTGCGCGCCTCGCGCCCGTTCCGGATGCCGATCCGGCCCCCGAGGCCCTGCCGCAGGGCCGGGCTTCGCTGCTGCGTTTCATCACGTGCGGATCGGTGGATGACGGGAAGTCGACGCTGATCGGGCGCATGCTCTACGAGGCCGGCGCGGTCTTCGACGACCAGCTCGATAGCCTCGCCAAGGATTCCCGGAAGTTCGGCACGCAAGGCGAGGCTCTGGACTTCGCCCTTCTGGTGGACGGCCTGTCGGCCGAGCGCGAGCAGGGCATCACGATCGACGTCGCCTATCGCTATTTCGCCACCGCGCGGCGGACCTTCATCGTCGCCGACACACCTGGGCACGAGCAGTATACGCGTAACATGGCGACGGGCGCGTCCACCGCCGACCTCGCCGTGATTCTGGTCGATGCCCGCAAGGGCCTGCTGCCGCAGACGCGCCGGCATTCCTACATCGTGTCGTCGCTCGGCGTGCGCGACGTCATCGTCGCCATCAACAAGATGGACCTCGTCGGCTTCTCCAAGGAGACGTTCGACGCCATCGAGGCCGATTACCGGGCCGCGGTCGCTGGCCTCGGCTTCAGTTCCATCACCTGCATCCCGCTCTCGGCGCGCGATGGCGACAACGTCGTCACGCTCTCGGCGCGCACGCCCTGGTATGCGGGCCCGCCGCTCCTGTCGGTACTCGAGGACGCCCAGCCCGCGGGGCGCAGCGCAGACGAGCCCGGCTTCCTGCTCCCGGTTCAGTGGATCAACCGCCCGAACCTCGATTTCCGTGGCTTTGCCGGCACGCTGGCGTCCGGCACGCTGATCGCCGGGGACGCGGTGACTGTCCTGCCCTCGGGGCGCACGACGCGGATCGCCCGCGTCATCGGCGGCGACGGGGACCTGACGCGCGCCGGCGCCGGTCAGGCGATCACGGTCACGACCGTGGATGAGGTGGACATCGCCCGCGGCGACGTTCTCGTCGGCGGCCATCGGGAGCTGAGGCCGGCTTCGCAAATCTCGGCGCGGCTCATCTGGACCGGCGGCGAGCCGCTCGAGATCGGCCGCGAGTACCAGCTGAAGCTGGCGAGCGCCGTCGTCAACGCGCGCATCGTCCTGCTGCACGATGCGGTCGACATCGACACCTTTGCGACCCGCGCGGACGAGACCTTGCCGATGAACGGCATCGGCCACGCGACGCTGAAGCTCGATGCGCCGGTCGTGAACGTGCCTTACGCGCGCAATCGCGATCTCGGCGGTTTCATCCTCATCGACAAGGTTTCCAACGAGACCGTCGCCTTCGGGCTTGTCGTCCGTGACCTGTCGGGCGGCACGCCGCTTTCGGCCCGCGAAAAGGTGCGCGCGGCCGCACAGGGCTGGATCGGCGCGCCGGGCTCGGCCCGCCGGGGCGAAGTTCTCGCCGGTTTGAGCTGGCGGCTCGCCAGCGCCGCCGCCTTCGGTATCATCGTGGCCATTGCGACCGGCAGTCCTGGCTGGGGGCTGGCGGCGGGGGCAGCGGACATCAGCGCCCGCACGGCGTTGCGCGCGCTGCACGACGGGCTTTGGCGTCGGGCACGGGAGCGCAGCCTGCCGGCCGACGTCGCCGAGAGCGGCGGCGGCATATGACCGGGGGAAATCCCTCCGTTGCCGCCTGCCCGAAGGGAAGATATTTCTACTTAGGCAGATAACTTCGCAATACGGTTCTACCGCTTCGGTGTTGCTTTTTCGTAGGTCTGAAAAGTACTTATCGTTCTGTAATCCGAACGTGAGGACGCCCTTCGCGGGTGGTCCGCAAGGAGAGACCGATGAGCAGGACGACCGGACGCAACCGATTGATCGCGAAACTCGCGGCCTCCGCCGCGTTCGCCCTGTGCTTCGCCGTAGTCGGCGGCGCCAAGGCGCAGACCGAGTTGCTGAACGTCTCCTACGATCCCACCCGTGAACTGTACCGGGAGATCAACACCGCGTTCATCGCGGAGTGGAACGCGAAGAACGACAAGAAGATCGCCAATATCCGTCAGTCGCATGGGGGCTCGGGGTCCCAGGCGCGCACCGTCATCGACGGGCTGAACGCCGACGTCGTCACGCTGGCGCTTGCCGGCGACATCGACGCCATCGCCGAGCGGTCCAGGAAGCTGCCCGCCGACTGGCAGAAGCGCCTGCCGGACAACGCCTCGCCCTATACTTCGACGATCGTGTTCCTGGTCCGCAAGGGCAACCCGAAAGCGGTCAAGGACTGGGGCGACCTCGCCAAGCCCGGCATCCAGGTCATCACGCCAAACCCGAAGACCTCGGGCGGCGCCCGCTGGAACTACCTGGCCGCCTGGGCCTGGGCCGAGAAGGCGTATGGCAAGGACGAGGCCAAGGTGAAGGACTATATCGCCAAGGTGCTCGCCAACGTGCCGGTCCTGGACACGGGCGCCCGCGGTTCCACGACGACCTTCGCCCAGCGCGGGCTCGGCGACGTGTTCCTGTCCTGGGAGAACGAGGCCTTTCTCGTCCTGAAGGAGTTCGGGGCCGACAAGTTCGAGATCGTGGTGCCGAGCCTGTCGATCCTCGCCGAGCCGCCGGTCGCGCTGGTGGACGCCAATGTCGATGCCAAGGGCACGCGCAAGGAAGCGCAGGCCTATCTGGAGTTCCTTTACACGCCCAAGGCGCAGGCGATCATCGCCAAGAACTTCTACCGGCCCCGCAAGCCCGATGCGGCGGATGCGAAGGACATTGCCAACTTCCCCAAGCTGGACCTCGTGACGATCGACGCCAGCTTCGGCGGCTGGGCCAAGGCTCAGGCCACGCATTTTGCCGATGGCGGCACGTTCGACCAGCTCTACAAGCCGGCCCGGTGATCCATGACGGCGTCAGTGCGGCGATGGCGTGAGCCCAGCATCCTTCCCGGCTTCGGCCTGAGCTTCGGCATCCTCCTCGCCGCCCTGTCGCTGATCGTCCTGATCCCGCTCGCCGCCCTCTTCGTGAAGGCGGCGGGCGCGGGCCCGGCGGGCTTCTGGGCGCTGGCCTCGTCGACGCGCACGCTGGCGGCGCTGAAACTCTCCTTCGGAGCCTCGCTGATAGCCGCTCTGGTGAACACCGTTTTCGGGCTCCTCGTCGCCTGGGTGCTTGTTCGCTACGACTTCCCGTTCCGCCGGCTGATCGACGCCGCCGTCGACCTGCCCTTCGCCCTGCCGACGGCGGTGGCAGGTATCGCGCTCGCCGCGATCTATGCCGAGAACGGCTGGGTCGGCGCGTTCCTGAAGCCCTTCGGGATCAAGGTCGGCTACACTCCGCTCGGGATCGTCGTTGCTCTTGTCTTCATCGGCCTGCCCTTCGTGGTGCGCAGCGTCCAGCCCGTGCTGGAAGAGGTGCAGGCGGACGTGGAGGAAGCCGCTGCGCTCCTCGGCGCGGGCCGCCTGCGGACGATCTTCACCGTCATCCTGCCGCCGGTCCTGCCGGCGCTGCTCACCGGCTTCGTCCTCGCCTTCGCGCGGGCGGTCGGGGAGTACGGCTCCGTCATCTTCATCGCCGGCAACCTGCCGATGGTCTCGGAGATCGCGCCGCTCCTCATCGTCATCCGGCTGGAGCAGTTCGACTATGCGGGCGCCGCGGTCGTCGGGGTCCTGATGCTGGTTGCCGCGTTCCTCCTGATCCTCGCCATCAACCTTTTGCAGGCCTGGGGCGCCCGGAGGCTCGGCAATGGCTGACCTGACCCATGAGGCGCTGGCGGAACAGGCGCTCGCGCGCCGCTGGACCCGGCGGGTGCGCGGAGAAAGCCGCCCGGTGCAGGTCCTGCTCATCGCGCTTGCCCTGGCGTTCCTGGCGCTGTTCCTGTTCCTGCCGCTGATCGCCGTCTTCGTGGAAGCCGCCTCCCGCGGCTGGGCCGCCTATGTGGCGGCGCTGACGGAGCCCGATGCCCTGGCCGCCGTGCGCCTCACGCTGACGGTGGCCGCGATCGTGCTGCCGATCAACATCGCGGTCGGCGTCGCGGCCGCCTGGGCGGTGGCGAAATATGACTTCCGCGGCAAGAGCCTGCTCATCACGCTGATCGACCTGCCGTTCTCGGTGTCTCCGGTCATCGCCGGCCTCGTCTACGTGCTGCTGTTCGGCGCGCAGGGCTTTTTCGGGGCCTATACGAGCGGGTTCCCCGTCGTGTTCGCGCTGCCGGGCATCGTGCTGGCGACCCTGTTCGTAACGTTCCCGTTCATCGCCCGCGAACTGATCCCGCACATGCAATCGCTCGGCACGGCGGACGAGGAGGCGGCGCTGACGCTCGGAGCCTCCGGCTGGCGCACCTTCCTCACGGTCACGCTGCCCAACGTGAAGTGGAGCCTCCTCTACGGCATCCTCCTTTGCAACGCGCGGGCAATGGGCGAGTTCGGGGCCGTCGCCGTGGTCTCCGGCAAGATCCGCGGTGTCACGACCACGATGCCGCTGCACGTGGAGATCCTCTACAACGAGTATATGGGGGCGGCCGCCTTCGCCGTGGCCTCGCTCCTGGCGCTCTTGGCGCTGGTGACGCTCGCCCTCAAGACATTGCTGGAATGGCGCTACGCGGACGAGATCGCCGCGACGCGCCGCCACTGATCGGAAGGTTCCGTCATGTCCGTCCCTGTCCATGTCGACGGCGTCCACAAACGCTTCGATGCCTTTCCCGCCCTGCGCGGGGTTTCGCTCGATATCGCGGGCGGCGAGCTGGTGGCGCTGCTGGGGCCCTCCGGCTCCGGCAAGACGACGCTCTTGCGCGTCATCGCGGGGCTCGAGACCGTGGATAGCGGGCGCGTCCTGTTCGGCGGCACCGACATGAACTCGCTCAGCCTGCGGGACCGGCGGATCGGCTTCGTCTTCCAGCATTACGCGCTGTTCAAGACGATGAACGTCGCCGACAACATCGCCTTCGGCCTCAGGGCGCGGCCGCGGCGCGAGCGGCCGGCGGCGGCGGAAATCAGCCGCCGGGTCAACGCGCTCCTGGAGCTCGTGCAGCTCCAGGGGCTGAACGACCGGTTCCCGGCGCAGCTCTCGGGCGGCCAGCGGCAGCGGGTGGCCCTGGCGCGGGCGCTTGCCATCGAGCCGCGCGTGCTCCTTCTGGACGAGCCGTTCGGCGCGCTCGATGCCAAGGTGCGCAAGGACCTGCGCGGCTGGCTTCGCGACCTGCATCGCCGGACAGGCCACACCACTGTCTTCGTCACGCACGACCAGGAGGAGGCGCTGGAACTGGCGGACCGCGTAGCCATCCTCAACCAGGGTCTCATCGAGCAGGTCGGCACGCCGGACGCCGTCTACGATCAGCCCGAGACCGCTTTCGTCTGCGCGTTCCTGGGCGAGGCCAATGCCCTGCCGGTCACCGTCGCCGGCGGGCGCATCCTGTTCGCCAACGCGCCCGTGTCGCGGGCGCAGCGCCCGGACGGCGCCGCGACCTTCTTCGTCCGCCCCCACGACCTGATCCCGGCCGCGGCCGGGACCGAGGCCTTCGAAGGCCGCATCATCCAGCTGCGGCGCAGCGGCGGCATCCGGCGCGCCGATGTCGCCGTGGAGGGCATCGATCATCCGGTCCATGTGGACCTGCCGGCGGATGCGCCCCATGCGGCGGGTTCGGCGCTGCGTCTGTCAGTGGCCACCGGGCACCTGTTTCCCGCCGCGTGATCGTTCCGTCCCGGCACGCCGGGATCCCGGAGACCTTCTGATGGACCAGATCGACCGCAAGATCGTCACGCTGCTCCAGGCCAACGCCGATATCTCCATCGCGGAACTCGCCGACAAGGTCGGCCTGTCGCAGACCCCGTGCTGGAAGCGCATCCAGCGCCTGGAGGCCAAGGGCATCATCCTGGGCCGGGTCGCGCTCGTCTCGCCGGAGGCGATCGGCCTGGGGCTCACCGTCTTCGTCGAGGTGGAAACGGGCGATCATTCAGGCCCGTGGCTGGAGACTTTCGCCGGCACCGTCGCGTCGTTTCCGGAGGTGATGGAATTCTACCGGATGGCGGGCGAGGTCGATTACATGCTGCGCGTCGTGGTCGCGGACATGGCCGCCTATGACAGGTTCTACAAAAAGCTGGTCTCGTCGGTGGCGCTGAAGAACGTCACCTCGCGCTTCGCGATGGAGCGGATCAAGTCGACGACCGCGCTGCCCGTGCCGGACGCGCCCGCGGCCTGACCGTTCAGCCGTCGAGCCCGCGGCCGGCGAAGAACGCATCCATCCGCGCCCGCTCCGGCACGATATCGATCCCAGCGCCCGACAGCCAGCCATCGTCGTAATAGCTGGAGGCGTAGCGCTCGCCGGGGTCGCAGAGCAGCGTGACGATGGAGCCCGTCTCGCCCCGCGCCGCCATCTCGCTGATGATGGTGGCGCAGGCCCAGAGATTGGTGCCGGTGGACCCGCCGCAGCGCCGGCCCAGGCGGTCGCTGAGCGCGCGCATGGCCGCAAGGCTCGCGGCATCCGAGACAGCGATCATCCGGTCGACGACATCGGGCACGAAGGAAGGCTCCACACGCGGCCGGCCAATGCCCTCGATCCGCGAGCGGCAGGCATCGAGCCGCGTGACCGAACGGTCTGCATAATGGCGGTGGAAGACCGAACCTTCCGGGTCCGCAACGCAGAGGCGGGTGGCGTGGCGCTGGTAACGGATATAGCGGCCGAGCGTCGCCGACGTGCCGCCGGTGCCTGCGCCGCAGACGATCCAGGCCGGAACAGGCGCCTCCTCCTCGGCCATCTGGGCATAGATGGACTGGGCGATGTTGTTGTTGCCGCGCCAGTCGGTGGCGCGCTCGGCATAGGTGAACTGGTCGAGGTAGTGGCCGCCGGTCTCGGCGGCGAGGCGCGCGGCCTCGTCGTAGACCGTGCCGGGGTCATCGACGAGGTGGCTCTCACCGCCTTGAAACGCGATAGCGGCGATCTTCTCCGGGCTGGTGGACCGCGGCATGACCGCGATGAAGCGCAGGCCAAGGAGCCGCGCGAAATACGCCTCTGACACGGCGGTGGAGCCACTTGACGCTTCCACCAGCGTCGTCTGCGGCCCGATCCATCCGTTGCACAAGCCGTAGAGCATCAGCGAGCGGGCGAGCCTGTGCTTGAGACTTCCCGTCGGATGGCTGGATTCGTCTTTCAGGTAGAGCTGGATGCCCGGATACGGGATCGGCACGCGGATGAGGTGCGTGTCGGCCGAGCGGTTGAAGTCCGCTTCGATGCGCCGCACGGCTTCATCCAGCCAGGTACGGGCCGGCAGAGCATGGGCTCGCAAAGTCTGGATCGGGGCATCGTGGGACGGTTGTGCGGACATGGCAGGACCGGATGAATCGGAGCGGGACCGCCTCGTTCTTAGTCAGATTTCCGCCTGACCGCGAGGCGAAGCAATATGGCGGGTTTCCAAGAGCGCTTCACAACCAAAGCGAGCAAGACTTAACGGATTGCTCACCAATCTGGATGACCATAGGGCACTTATCCATTTGCTCAGGCGGTTTTCGCCATGTTTCAAGATTTGAAGTCGTTCATTTCCGGAAGCGCGGCCGCTCGCATGGCCGAGCTGCAGGCCAAGTTCGATGCGATCTGCCGGTCGCAGGCCGTGATCGAATTCGACCTCGAAGGGCGAATCCTCTGGGCGAACGAGGCCTTCCAGACGGCGATGGGCTACGGTCTCGACGAGATCGTCGGGCAGAAGCACGTGATGTTCGTGCGGCCGGAGGAAGCGGCGGGCGCTGACTACCGGAAGTTCTGGGAGCGGCTGCGGGCGGGCGAGTTCTTCGTGGCGGAGTTCAGCCGGATCGCGAAAGGCGGGCGGCTGGTCTGGCTGCAGGCATCCTACAATCCGTTGCTGGACGCGCAGGGCAAGCCGTACAAGGTGGTCAAATTCGCCACCGACATTACCGACGCCAAGCTGCGGTCGGTGGACTTCTCGGGACAGATCGCGGCGATCGGGCGGTCGCAGGCCGTCATCGCCTTCGACCTTGAAGGCACGATCCTGGAGGCGAACGAGAATTTCCTGTCCACGATGGGCTATTCCGCCGAGGAGGTTGTGGGCCGCCATCACAGTCTCTTCGTCACCCCGGAAGATCGTAGTTCGCAGGCCTATCGCGACTTCTGGGCGTCGCTCGCCCGCGGCGAATTCTTTGCCGCCGAGTTCAAGCGTCTCGGCAAGGGCGGGCGGGAGGTCTGGATCCAGGCGACCTACAATCCGATCCTCGATCCGTCGGGCAAGCCGTTCAAGGTGGTGAAGTTCGCCACCGACATCACCGAGGTGAAACGCCGCTCGGCCGACTTTGCCGCCCAGATCGCGGCGATCGGCAAGAGCCAGGCCGTGATCGAATTCTCGATGGACGGCACGATCCGATCCGCCAATCCCAATTTCCTCAGCGTGACCGGGTATCGGGAGAGCGAGGTCATCGGCCGGCACCATTCCATGTTCATGCCGGAGGCCGAGCGCGCCAGCGCCGCATACAAGGCCTTCTGGGCCCGGCTCAACCGGGGCGAGTATGTCGCCGGCGAGTTCCAGCGCGTCGGCCGCGACGGACGGGAGGTGTGGATCCAGGCGTCCTACAACCCGATCCTCGATCTCGACGGCCGGCCCTTCAAGGTCGTGAAATACGCGACCGACATCACCGATCAGGTGCGGCAGCGGGAAAAGTTCGCGCAGCTCTCGCTCGTCGCGGACGGGACCGACAATTCGGTCATCATCACTGATGCCAGTCGTCGCATCGAGTATGTCAATGACGGGTTCGAGCGCCTGACCGGCTATTCGCTGGACGAGGTGCGGGGCAAGAACCCCGGCAAGATCCTGCAGGGCGAGCATACCGATCCGGGCACCGTTCGGAGGATCAAGGACAAGCTCGATCGCGGCGAGCCGTTCTACGAGGAAATCCTCAATTACAGCAAAGCCGGCGAGCCTTACTGGATCAGCCTGGCGATCAACCCGATCAAGGGGGCGAACGGCGTGGTCGAGCGCTACATCTCGATCCAGGCCAACGTGACCGAGACCAAGCAGCGGGCGCTGGAATACACGGTCAAGCTCGACGCGATCGGCCGGTCCAACGCCATCGCCGAATGGGACCCGAAGGGCCCGATCCTGTACGTCAACGATGCCCTCCAGCGTTGGCAAGGCGTGCAGGACGGCGAAGGCGTGCGCCTCGACAAGCTGCTGCGCGGTGACGAGATCGAGCGCGTGATGAAGGGCGAGAGCATCCGCCGCGCGGTTCCGTGGCCCAAGTCACAGAGCGAGGTCATGGCGCTGGATGCCGTGTTCTCGGGCGTGCGCAACCTGGAAGGCCGCGTCTCGAAGGTCCTGATGTGCGGCATCGACATCTCGGACCGGCGGCTGGCGGTCCAGGAAACCAATGCCGCGATGCAGGACGTGCGGCAATCGGGCGAGAAGATCGCCAACATCATCTCGGATATCGATGCCATCGCGTTCCAAACCAACATCCTGGCGCTGAACGCCGCGGTCGAAGCGAGCCGGGCGGGTGAAGCGGGACGGGGCTTTGCCGTCGTCGCCGGCGAGGTGCGGGAACTGGCGCAGCAATCGGCGACCGCGGCGAAGGCGATCAACGCCCTGGTGGGCGAAAGCCGGAACCGGATGCTCGCGCTGTCGAGTTCCCTGTCGCGTCTGGAGGATGCGGGCAGCGAACCGGCGGCAGCCATGCGCAAGAGTGCGTGAAGAGGTCCCTGGAAGCGCCGGATCGCCAAGAAATCCGGGGCTATACGGCTCGAATGACAAAGATTTAATTTGCTTTCATGGGGCGTCGCGCCACAAAGGGCAGAGGGATTGTCCTTGTGGCGACGGCGAAGGCCGTCTGCCGCCCATGGAGGTGTGATGCGTACGGCCGTCATCGCGAGCGTGGCCCTCGTCGTTCTGGGGGCAGGGGGCTTTGCCCTGTCGCAGAGGCCGGAACTCATCGGGTCGGTCCGGCAGGCCGTCGGACTGGGTGGCAAAGGCCAGCCGGCCGTTCAGGCGCAGACCGGTGCGCAGGCTCCTGCAGCGAATGGTGGACAGGCCCGCCCGGCTCAGGGCGGCCCGCGCGGAGGTGGTCCGGCCCAGGCCGTCGAAGTCGCCCGCTCCCGCGCCCAGCCCATGACGACCGACATCCAGTCGGTCGGATCCCTGCAATCCGACGAGTCCGTCGTGGTGTCGTCCGAAGTGGCCGGGCGGGTTTCGGCTCTCGAATTCGCCGAGGGCACGCCGGTCCAGGCGGGCACCGTCCTCGTCAAGCTCGACGACTCTCTGACCCGCGCCGAGATCACCGACGTAGAGGCGCGCCTCGCTCTGGCGCGCGCCAATTTCGAGCGCGCCTCGACCCTCTCGCGATCGGGCAACGTCACCGACCGCGTCCGAGACGAGGCGCAGGCCGCGCTCGAAACCTCGCGCGCGGCCCTCGAGCTCGCCAAGGTCCGGCTTGGCAAGCTGTCCATCCAGGCGCCGTTCTCCGGCATTGTCGGATTGCGGCGGGTGTCGGTCGGCGCTTTTGTCAGCGTCGGCCAGCCGATCGTGAACCTGGAGAAGATCGACCAGCTCAAGCTCGACTTCAAAGTGCCGGAAATCCATCTCGCCAATGTCCGCGTCGGGCAGGAGGTGGACATCACCGTGGACGCCCTGCCGTCGCGGACGTTCCGTGGAACGATCTACGCGATCAACCCGATGGTCGACGTCAATGGACGTTCGCTGCAGGTGCGCGCCCGGCTCGCCAATCCGGACCTCGTCCTGCGGCCGGGCCTGTTCGCGCGCGTCACCGTCAAGGGCGAGACCGAACGAAAGGCCGTGTTCGTGCCCGAGAGCGCGATCATGCCCCGCGGGGGCGAAACCTACATCTTCAAGGTGGAATCCGGCCGGGCCGTCGAGGCCAAGGTCACGCTCGGCGAACGCAAGGCTGGAGAGGTCGAGATCGTGAACGGTATCGGGGCGGACACGACCGTGATCGTCGCCGGCCAGAGCCGGATCCGCAACGGCGCCAATGTCGACGTCGTCTCGCAGATGACGAACACAAGAAGCTGAGGCGAGCGGACGATGAGCCTTCCAGAGATCTGCATCCGCCGGCCGGTCTTCGGGACCGTGCTCAGCCTGATCCTGATCCTGATCGGCGTCGTCTCCTATACGCGCCTCACCGTCCGCGAATATCCCAACATCGACGAGCCCACCGTCTCCGTGACGACGCGCTATCCGGGCGCCTCGGCGCAGATCATCGAGACGCAGATCACGCAGGTGCTCGAGGGCTCCATCGCGGGCATCGCGGGTATCGACGTGCTGGAATCGGCGAGCCGCGCGGAATCCAGCCGCATCACCGTGCGCTTCCGCCTGGAGGTCGACCCGGACGTCGCCGCCAGCGACGTGCGCGACCGCGTCAGCCGCGTCCGCGGCCGCCTGCCGGACGAGGTGGACGAGCCCGTCATCGCCAAGGTTGAGGCCGACGCCCAGCCGGTCATCTACCTCGTCTTCCGCGACGAGAACAAAACCGCGCTGGAGATCACCGACTACATCACGCGCTTCGTCGTTGACCGGCTGAAGAACCTCACCGGCGTCGCCGACGTGCAGATCTACGGCGAGCGCCGCTACGCGATGCGCATCTGGATCGATCGCGAGCGGCTGGCGGCCTACAACATCACCGTCCAGGACGTGGAGGCCGCGCTACGCGCGCAAAACGTCGAACTGCCGTCGGGGCGCATCGAGTCCCAGGACCGCGAGTTCACCGTCCTGTCGCGCACGGGCCTGAAGACGCCCGAACAGTTCGGCAACATCGTCGTCAAGCTGGCCGGCGACACCCAGGTCAAGATGCGCGACATCGCCCGGGTCGAGCTCGGTGCGGCGGATACGCGCCGCGAGAGCCGGTTCAACGGCGCGCCGGCGATCACCGTCGGCCTGATCAAGCAGGCGGTCGCCAATCCGCTCGACGTGTCGAATGCGCTGAAGACGATCCTGCCGGAAATCCAGGAGACGCTGCCCCAAGGCATGACCGCGGCCATCGGCCAGGACAACGCGGTCTTCATCGACCGCTCCATCCGCTCGGTGTTCCAGACGATCATCGAGGCCATCGTCCTGGTCGTGATCGTGATCTTCCTGTTCCTTCGGTCGGTCCGCGCCTCGATCATCCCGATCGTGACGATTCCGATCTCGCTGATCGCCACCTTCGCGATCATGTACGCGCTGGATTTCAGCGTGAACACGCTGACCCTGCTCGCCATGGTGCTGGCCATCGGTCTCGTCGTCGACGATGCCATCGTCATGCTGGAGAACATCTACCGGCATGTCGAGGAAGGCATGAAGCCCATGGAGGCGGCGCTGAAAGGTGCCAAGGAAATCGCCTTCGCGGTGCTGGCCATGACCCTGACGCTGGCGGCCGTCTACGCGCCTGTCGCCTTTGCCGCCGGCCGCACCGGGCGTCTGTTCGCGGAATTCGCCCTCACGCTGGCCGGCGCGGTGCTGATCTCCGGGTTCGTCGCGCTCTCGCTGACGCCGATGATGTGCTCCAAGCTGCTCAAGCACAGCGATTCCCACGGGTGGTTCTTCACCGTCATCGAGCGGGGACTGAACGGACTGGAAAGCGGTTATCGCCGGCTGCTCGAACTGTCGCTCAAGGTTCGCGCGCTGGTCATTCTGATGATGGTGAGCGTCGCGGGCCTCAGCGTTCTGTTCTTCAGCCTGCTGCCGCAGGAACTGGCCCCGGTCGAGGATCGCGGCCAGGTCTTCATCCGAGGTTCGGGGCCGGAGGGGTCCACGCTCGGCTACACCATGCGCTACGCGCAGCAGGTCGAGGATCTGCTGAAGAAGTATCCGTCGATCGCGTCCACCACCGTCATCGGCGGCTTCCCGGAAGTGACGAACTTCTTCGTCATCGGCCGCATGGTCGACTGGAACGAGCGGACGGTGAAGCAGCAGCAGATCGCCTCAGAACTCGGGCCGCAGCTGCGCAGGGTGCCCGGCGTCCTCGCCTTCGCCAACAATCCGCCCTCGCTCGGACAACGCGGCAGCTCCCGGCCGGTTGAGTTCGTGATCCAGACCTCCGGCTCCTACGAGCAGTTGCAGGAATACACGAACAAGATGCTGGAGCGGCTGCGGGATTATCCCGGGCTGGTCAACGTCGACACCGACCTCCAGCTCAACAAGCCGGAATTCCGCGTCTCGATCGACCGGCCGAAGGTCGCCGACCTCGGCTTGGATGTCTCGGTCATCGGCCGTACGCTGGAGACGCTTCTGGGCGGCCGGCAGGTTACCCGCTTCGAGGTGGACGGCCAGCAATATGACGTCTACGTCCAGCTCGCCACGGCCGACCGGGCCTCGCCTGCGACGCTGTCGACGATCTTCCTGCGCTCGCCGTCAGGCGAGATGGTCCAGCTCTCCAACATCGTGACGGTGACCGAAGCGGTCGCCCCGCGCGAATTGCGGCGCTTCAACCAGCTGCGCGCGGTGACCATCTCCGCCAACCTGGACGGGCTCTCGCTCGGCGAGGCGCTGACGATCATGGAGCGCACCGCGAAAGAGGTGCTTCCATCCTCCGTGCAGACCGATGTCAGCGGGCAGAGCCGCGAATTCCGCGCGGCGGGGCAGAGCCTGGCGCTGGTCTTCGTCCTGGCGATCGGCTTCATCTATCTGGTGCTGGCGGCACAGTTCGAGAGCTTCCGCGATCCGGCGATCATCCTCCTGACGGTGCCGCTGTCCATGACGGGTGCGCTGCTGGCGCTGTACCTCACGGGCGGCACGTTGAACGTCTATTCCCAGATCGGTCTCGTGACCCTGGTGGGGCTCATCACCAAGCACGGCATCCTGATCGTGGAATTCGCCAACCAGCAGCAGGAGCAGGGCGTCGAGCGGACCCGCGCCGTGGTGGAGGCCGCCGTGCTGCGCCTGCGGCCGATCCTGATGACCACGGGCGCCATGGTGCTGGGCGCGGTGCCGCTCGCCATCGCGGAAGGCGCGGGCGCGGAGAGCCGCCAGCAGATCGGCTGGGTCATCGTCGGCGGCATGTCGCTGGGGACGCTGCTGACGCTCTTCGTCGTGCCGACCGTCTATTCGCTGATCGGCCGCGACCACCGCAAGGCTGTCCCGGCCCAAAGCGGACCCACCCTGCAGCCGGCGGAATAAGCCGAAAAAGGGGCTGGAACAAAGCTCCGTCCTTGCCGTTGACCTGCCGAACCGACGCCCTCGGGCGTCCCATCCAGCAGGAGAGGCAAATGTTCGGCTGGGCTCTCATGTTTCTCATCGTGGCGCTGATCGCCGCGGCTCTGGGTTTCGGCGGTGTCGCCGGCACGGCGATGTCCGCCGCCCAGATCATTTTCTTCGTCGCCTTGATCGCCTTCGCGATTTCGGCGGTGGTCGGACTGATGCGCGGACGCTCCAACGTCTGACGCTCAGCGGCACGCGGTCATCATCTCGCCCCCCAAGACCGACCGCGTCGCCACAGGCAGGTGCCCACCGGGCACCTGCCTTCTTTTTTGCCTGTGAGATGCCGGCTCCGGAAGTCGGCCGCTCGGGCCAAACGAAAACGGCGCCCTTGCGGGCGCCGTTTTTGTCGGACGGTCAGGTCGGTCAGGCGGCGTCGCGCCGCCGGGCCCGATGACCGAAGAAGAGCGCCTGGCTGATCATCGCCTTCAGCGTGTCGGTCTGGAACGGCTTGGTGATCAGGAAGGCCGGCTCCGGCCGCTCGCCGGTCAGCAGACGCTCCGGATAAGCGGTAATGAAGATCACCGGCACCTCGAAGCTGCGCAGGATATCGTTGACCGCGTCCAGACCGGAGGACCCGTCGGCGAGCTGGATATCGGCGAGGACGAGTCCCGGCTGGGCCTTCTGCACCGCCGAGACGGCTTCCGTATGGGTGCGGGCGATATCGGTCACGCGATGGCCCAGCGATTCCACGATCGCCTCCAGGTCCATGGCGATGATCGGCTCGTCCTCGATGATGAGCACGTCCGTCAGCACCTGTTCGGCGATCTCGATCGACGCCTGATGCAGGTAACCGGCGAAGGTGTTGATATCGACATCCATGACCGCCGCGGCATCTCCGGAAGAAAATCCTTCGACGGAGGTGAGCAGGAAGGCCTGGCGGGATTTCGGGGTGAGCCGCTCCAGGCGGGCCTCGCCCTCGCTGGCCTTATCGTGGCTGTCGTTGAGCGGGACCGTGTTCCAGATCTTCAGGAAGACCCGGTAGAGAGTCACGCGCGGGGGCAGGTTCTCATCGAACAGTTCCGGCTCGGCGACCAGCGCTTCGAGCGTCGACACCACATAGGCATCGCCGCCGTCCTGGGTTCCGCAGAGGGCGCGAGCGAAGCGGCGCAGATACGGAAGTTCGGGACGGATCTGATCGGAAATCGGCATTTGGGTCTTCGCCTCCACCTTGTCGAACCGTCTCAACGCGGACCTGCAAAAAAAGTTCCGTACAAATGGAACCTCGTCGCGACCTTCGCATTCATACAGGGCATATGGTCGTTTTTCGAGCTGTCTGGCGAGGTGCGCCAGGCAGTTCTTCGTGCCGTGCTTGGGCGGCCGGGGAGCCTGGAATGAGTAGCGACAAGCCGAAGCCGAACCCGCCGGGCCTCCCGCCCGATGCGCGCAATAAGATCGGTCAGCGTTTGAAAACCATGTACGACAATGTGGTTCAGCAGCCGGTACCCGACCGCTTCGTCCAACTGCTCGACGAGCTCGACAGCAAGCGCAAGCGCGGTGGCCACGATGCGGAGCGCTGAAGCCCCGAGCGCGGTTTTCCGCGAAGGCCTGATGGCCGCCATCCCCAGCCTCCGTGCCTTCGCGCGGTCGCTCTGCGGGAGCATGGACAGGGCCGACGACCTGGTTCAGGAAACCCTGGTGAAGGCCTGGTCCAACGCCAACAGTTTCCAGCCGGGAACCAATCTCAACGCGTGGCTTTTCACGATCCTGCGCAATGTCTTCTATTCGGAGATGCGCAAGCGCCGGCGCGAGGTCGAGGATATCGACGGATCGTACGCTGAGCGTCTCGCGATCCCGGGCGAACAGAACAGCCGCGTGGATTTCAACGACTTCCAGGTCGCGCTGGAGAAGCTTCCCGCCGATCACCGCGAGGTCCTCGTCCTGATCGGCGCCTCCGGCTTCTCCTATGAGGAGGCCGCGGAGATCTGCGGCGTCGCCGTGGGCACCATCAAGAGCCGGCTCAACCGGGCCCGCAACCGGCTTGCCCAGCTGATGGCCATCGAGCAGGTTGCCGATATCGGACCCGACCCGATGGCCCAGGCGGCGCTGGGCGGAACGGTCACGCACAAGACGGCCTGATCTGCCAAGGGTCGGGTCTCCGCGCGGGCATCGCGCGGATAGAGGTGATGTTGATTAGAAGTCTGCGCGCCAAGCTCGCGTTCCTGCTTTTGATCGCCATTCTGCCGACAGTCGCGGCAGTCGCGTGGCTGCTGCTGGATTCGCAGGTCGCAGCCCGCCAGGCGGCCGTGCGCGGTTTCGTCCAGACCTCCCAGATGGCGGCCATGGCGCTGGAGGGCATCACCCGCGGGGCCACCCGGGTCGCGACCGCCTATGTCGACGACGACCGGCTCATCGATGCGGCTGCCTGCGGAACGATCCTGGACCGGGCCCGCATGGCCTATACCGACTATTCCGGCATCGCCGCCTTCGTGGACGGTGTGCTCACCTGCCAGGCGCTGGCGCCGGGTACAAGCCTTCCGCCGCTCGCTGCCCAGTCCGTGATGGCCATGCCGGCGGACGGCCAGCCCCTGTTCGGATGGACCACGGGGCGCGGCGGCTCCCTCCTCTGGACAGCGGTCAAACGCACTCAGGGCGGGCGCAAGGTCAGCGTCGTCATCCTCGTCAGCGAGATGTTCGTGCGGCGGATCATGGATGACGTCGACGAGAAGGCGAATGCCATTCAGCTGGCCCGGCTGGACGGGACGCTTCTCGATCCGGGAGGGACCCGGCTTCCCGCCAGCGTGCTCGGCGCGATCCGGGAGGACCGTCCGGACGACGACACGATCTCGGCCGTGATGGACGGCCAGTCCATGATCTATTCGATCCAACGCCGGCCCGCTTTGGGCGTGGCCGTGATCATGGGCGCGCCCTGGGGCCAGGTCGTTTCGGTCGGCAACCGGCAGATGGCGCTGGCCATCGCCGCGCCGGCGCTCCTACTCGTCGCCGCCCTGACGATGCTGTGGGTCGGGCTCGACCAGCTGGTGCTGCGCTGGCTGTCGCGCATCCAGCGCGTGGCGCGCAGCTATGCCGCGGGCGGCATCTCTGCCCGGTGCGGCCCGATGCCCGGTGCGCCTGATGAGATTGTCCAGTTCGCCCGCACCTTCGACGCGATGGCCGACAGCATCGCCGAGCGGACGATCGACCTGGAAACCGAGATCGACCAGAAGCGCCGCTATATCCGCGAGCTGCATCACCGGGTGAAAAACAATCTCCAGGTGCTGACGTCGATGCTGGCGCTCCAGCGCCGGCATCTGCCCGAGGCGGAGCGGCCCGTGCTGCGCTTCCCCGAGGATCGCGTGAACGCGCTTTCGGCCGCCTACCGGGCGGCATACGCCCATTCCGAGGTGGGCGACATCGATGCGGCCGTCGTGATCACGGACGTGATCGCGCGCCTCCAGGTCGGCGCCATAAGCCCCGACCTCATGCTGGACGTGGACGTCGCGATCGGCGACGTGGTGCTCAATCTCGACCGGGCGGTCGCCCTGGCGATGCTGCTGGCCGAAGTGCTGCCGCCGCGCTTTGACAGCGCCGCCCGGACGGGCCGGCGGATGATGGTCCTCGGGCGCCGCGAAGGCGACACCATGGTGCTTGACGTCCCCGCCGACGCCGACGGTGACCCGAACCTCGATGCCCTGTCCCAGCGCTTCGTCGAAGCCTATCTCCGGCAATTGTCGGCGACGATGACCGTTGTCGACGGCCGCCTGCGGATCGCGATCCCCATCGGCGGTTGAGCCGCCGGCCCCCCACGTGCGCGGGCGCACCGTCCCGTGGAACAAAAGCCGGCATTTTCCCTTTGTAACGACGGGCCAGGACGGCCCGTCCGCAAGGGAAGACGACGATGTTCGACCGCTCCGTTCTGATCCGCCTGACGCTGGTCGCTGCCCTGGGCGGCGGCGCGGCCCTCGCGGCTTCGGTCCATGACGGCGAGCAGAAGGTCGCCACCTCTCCGGCGACCGAGCGGCAGGCCGATGCCGCCGGCCGCGAGATCCTTCGCCAGGCCAAATCCGGCCGCCTCGTCGTCTATCGCGAGGTCGCGGGGCGCATCGAGATCATCCCGTCGCGCATCACCGGCGGGCTGCAGGTCGCGAACGCCTCCGCTGCGGTGCAGCAATAACAACATCCGTTTACGTCTAAAGTCGTAAACACGAATTGCACTTCCTGCATGACGGTGGTTATTGATCGCCGTCTGGCTGGGGGAAGTGCATGAAGATCAAGCGCCTGCTGGTGGCCAACCGCAGCGAAATCGCCATCCGCGTTTTCCGGGCGGCGTCGGAACTCGGCATCCACACGATCGCGATCTATGCCGAGGAAGACAAGCTCTCCCTCCATCGATTCAAGGCCGACGAGGCCTACCAGGTCGGGCGCGGCCGCAGCGGCGAACTGCATCTGGGACCGCTGGAGAGCTACCTCTCCGTCGACGAGGTCATCCGCGTCGCGCGCGAGGCCAAGGCCGACGCCATCCATCCCGGCTACGGCTTCCTGTCGGAGAGCCCTGAATTCGCCGAGGCCTGCGCCGCGAATGGCATCGTCTTCATCGGGCCGACGCCGAAGACCATGCGCACGCTCGGCAACAAGGTCGCCGCGCGCAATCTCGCCGTGTCCTGCGGCGTGCCGGTCATGCCGGCGACCGATCCGCTCCCCGACGACGACGACGAAATCAGGCGCCTCGCGGCAAAGGTCGGCTACCCCGTCATGCTCAAGGCCTCCTGGGGCGGCGGCGGGCGCGGCATGCGCCCCATCGAAAGCGAGGACATGCTCATCGACGCCGTGCGCACCGCGCGGCGGGAGGCAAAGGCCGCCTTCGGCAAGGATGAGGTCTACCTGGAGAAGCTGGTGCGTCGGGCGCGCCACGTGGAGGTTCAACTCCTCGGCGACACCCACGGCAACCTCGTCCATCTCTTCGAGCGCGACTGCTCGATCCAGCGCCGCAACCAGAAGGTCATCGAGCGGGCACCCGCGCCGTATCTCGACGAGGCGACGCGCAAGGGCCTGTGCGACGCCGCCCTCGCGATCGGCAAGGCGACCGACTATGTCGGCGCCGGCACGGTCGAGTTCCTGATGGATGCCGACACGGGCGCCTTCTACTTCATCGAGGTGAACCCGCGCATCCAGGTGGAGCATACGGTCACCGAGCAGGTGACGGGCCTCGACATCGTCAAGGCACAGATCAAGATCCTGGAAGGCGGCCGGCTCGGCCGGATCGACGAGACCGGCATCCCGCCGCAGGACGAGGTAGTACTCAACGGCCACGCGCTGCAGTGCCGGATCACGACCGAGAATCCGGAGAATAATTTCATCCCCGATTACGGCCGTATCACCGCCTATCGCGGTGCGTTCGGCTTCGGCATCCGCGTCGACGGCGGCACCGCGTATTCGGGCGCCGTCGTCACCCGCTACTACGACCCGATGCTGGAGAAGGTGACGGCCTGGGCGCCGTCCTCCGCCGAGGTCATCGCCCGCATGGACCGCGCGCTGCGCGAGTACCGCATCCGCGGCGTCGCTACGAACCTTTCCTTCCTGGAAGCGGTGCTGAACCACCCGAAGTTCCGGGCGAACCAGTACACGACCCGCTTCATCGACGAGACACCGGAGCTCTTCGCCGCGAAGAAGCGCCGCGACCGGGCGACGAAGCTGCTCTCCTACATCGCCGACGTCACGGTGAACGGGCATCCCGAGACCAAGGGCCGCGCCCGCCCGCCGGCGCAGGCCCGCCTGCCGGAAGCGCCGCATTTCGGCGGCACGCCGCAGCCGGGCACGCGCCAAAGGCTCGACGCGCTGGGCCCGGAGGGCTTCGCCCGCTGGATGCGCGAGGAGACGCGCGTCCTCGTCACCGACACAACGATGCGCGACGGCCATCAGTCGCTGCTGGCGACACGCATGCGCACCCACGACATCGCCGGCGCGGCGGAGGCCTACGCGACGGGCCTGCCGCAGCTTCTGTCGCTGGAATGCTGGGGCGGCGCGACCTTCGACGTCGCCATGCGCTTCCTCACCGAGGACCCGTGGGAGCGCCTCGCGCTCGTGCGCGCCAAGGCACCGAATATCCTGACGCAGATGCTCCTGCGCGGCGCGAACGGCGTCGGCTACACGAACTATCCCGACAATGTCGTGCGTTACTTCGTGCGTCAGGCGGCGGATGCGGGCATGGACCTGTTCCGCATCTTCGACTGCCTGAACTGGGTCGAGAACATGCGCGTCGCCATCGACGCCGTAGGGTCCGCCGGCAAGCTGGCGGAAGGCGCCATCTGCTATACCGGCGACATCCTGGACCCGGCTCGCGCCAAGTATTCGCTCGCCTATTATGTCGGCCTCGCCAAGGACCTGGAGAAGGCGGGCTGCCATATTCTGGGCATCAAGGACATGGCGGGGCTGCTGAAGCCGGCCGCCGCGCGCATCCTGGTCAAGGCGCTGAAGGAGGAGATCGGCTTGCCGATCCACCTCCACACCCACGACACGTCGGGCATCGCGGCCGCCAGCGTTCTGGCGGCGGTCGAGGCGGGAGTCGACGCGGTCGATTCCGCCATGGACGCCATGTCCGGCGTCACCTCGCAGCCATGCCTCGGCTCGATCGTGGAGGCCTTGCGCCATACCGAGCGCGACACGGGGCTCGACCCCGAGGCGATCCGGCGGATCAGCTTCTACTGGGAAGCCGTGCGCACCCAATACGCCGCCTTCGAAAGCGACCTGAAGGCGGGGGCCTCGGAGGTCTATCTCCACGAAATGCCCGGCGGGCAGTTCACCAACCTCAAGGAGCAGGCCCGCGCGCTCGGGCTGGAGACGCGCTGGCATGACGTGGCGCGGGCCTATCGCGACGCCAACGACCTGTTCGGCGACATCGTCAAGGTGACGCCGTCCTCCAAGGTCGTCGGCGACATGGCCCTGATGATGGTGGCGCAGGACCTGACGCCAGCCGACGTTCTCGATCCCGCCAAGGAGATCGCGTTCCCCGCCTCGGTTGTGGAAATGCTGCGGGGCGACCTCGGCCAGCCGCCGGGCGGGTGGCCGGAGGCACTCTCGCGCAAGGTCCTGAAGGGCGAGACGCCGTCCACGGCCCGGCCCGGCTCGCTTCTGAAGGAAGCCGACCTTTCCGCCCAGCGGGCAGAGGCCGAGAAGCGCTGCGGCCGCCACATCGACGACCAGGAACTCGCATCCTGGCTCATGTATCCGAAGGTCTTCACCGATTTCGTGGGTGCCGAGCGCAAATACGGGCCGGTCTCTGTCCTGCCGACGCCGGTCTATTTCTACGGGATGCAGATCGGCGACGAGGCCACCTTCGCCATCGAGAAAGGCAAGTCGCTCGTCGTGCGCCTCCAGGCGATCGGCGAGACGGACGAGGAGGGCCAGGTCAAGGTCTTCTTCGAGCTGAACGGCCAGCCGCGCATCGTGAAGGTACCCAACCGCGCCGCCGTGGCCTCGCTGCCGGCCCGCCGCAAGGCCGAGGACGGCAACGACGCCCATGTCGCGGCGCCGATGCCGGGCTCCATCTCCTCGCTGGCTGTGAAGCAGGGCCAAGCGGTGAAAGCCGGAGACGTGCTCCTGACCATCGAGGCGATGAAGATGGAGACGGCCCTGCACGCGGCCCGCGACGGCACGGTTCAGGAGGTGCTGGTCCAACCCGGCAGCCCGATCGACGCCAAGGACCTGCTGGTGGTGCTGGGCTAGGGCGCAGGCTTGCCAATCCCTCCCGCGCCGGCCTTCATGGTGGCTCCGCCGTGAAGGAGAGCCGCATGGTCCCGGCCGACATCATCGCCCGCCGCATCGTCCAGGGTCGGGGGGCCGAACGGGCCGATCTCGTCATCCGGAACGTCAGGCTGCTCGACCTCGTGACGGGCGAGCTGGTCCAGACGGACATCGCCATCTGCGGCGACGTCGTCGTCGGCACTTACGGCACCTATCGCGGCGTACGGGAGATCGACGGGCGCGGGCGCGTCGCGGTGCCGGGCTTCATCGACACGCATCTCCACGTCGAATCCTCGCTCGTCTCGCCGTTGGAATTCGACCGCTGCGTCCTGCCCCACGGCGTGACCACTGCCATCTGCGACCCGCACGAGATGGCCAATGTCATCGGCGCGCGCGCCTTCGATTATTTTCTCGCCTGCGCGGAACGCACGATCATGGACCTGCGGGTCCAGCTTTCCAGCTGCGTGCCGGCGACGCATCTGGAGACGGCAGGCGCGGCCTTGTCGGCCGCCGACCTCGTTCCGTATGCGGGCCATCCCAAGGTCATCGGCCTGGCCGAGTTCATGAACTTTCCGGGCGTGCTCCATCTCGATCCGGGCTGCCTGGCCAAGCTGGAAGCCTTCTCGAGCGGCCATATCGACGGCCATGCCCCGCTGCTGCGCGGGGCGGACCTCTCCGGCTACGTCGCTGCCGGCATCCGCACCGACCACGAGACGACGGCGCAGGACGAGGCGCTCGAGAAGATCCGCAAGGGCATGACGGTGCTGATCCGCGAGGGTTCCGTCTCCAAGGACCTCCACGCCCTCGCGCCTTTGCTCGACATCCAGACCTCGCCCTTCCTCGCTTTCTGTACCGACGACCGCAATCCGCTCGACATCGCGGAGGAGGGGCATCTCGATTTCATGATCCGCACGGCGATCGCGATGGGGTGTCCGCCGCTCGCGGTCTATCGGGCCGCGTCCCTATCGGCGGCCATCGCCTTCGGCCTGCGAGACCGGGGCATGATCGCGCCGGGCAAGCGCGCCGACATCGTGCTCCTGGACGACCTCGAGCATTGCGCCGTGTCGCAGGTCATCTCGGCAGGGCGGATCGTCGACGACGCCCTGTTCGCCGCGCGCGAGAGCGTCGCACCGATCGCGCTCGACAGCGTGCGCGACGTCAAGGTTTCGCCGGAGGATTTCCGCGTGCCGGGCGGTGCGGGCCAGGCCCATGTCATAGGCGTCATCCCGGGCAAGATCATCACCGAGCACCTCAAGCTCGACCTGCCCGGCACGGACCTGGAGCGCTTCGCGGACCTGTCCCAGGACGTGGTGAAGGTGGCGGTCGTCGCCCGGCACGGCATCAATCGCAATATCGGCCTCGGCTTCGTAAAGGGCTTCGGCCTGAAGCGCGGTGCCATCGCCTCGTCGGTCGGGCATGACAGCCACAATATCTGCGTCGTCGGCTCCGACGACGCCGATATGGCGACGGCGGTAAATCGCCTCGCCGAGATCCATGGCGGGTTCGTGGTCGTGTCGGACGGCGTCGTGCGCGCCGAACTCGCCCTGCCCATCGCCGGGCTGATGTCCACGCTGCCCTACGAGCAGGTGCGCGAGGGGCTGATCCCGCTCCGCGAGGCCGCCAAGGGCCTCGGCGTGACGCTGCAAGAGCCGTTCCTGCAGGTGGCGTTCCTGCCTTTGCCGGTGATCCCGCACCTGAAGATCACTGATCTTGGCATGGTCGACGTCAATCGGATGGCGCTGATCCACGAGTGAGCTGGCTGCCGCGCGGCTCGTAGCGGCTGAGCACGAGCCAGCACACGAGCGCCCAAGCCGATCCGACGGTCCAGCCGGCCACCACGTCCGACGGCCAATGGACACCGAGATAGATGCGCGTCAGCCCGACGAGCATGGCGAGCAAGACCGCCATGCCCATGACGAAGACGCGCAGGCGCCGGCGCGGCTGCACGCGGGCGAGCAGCGCGCCGATCACCAGGAAGGTCACCGCGGCCATCATGGCGTGCCCGCTGGGGAAGCTCGCGGTGAAGGTGCGCGCCTCGTGGGGCACCAGGTCCGGCCGCGGCCGGTCGAAGCCCATCTTGAGCGCCGTATTGAGCAGCGCGCCGCCCACGATCGACACGATCAGGAGCGTGACAGAGGCGTAGCGGCGCAGGATCAGGAGATAGATCACGACGATCGCCGTGACGAGGAACAGCACCGAGAAGGAGCCGAGACTGGTGATGTCACGGGCTGCCTCCTGCAGCCAGGCAGGTCCCAAGGGGTCGCTGCGATCGGCCGGATTGCGCAAGGCCAGCAGGATCGTCTCGTCGACGACGTGCACCTCACCCTCGGCGACCTCTTCGGCGAGGAAGCCGAAAAGCGCCAGGAGGCCGGCGGTGACCAGCGCGATCAGCGGGGTCGCGCCCTCCGCCACCATACGGCGCAGCGCCTGGAGCGGTGATTTCGGAGCAGGGGCAGGGGAGGGCGGCGTCTCGTCCATGGCGGTTAGTGATATGGGTCGGCCGCGTCTCGTAATCCATCGCCCATGAAGTTGAAGGCCAGCACCACGATGACCACCGGCACGATGGGAAACAGCAGCCAGGGGTGAAGGTTCACGGCGGCGAGGTTCTGCGCCTCGTTCAGCAGCACGCCCCAGCTGGTGATCGGGGGGCGCAGCCCGAGGCCCAGGAAGGACAGGGCCGTCTCCCCCAGGATCATGGAGGGGATGGAGAGCGTCGCCGACGCGATCAGGTGGCTCATGAAATTCGGGATGAGGTGCCGCGCGATGATGCGCTTGCGCGAGGCGCCCATCAGCTCGGCGGCGCGCACGAAATCCTCCTCGCGCAGGGCGAGCAGCTTGGAGCGCACCGCCCGCGCGAGGCCCGGCCAGTCGAGGAGGCCGAGGATGATCGTGATGCCGAAGAAGACGAGCAGCGGAGACCAGTTGGGCGGCAAGGCCGCCGACAGAGCCAGCCAGAGCGGCAGCTCGGGCAGAGAGCGCAGGATCTCGATGACGCGCTGGATGACGTTATCCACCCAGCCACCGAGATAACCGGCGAGACCGCCGAAGAAGAGGCCGAGCGCGAAGGACACCGCGATACCGACGAGGCCCACGGTCAGTGAGATGCGCGCGCCGTAAAGGATGCGCGAAAAGAGGTCCCGGCCGAGACGGTCGGTGCCGAGCAGGAACATCGTACCGCCCTCCGGCGGGCAGATGAGGTGGACGTTCGCCTCGATCAGGCCGAGGAAATGGTAGCCGTCGCCCCGGCACAGGAAGCGGATCGGCTGCGGCCGCGTGCGGTCGACAACGTAATCGCGCCGGAACGTCTCCATGTTGAACTTGAAGGCATAGGGATAGACGAAGGGACGCTGCAGCGTCCCTTCGTGGAACAGGTGGATGCCTTGCGGCGGCGCGTAGAGGAAATCGCCGTTGCGCTTGGTCAGCCCGTACGGCGCGATGGCTTCCACGAACGGCAGCATCGCGTACATGACCGCCAGCACGATGGCCGAGATCATTGCCAGCCGGTGGCGCTTGAACTTCCACCAGATCAGCCTGAAGGCGGAGGCCCGGTAGAGCCGCTCGTCGCCGATGCCGAGCGGCTCGCTGCGGCCGGGATCGAAGGGCGCGTCGTCGACGAAGTGGCCGGGGCCCGGCGGGCGGGCGGCGGCGGTGCCTGTGTCGGCCATGGTCGTCAGCGCCCTCCCAGCCGGATACGCGGATCGAGCCAGGCGAGCAGCAGGTCTGAGACCAGCATGCCGACCACGGTGAGCACGGCGACGAACATCAGGATGAAACCGGCCAGGAACTGGTCTTGGCTCTTCAGCGCGGTGAGCAGGATCGGGCCGACGGTCGGCAGGTTGAGGACGAGCGATACAAGGACCGAGCCGGAGACGAGGTTCGGCAAGAGATTGCCGATATCCGCGATGAACGGATTGAGCGACATCCGGAACGGATATTTCAGCAGCGCCTTTGTGGGCGGCAGGCCTTTGGCCTTGGCGGTGACGTAATATTGCTTGTTCAGCTCGTCGAGCAGGTTGGCGCGCATGCGCCGGATCATCGCGGCGGTTCCCGCCAGGCCGATGACGAGCGTGGGCACGATCATGTGCTGGAGGAGCGACCTCACCTTGTCCCAGTTCCAGGGCTGGTTGGAATAGACCGGGTCGTAAAGCCCGCCGATGGACACGCCGAACCAGCGGTTCACATAGAAGAGCAGGACAAGGGCGAGCAGGAAGTTCGGGATCGCGAGGCCGAGATAGCCGAACAGGGTCGCGACGTAATCGCCGAGCGAATATTGCCGGGTCGCGGAATAGATCGCGATGGGGATCGCCACCGCATGGACGAAGAGCACGGTCGCAAGGTTGATCAGCAGGGTCAGCCACAGCGCGTCGCCGACCACGAGCTGGACCGGCTTGTCATATTCGAAGGACCAGCCCCAGTCGCCCTGGAGGAGGCCCGCGAAGCCCTGGGGACCGGGCCAGACCCCGATCCAGACGAGGTACTGCTCCCAGACCGGCCGGTCGAGCCCGTATTGCCGGATCAGGAACTCGGCCTTGGCGGCGGAGGCCGCTTCGCCCTGAGCGCGCAGTTCGGCGATCTGGTTGGTCAGAAAGTCGCCGGGCGGCAACTTGATGATGAAGAAGACCAGGGCGCTGATCACGAGGAGGGTCACCGCCATCGTGAGGACGCGCCGCGCGAGGAAGAGGATCATCGGGCGCTGGCCTCCCGGCGCGGGCCGCCGTCCCAGAACACCTCGTCGATGCGGTAGATGCCCACCATGGACGTCGGCTCCCAGCTGTAGAGCGCCTTTTCCGGCAGGTTGCGCAGCTTGTCCTTGATGACGATGGGCTGGATGGCGCCGGCGATGGTGCCGATCACGAATTGCTGGTCGGCGTGGATCGACAGCATCTCGCGCCAGGCCGCCTCCTGAGAGCCGACCTCGGCGCTCGTTTCCCACTGGCGGAAGAGCGCGATCAGGCGCTGGGCGGCGGGATCGTCCACCGCCTCGCCCCGGGAGCCGTGGGTCTCCACATGCTGGCCCCAGGCCGGCCAGGCATAATGGTCCTGCTGGACCGGTGCGAGCTCCTTGGGCGGCATGATCGCTGTGGGGATCGCGTTGTCGAGGCCGGAATGGGCCACCATGACGGTTAGCCCGGAATAGGAGCGGTTGCGCAGGATCGAGCGCTCCTGCGGCTTGATGAAGAGCTTGACGCCGACCTCACGCCAAAACTCGCCGATGAGTTCGAGCCCGTCGACCATCATTGCCGCCTCGCCGTCGACTTCCACCACGATCTCGGCGGGGCGGCCGTCGGAGAGAAGACGAATGCCGTTCCCGTCGCGCTTGGTCAGGCCGACCGCGTCGAGGAGCCTCGAGGCTTCCGCCGGGTCGTAGGTCGCATGCCGCGTGCGCAGGTCCGGCGCAGAGAGGGCCGAGCCCTCCATCACGGTGGAATTGCCCTCGACGCCGAGCCCGAAGAGCAGAGCGTTGTTCAGCGTGTGGCGGTCGATGGCGAGCGAGAGCGCCCGGCGGAACCGGACATCGCGGTTGAGCGCGCGCCAGACCTGATCCTTCGTATTGAGGTTGGGATAGAGCGCGATCTCCGATCCGCGGGCCATGGGCCAGAGCAGCGTGCGGTAGCCCTTGGCCTTCTCGCCCTCCTTCAAGATCGGGATGTCGGTCATGGACAGGCCGCGGGCCAGGAAATCGGCCTCCCCGGCATTGGCCTTGGCGGCCATGAGGCTTCCCGTCGCCACGTCGCAGACGATGCGGTCGAGATAGGGCAATTGCTGGCCCGCCTCGTCCACCCGGTGGAAGAACGGGTTGCGCTCGAAGACGAACCGCGTCGCCGGCGCGGCGTTGGTGACGCGCCAGGGCTGGAGCGTGGGCAAGTCCGGGTTCGAATTCTCGAACATGTCGTCCATGCGGTTATGCATGGCGGCCCAGGATTTCAGCTTCTGGCCGCGGGCGATCGTGTCGAGGCGGTTGCGGTCGTTGTAGCGGGCGTGGAACGGCTTCAGGTAATGCGCCGGCCGGTAGATGAACGGGTCACGCGGCTGGGCAAGCTGGGGCAGGAAACGCGGATTGGGCTTGTCCCAGGTGAAGCGCACGGTGAGCGGATCGACGACCTCGAAGCGTGGCGGCTGTCCCTCGACGATCATGAAGTCGGGCGGACCGGCCGGGCTCAGGTCCTTGGAATTGGCGACGTCCTCCCACCAGTAGCGGAAGTCCTCGGCGGTGAAGGGCGCGCCGTCGGACCAGCGGTGTCCATCACGCAGGCGGAAGGTGAAGACCCGCTGGCCTTCGACCTCGAAGCCGGCAAGCAGGTCCGCCTTCAGGTTGAGCTTCTCGTCGTAGCCGACAAGCCGGGCATAGGAGGCGGGCGAGATGTAGCGGATGTCGCGGGCACGGGCGACCAGCGTCACGACCTCCCCTCCATGCCGGCCGACGGCGCGGCCGCGGGCGGTGAGGTCCGCCACGTCCGGCTGGCGCGGCAGTCGCTCGGCGACCGGCGGCAGGCGGCCTTCCGCCACCGCCGGCAGGAGGCCCGGCGTCTCGCGATACTCGATCGCTGAAGCAGGGGCCGCCAGGGCCAGCCATCCGACGAGGGCGATCGCCGCTGCGCGAACCAGGATCATGCCGCGATCTCCCCGACGCCGATGCGCACGAAATGGCCCGGCTCCACCTCCACCATGGCATGGTCGCGATCCGGCAGCAGCCGGTACTCGCCGGGCCAGGCGGATGGGTCCGAATAGCGGTCCGACTTCAGCCGCGCGAAATCGAGCGGACGGTCGATGTCGGGATCGGGCACCGCCGCCAGCAGGGCCTGCGTGTAGGGGTGGCGCGGGTTGCGGAACAGGGCCTCCTTGGAAGCCTGCTCGACGATATGGCCGCGGCACATGACGGCGATCGTGTCGGCGATGTAGTCCACCACCGCAAGGTTATGGGACACGAACAGGTACGACAGCCCAAGCGCCGCCTGCAGGTCCTTCAACAGGTTCAGGATCTGTGCCTGGACCGAGACATCGAGCGCCGAAACCGGTTCGTCGCAGAGCAGGACCTTGGGCGAGAGGGCGAGCGCGCGGGCGATGCCGAGGCGCTGCCGCTGGCCGCCGGAGAAGGAATGCGGGTAGCGCCGCAGGTGGCGCGGATCGAGGCCGACGAGGTCCAGCAGCGTCTTGGCGCGCTCGAAGCGCTCATCGGACGTGCCGATGCCGTGAATCGTCAGCGGCTCGGTCAGGATGTCGTAGACCGTCATGCGCGGGTTGAGCGACGAGAACGGGTCCTGGAACACGAACTGGACGGCGCGGCGATAGGCGAAGAGCTCGCCGCCCTTCAGCGCAAAGACGTCGCGCGGGCCCGCACCGTCGTCGAACAGAATGCGGCCTGCGTCCGGCTGCAGCGCACGCATCACGATCTTCGACAAGGTGGTCTTGCCGCAGCCCGATTCGCCGACGAGGCCGAGCGTGGTGCCCGCCTTCAGGCGCAGGCTGACATCGTCGACGGCCCGGATGGTCCGCGTCTCGCCTTTGAACCAGCCGGCGCGAAGTGTGTAGGTCTTGCGGATGTTCTCGATGGCAAGGACGTCGCGCTGCGAATCCGCGTTGGCGGCGCGGGGGCCTGCCTTCATCGTCTCCAGCGATGCGCTGCGCACCTCGCGGATCGGCGTCAGGCGCTCGTCCGGCTCCATGCCGAAACGGGGCACGGCGCGCATCAGCGCCTTGAGGTAATCGTGCCGGGAATCCCGGAAGATCGCCTCACGCGGGCCGCTTTCCACGACGCGGCCGCGATACATCACGACCACCTCGTCGGCCATGTTGGCGACGACCCCGAGATCGTGGGTGATGAGCAGGATCGCCATGCCGGTCTCGGCCTGCAATTCCTTCATCAGGTCGAGGATCTGCGCCTGCGTCGTCACGTCGAGCGCCGTCGTGGGCTCGTCGGCGATCAGCAGCGCCGGCTTGCAGATGAGCGCCATCGCGATCATCGCGCGCTGGCGCAGGCCGCCGGAGAGTTCGAACGGATAGGTGTCGAGGGCGCGCTTCGGGTTCGGGAAGCCGACGCGTGCCAATGCCGCCTGCGTGGCCTCGCGCGCCTGCGCCTCGCTCGCGCCGGCATGGAGCTTCAGCGCCTCGCCGATCTGGTCGCCGACCGTGTGGAGCGGCGACAGCGAGGTCATGGGCTCCTGGAAGATCATGGCGATGCGGCCCCCGCGCAGGGCGCGCATCGTCTCGCCGTCCCGGTCGAGGGCCGCGATATCGACGGGACCCGAAGCCGAGGCCGGATCATCGAAGAGGATACGCCCCGACGAGACGCGGGCGATGCGGGGCAGGATGCCGAGGATCGCCTGGGAGGTGACCGACTTGCCCGAGCCGGACTCGCCGACGACGGCGACGGTCTTGCCGCGCGGAATGGCGAAGGACACACCGTCGACGGCGCGGAAACTGCCGTCGGACAGAAAATCCACCGCGAGGTTTTCGACCCGCAGGAGCGGTTGCGCGTCCAAGGCTGCCCTCCAAACAGGAGGCATTTTAAGCCGGTCGCGGCGACCAAGGCCATAGGGCCGGGCGGCTTTTCACGCCCGGCCCTGGATATGTTGCCGCCCTAGCGCGTTTGCGTCGCCAGGATCTTGAGCGCGAAGGCTCCGAAGAGCCCGGCGAAGCTGTAGTCGAGCACGCGCAGCAACCGGGGCTTGCCCTTGAGGGTCGCAATCACCTTCTCGGCGGCGTAGATCAGGGCCACTGCGAGGGGCAGCGAGAACACGACGAAATAGATGCCGAGGAAGAGGAGCTTCCCGGCCGCATGCGGATCGGCGGCATCGACGAATTGCGGCAGGAACGTCACGAAGAAGAGCACGACCTTGGGGTTGGTGAGGTTGATGCCGATCCCCATGAGGAACGTCGCCCAGGTCGATGCCGGCTTCTGGCCCTCGGCGCGCACGTTCAGCGCCGATCCGCCGCGAATGGCGTCGATGGCGAGCCACAGAAGATAGAGCGCGCCGACGACCTTCAGGATGAGAAAGGCCGTGGCCGAGGCCGCCAGCAATGCGGAGATGCCGAGCGCGGCGAGCAGCGTGTGGACGCAGCATCCGACCAGGGCGCCGCCCATGGCGGCGAGCCCGGCGCGCCTTCCGCCGCTGACGGTCTTGGCGAGGAACAGGCTCATGTCCGGCCCCGGCGTCACGAACAGGACGAAGCATGCCAGCGAATAGGCCAGGAGGACGGAGGCGGAGGGGATGAAGTCCATGGTTCGCGGTCTCCCTCAGTCATCCATGGCGCAGGTCGGGCCCGCGCACCACCCGATTTGTGCGGAGACCGGCGGGGCAGGTCTGCGCGGCGCCGCACCGCGCCAGGGAGGACCTGCAGCGTGACAGGGCGGCGCCCGCGGGCCTAGGCTCGCCGCACCAGAAGCAAGGAGGCTTCCATGGCCCGCTCCCTCGCCCGCCTGCCCGCGCTCACCCTCGCGCTGTCGCTCGCCGCCTCGGCGGCTATGGCTCAGGGCGCGCCTCCCGGCACGCCGCAGGGCGGGCAGGCGATCCTCTCGGACGCCGCGCGAACGCTGCCGGTCATCGCAGCCAACGGCATGATCTCCTCGCAAGAGGCCATGGCGACACGGATCGGGGTCGATATCCTCCGGCGCGGCGGCAACGCGGTGGACGCGGCGGTGGCGGTCGGGTTCGCGCTGGCCGTGACGCTGCCGCGCGCCGGCAATCTGGGCGGTGGCGGCTTCATGATGGTGCACCTGGCGGCCCAGAACCGCACGATTGCCATCGATTACCGTGAGACGGCCCCGGCCGCGGCGACGCGGGACATGTTCCTCGACGACAAGGGCGAACCGGTGCCGGCCAAGTCCCGCGACAGCGGGCTCGGAATCGGCGTCCCCGGCACCGTCCGCGGCCTGATCCATGCTCATGAGCGCTACGGCTCGGGCAAAATCGCGCTGAAGGACCTGATCGCGCCGGCCGTCGCCCTTGCACGGGACGGCATCGCGATCGAGGACGACCTCGCCGATTCGCTTCCGCGCGCGACGGCGCGACTGAAGCGACAGCCTGCCGCGGCGGCGATCTTCACAAAGAGCGGCGAGCCCTTCGCCCGCGGCGACCGGCTCGTGCAGGCCGACCTGGCGGTCACGCTGGAGCGGATCGCGTCACAGGGCGCGGACGGCTTCTACAAGGGCGAGGTAGCGAAGGCGATCGCGGCCTCGGTGCGCGAGGCCGGCGGCGGCATGACCGAGCAGGACCTCGCCGATTACAAGGTGGTCGAGCGAGCGCCGGTCACCGGCACCTATCGAGGCCTCTCCATCGCGTCGATGCCGCCGCCCTCCTCGGGCGGGGTGCACCTCGTCCAGATCCTCAACATGCTGGAGCGCTACGATCTGAAGGCGCTCGGCTTCGGCTCGGCCGAGGCCATCCACCTCATGGCCGAGGCCATGAAGCCGGCCTATGCGGACCGCGCCTCGTGGCTGGGCGATCCGGATCGGGTCAAGGTGCCGGTGAAGGGCCTAACCTCCAAGGCCTATGCCGCCAAGCAGGCCGATGCCATCGACCGGTCCAAGGCGCGTCCGGCGGACGCTATCCGTGCTGGCGATCCGTTGCCGCACGAAAGCGACCAGACGACCCATTATTCGGTGGTCGACGCGCAGGGCAACGCGGTCGCCAACACCTACACGCTGAACTTCTCTTACGGCGTCGGTCTCGTTGCGGCGGACACCGGCGTCCTGCTCAACAACGAACTCGACGACTTCGCCGCCAAGGCGGGTGCGATCAACGCCTACGGGCTGGTGGGCGGCGACACGAACAGCGTGGCGCCGGGCGCGCGGCCGCTCTCCTCCATGACACCGACCTTCGTGTTCCGCGACGGACGCCTCGCCATGGTTCTCGGGTCGCCCGGCGGCAGCCGCATCATCACGACCGTGCTGCAGACGCTGGTCAACGTCGTCGATTTCGACATGAACCTCGCGGAGGCGGTCGCGGCGCCGCGCTTCCACCATCAATGGCGGCCCGACTCGCTCCTCACCGAGACGGGCCTGTCGCCGGACACGCTGGCGCTGCTGCGGGCAAAAGGCCACCGGGTCACGGTCGGCTCCACGTCCGGTTCGGTCAACGCGATCATGAAGGTCGAGGGTGGCTGGGCCGGCGCAGCCGATCCCCGCCAGCGCGGCACGCTGGCGGCGGGGTGGTGAGCGCCTAGCGCGCGGCGGCCGCTAGTGTCCCGCCCTTCGCAGCGCCAAGGATCGTCTGCGGCTCGTTCGGGTTGCCCATCTGGATGAGGGCGACATAGCCGTCGCAGCCGGCGGGCTTGGCGATGGCGAGCGGGATGTCGAAGGAGGCCGGGGCGGTGACGTCTGCCACCTTGGTCATCTGTTTGACCACGTTCACGTAGGTGGCCTCCCGGCCCTTGTTCTCGCCGCGGGCGATGCGCACCGTCTCGCGGCCGGCGACGCCGAGGATCCAGAGCTGGGCTCCGGCGGGCACGGGGCCGTCGACGCGCACCTGCACCTTGTCCTTCATCTCGGCCAGCGACACCGGCACCGTGAGGGCGGAGAACTTGCCCCTGGCCTTGTCGATGGCTTTCTCAATGGCGGCACGATCGGAGCCCAAGGCATGAGCGACGCCGGCGACGACCGCCTGCGGCGTGTAGACCTGGCCGTCCCGCCGGCGACTGGCATAGCCGCGCTGGCGCTCGGAGAAGACCGCGTTGCCGAGCGTGTCCTTCCAGCCGAGATAGTCCCAGTAATCCACGTGCAGCGACAGGGCGACGATGTCGGGCTCGCGCGCCAGGCGGGCCAGGAGTTCGTCCGCCGGCGGGCACGAGGAACAGCCCTGGCTGGTGAACAGCTCGACGACGGCCCGCGGTGTTTGGGGGTGACCGGCTTCGCCCGGCGTCTGGGCCAGCGTCGCCTGTGCGCCGCCGAGGGCGAGCGCGGCGGCCAGGATCAGGGATTTCAGCCTCGTCATGGGCTGGGAGCAAAGCCGAAAACGGCTTCCGGCGGAAGTCACCTTTGCTTGAGCCCGGCTTCCCGGGCCGCGATCGCCATCGGCCGCCAGCGCCGGTGCATCCAGAGCCATTGCTCCGGGTTCTCCCGCACCCAGGCGCCGACGAGGTCGGTCATGGCCTGCATGGCACCGGTGACCTCGATCTGGCCGTCGGCGCCGCGGGGCAGGACGAGAGGCGGGGACAATTCGATCCGGAACCGCAGCCCGGGCAGGCGCACGACGCGCACGCCATGAACAGGGCATTCGAAATTGCGGGCGAACTTGGCGAGGATCGGGTTGGTCAGGGCCGGCCGGCCGAGGAAGTCCACGACGACGCCGCGGGTGAAATGCTGGTCGATCAGCATGCCCAGATGCCCGCCGCGCTCCAGCACCGCCTGCATGGCGAAGGCCGCACCCTGGCGCGCCGCCTCGAGCCCGCCCATGGCGCCCGAGCGGACCTCGTGGACGACGCGGGCGATGGCGGGATCGTTGGGCGCGCGGAAGACCGCGGTGGTCTCCAGCCCGTAGGTCTGGGCGCAGATCGCGGGCAGTTCCCAATTGCCCAGATGGGCGGAGAAGACGATGCCGGGCTTTTCGTCGTCCTTCAGGGCGATGAAGTGCTCGATCCCGTCGACGAGGATCCGGCCGTCCGGGTTCGGGTTGTGGTAGTCGTAATCGAAGATCTTGCGCAGATGGGCGTATTCGGCGCCGACGCGGCCCAGATTCTCCCACGCCGCCTTCGCGATGCGCCGCCGCTCGGCCTCGTCCTTCTCGGGGAAGGCCGCGGCCAGATTGTCCAGCGCGACGCGATGAACGGGGAGAAGCGGTCCGATCGTGCGGGCGATGGCGCCGCCGAGATCGCTGGATCGCTCCGGCCCGATCAGGCGCAGGAACGCGAAGACCGTCCGCACGATGGCGAGCATCGCGTATTCGGCGATCTTCAGGAGGATGCGTAGGGGAAGGGACCTGCGTGGCAAGGTCAGAGCGTCACGATGATCTTGCCGAAGACCTTGCGGCTTTCCAGGCGCTCCAGGCCCTTCTCGAAATCGGCGATGTCGAACACGGTGTCGATCACCGGCGTCATGCCGTGGGCCATCTTGTCCAGCGATTCCCGGATGTTGCGCATCGAGCAGCCGAAGGATCCGAAGATCCGGTATTGCTGCTGGAAGAGCTGCATCAGGTTCATCGTGGTGGAGACGCCAGAGGTCGAGCCACAGGTGACGAGCCGCCCTCCGCGCTTCAGGCACAGGAGCGAGCCGTTCCAGGTGTCCGCGCCCACATGCTCGAACACGACGTCGACGCCCTTGCGCTTGGTGAGCTGGCGGACCTCGCCCTCGAAGCGCTCGGTCTTGTAGTTGACGACGTGATCGGCACCCAGGGCCTTGGCCTTCTCGCCCTTCTCGTCGTCGCCGACCGTGGTGATGACGGTGCAGCCGATGGCCTTGGCCATCTTGATCGCCGCCGTCCCGATGCCCGAGCCGCCGGCATGGACGAGGATCGTCTCGCCGGGCTCGAGCTTGGCATTGTCGAACAGCATGTGCTGGACCGTCCCGAAGCCGATGGGCGCGCAGGCCGCATGCTCGAACGAGACATTGTCGGGCACCTTCACCGTCAGGCGGTCGGGCCGGTTGACCAGCTCGCGGGCGAAGCCGTCGATATGGAAGCCCATGATGCCGGCGACGTTCTCGCAAAGATTGTCGCGACCCTCGCGGCAGGCCTTGCAATGGCCGCAGGTCTCCGCGCCGTACATCGTGACCTTGTCGCCGACCTTGAAGCGGCTGACGCCCTCGCCGAGGGCCACCACCTCTCCGGCCGCCTCGACGCCCGCGGCCTGCGGCATCTTGCGCTTGGCGAAGGCCATGCCGCGAAAGCCCCATACGTCGAGGAAGTTGAGCCCGATGGCGCGCACGCGCACCTGCACCTCGCCGGCGGCGGGCGGCGGGGGCGGATCGATCTCCTCCAGCCGGAGATCGCGGTCGCCGTGGAGCATGAGGGCGCGCATCGGGGTCCTGTCGTCGGTTCGGGTCGCCCGCGGTCGCGGGGCAAGCGGGCGGATTATCGCTCCACCCGTCTCATGACAAGCCGTGACGGACCCGCAGCGCTACCGTGCCCTACCGATGAACACCCATCATGGCGGTCAGGCCGCCATCGATGGGCAGGACCGCGCCGGTGATGTACCCGGCGGGCGGGGACATGAGGAACGCGACGAGGCCGGCGACCTCCTCGGGCCGTGCGAAGCGGCCGGCCGGGATCTGGCCTTCCATCTTCTCGCGATAGGCGGCGTATCCGGCCATCATGTCGGTGTCGATGAAGCCCGGCGCGATGTAGTTCACCGTCACGCCGCGCTTGGCCGTCTCCACCGAGAGCGTGCGGCAATAGGACAGCATGGCGCCCTTGGAGGCGGCATAGGCCGCGTTGCCGGCGTTGCCGTTGAGCGCCGCCACCGAGCCGATGACCGCGATACGCCCCTGGCGGGCGCGGATCATGCCGCGGGAGACCGACTTCACCAGCCGCGTCAGCGACCAGAAATTCACCTGCATGATGGCCTCGGCCTTGCCTTGGTCCATCATCATGGCGAGGGCGTCGTAGGGCTGGCCGGCATTGTGGACGAGGCCGAACCAGCTCTCCTTCTCGATGCCGTCGCAGAAGGCGTCGAGCGCCTCCCGGTCCGCGAGGTCGAGCGCGTGCGCCGTCACGGTCCGGCCGGGATGGGCCGCGCCGATCTCGGCGGCGAGCGCCTGCGCCTGCTCGCCGGAGGAGCGGTAGGTGAAGTCGACATCGAAGCCCTGGGCGGCGAGCGCCCGGACGATCTGCGCGCCGACGCCCTTGGCGCCGCCGGTGACGAGGATGCGTCCGCTCACGAGACAGGCTCCGCGGTGAAGACGAGCGAGGTGTTCTGGCCGCCGAAGCCGAAGGAGTTCGACATGACGCGCGTCACCCGCGCGTCGCGGGCGACATTGGGCACCACGTCGAGCGGGATCGCAGGGTCCGGAATCGCGTGATTGATCGTCGGCGGGATGCGCCCTTCCGCGATCGTCATCAGCGAGAACACGGCCTCGACGGCGCCGGCGGCGGTGAGCGTATGCCCGATCATGGACTTGTTGGACGAGATCGGGACGGTCGCCATCCGCTCGCCGAACACGGCCATGCAGCTCATCGACTCCATCTTGTCGTTCTCGGGCGTCGAGGTGCCGTGGGCGTTGATATAGTCGATGTCGTCCGGCGAGAGGCCGGCATCGGCGATCGCTTCCTGCATCGCGACGATGGCCGGGCGGCCGTCGGGGCTCGAACGCGTGCGGTGGAAGCCGTCACCCTTCTCGCCGCAGCCCGCGACGAAGCCGAGGATCGTGGCGCCGCGGGCGACCGCGTGCTCGTAATCCTCCAGAACGAGGGCGGCTGCGCCTTCGCCCATGACGAAGCCGTCGCGGTTCTTGGAGAAGGGCTTGGCGGCGCCTTCCGGCGGGTCGTTCTGCGTCGACAGGGCCGACAGAAGCGAGAACCGGATCAGCGCCTCGGCGTGGACGGACCCGTCCGTTCCGATGGACAGGGCTGCCCGCGTCTCGCCGCGGCGGATCGCCTCGACGCCGAGCTGGATGGCGGTCGCGCCGGAGGAGCAGGCCGTCGACAGAGAGATCGGCGAGCCCTTGGTGCCGAAGCGGTCGGCCAGCCGGTCGGCCACCGTGCCGAACAGGAACAGGTCGTGGAGCTTGCGGTAATCGCCGCCGGCGGCCGCGGCCAGAAGGTCGGAATAGACGATGCCCTCGGCCTTGGCGGTCGCGTCCGCCAGGATGCGGCGCTGCGGCCATTCCATCTCCACCGGCGGAACGGCGACGAAGAGGGCGCCGGGAAAATCGTCGCGCGCCAGGCCGGACTGGCCGATCGCCTCGTCGGCGGCGATCGTCGCGAGATTCTCCGACAGGACGGGCGCGACCATCGGATTCACGTCGAGGAAATCCACGGTGCCGGCGATGGTCGTGCGCAGGCCGTCCGTGGGGAAACGGTTGATCCGGTGGATGCCGGAACGTCCCGCGGTCAGAGCTGTCCAATTGTCCGTCTTGCCCCGGCCGAGCGAGGTCACGACGCCCATGCCCGTCACGGCGACGATGGGCCGTCCGGCGCGGTCGCGGAATTTCGCCATGCCCGTTCTCCTCAACCGGCCTTCACGACGCGGGCCAGGCCCTCGCCGCGCTGGTGCCCGACGCTCGTGACCACGGCCTCGTCGGCGAGACCGTCCTCCACCGCCAGTGCCGCCAGGGCGACGCCGAAGGGGAACTGGGCCTCGACGGAGTGGCCGATCAGGTCGCCGGTCGCCATGATCGAACCCGTGACGATGAGGGCGTCGAGCGTCTCGCGCTCGGATGCGGTGATCCGCGCCATGCCGGTGGCGCCGGACAGGACGAAGGCGTCGCGGCCCGCGCCCGCATCAGCCCACATCGTGGCCAGCGTCTTCTCCAGGCCGCCATCCTCGCGCGGGCAGCGCTCGGCCCGCACCGGGGCGAGCCTGGCATGGGCGCGGGCGCCGCGCGCCTGCGCCACGTCGGCGGCCTCCAGCACGAGGAAGGCCGCGGCGCTGCCGGGAATGAAGCCGCCGCCCTCGGCGGACCGCTCGAAGACCGGCGTGAAGCCGTGCTTCCATAGCGTGTGGCCCATCTCGAAGATGAGCAGCACGTCCGGGCGCTCCGCATTGTAGGCGCCGCCCACGATGATCGCGTCGGCCTGGCCGGCGGCGATGCGGGCCTGGGCGACGCGCACCGCGTCCACCCCCGCCTGCTCCTCGCCCATGAAGGTGCGCGAGGCGCCGGTGATGCCGTGGACGATCGAGATATTGCCGGCCAGAAGGTTGGAGAGCTGCGCCAGGAACAGGGTCGGACGCAGGTCGCTCATCAGCCGCTCGTTGAGGAAGACCTCCGGCTGCGCCGCCTTGCGCATGCCGTCGAGAATCTGTCCGTCGACGGCATAGTCGCGCTCGCCGCCGCCGGCGGCGACGATCATCTGGAGCCGGTCCAGCCGCTCCGCATCGCCCTTCAGCCCGGCATCGTCGAGGGCGAGGCCGGCGGCGTAGACGCCAAGCCGCTGCCACGGCTCCATCTGCCGCTGGTCGGACTTCTTGGGGATCTGCCGGTCGAGCTCCAGCGGCACGACCGGATGCACGCAATAGGGCGCGAAGGCGGCCGCGTCCACATGCGGGCGCGGCGCGTCGTGGAGCGCGGCGAGATGGACGTCGTGTCCCTCGCCAAGGCTCGACACCAGCCCGATCCCGGTGATGACGACGTCGCGAAGCTCGCTCATGACAGGGTCTCCGCGATCAGGCCGATCTGGCGGGCGCGCTGGCGCATGCCCTCTTCCATCCCGGCCGGGAATGGCATGATCTTGAACCGCAGATGCGCATCGCAGACCGGCTTGCCGCCGCTCTCGATCCGCGCCCGCGTCGCCGCATAGCCCGAGCCCATGACGTCCAGCTCGGCCGCGACGTCCAGCGTCTCGCCGGGGCCGACAAAGGTCCGGAAGCGCGCCTTGTCGACGGCCATCAGGAAGGGCATGTGCGCGAAGGCGGTCAGGGCGAGCACCAGGTAGCCGGAGGCCTGGGCCATGGTCTCCGTCAGGAGGACGCCGGGCACCAGGGGATGTCCTGGAAAGTGGCCCTCGAAGACCGGGCTGGCAAGCGGGACCCGCGCGCGGGCCCGGAGCGCCTGGCCGGCAGCGTCGAAAGACGCCACCTCGTCGATCATCTCGAAATATTCCAGCCGCATCAGAGGCTCACGGGCTCGCGGGCGATGCCTTAAGCCGAACGGCGTGCGTTCAGGCGTTCTTGGCCGCGACGAGGGCGTCGATGCGCGCCACGAGGTTCTTCATCACGAAATATTCCTCGGCCGGCGCCTTGCCCTCGTTGACCTCCTGGGTCCACTGCTCGAGCGGCAGCTTGATGCCGAAGGCCTTGTCGATGGCGAACGCAATGTCGAGGAAGGCCAGCGAATCGATGCCGAGATCGTTGATCGCGTGGCTTTCGGGCGTGATCTGCTCGCGGGGAATGTCGCAGGTCTCGGCGATGATGCCGGCGACAGTCTCGAAAGTGGACGACATTGCGTCGGTCTCCTGGGCGTGACGGGCCGCGAGCCGCGCGGCGCGGGGTCGCGCCTGGCGTCCGTCACGGCCGACATGACGGCGGGAAATTTCAGCGCTCCTCTTACATCACGTCGCGCGCTTGTCCAACCGCGACGCCGCCGCCTCATGGCAGGCCGGATCGGCCTCCCGAACTTTTTCTGCCGCTTCGTCGACGGTGATGTCGAAATGGGCGAAGGTCGCGGCTCTACAGGTCCGGAAGCGGCCTTCGCCGCCCTGTCCGGCCATGACGGCGGACACAGCCCGACGAGAGAGACCCATGCAGTACATGCTCGTATTCAGCGAGGGACAGGACGCCTTCGACCGGCGCAACGATCCTGAAAAGGCCGGCCCGTATTGGGGCGCCTGGACCGCCTATGCCCGCGCGGTCGCCGAGGCCGGCATCGTCGTCAGCGGCGCCGGGCTGCAGCCGCCGGCGACCGCAACCCACGTGACCGTCCGCGACGGCAAGAGGCACGTGCAGGACGGCCCCTTCGCCGACGCCAAGGAGCATCTGGGCGGGTTCTTCGTCATCGACGTACCCGATCTCGACGCCGCGCTGGAATGGGCGGCCCGCAGCCCCGCCGCGTCCTACGGACGGGTCGAGGTGCGCCCGACCCTGCCGCCCCCGCCGATGCCGGCGTGAGCGCCGGGAGCGCAGCGACCGAACCCCGCGCCGCCGCGGAACTGGCGGCGCGGACGTCCTATGGGCGCCTCCTCGCCTATCTCGCCCGCGAATGGCGGGACGTGGCCGCGGCGGAAGACGCACTGGCCGAGGCCTTCGCCCAGGCGCTCGCCGCCTGGCCGGGCGCCGGTGTGCCGGACCATCCGGAGGCGTGGCTGCTGACGGTGGCGCGTCGCGGTCTCATGCGTGCCGGGCGCAGGGCGCGGACGGCGGAGCGCCTGCGCCCCGTCGCCGAACTTCTGGACGAGGAACGCGGCGCGGCGGAGCCTTCCGGCAGCATCCCGGACGAGCGGCTGCGGCTGATGTTCGTCTGCGCGCATCCCGCCATCGACGAGGCGGCGCGCACGCCGCTGATGCTGCAGACGGTGCTCGGCCTCGACGCGGCGCGGATCGCCTCGGCCTTCCTTGTGGCGCCGACCGCCATGGGCCAGCGCCTGGTGCGCGCCAAGACGAAGATCAGGGATGCGGGGATCGCGTTCCGGATCCCCGAGCCGGAGGACCTGCCGGAGCGGCTGGATGCCGTGCTCCAGGCGATCTATGCCGCCTTCGGCACCGGCTGGGACGCGATCACCGGCACGGACACCGCGCGGGCGGACCTCGCCGGCGAGGCGATCTGGCTCGCGCGCGTGCTCGTTTCCCTGATGCCCGACGAGCCGGAAGCGTCCGGGCTCCTGGCTCTGATGCTGCATGCGGAGGCCCGGCGCGAGGCCCGGGTGGCGGACGGCAGCTTCGTGCCGCTCGGCCAGCAGGATGTCGGGCTGTGGCGGCACGATATGACGGCCGAGGCGGAGATGCATCTGCGCCGGGCCGCGTCCGCCGCCCGCCCCGGGCGGTTCCAGATCGAGGCGGCGATCCAGTCGGTCCATGCGGAGCGCGCCCGGACGGGCCGGACGAACTGGCCGGCGATCGCGGGCCTCTACGACCTTCTCGTCACGCTGGCGCCCACCGCCGGCGCCCGGGTGGCGCGCGCCGCCGCCATCGGCGAGGCGCGCGGCCCGGCAGCGGGACTGGCTGCGCTGGAGGCGGCGGACGCGCCGGACAATTACCAGCCCTACTGGGCGGTGCGGGCGCATCTCCTGTCCGGTTCGGGCGACCTGCAGGCCGCGCGCGAAGCCTACGAGCGGGCCGCCGGCCTCACTGCCGACCAGCGCGTCAGGGCCTTCCTCCTCGCCCGCCGCGACCGGACATGAAAACGGGCGCCGAAGCGCCCGTTTTGTCTCCCGGACCTGTGCCAGCCGTCAGGCGGCGAGGCCGCGCAGCACGTAGTGCAGGATGCCGCCATTCCGGAAATAGTCGAGCTCGTCGAGCGTATCGATGCGGCAGATCACCGGAACCGTCTTCACCTCGCCATTGGCGAAGCGGATCTCGACGTCGAGCTTCTGGCGCGGCTTCAGCCCCGCCTCGATGCCCTTGATCGTGACCTCCTCGGAGCCGTCGAGGCCGAGCGTCTGCCAGGACGTGCCTTCCTCGAAGACGAGGGGCAGGACGCCCATGCCGACGAGGTTCGAGCGGTGGATGCGCTCGAAGGACTGGGCGATGACCGCGCGGATGCCGAGCAGCGTCGTGCCCTTGGCGGCCCAGTCGCGGGACGAGCCGGTGCCGTATTCGCGGCCGGCGAAGACGACGAGCGGGGTGCCCTCGGTCTTGTACTGCATGGCCGCGTCGTAGATCGGCAGGCGGGCTCCGTCCGGCTGGTGCAGCGTCAGGCCGCCTTCCACGACGTTGCCGGCCTCGTCCTTCACCATCTGGTTCTTGATGCGGATGTTGGCGAAGGTGCCCCGCATCATGACCTCGTGGTTGCCGCGGCGGGTGCCGTACTGGTTGAAGTCGATCGGGCGGACCTGGTTGTCGCGCAGGTAGCGGCCCGCCGGGCTCGCCTCCTTGATCGATCCCGCCGGCGAGATGTGGTCGGTCGTGATCGAATCGAGGAACAGCCCGAGGACGCGGGCGCTGACGATGTCCTTCACCGGCGCCGGCTCCTTGCCCATGCCCACGAAGTAGGGCGGGTTCTGGACATAGGTGGAGCGGTTGTCCCAGGCGTAGGTCTGGCCCTTGGGGGCGTCGATCTTCGGCCAGTTCTCGTCGCCCTTGAAGACGTCCGCGTATTTCTTCGCGAAGATCGACTTGGTGACGTACTTGTCGATGAACTCCTGGACCTCGTGGTTCGAGGGCCAGATGTCCTTGAGATAGACCGGCTGGCCGTCCGAACCCGTGCCGAGCGGCTCGGTCGTCAGGTCGATCTGCAGCGAGCCGGCGATGGCGTAGGCGACGACCAGCGGCGGGGAGGCGAGGTAGTTCGCCTTCACGTCCGGGTTCACGCGGCCCTCGAAGTTGCGGTTGCCCGAAAGCACCGCCGCGGCGACGAGGTCGGCCTGGTTGATCGTCTCGGAGATCGGCTCCTCAAGCGGGCCGGAATTGCCGATGCAGGTGGTGCAGCCGAAGCCGACGAGGTTGAAGCCCATCGCGTCGAGATCGGTCTGCAGCCCGGACGAGGCGAGGTATTCAGCCACGACCTGCGAACCGGGGGCGAGCGAGGTCTTAACCCAGGGCTTGGCCTTGAGGCCCTTCGCCTTGGCCTTGCGGGCCAGGAGGCCGGCGCCGATCAGCACGCTCGGGTTGGAGGTGTTGGTGCAGGAGGTGATCGCCGCGATCACGACCGCGCCGTGGCCGAGCTCGAACGAATCGCCGCGGGTGTTGGACGAGGCGACGGCCTTGGCGGCCTCGCCCGGCTTCTTGAACTCGCCCTCCAGCGCGGCCCGGAAGCCCGCCTTGGCGTCGGCGAGCGTCACCCGGTCCTGCGGGCGCTTGGGGCCGGCGAGGGACGGGACGACTTCGGCAAGGTCGAGCGAGAGCGTGTCGCTGAACACCGGATCGGCGGTCTGCTCGGTCCGGTACATGCCCTGGGCCTGGCAATAGGCCTTCGCGAGCGCGATCCGATGCGGGTCGCGCGCGGTCTTGTCGAGGTAGCGGATCGTCTCGTCGTCGACCGGGAAGAAGCCGCAGGTCGCGCCGTATTCCGGCGCCATGTTGCCGATGGTGGCCTTGTCCTCCAGCGTCATGGCGGCAAGGCCCGGGCCGTAGAACTCCACGAACTTGCCGACGACGCCCTTCTTGCGGAGCATCTGGGTCACGGTGAGGACGAGGTCGGTGGCGGTGACGCCCGCCGGCAGGCGGCCGGTGAGCTTGAAGCCGATGACCTCGGGGATGAGCATGGAGACGGGCTGGCCGAGCATGGCCGCCTCCGCCTCGATGCCGCCGACGCCCCAGCCGAGCACGCCGAGGCCGTTGACCATGGTCGTGTGGCTGTCGGTGCCGACCAGCGTGTCCGGATAGGCGACCGTCTCGCCGTCCTCGGTCTTCGTCCAGACGGTCTGGGCCAGGTATTCCAGGTTCACCTGGTGGCAGATGCCGGTGCCGGGCGGCACGACGCGGAAATTGTCGAACGCGTCCTGGCCCCATTTCAGGAAGCGGTAGCGCTCCTGGTTCTGCTCGTATTCGCGCTCGACGTTCTGCTCGAAGGCGCGCGGGGTGCCGAAATAGTCGACGACGACCGAATGGTCGATGACGAGGTCGACCGGGACGAGCGGGTTGATCCGCGTCGGATCGCCGCCGAGCGCCTTCATCGCGTCGCGCATGGCGGCGAGGTCCACCACGGCGGGAACGCCGGTGAAGTCCTGCATCAGCACGCGCGCCGGGCGGTAGGCGATCTCGTATTCGGTGGCGCCGCGGTTCTGCACCCAGTTCTTGATGGCGACGATGTCGTCCTTCTTCACCGAGCGGCCGTCCTCGAAGCGCAGGAGGTTCTCCAGAAGCACCTTCATGGAGAAGGGCAGGGCGGAGATGCCGTCCAGGCCGTTCCTCTCGGCGTCGGTGAGGGAGAAATAGACGTAGTCCTTGCCGTCGACGCGAAGCGTCTTGCGGCACTTGAAGCTGTCGGGATGCTGATGAGCCATGGCACGAATCCTGGATTAGGGGTCAGAACGTCGCGGCCCGTCGCCGGACCGAAGGCCAGAGCGCAAGTCTGCGCAACGCCGCCCCGGGTGTGCCCGGGCCCCCGCGCTGGATCAGCGCGCGGCGCAGCCGAGGCGCTTATAGTGAAAACGCGCGGCCTGCGCTAGGAGTTCGGAGCCATTCCAAAGTGGAAGCAGCCCTGTCCGTGGCTCATGTCTCCGTCTCGCGCCTCGCTGTGAGGGACCTCGCCTGCCGCCGCGGCGAGCGTCTCCTGTTCTCCGGCCTGTCCTTTCAGGTCGAGGCCGGGCAGTGCCTGACGGTCGTCGGGCCGAACGGGGCGGGCAAGACGAGCCTGCTGCGCATCCTCGCCGGGCTCCTGCATCCCGTCGCGGGCGAAGTCGCCTGCGAGCCGGCGGGCGAGGCCGAGCCGCGCGAGCTCTGCCATTTCGTCGGCACCCGGGAGGCGATCAAGGCGAGCCTCACCGTGCGCGAGCATGTCCGGTTCTGGCGCGACCTTCTCGGCGGCACCGCCGATCCCGACGCGGTCCTCGCAGAATGGCGCCTCGCGCCACAGGCGGACCTCCCGGCCGGCTATCTTTCCTCCGGACAGCGGCGGCGGCTGGCGCTGGCGCGCCTGTCGGCGGCGGCCCGCCCGATCTGGCTGCTGGACGAGCCGGCCAACGCCCTCGACAATGCCGCGCAGGCTGCGCTCGCGGCGCGGATCGAGGCCCATCTGGCCGCGGGAGGCCTCGCCGTCGTCGCCACGCATCTGCCGATCGCGGTCAAGGGCGCGCGGACGATGGTCATCGGCGGGGCGGCGCCATGAGCGCGTTCGCCGCTCTCGTCAGGCGCGACCTCGTCCTTGCCGCCCGGATCGGCGGCGGGGGCTATCTCAGCCTCCTGTTCTTCATGGTCGTGGTGGCCCTGGTGCCCTTCGCCCTCGGGCCGGACCTGAACCTCCTGTCGCGCATCGGGCCGGCGATCCTGTGGCTCGCCGCCGTCATGGCGACGCTGATCGGGCTCGACCGCCTGTTCCAGGCCGACGAGGAGGACGGGTCGCTCGACGTGATGCTGGGCGCATCCCTGCCGCTGGAACTGGCGATCCTCGCCAAGGTCCTGGCGCACTGGCTGACGACCGGCCTGCCGCTGGCGCTCTGCGTCCCGCTCTTCGGCCTCCTCGTCGCCCTGCCGGCGGAGGCGATGGCGCCGACCGCGCTGACCCTCCTCATCGGCACGCCCGGCCTCACCGCCATCGGCGCGGTGGGAGCTGCGCTCACGGCCACGATGCGCCGGGGCGGGCTGATCCTCGCCGTCATCGTCGCCCCGCTCATGGTCCCGAGCCTGATCTTCGGCGTCTCCGCCGCCAACGCGGCGATGGGCGGCACGGTGCCGTTCACGACGCCGCTTGCCATTCTCGGCGCCATCAGCCTCGTCGCCCTGGTCACGGCGGCGCTGGCGGGCGCGGCGGCCTTGCGGGGAGGGGAGTAGGCGCTTTGATCGGTCGCATTGCCTGCCGCCACGGGCTCGGATACGAGCCGTTGCCATGACCGCGACCGGCCTTGCCGCCTCGTTCTGGAACCTCGCAAACCCGACGCGCTTCCTGGCGCTGTCGGGGCGCGTCCTGCCATGGCTCGCCGGCCTTGCCGCGCTCGTCACGGCGGCGGGCCTCTACATGGCGTTCTTCACCGCGCCGCCGGACTACCAGCAGGGCGACACGGTGCGGATCATGTTCGTCCACGTGCCCTCGGCCTGGCTGGCCCTGTTCCTCTACGCGATGATGAGCCTGTCGGCGCTCGGCACGCTGGTCTGGCGCCATCCGCTGGCGGACGTGTCGCAGAAGGCGGCGGCGCCCATCGGGGCGGCCTTCACACTGTTATGTCTCATCACCGGTGCGCTCTGGGGCAAGCCGATGTGGGGCACCTACTGGGTCTGGGACGCCAGGCTCACCTCGGTCTTCGTCCTGTTCCTGATCTATTGCGGCATCCTCGCTTTGTGGCGGTCGATCGACGATCCCGGCCGGGCGGCGCGGGCGGTGGCGATCCTGACGCTGGTCGGGTTCGTGAACATCCCGATCGTCAAGTTCTCGGTGGACTGGTGGAACACGCTGCACCAGCCGGCATCCGTGTTCCGGCTGGACGGGCCCGCCATCCACCCGACGATCCTGGTCCCGCTCCTCGTCATGGCGGTGGGCCTGTCGCTCGTCGCCATCGCCCTGCACCTGTCGGGCATGCGGACCGAGATCCTCAACCGCCGCGTCCGGACGCTCACGATCCTGCAGGCGGATCACCCGTCCGAGGGAGGGATCTGACGTGACCCATGCGGGCTTCGTCCTCGCCTCCTATGCCGCGGCGGCCTTGATTGTCGGGGCGCTGGTCGTCCGCGCCGTCCTCTCGGCCAAGTCCGCGAAGGCGCGGCTCGCCGCGCTCGAGGCCAGGGGCGTCCGGCGGCGGTCCGCGCCGTGAGCGATCCGGCCGGAGCGCCGGCGCGGCGCCGTCTCCTCTTCGTTCTCCCGGCGGCGATCTTCCTGGCGCTGGCGGGCCTGTTCCTGATCCGGCTTTTCGCGGGCGATGCCTCGCGCGTCCCCTCGGCCCTGATCGGCCGCCCGGTGCCGGCCCTGGACCTTGCCGCGCTGGAGGGCCTGCGCGGCTCCTCCGGCCCGATCCCCGGCCTGAAGGCGGCGGACCTCGCCGCCGGGGGCGTGACCGTCGTCAATGTCTGGGCGTCCTGGTGCGGCCCGTGCCGGCTGGAGCATCCGCTGCTGATGGCGATCGCCCGCGAGCCGGACGTCCGCGTCGTCGGCATCAACTACAAGGACGATCCCGAGAACGCGCGGCGTTTCCTGGGCGCGCTGGGCAATCCGTTCGCCGCGGTCGGCGTCGATCCCAACGGGCGCTCCGCCATTGAATGGGGCGTCTATGGCGTGCCCGAGACCTTCATCGTCGATGGACGCGGCATCATCCGCCACAAGCATATCGGGCCGCTGACGCCGGAGACGATGGCCGGGTTCCGCGAGCAGATCGCCCGGGCGAAACATTGAGGTCTATGGCCGCTGATCCCTCCCCATGGGGGAGGGACGAGGCTGGGCCGGCATTCTGCGTGCTTCGAGGCTCGCTTCGCGCGCACCTCAGCATGAGGACCGTCGGGGACGGACTCGCTGTCCGAAGCCTCGTCCCGAGGCGCCGCCAAGCGGCCTCGAAGGCCGGGGCGCCACCCTCAACCCTCATTGCGAGAACGAAAGCGACGAAGCACTCCATGGTGCGGGCGGGTGATGGATTGCTTCGCTTGCGCCCGCAATGACCGCACGTTCCCTCAGCCCTCCGCGCCGTCCTTGAGCTCGTGCCTGAGGATCAGCGGGGTCTGGGCGAGGGCGAAGGCGAGGGTGAGGGGCATGATGCCCATCACCTTGAAGCTCACCCAGAAATCGGTGGACTGGGTGCGCCAGACGATCTCGTTCAAGGCCGCCAGGACGAAGAAGAAGATGCCCCAGCGCAGGGTGAGCTTGCGCCAGCCTTCCGCGTCGAGCTGGAACACGGCGTCCAGCACGATGGAGAGCAGGGAGCGGCCGAAGGCGAGCCCGCCCAGCAGGACCGAGCCGAACAGCAGGTTCACGATGGTGGGCTTGAGCTTGATGAAGAGCTCGTCGTTGAGCCAGATCGTCAGGGCGCCGAAGACGAGCACCACGATGCCGGAGACCAGCGGCATGACGGGGAGCTTGCGCATCAGCGCGTAGCTCACCGTGAGCGCGACCGCCGTCGCCGCCATGAAGGCGCCGGTGGCGACGAAGATGCGCTGGGTGGCGTCGACGCCGAAGAAGCGGTCGCCATAGGCGTTGGCGAAGAAGAATACGCCGAGCGGGCCCAGTTCCAGGGCGAGCTTGACGAGGGGATTGAGCGGGCGGTCGCTGGTCATGCCGACCGGCTTGGCCGAATTGCCGCCCGCGATCAAGTCCCGTCGCGGGCGGCGGAGCCGATGGCCGTCAGGCGGCCTTGTCGTTGTAGTAGTAATTGGCCTTGCGGCCAAAGACGAGGCCGCGGATGGCGCGGCGCATCCGCTCGGAACGGCGAAGGGGCTGGACTACGGCGCGCGCGGTGCGCAGGCCCGCGACCTTCACGGCGTCCAGCACGGGGCGGGCGCCCGGCGCGGGCTGCGGATAGCCCATGGAGCGCAGCATGGCGTTCGCGGTCAGGAGCGTGTTGTTGCGGCTGACCTGCGGCGACTTCCAGGTGATCGCCATGGAGATCGACCAGGACGAGCCGGTGCGCACCCAATGCGGCCACAGATAGGGGACGAACATGCCGTCACCCTCCTTCATGGCGAAGACCTCGCCGCGCGCCTCGAACTCGTCGCGATAGGCGAGGTTGCGATGCTTGGCGGGTGAGATTTCCAGTTCCTCCTCCGACACCAGCGCCCGGTCGGCATTGTCGAAAATGTGGAAGAACTTGTCGCCGTGGATCTGGACGAAGAAATTCTCCTCCGCGTCGAAATGGAACGGCGTGACGGCGTTGGCCGAAGACACGAAGATGAAGCCCTGGATGTCGTGGAACCCGGCTTCCTCCAGGCTGGCGAAGCCGCGCTGGCGGGCGACCGACAGGAGCGCGTCGCGCACCAGTGCGCCGTAAGCGGGATCGGTCTCGACGCGCTTGAGCACCATCCAGGCATTGGCGGTTTCGATGCGGCGGACGACCTCGTCCGGCGACAGGTCGATCATGCGCACGTCCTCGGGCCGCTGGTTCGGCGCGAGGTCGCCGGCGCTGTACTCGACCTGGTCGCGGGGCAGGCCGCGGGCGAGGTCGGCCAGCGCGGGCAGGGTCATCAGTGCATGGCCCGACAGAGCATGCCTCGTGGCGAAGGGCTGGTTCGGGAACTTGCCCGCCAGGTCCTTCGGGCGGATCTGGATGAGGTCGTGGGTTGCAGGCTCGTGACGGCTCATGGACGTTCTCCCTTGGCGTTCAGATAGAGGGACTTGGCGGCCGCCCGCAGGCGGCGGCGGGCGCGTTCCAGCCGCAGAGCCAGCACCGAGAGCGGCGAGGCGGCGGGCCGGGCGGAGACAAAGATGTCGGCGATGCGCAGGCGGCCGCGCCAAACATGGTCGATCATGGGATGGTCGGCGACGGCGCAGGAATCGGTGAGGGTGATCTCGCCGCGCGCCGACTGGGCGGCGGTGATCTCGGTGGCGAGGATCAGGCCCGGCGAGAAGCGGGCATAGGCCTCGTCATAGGCGGTCTTCCAAAACCAGGCGCGGTCGCGGGCCTCGACGACGATGCCGCCGGCGACCGGACGGCCGTCCAGCGTCAGGAGGTGGACCCGGCAGCGGCCTTCGCGGGCCAGGTCGCCGGTCATCCGGCGCGCAAAGCCGGCAGAGGCGGCATCGTCGAGCAGGGCCGTGCCGCCGCGGGCCTTCCAGCCCGATGCCTCCAGCTGAAGGAACGCCTCCATGGCGGCCGCCACGTCGGCAGGCGCGGTGGCGCAGACGAATTCGACGCGGCCGAGGTCTTCCAGGCGCCGGCGCAGCCGCCGCAATTCCTTGCGCTTCTTGGCGTTGAGCGGCTCGCGCTCGTCGCGGGGCGGCGCTGCCTCAAGGACCGCCCGGCTGTAATCGTGGAGCGTCTCGACGCGATGGCCGCTGCGCCGGGCAACCGCGGTCAGGATCGCGGCGAAGGCGCCGTCGGTGGCGATCTCGGCGAAGACGAGGCCGCCGCTGAGCGGCGCAGCCGCGGCAAAGGTCAGGAAGGCGCCGATGACGCCGGCGGCGCAGGCCGCATCGACCAGCGGCGTGCCGAGCGAGGAATAGACCGGCTTCCAGGTGCGCGTGACGAAGGGCAGCCAGCGGCGCGGCGACAGGACGGGAAACAGGCCGACCAGTTCGCCCGGGGCCTTGTCGGCGCCCGTGCGGTGCACGAGGGCGAACCGCAGCTTGCCTGCCAGCTTCAGGCGGCCGGCGGCCTCCAGATAAGGCCGGTCGTGAAACACGTTGGGTTCCAGCGCCAGGCGCGACAGGCGCTCCCAGGCCGCGCGGTGTGCCGCCATCTCGGACGGCGGCACCAGGTCGACCCGGAAGCCGCCCGCCGGAAGGGCGTCCGCCTTGACAGGCCGACCCGCATCGGGTTGCCCAGCGGCGAAGGCCGCGTCGCCGTCGCGCAGCAGGACGTCGGGGACGTCGAGACAACCGGATTGACCCAGCATGATACAGATTCCCATCCCGCCGTCCCGCCGCGAAACGATCGCGCGTGGAACGGCGTGTTCATGGACAGGGTGTTCAAGAAGCGTGCCGGGCCGATGAGCGAGACCGTGCTGGACCTGAAAGGCCTGAAATGCCCGCTGCCGGCCATGCGCACGGCCAAGCGGCTGCGCGCGATGGAGACGGGCCAGCGGCTCGTCGTCCTCGCCACCGATCCGATGGCGGCGATCGACATCCCCCATGCCGTCAGCCAGCACGGCGGTAGCGTCGAGGAGATGATGCGCGAGGGCGAGGTGCTGGTGTTCCGGATTCTCGCCTGAGCGGGCTCAGCCGCCACGCAGGGAGAGCGGATTGTCCATCAGCGCGGCCGCGTCGGGCGCATCGAGCGCCGGACGGCCGGTGAAGGCGCCCCAGAGGCCGTCGACGAAGTGCCGGTCGAGGTCCTGCAGGATGAAGACCAGCCGCGTGCGCCGGTCGGGATCCGGCCAGGCCTCGAGCCGCACTGGCGGGTGCAGCACGTGCTGGACGGCGTGGAGCACCACAGGGCGGGCGGGATCGTCGGCCAGCGCCACGAGCCCCTTCATCCGCAGCAATTTGGGCCCGTGCGCCGCGCGCAGCATGTCGAGGAAAAGATCGAGCGCGCGCGGATCGACGGGATCGTCATGGGTGACGCTGAAGGCCCGGATGCGCGCGTCATGGCGGTTCACGTCGTGGCCGTGGTGGTGATGGTCATGGCCATGATGGTGATGGCCGTGGTGATGATGATGGTGGCCATGATCCGCCACGGCGTCGGCGCGGAGCCAGGCCAGCACGTCCGGGATGCGGTCCTCGACGCGGTAGAGGCCGCTGCCTGAGAGGAGGGCCGGGCCGGCTTCGCCGCGCGCTGCGTCGGCGACCGGCGCGCCGGGATTGAGCGACGCGATACGGGCGCGCAGCTCCCGCGCCTCGCCGCCAATATCGGACTTGGTCAGCACGACCCGGTCGGCGACGGCGACCTGTCGGCGGGCTTCCTCGTGCGCGTCGAGCGTCGCCGCGCCGTTGGCCGCGTCCACCAGCGTGACGACCCCGTCGAGCACGTAGCGCAGGCGCAGATAGGGATGGTTCAGGACCGCGTTCATCACGGGCGCGGGGTCCGCGAGCCCGGTCGTCTCGATGACGACGCGCCTGAACGGCGTCACGCGGCCATTGTCGCGGCGGCGCAGCAGATCCTCCAGCGTGGCGACGAGATCGCCGCGCACGGTGCAGCACAGGCAGCCGGCTCCCAGCAGGATCAGGTCGTCCCGCGCGCTTTCCATCAGGAGATGGTCGAGCCCGACCGATCCGAACTCGTTGACGATGACCAGCGTGTCCGCCAGCGCCTCCTCCTTGAGGAGCCGGTTGAGCAGCGTGGTCTTTCCGGCGCCGAGGAAGCCCGTCAGGATCGTGATCGGAATGGGAGGGGGCGGCCTGCGGGCCTGATTTTCATCGGTCATCGGACGCATCGGCGATGGGCGGGAATTGTTATACTATTACAAATCCCGCCGCGCTGGCTACCGTAACGCCGCCTTTATCACTGACCCGGCTTCGCCTTGGACGGCGGCAGCGTCGCCGGCAGGATGCGCATGGGCTTGTCGAGGCCGGCCTCCGGCTTGGGCTTGGGCTTCTGGGCCGCCGGCTTGGCGCCCGGCGGGGCGGGCTTTGCCGCGACAGGTTTGGCCGCGGCCGGCTTGTCCACAGCAGGCTTGGCGGGCGCCGGCTTCGCGGCAGGCTTCTCCGACGGGTCGCGCGCTGCGACGGGCTTGGCAGGCGCCGGCTTCGCGGCAGCCGGTTTGGCCGCCGCCGGCTTGGCTGCTGTCGGTTTGGCCGGCGCGGGTTTCGCCGCCGTGGGTGCGGGCTTGGCCGCGGGCCGCTGCGCTCCGGCATCGGGGGCCGGGCGGGCGGCGATGGCGCCGCGATTGGCCGTCGGCGCGGGCTTGGCGCCAAAGCCGATGCCGGCACCCGGCGCCTGCGGCGCTGAGCCCTGCAGCAGCAGCGGCCCCTCGCGCAGCGTGCCGGGTTTTGCCGCCGTGCCGTCCGGCGCGAAGGCCTGGGCGCCGGCGGGCACGCCCGCCACGACCGGCGCATCGACGCCGACCGGACCGCGCGCGATCGCGGTCGAGCCGGGCCGGCGTCCGACCGAGACGATGGTCGGCTCGACGGCGGCCCGCGGCGCCAGGGACCAGCGACCCCCGGTGCCGCGCACGGCGGCGACGCCCGGCGTCAGGGCGGGCTGCAGCGCGGCGGCGATGGGGTTGTCGCTGTCATTGGCGACGCCCGCGGCCACCGGTGTCTCGCCGTCCTCCTCGGACGGGATGCCGCGGCGCTTGCCGCAGACATCGGGCCTCAGGTCCGGCGGCGTGCCGAAGCCGGCCGGAAGCGCGTCGACGGTCGTGCCGCTCCAGCCCATGGAGGCGAAGCCCTTGTCCAGGAGTTCGGCTGTGCGGATCGTCCGCTCGGCCGCGGTATGGGCGCCCATGACGACGGCGATCAGGCGCCGGCCGTTGCGCTCGGCGGCGGCGACGACGTTGAAGCCCGACGAGCAGATGAAGCCGGTCTTCATGCCGAGCGTGCCCGGATAGCGGCCGACCAGCCCGTTCGTGTTGCGCATGATGCGCTTGCCGAACTTGATCGCGCCGATGCCCCACAGGTCTCCGTGCTGCGGGAATTCGAGCAGGAGCGCGCGGCCGAGGATCGCCATGTCCCGGGCGCTGGTCCGGTTGTCGGGGTCGGGCCAGCCGTTCGGGTTGACGAAGTTGCTGTTGACCATGCCGAGGCGCGCGGCCTCGCGGTTCATCATGGCCGAGAAGGTTTCGACCGAGCCGGCAATGCCTTCCGCGATGGTCACCGAGACGTCGTTGGCCGACTTGACCATGATCATGCGCAGCGCGTTCTCGAGCGTCACCTCGATGCCCGGCTTGAAGCCCATCTTGGAGGGCGAGGCGGCTGAGGCTCTGGCCGAGACGATGAGCGGCGTGTCCATGGTGATGCGCCCGGCCGCCACTTCCTTCAGCGCGACATAGGCGGTCATCAGCTTGGTGACGGAGGCCGGATACCAGGGCGCGGTGGCGTCCTGCTGGTGCAGCACCTTCCCGCTGTCGACGTCGATGACGAGGCTCGGCCCCGCCAAAGCGGGACCTGCGGCCAGAGCCATGAGCGAGACCAGGCCGGCGATTGCGCCGGAGCGGGCTTTCAGGATCATGCGGCTCTCTCTCGCGGGAATGCGACCGGCGCGTGCCGGCCGCAGGCTACATAGACGGTCGCTGTTTGGCCAGTCCGGCGTCCTTGCGGGACGGCGCGGCGATGCCGGAGCCGAGACCGCCGATGCGTGCCGCGCCGATCAGGCTTGCGCGGGCCCGGCTTTACCGGTCCGCCTCCCGCCGGCATCCTGCCATCGCGTTCGGGCTCGCTCCGGTGGCCTTGCGTCCCGGGCGGACGAGCCTGTTAGGACCCAAATGCGGCAATGCATGGGCAGGCCGCTCCGTCGACGGTGGAAAGAGCCGCCTGTGATCGATCCCGGCCTTCTCTGGATCCCGGCCACGATCGGTGCCGCCGCGGCGCAGACGGCGCGCAACGTCATGCAGCGCCGGCTCATCGACGTCATCGGCACGGTCGGCGCGACGCAGGTGCGCTTCCTGTACGGGCTGCCATTCGCCTGCCTGTTCCTCGTCCTCGTGCGGATGGGGACGGGCGAGGGCGTGCCGGAGCCGTCCGCCCGGTTCCTCGTCTTCGCCGCCGGCGGGGCGCTCGCCCAGATCGCCGCCACGGCCCTGATGCTGTCGGCCATGCGCAGCAAGGGCTTCGCCGTCGTCACCGCCTTCACCAAGACCGAGCCCGTCCTCGTCGCCGTCTTCGCGCTGGCCGTGCTGGGCGAGCGGCTGACCCTGCCGATGGGGCTCGCCATCCTCGTCGCGACCATGGGCGTCGTGCTCGTCACCACACGCAAGGGCCTGCCGCTCGCCCAGGCGGGTCTCGGCGCGGCCGCCATGGGCATCGGCTCGGGCGCGCTCTTCGCCGTCGCGGCCGTGGGCTTCCGCGGCGCAATCCTTGCGCTGGAGGACGGCGGCTTCCTCATCCGGGCCACGACCACGTTGGTCTGGGGCCTCGGCCTGCAGAGTCTCCTTCTGGGGCTCTGGATGCTGGCCTTCGACCGGGAGGCTCTGTCGGCGAGCGCCGCGGCCTGGCGCGGCTCGCTCTTTGCCGGGCTGATGGGCGCCGTCGCCTCGCAGCTCTGGTTCATCGGCTTTGCGCTCACCAGCGCCGCCAGCGTGCGCACGCTGGGGCTGGTGGAGGTGCTGTTCGCGGCGCTCGTCTCGCGGATCGTCTTCGCGCAGGCGATCTCCCGGCGGGAGGCCGCCGGGCTCGTCCTGGTGACCGGGGGCGTCGCGCTCCTGCTTTTCGCGCATCCGTAGCTGGGCAGCGCCGCGCCCAAGGCAGGGGTTGTTCCGGCGCGCCGCGCCAACCAGATTGCCGGCACGGACAAGCACGGAGCGCGCCCATGACCGCCGCAACCCGCGAGATGAAGTCCCCCGCCATCGTCGGCTGGGCCCACACCGCCTTCGGCCGCCTCGAGGGCGAAACCATCGAGACCCTCGTCACCCGCGTCGCGCGCGAGGCGCTGGCCGATGCCGGCATCGGCGCGGAGGATGTGGACGAGGTCCTGCTCGGCCATTTCAACGCCGGCTTCTCGCCGCAGGATTTCACGGCCTCGCTCGTCCTCCAGGCCGACGACAGGCTGCGCTTCAAGCCGACGACCCGGGTGGAGAATGCGTGCGCCACCGGCTCGGCCGCGGTTCACCAGGCGCTCAAGACCATCGAGGCCGGCCGCGCCCGGACCGTGCTGGTCGTCGGCGTCGAGCAGATGACGACGACGCCGGGCCCCGAGATCGGCAAGAACCTCCTGAAAGCGTCCTACCTCCCGGAGGACGGCGAGATCCCGGCCGGGTTCGCCGGCGTCTTCGGCCAGATCGCGGGGGCGTATTTCCAGCGCCATGGCGACCAGTCGGACGCGCTGGCCATGATCGCCGCCAAGAACCACCGCAACGGCGTGAAGAACCCGTATGCGCAGATGAGGAAGGATCTGGGCTACGCGTTCTGCCGCGCCGAGAGCGACAAGAATCCCTTCGTCGCGGGGCCGCTCAAGCGCACGGATTGCTCGCTGGTCTCGGACGGGGCGGCGGCGCTGGTCATCACCGATGCCGACAGCGCGGCAGGCTTTTCCAAGGCCGTGGCCTTCCGCGGCCGGGCCCATGCGCAGGACTTCCTGCCCATGTCCAAGCGCGACATCCTGAAATTCGAGGGCTGCAGGGTGGCCTGGGATCGGGCGCTGGCGGAGGCGGGAATCACCCTTGCCGACCTTTCCTTCGTGGAGACCCATGACTGCTTCACCATCGCCGAGCTCATCGAATACGAGGCGATGGGACTCGTGCCGGAGGGTCAGGGCGCCCGGGCGATCAGGGAGGGCATGACGGAGGTCGGCGGCAAGCTGCCGGTCAACGTCTCCGGCGGCCTGAAGGCGAAGGGCCATCCGATCGGCGCCACGGGCGTCTCCATGCACGCGATCACCGCGATGCAGCTTTGTGACGCAGCGGGAGAGATGCAGCTGAAGAACCCGCAGCTCGGCGGGATTTTCAACATGGGCGGGGCCGCGGTCGCCAATTACGTCAGCGTCCTGGAACGCGTCAGGTGACGGAGCGGCATCTGGCGACGGCCTGAAACCTGCTCTATCTCTCAACAGGCGGGCGACCGGGACAATCCGGCCGCCCTTTGCTTGTGTCAGGAGGGAGGCGGCGCTGGCGGGGCATCAGCACGACGGCAGGATCGACGTCATCGGGGGCGCCTTGCTCGGGCTTGCGGCACTGGCGGCGATCATCGTCGCCAATTCGCCGCTAGCACCCTGGTACGAACAGCTCTTCTCCACGATCCTGAACGTGACGCTACGCCCGCCCGGCGGCAGCGATCTCGGCCTGTCGAAGCCGCTGGTCCTGTGGATCAATGACGGCCTGATGGCCATCTTCTTCATGGCCGTCGGCCTGGAGATCAAACGCGAGTTCCTCAAAGGCGCGCTTGCCGGCTGGCGCCGTGCCTCGCTCCCGGCGGTCGCAGCCCTGGGCGGCATCGTGGTGCCGGCCTTGTTCTTCGTCGGCATCGCCGCAGCCGAACCGGCCGCGCTGCGCGGCTGGGCGATCCCCACCGCTACGGACATCGCCTTCGTCGTCGCGATCGCGGCCGCGCTCGGCTCGGCCGTGCCGCCGGCGCTCAAGGCGTTCCTGCTGGCGCTGGCGATCATCGACGACCTCGTCGCGATCATCGTGATCGCGGTGTTCTACACGGCGGAACTCTCGACGCTCTCGCTCAGCCTCGCCGGCATCGGCCTCGTCGTCCTGTTCTCGCTGACCTTCGCGCGGGTGCGATCGATCGCGCCCTATCTGCTCGTCGGCCTGTTCGTCTGGTTCTGCGTCCTGAAATCCGGCGTCCACGCGACGCTCGCCGGCGTCGCCCTCGGCTTCGCGATCCCGTTGAGCCGCGACAGCGACGAACTGTGCCTGCTGGAGCAGACGGAAACGCGGGTGAAGCCCTGGATCACGTTCGGCATCCTGCCGCTCTTCGCCTTCGCCAATGCGGGCGTCAGCTTCCAGGGCTTCTCGCTGGAAACGATGCTGGCGCCGATGCCGCTCGGTATCGCGCTCGGCCTGTTCCTAGGCAAGCAGATCGGCGTCTTCGGCTTCACCATGCTCGCGGTGAAGCTGAAGCTCGGCGAGATGCCGCAGGGCACGTCCGTCGCCATGCTCTACGGCGCGGCGATCCTCACCGGCATCGGCTTCACCATGTCGCTCTTCATCGGGACGCTGGCCTTCCAGGATGCCGTGTCGCTGGCGCAGGTGCGGCTCGGCGTCATCGCCGGGTCGCTGCTCTCGACGCTCGGCGGCGTCGCCGTGCTGCTCCTCGCGCGGCCGCGAGGCCCCGGAGTTCTGCAATCGGGATAACGGCATCTTTGCCTTTTGCCGTTAGGGCTGGGCGGGAACGGAGATCGCTCCCTTGCCGCCCATGCCCGTCCGGACGCGCTTTCAGGTGCTCGACACCTACCGCTTCTTCGCGGCCTTCGGCGTGCTCGTCTTCCACTATTCGCAGCCCTGGGCGCCGCCGGGGCTGGAATCCATCGCGCCGCTGACCGAGTTCCGCCTGTTCGTGGACTTCTTCTTCGTCCTGTCGGGCTTCGTCATCATGCACACCTATGGCGGGCGCATGGGCGACCTCGCCGATTTCGGCCGCTTCATCCAGAAAAGGCTGGCGCGGGTCTATCCGCTCCATCTCCTGACGCTCCTCGCCTATGCGGGGCTCGGCGTCCTGCTCTTCGCCGCGGGCTACCGCTTCAACCAGCCGGAATATCTGGACCCGTCCGCCTTCCTGCCGAACGTGCTGCTCGTCCATGCCTGGGGCACGACCGGGCACATGTCGTTCAACACGCCCTCCTGGTCGATCAGCGCGGAGTTCCTGGTCTATCTCGCCTTTCCGGCCTTCCTGCTGCTGGTGAACCGGATCGGCGCGCTGCCGGCTCTCGGCGTCGCCGCGCTGCTGGCGGTCGGGCAGGACGCGGCCCGCACCGCGCTCGGCCTCAGGGACTGGACGGAAGCCACCTACGATTACGGCGCCCTGCGCGCTGTGCCGACCTTCATTGCCGGCATGGCGCTGAACCGCCTCGTCACGGGCCCGCTGCGCCATCTCGCCGTGCCGTGGTGGGCAGCCCATTGCGCCGGGTTCGCGGTCGTCGCGCTCATGCTCATCCACGCCTCGCCCTACGCGGTCATCGCCATGGCGGTCGTGGCGGTGGGTGCCATCGCCCTGGCCGAGATGAACGGGCCCCAATCCGCGCTCGCCTCGCCCGCCTGTACCGCGCTCGGCGATGCGAGCTACGCGGTGTACATGCTGCATCCTCTCATCGGAACGGCCCTGTTCACGATGCTGCCGCGCGTGCTGAAGCTGGACGAGGCGTGGCGCCTGCCTCTGGCGGTGCTCGCCGCTTTGGTCTGCGTCGGCGTGTCCATCGCGGTTTTCCGCGGGTTCGAAGACCCCGCCCGCCGGGCGCTCGGCCGCTGGCCGCTGGCGGGGCCGAGGCCGAAGGCGGCGGAGTAGGTCGAAGGACGCGGGCGCTCGCCGCCTCGTCCTTCGAGGCTCGGCTTCGCCTCGCACCTCAGGATGAGGCTTCCCGTCTACCGTGCCTCCTGACATCGGTCCTCATGCTGAGGTGCTCGCCGGAACGGCGAGCCTCGAAGCACGCACCGCTTGACCTTCCCGCCCCGACCGTCCACATCCCCAGCGCCAGTCGGCCGGACGGCCGCCGCGATCTCGCGATCGGGGAGGAAAGTCCGGGCTCCACGGAGAAACGGTGCCGGGTAACGCCCGGCGGGGGCGACCCCAGGGAAAGCGCCACAGAAAACAGACCGCCCCTTCGGCTCCGGCCGCCGGGGTCAGGGTGAAAAGGTGCGGTAAGAGCGCACCGCGGACGCGGCAACGCGGACGGCATGGCAAGCCCCACCGGGAGCAAAACCGAATAGGGACGGCGCGGCACCGCAAGGCGCCAGGGCTCTCCGGCCCAGTCGTCCGGGTTGGTTGCTCGAGGCTTCCCGCAAGGGCGGCCCTAGAGGAATGGCCGTCACGTTGCCGGCGCGAGCCGGCAGCCATACAGAACCCGGCTTACAGGCCGGCTGGTCCTAAGGTCACGGGTCGCCCGGATCGCCGACGCGGTCCGGGCGGCGCCCCTTCCGCCGCTGGGAGCCATGCGTGGCCGACACCGCTCCGAATGTCTTCGACCGCGATCTCGTCCGCCGCCGCATGGCGCGGGCGGAGCGGACGGGCTATGCGGATTTCCTGCTGCAACGCGCGCTGGAGGACCTGGCGGAGCGGCTGGCGACCGTGAAGCGCGACTTCCCCCTCGCCCTCGATCTCGGCACGCCCGGTCAGGGCGCCGGGGCCGTCCTCGCCGCGACGGGCCGGGTAAGGGAGGTCGTCCGCGCCGGCATGGCCGGCACTCCCGGCATGGTGGCGGCGGACGAGGAGCGGCTGCCCTTCGCGCCGGAAACGTTCGACCTCGCCGTCTCGCTCCTCTCGCTGCAGCAGGTCAACGACCTGCCGGGCGCGCTGATCCAGATCCGGCGGGCCTTGAAGCCCGACGGGCTGTTCGTCGGCTGCCTGTTCGGCGGCCAGACCTTGAGCGAGCTGCGCCAGGCCTTCGCCGCTGCCGAGGCCGAGCTGGAGGGCGGGATCAGCCCACGCGTCGCGCCCTTCGCCGACGTGCGCGATCTCGGCGGCCTGCTCCAGCGGGCCGGGCTCGCCCTTCCGGTGGCGGATGCCGAGACGGTGACCGTGCGCTACGCGTCCGTCTTCGGATTGATGGCGGACCTGCGGGCCATGGGGCTCACCAACGCGCTCGTCGAGCGCCGCCGCACGCCGCTGCGGCGGGGCACGCTGATGCGCATGGCGGCGATCTATGCCGAGCGCTTCGCCGATCCGGACGGGCGCGTGCGCGCCACGTTCGAGATGGTCTGGCTCTCCGGCTGGTCGCCGCACGAGAGCCAGCAGAAGCCGCTGAAGCCCGGCAGCGCGAAGGCGCGGCTGGCGGATGCCCTCGGCGTGCGCGAGATCAAGGGCGGATAGGCCTCACACCCATTCGCCGCGATCGGGCACGCGTCCGGCCGGCGTCAGGCGGTCGACGTCGCGGGGCAGGGCGTCGGTCAGTTCCACGAGCAGGTTGTCGGGGTTGCGGCCCGTCATCGCCGCGAGCTGCTCGATGATGCCGTCAGGCAGCGCCTGCCGCAGGTCGTCGGCGGAGACCGGCGCGTTCTCGCCCTTGCCGATCCACGAGCGGGCGATGTCGCCGCGGCCCGATTGCTGGAAGGTTTCCAGGAGGCCGCCGAGCCCGCCGCCGAGAAGGTCGCCAAGGGCGCCGTAGGACGCGCGATCGTCGCCGTCGTTGCCGGCCTGCATCGCCGGCGCCTGCGCACCCTTTTTGCCGAATACGTCGTCCAGAACCGCATCGAGGCTGCCGTCCCCGCTGGATCCGGAGCCGGCGGGCGCTCCGGCCGTGCGCGGCACCCGGCCGGTACCGCCCCCAAGGATATCTCCCAGCCCTCCCGGCAGCTTGCCGCCGCCTGCTCCGCCCAGGATCTGCCCCAGGATGTCGCCCAGCCCGCCCGGGGAATTGCCGGGTTCGTCCGGCATGGCATCCCGGGGAGGGCGCCGGCCGCCGCCCAGCAGATCGCCCAGGCCGCCGGAAAGCCCGCCGCCGCCGCGCGAGGCGAGGAGCGCGAGCAGCGCCATGACGAGCGGCGACATGCCGCCGCCGCGCGTATTGCCGGGGCGGCTCCCGCCCAGCATGCCGCCGACCAGTTCGTCCAGAAGTCCCATGGCATCCTCCGATGAGCCTGCTACGCGCCGGCGTGACGCGCGCTCACAACGTGATCTCGCGCGCTCGCCGGCGGTGGCAAGCCCAGGGTGAATGCGAAAGGTCAGCAGCGGCCGTAGACGTAGCGACCGCGGCGTTCGCTCCAATAGCGGCAGGTGCGGGGCCGCGTGACGTCGGCGATGATGGCGCCGCCGGCCGCGCCGATGATGCCGCCGGCAACGGCCCCGCCGCCCGTGCCCGTGGCAAGGCCGCCGACGACGGCACCCGCGACGCCGCCGATTCCGGCGCCGGTGGCGACCCGCTGCTCGCGCGCGGTGCAGGCGGTGAGGGCCAAGGCGGCCGTGGCCGCGATGATGATCTTCTTCATGGCGGGTCTCCCTGTTGATCCGTCAGGCAACAGGATAGATGCCGCTCCGGTTCCCGCGCAACGCCGCTTGTACCGACATGGTCGCCGATCAGCGTCCGCGGCGGCCGCGCTTGCCGGCCTTCTGACCGGGCCAGCCGGCGGTCGAGCGCGGCTTGTCAGGCGGGCGGTAGCCTTCCGGCGTGAGCGGAAGCTCCCGGTTATGCGGGCCCATCTCGTCGAGCGTCGGCTTGCGGGCGCGGGTTCCGGCCGGCGGCAGGTTGGCGGCGGCGCCGTATTTGGAGCCGCCGGCGAAGGCGCCGGCCTTGTCCTCCACCGCCTGCTGGCGTGCGAGCGGATCGTCGCCGATGGCGAGCTCGGTCGCCTGCAGGCGCTTGATCTCGTCGCGCAGCCGGGCCGCCGTCTCGAAGTCGAGATCGGCCGCGGCGGCCTTCATGCGCTTCTCCATGTCGGCGATGACGGCCTTCAGGTTGTGGCCGACCTGGGCGGCCTCTGCCAGGCCGGTATCGACCGTGACGTGATCGCGCTCGTAGACCGAGCCGAGGATGTCGGCGATGTCGCGCCGGATCGTGGCCGGCGTGATGCCGTTCTCGGCGTTGTACGCCTCCTGCTTCTCCCGGCGCCGGCTGGTCTCGGCCATGGCGCGCTCCATGGAGCCGGTGACCTGGTCGGCGTAAAGGATCACCTTGCCGTCCACGTTGCGGGCGGCGCGGCCGATCGTCTGGATGAGCGAGGTCTCCGAGCGCAGGAACCCTTCCTTGTCGGCGTCGAGGATCGCGACCAGCGCGCATTCGGGGATGTCGAGGCCCTCGCGCAGCAGGTTGATGCCGACCAGCACGTCGAAGGCGCCGAGCCGGAGGTCGCGGATGATCTCGATGCGCTCGATCGTGTCGATGTCCGAATGCATGTAGCGCACCCGCACGCCGTTCTCGTGCAGGTACTCGGTCAGGTCCTCGGCCATGCGCTTGGTGAGGACCGTGACGAGGGTGCGATAGCCCTTGGCGGCGGTCTCGCGGATCTCGCCGAGCACGTCGTCGACCTGGGCACGCGCCGGCCGGACGATGACCGGCGGATCGACGAGGCCCGTCGGCCGGATGACCTGCTCGACGAAGACGCCGCCGGTCTGCTCCATCTCCCATGAGCCGGGCGTCGCCGAGACGTGGACCGTCTGCGGGCGCATGGCCTCCCATTCCTCGAAGCGCAGCGGACGGTTGTCCATGCAGGAGGGGAGGCGGAAGCCGTATTCGGCCAGCGTCGCCTTGCGGCGGAAGTCGCCCTTATACATGGCGCCGATCTGGGGCACCGTGACGTGGCTCTCGTCGGTGAAGACGAGGGCGTTGTCCGGGAGGTATTCGAACAAAGTCGGCGGCGGCTCGCCGGGACGGCGGCCGGTGAGGTAGCGCGAATAGTTCTCGATGCCGTTGCAGGAGCCGGTCGCCTCCAGCATCTCGATGTCGAAGGTCGTGCGCTGCTCCAGCCGCTGCGCCTCCAGCAGGCGCCCCTGCTTGATGAGGTCGTCGAGCCGCCATTTCAGCTCTTCCTTGATGCCCTTGATCGCCTGCTGCAGCGTCGGCTTGGGCGTCACGTAGTGCGAATTGGCGTAGAATTTCACGAAGGAGAGGTCGTTCGTCTTGTGCCCCGTCAGGGGGTCGAACTCGGCGATGCCCTCAACCTCGTCGCCGAACAGCGAGATGCGCCAGGCGCGGTCCTCCAGGTGGGCCGGGAAGACCTCGATCACGTCGCCGCGGACGCGGAACGTGCCGCGGGCGAAGTCGCCCTGGATCCGCTTGTACTGGAGGGCGACCAGGTCCGCGATGAGCTGGCGCTGGTCGAGCTTCTCGCCGACCTTCACCGAGAAGGTCATGGCCGTGTAGGTCTCGACCGAGCCGATACCGTAGATGCAGGACACCGAGGCGACGATGATGACGTCGTCGCGCTCCAAAAGCGCCCGGGTGGCCGAGTGGCGCATCCGGTCGATCTGCTCGTTGATGGAGCTTTCCTTCTCGATATAGGTGTCCGACCGGGGCACGTAGGCCTCCGGCTGGTAATAGTCGTAGTACGACACGAAGTACTCGACGGCGTTGTCCGGGAAGAAGGACTTGAACTCGCCGTAGAGCTGCGCCGCCAGCGTCTTGTTGGGTGCCAGGATGAGCGCCGGGCGCTGCGTCTCCTTGATGACCTGCGCCATGGTGAAGGTCTTGCCCGAGCCGGTGACGCCGAGCAGGACCTGGTCCCGCTCGAGGCGCCGCACGCCTTCGACCAGCTCAGCGATGGCCTGCGGCTGGTCGCCCTTGGGCTCGTATTCGGAGACGATCTGGAAGCGGACGCCGCCCTCGGACTTCTCCGGCCGCTCGGGCCGGTGCGGCGTCCAGGCCTTGCCCTCGCGGATGAACGGGTTGCCGGCCTGCAGGAGCGCGGTCAGCGATTCGGCGGTGACGGCCGAACCGGTCAGCCCGGCAGGACCCTCGCCGTCCTCCGGTCGGCGCCGCTTGCCGCCCTTGTTCACGCCCTTGAGATTCAGCTTCTCGGCGAGCGCCGGGTCGATGCCCCGCGCATAAGCCTCGCCCTCCGGCTCGAACCCCGCCTGCGGCGTGAACCCGGCCTGCGGCGCCTCGCCGAACCCCTTGCGTCCCACGCGGTCGCTCGCCGCCGTGCCCGGACCCGCGCGGCCCTTGGCAATGGCAGGGTTCAGAAGCTCGGCAAGATGGGCGTCCAGCGGCTTGAGAGCCGGCTTCGACGCCTTGGAGCGCGGCGAACGAGGAGCTTTGGGCATGCGGGGAATATGGGGCGGAGGCAGCGAGAACGAAAGGGGGACACGCCCGGGTTTTCCACCCGCCGGAGATGGTTTTTCACCACCCGCTTTTGTCCCGGATCGCCTCCAGGATGTTGGAGAAGTCGTCGGTCCAGGGGCGGCGGGTCATGTCCGGGGGGACGGATTGCCAACTCGGCGCGCCGGTCAGGGCGCCAAGATGGGCCGGGTCGCGGGCGAGGACGAGGACTGTCGTACGGGCGCGGTAGCGCTGGTTCAGCGGCTCCACCTGCTGCTCCTGGATGGAATAGGCCTTGAGCCCGTGCTCCGCGCCGGCCCGCGCCAGGATCTGCCGCAGGTCGAGGTGCCGGTTGGAGATGTGGAGGATGATGGCGCCGCCGGCGTCGAGGCGGGAGAGGTAGAGGCCGATGGCCTCCCGCGTCACCAGATGGGCGGGGATCGCGTCGGAGGAGAAGGCGTCGACCACGATGGCGCCATAGGTCGCCTTCTGGTCGGCGATGGTCAGGCGGGCATCGCCCAGCACGATGGCGGGCGGGCGCTCCGCGCAGTCGCGCAGGAAGCGGAACAGGGCCGGGTCGCGGGCGATGCGCACCACGTCCGGGTCGATCTCGAAGAAGGTCCAGTCCTCGCCCGGCGCCATGTGGCAGGTCAGGCTGCCGGACCCGAGCCCGATCGCCGCGACCCGGCCGAGCCCGCCGCGGGCGGCGCGCAGGGCGGAGAGGGCCTGCCCGATGCCGCCTTCGGGCAGGTAGTAGGTGGCCGGCATCGGGCGCCCTTCGGCGGGCCGGCCGTCATCCTCGCGGATGCGCATGGCGCCGTGGATCGTCGTGCCGTGATGGAGGATGCGGAAGCGGTCGTCCGCCGAGGTGGAGATTTTGTGGACGCCGAAGAAGGAGCGCATCGTCGTGACATTCGTCAGGAGCGGCTGCAGGCCGGTCAGGACCAGCATTGCGGCCGCGGCGAGCGGCACCGCCCGCTCCGGCCGCCGCCACAGCACCATCACGCCCGCCGCCAGGATGACGATGGCCCAGTAGAGCGGATTCTCGGGGCTGCCCGTGACCTGCCGTGCGGCGATCAGCGCGGCGAGAAGCAGGCCCGCCGCGCCGAAGGCCGCGAGCGCGGGTTTCAGGTTGCGGCCCAGGGCGCCCGGCACGCCGGGGCAGCACAGGAGGCCGCCGAGCAGAAGGGCCGGGTACTCGGCCACGAATGAAAAGACATGCGGGGCGAGCAGGCCGCAGAAGGCTCCTCCCAGGACGCCGCCGAAGGACATCCACATGTAGAATTCGGTGAGCCGGCCGGCGGCGGGGCGGCTCGCATAGAGGGCGTGATGCGCCGTCAGCGTCACCAGCAGGAAGAGTCCGAGATGGACCGGCAGGCTGAACCAGAGCGGCCAGACCGAGACCATGCCGACGAGGCCAGCGGCGATCGACCAGACGACGAGCCGTTCCATCATCGCCGAGCGCAGGAACGGGCTGTCGCGGAAGGCGACGACGAAGGTCAGGAGGAACAAGGCCAGCGGCACGACCCACAGGAGCGGCGCCGAGGCGATGTCGGTCGCGATATGGGCGGTGACGGCGACGAGGAGGCCGGACGGCACGAAGGACAGCCCGACCCAGCGGGCGCGGGTCGCCCAGCCGACGGGCGGCGCGTCCGCCGCTGCCGGGCCGGCGGCGGCGCTGCCGCGTCCGGCGATGGCGGCGCAGGCGGCGATGAGGAGGCCGAGCGCGATGAAGCCCGCCGTCCAGGTCCGGCTCTGCTGCATCAGGGTCAGCCCCGGCTCGATCAGGAACGGATAGGCCGCCAGGGCGGCGAAGGAGCCGATATTGGACGCTGCGTAGAGGAAATAGGGATCGGCCGCGTCCCGGTGGCCGGACCGGGCGAACCAGGCCTGGAGCAGGGGGCCGTTGGCCGACACGGCGAAGAAGGGCAGGCCGACCGAGACCGCGAAGAGACCCAGCAGCCACAGGGCCTCGCCGTCCGCAGGCGGGCGACCCCAGCCGGTGGCCATGGCGATGGGCTGGGCGAGCAGGGCGGCAGCCATCAGCGACAGATGGACGAAGCCCGCGCCGCGCGGGCCGAGCCGGCTCACGAGCAGATGAGCATAGGCGTAGCCTGCCAGGAGCAAAGCCTGGAAGAACACCATGGCGACCGACCAGACGCCCGGCGTGCCCCCGAGGGCCGGCAGCACCATCCGCGTGAACATCGGCTGGACGCTGAAGAGCAGGAACGCGGACAGGAACAGGGATGCCAGGAAGACCGGAAGGATCGCGGCGGCGATCACACGCGGGCGGCCCGGCGCCGCATGGCCATGATTGGTGGCGCTCGTCATCGGCCCATCCCGTTTCCCGGGCGGCAGCTTAAGGAGCGGAACCTTAAGTCCCGGTTGCCGGACGGATCAGGCGGGCTTGGGCGGCGGGGCCGGATCGAAGGCGACGCCGGCGCGGCCGCGGCGGCGCCAGACCACGCGGCACTCATAAGCCTCGCCGTCCACCTCGTCGACAAGGACGAAGCGCTCGCCCGGATCGATGGCGGGTGGAAAGACCAGGCCCGCGCCCCCCTCGGAGAGGTCCGTCATGCGGCAGGCCGCGACGCGATAGCCGAGCGGGGACAGGATGGTCCCCGGTCGTCTCACGGTGCTCCGGCGGATGCGGCGGCGCTCGATCATGACCTTCCCATACGGCATCCCTACCCAGCATCGGCTGAAACGGATGCGGCGAATTGGACCGGTCGCGTCAAGAAAGGGTTAAGCCCGGCGCCGGGGTGACAGCACAGCGAAGCGGCGCTGTCACCGCCGGGATTGCCGGCGGCGAGGGGCAAACGCCGGAGAGAGCGGTTCGATCCACAGCAATCGCTTCGCATTCGCCGCTTGGCGTCCGGTCACGGCAAATTCTGCAGGCCGCCCGGTCGCAATCGGCGGCATGAGGCCCTACATGGGGGCGCGCCGCTTCGCCGGCGGCACCGGACACGCGGGCATGCAACCCATCATCGCCATCGAGAACCTGTCGAAGACCTATGCCACGGGACACCGGGCGCTGAAGACGGTCGACCTCGCCATCGCCAAAGGCGAGATCTTCGCGCTGCTGGGCCCGAACGGCGCAGGCAAGACGACGCTGATCTCGATCGTGTGCGGCATCGTCAACGCCTCTTCCGGCCGCGTCCTGGTCGGCGGCCACGACATCGTGCGCGACTACCGCGAGGCCCGTTCCCTGATCGGTCTCGTGCCGCAGGAACTGACGACGGACGCCTTCGAGACAGTCTGGGCGACGGTCTCGTTCAGCCGCGGCCTCTTCGGCAAGCCGGCCAACCCGGCGCTGGTGGAGCAGGTGCTCCGCGACCTGTCGCTCTGGGACAAGCGCGACGCCAAGATCATGACGCTCTCGGGCGGCATGAAGCGGCGCGTCCTCATCGCCAAGGCGCTGGCGCACGAGCCGCAGGTCCTGTTCCTCGACGAGCCGACGGCGGGCGTGGACGTCGAATTGCGGCGGGACATGTGGGCTCTGGTGCGCCGTATGCGCGAGGCGGGCGTCACCATCATCCTGACGACCCATTACATCGAGGAAGCCGAGGAGATGGCCGACCGGGTCGGCGTCATCACCGGCGGCGAACTCATCCTCGTCGAGGACAAGGTCGAGCTGATGCGCAAGCTCGGCAAGAAGGAGCTGGCGCTGGAGCTCGATCCGCCGCTCGCAGCCTTGCCCGACGGGTTCGAGGGCTTCGATCTCTCGCTCTCGGGCGATGGCGCCACGCTGACCTATACCTACGACGCCAAGGCCGACCGCACGGGCATCGGCCGCCTCATGGCCAATCTCGGCGAGCGGGGCGTGCGCGTTCGCGACCTCCAGACCAGGCAGAGCTCGCTGGAGGACATCTTCGTCAGCCTCGTGAGGGAGCGGGCATGAACCTCCACGCCATCAGCGCGATCTACCGGTTCGAGATGGCGCGCGCCTTCCGGACGCTGACCCAGAGCATCGTCTCGCCGGTGATCACGACCTCGCTCTATTTCGTGGTCTTCGGTTCGGCGATCGGCTCGCGCATCCAGCAGATCGACGGCGTCGATTACGGCGCCTTCATCGTGCCGGGGCTGATCATGCTGACGCTGCTGACGCAGAGCCTCGCCAACGCCTCCTTCGGCATCTATTTCCCGCGCTTCACCGGCACGATCTACGAGGTGCTGTCGGCGCCCGTCTCGGCGATGGAGATCGTCATCGCCTATGTGGGCGCGGCGGCGACGAAGTCGATCATGCTCGGACTGATCATCCTGGCGACGGCCGCCTTCTTCGTGCCGCTGCGGATCGAGCATCCGGTCTTCATGCTCGCCTTCCTCGTCCTGACGGCGGTGACGTTCAGCCTGTTCGGCTTCATCATCGGCATCTGGGCGGACGGGTTCGAGAAGCTCCAGCTCGTGCCGCTCCTCGTGGTGACGCCGCTGACCTTCCTCGGCGGGTCGTTCTATTCGATCCACATGCTGCCGCCGTTCTGGCAGACGGTCTCGCTGTTCAACCCGGTCGTGTATCTCGTCAGCGGCTTCCGCTGGAGCTTCTACGGGCAGGGGGATGTCGGGGTCGTCGTCAGCCTCGCGGCGACGCTCGGCTTCCTCGCCGCGTGCCTGCTGATCGTGTCCTGGATCTTCCGGACCGGCTACCGGCTGAAGCAGTAGCTAGCGCGTCACGGCCTTCACGATGGCCTCGGCGACAAGCTCGGCCATGCAGACGCGCCGGTTCTCGGCATTGGCCGGCGGGGCGCTCAGCTTCTGCTGCTGAAGTGCGATGTGCCGGCTCGACGCATAGCGCTGGAAGAGGTTCAGGCCCGCGCGCTGCGAGACTTCGCCGATCTTGCCGACGATGCGCCAGTAGAGCTTCTCGTGGGCGACATTCGGCACGAAGGGCGGATCGATCAGGACGAGGTCGATATTGCGCTTGCGCAGCCAGCCGGCGGCCTGGCGCAAGGTCTGCTCGAAAGTGTCGGGGTCGGTGGCCGCCAGCGCGTCCTGCGTGCCGACCTGCCAAATGACGAGGTCCGGCTCGGCGCGGGCGACCTCCCGGCGGATGCGCTCGAAATCGGTGCCGGCGAGGCCCGAGCCGAAGGGATCGTCCGAGAACTCGAAGCGCATCCAGGGCAGGCGCGATTCCAGCTCCAGCTGCAGGCGGCTGCGCCGCCGCTCGACGCTGGACGGATCGGAGAGGTAAGGCCCCAGCGCGTAGATGCGCACCGGCCGGTTGCGGTCCACGAGGCGCTCAGTGCGCGCCAGGCCGCCGGGCAGGTTGAGATAGACGTCCGGGATGCGGCAGCTCGCGGAGACGCCGGCGCGGGCGGGAGCCGTATCGAGCGAAGCCGCGGCGGCCAGGACCGCGAGGGCGAGGAGTACGGCGCGGCCGCGGTTCACGGAGTGGCTTCGGCCTCCGCCGGCGCGGCCGGACTGCCGACCCGCATGCGTGTCACCGATCCCTTGCGATACCAGTCCAGCGTCCATGCGAGCGCGATCTGAAGGGCCATTCCCGTCGCGATCATGGCGACATCCAGCGAAATGTCACCACCCGTCGCGATTCGCGCCATCTGGACGGCGATCGCGAGCACGGTGCCGAGGGCGAAGACCGGGAGGGCCTGCTGCCCCATGAGGATCAGCGGCCGGGCCACCCGGGCGGCGCGGATCCAGCGCTCCAGCGGCAGGCGGCTGACGAGGTAGGCCAGGGCGAGGATGTGCAGCAGGCGCGGCATCGACAGGTTGCCCTTGTCGAAATCCCAGAGGATCCGCGGCAGCGAGCCGCCGTCGAAATAGTAGCCGGACACCATCCAGACCAACGATCCGGACAGGTACAGGCCGGCGGCGGCGATCAGCCAGGGCGAGCCGGGCAGATGCTCGCCGCGGCGGATCGTCGAGCCCGCATAGAGGCCGACCGCGAACAGGAACTGCCAGGCCAGCGGATTGAAGAACCACGACCCCTGGGCCGGGTAGGTGGGCAGCCTCAGGTCGAAGCCCCAGGTCGCCAGGTAGAGCGCGAAGGAAAGCGCCAGGGCCAGCGCCCGGCTCCATCCCATGAGCAGCAGCAGCACCGGGGCGGCGACGAGCAGAGCCACATAGAGGGGCAGGATGTCGAGATAGGCGGGCTGGAGGCCGAGCGTCGCGATGCCGATGAGGGCATGGGCCGGATCGTTGAGCAGGACGTCGAGCTTGAGAGCCTCCAGCATCCGCGGATCGTTCAGCGTCAGCGATGCGTAGGCGACGATCGCGGCGCAGATCAGCAGCACCAGCAGATGGATCGAATAGAGATGGAAGGCCCGCAGCCAGATGCGCACCGCCGCGCGCAGGCGCGCGCCTGCGACTTCGAAACTGGGAAGGTAGACCAGGGCGGCAGCGACGCCGGCCAGGAGCACGAACAGTTCGGACGCGTCGGAGAAACCGAAATTCTTATGCGTGAACGGTTCCAGCAGGTTGCCGGGCACGTGATTCACGAAGATCGTCGCCAGCGCGATGCCGCGCCAGAAATCGATCCCGAGGATGCGGTCCCCGCCCGTGTTCATCGTCTGCCCTTCATGCTCAGGAAGCCAAGGCCGGAAGCAGGTGAACCGGCCGAAGCTTCCGATGCACACCATACGCTTAACGTCCGGTTTCCGGATCCGTTTCCGGCTTCACGTTCTCGTGCTCCGGCGGCCCCATCCCTGCCGGCGCGATTTGATCCAGCGCAAAGCCGTGCACAGGGGGCCGTGACAATCTGTCATTCGTAGCGCGGCTCATCGCGCGCCGGGCCCCGCAACCATGACCCAATCCGCGCCATCCGCGTCCTACGCCGCACCGCCGGTGATACGGGGCGCCTCATCCTATCATGCGCTCGCGCTGGTCGAAGAGGGCGGGGCGGTCGGCACCTGGTCCTGGGACCTGACGACGGGCGACATCGCCTGGTCGGCCGGGGCGGTGGCATTGCTGGGCTTCGCCCATCCGGGGGCGCGGGCCGGTTTCGAGGACTTCCTCGCAGTCGTCCATCCGGACGACCGGCAGGACGAATATGCCGAGCGGGAACGGCTGGCGCATTTCGGTGGCGCGTTCGACCGCGAGTTGCGGATCGTCCGCCGCGGCGGCGGCGTCCGGCATATCCGCAACCGGGGCGAGGCCATTCTCGGCCCCGACGGCCGGCCGGTCTTCGCGGTCGGCGCGATAACGGATGTCACCCCGCTGCGCGAGGCGGAAGCGGCCCGGCGCGTGGCGGCCCGGCGTCTGGAGGCTTTTGCCGCTGCGATCTCCGGCTGCCTGTGGGTCGCGGACGCGGCGGGCCGCATTCTGGATTCCCAGGAGTTCCGGACCAAGGCCTCGCTGCCGCGGGATGCCGCTCCGCTCTGGCTCGACGCGGTCCATCCGCAGGATCGCCTGCGCATGCAGCGCGGCTGGAACGACGCGCTCGCCAGCGGCGAGCCGTTCTCCGACACGCACCGGATCGGGTCCGGCCAGGCCGCCGATGCCTGGTACCGGACGAGCGTGAGGCCGATCCTGGCCGACGGCGGATGCGTGGCCGAATGGGTCGGGGTTCTGGAACCCACGGTCCGGCCCCTGGATGCGTCCGGGGCCGGCCGTTCTGGCCTGCCGCCGCTGACCGGCGCCCAGATCCGGGCCGCCCGGGCGATCCTCAACTGGTCGGTCGGCGACCTGGCCGCCCATTCCGGCGTCTCGATCTCGACGATCCGCCGGGCGGAAACGGTCGATGGTCCGCCGCCTACCCTGAGACATGACCGCCTCGTCGCGCTGCGTGACACGCTCGAGGAGCGCGGCATCACCTTCGTGAGCGAACCGGGGCAGAAGCCCGGTTTGCGTCCCTCTTAGCAATTCCTGTCCGGACTGCGCGGAAAACAGTCTTTTGCGCCCGGCGCGGACGCTGTTTCGAGGGCACCGGTAACCGCACGTTAAAGTTGCGAAACCACTTTCGGTGCAACGGTTTTCAGGCCCTTTGGCGAGGCTCCCATGTCCGACGGCGATCTATCCGAACGTTTGCGCTTCATGCAGGTGGACCAGGGAGTCAAGGACGACCTGCGCGCCTTGACCCCGATCATGGACGCCGCCGTGCCGAAGGCGCTCGCGGCCTTCTACGAGCAGGTCAGGACCTTCCCCGAGGTGGCGCGCCTCTTCGTCGACGACCGCATGATGGCGTCGGCGGCGGACAGGCAGACCCAGCACTGGAAGCGCATCGTCTCCGGCACGTTCGACCGGGAATATGTGGAGGGGTCGAGGCGCATCGGCCAGACGCACGCCCGGATCGGCCTGGAGCCGCGCTGGTATATCGGCGGCTACGCGATCGTCGCCAGTCACGTCATCGCGGCGATCATGGCTGCGGAGGGCGGTATGGGCGGCTTTGTCGGCGCCAAGGGGCGTCGCCGTTCGGTCCGGCGGGTGCAGAGCTTCGTCAAGGCGATGCTGATCGACATGGACCTGGCGATCTCGGTCTATATCGAGGCCGCCGAGGCCCAGAAGCGGGCCGCCGAGGAGGCCCGCGCCGCGACCGCCCGGGAGCAGAGCCTGGTGGTGGAATCGCTGGCGGCGGCGCTCGAGCAATTGTCGGCCGGCAACCTCGCCTATCGGATCGATGCGCCGTTTCCGGCGGAATACGAACGGCTGCGGGCCAATTTCAACCAGGCCGTCACGACGCTGGACGGCACGATCGGCACGGTGGACGAGAACACGACCGCGCTGAAGACCGGTTCCGCCGACATCAGCGCCGCAGCCGACGACCTGTCCCAGCGCACCGAGCGGCAGGCCGCCGCGCTGGAGGAGACCGCCGCCGCGCTCGACGAGATCACGGCCACGGTCAGGAAGACCTCCGACGGCGCCAAGACGGCGAGCACGGCGGTTTCGGCCGCCAATGTCGACGCCGCCAAGTCCGGCGGGATCGTCCGCGAAGCCATCGCCGCCATGGCCGGCATCGAGAAATCGGCCCGGGAGATCGGCCAGATCATCGGGGTGATCGACGAGATCGCCTTCCAGACCAACCTGCTCGCGTTGAACGCCGGCGTCGAGGCGGCGCGGGCGGGCGACGCGGGCAAGGGCTTCGCGGTCGTCGCGTCCGAAGTGCGGGCGCTAGCCCAGCGTTCGGCGGAAGCGGCCAAGGAGATCAAGGCGCTGATCTCGACATCCACCAGTCAGGTGGAGCGGGGCGTCGACCTCGTGGGCCAGACCGGCACGGCCCTCGACCGGATCGTCGCCCAGGTCGCCGAGATCGATGATGTCGTGTCGCAGATCGCCGCTTCGGCGCAGGAACAGGCGAGCGGGCTGAACGAGGTCAATTCGGCCGTCAACCAGATGGACCAGATCACCCAGCAGAACGCGGCCATGGTCGAGGAATCGACCGCGGCCAGCAAGACCCTGGTCCAGCAGGCCGAGCGCCTGGCGGAGTTGATCGCAAGCTTCTCCCATTCGGGGCAGGGCGCCCGGAGGGCCGCGCCAAAGGCGCGGGCCGGCGCGCCGCAGGCGGCCCGCGCTCCCATGCGCGCCGCCGGGCGGACAGCTCTTGCCCGCAAGCCGGACATGCAGGCCGATCAGCAGAGCTGGGAGGAATTCTAGAGCGCCTGGCTCGTCAGGCCCTTCATCAGGATCGGTCCGGTCGGTCGCCCGATCGGCGAGCCGCCGGCCGGTTCCAGCGTGATCTCGAAGAGCTGGTTGGGACCGAGCGGCAGGTCCTGCAGCTTCAGCCGGGTCGAGCGGGCGCGGTCGATGAGGCCGACCGAACGCGGCCCGACCTGCCGGTCCCACAGCGTCCAGATCTCCAGCGCGCGGCCCTCGGGCACGGCGATGGCGTTGAGCGGGACCAGTTCCGTCCGCCCGTCGGCGAAGGCGTTCACCACGGCCGCCGGCTCGTTGGCGTCGGTCACCAGCACGGCGACGAGGACGGGCGTGCGCAGGGCGCGCTGCGTCTGGACGGCGAGGCCGACCGCCAGGACGAGGCTCGCCAGCGCGCCGACGAGGCCGGCCCCGCGCCAGAAGCCGAGATGGCTCCACAGACCGGGCCGGGAGGTTGCGGGCCGCATGGTTTGCGTCCGGCGGCCGGCCGTCGCGGTCGCCGGGACGTCCTGCGCCACATGGCGCAGACTTCCGGCGATGCGGGCCCAGAGCGCCGGGTCCACATCCTGCGGCCGGGCGGAAGCGTCCATCACGGACAGGCGCGCGCGCCAGTCCTCGACGAGGGCTGCGAACGTCGTGTCGGTGGCCGCCAGGTCCTCGGCGGCGATCCTGTCCTCGCCGGACAGAAGGCCCAGCACGTATTCGGCCGCCAGGGCCTCGCGTTCGGTGGAGGCGCTCATCCGAGGCACTCCTTGAGCGAGAGCAGGCCGCGGCGGATCCAGGCCTTGATCGTGCCGAGGGGGATCGACAGGCGGCCGGCAAGCTCGCCATGGCTGAGGCCATGTACATAGGCGAGCACGATCGCGGTGCGCCGGCGGGGCTCCAGCCCCTGCAGGCAGCGCTTGAGCGCATCGGCGTCGGACAATCTGGCGACCACGGATTCGGGGTCCTCTTCCTCGCTGGCGACCTCCTCGCCGACCGGATCGGCGGCGAGGTCGCTGCGTGTCTCGTCCCGCAGGATGTTGAGCGCCCTGTTGCGGAGGATCGCGTAGATCCAGGTGCGGCCGCTGCCGCGCGCCGGATCGAACGTCCTCGCCGCGCGCCAGACCTGCACGAAGGCATCGTGCACGGCCTCCTCCGCGAGCGCCCGCCGCCTCAGGAGCCGCAGCGCCACGCCGAGCATACGCCCGGCCTCCGCCTCGTAGATCGACCGCAACGCCGCCTCGTCCCCGGCGGCGCAGCGCGCGAGGGCCGCCTCGATGTCGATACCGGTCGCCGCGAAGGCGTGGGTCATCCCCGTCCTGCCGTGATCCGTGAGCGCGCTCCCCTCGAGCGCACGGGCCACTCGTAGCCTCTACACGCCGCGCCGACAATCGGATGCGGATATCGGGCGTGTTTTCCGCGTGATTGAAAAAAATCGTCGGGGTGCTGCATCCGGCGGCGCTCCCGGCCGCTACCCCCTCTCGACATCGGAGCGGCGCCAGCCTGCCGCCCATGCCCCGGTGGCCATGCGCCGCCGCCATAACAGGAGAGGACGACAGCCATGAACCTCAAGACCGCCCTTCTCGCCACAGCCCTCGCGGCCCCGCTCGCGCTCGCCGCCCAGGCCGCTTCCGCCCAGACCATCGTCGCCCTGTCCGGCGACAACACGCTCGTGATGGTCGACGCCGCCGGCAAGAAGGCGACCCAGACGATGCAGCTCTCCGGCGCGCCGGGGAAACTGCTCGGCATCGACGTGCGGCCCGCAGACGGGATGCTCTACGGCCTTCTCGCCGACGGCACGGTCGTCACCATCGACAAGGCCGGCAAGGCGACCACCAAGTCCAAGCTGGAGAAGACGCTTCCCGACGGCGTCATGGCGACCGTCGATTTCAACCCGGCCGCCGACCGGCTGCGCGTGATGGGATCGGACGGCACGAGCCTGCGGGCCAATGTCGACGACGGCAAGGTGACCACGGACGGCTCGCACAAGTTCGCCGAGGGCGACATGCACAAGGGCGAGAAGCCGAACGTCGTCGCCGGCGCCTATACGAACTCGGTGAAGGGCACCAAGGAGACCACGCTCTACAACATCGACGGCACGATCGGCGCGCTGGTGAAGCAGGCTCCGCCGAATGACGGCGTGCTGGGCGCGGTCGGCAAGCTCGGCATCATGCCGAAGGCGGTCGCCTTCGACATCCAGTCCGATGCGCAGGGCGGCAACAAGGCCTGGCTCCTGGCGGATGGCGAGCTCTACGCGGTCGACATCGCCACAGGCAAGGCGACCTCGGCGGGCAAGATCGCCGGCCTGCCGGCCAACGTGCGCGATATCGCGATCCTGCCCGCCATGTGACGGTCCCAAGACGCCCGCGGCCGGCGCCGCATCCCCACGCCTGATGCGCCGTCTGCGAACGTGCGGCCGCCGAGCTCCCCCTCGGCGGCCGTTTCGCATTCCGCGCCTCACTTTCGCCAAGGCGCAGCTTACCGTTACGATAGGTGCGCCGATCGGCGTTCCCGGCGCGACCGGGATCGGCGAGACTGGAGCCACGCAACGGGGACGTGCCATGGCGGTCGACCATCTCCCCTATCTCGCCCTGTCCCGCTTCGGGCTTGGGGCGCGGGCGGGAGACGGGCTCGCCGCCGCGGGACACGACCCGAAGGGCGCGGTCCTGGCCGAGATCGGTCGGCCGACCTCCCTCGATGCAGCCGGCCTCCTGGCCACGCCCGAAGCCCTGCGCGAACTCGATGAGTTCCGCTCGGAAAGAGCCAAGGCGCGCCAAAGGGCCGAGGATGCCCGGAGCGAGGCCGACCGGAAGGCGCGCGAAGCCGCCATCTATGGCCCGCCGCCACCGCCGCCGCCCCTGCGCAACCCGGCGCAGGACATCTACCGGACGGAAGCCGAGCGCCGGTTCCAGGCGGCGCAGGATGCCGGGATCGGCTTCGCGGAGCGGCTCGTCTGGTTCTGGTCGAACCATTTCTGCGTCGCCGCCGCAAAGGGTCAGTCGGTGCGCATCACCGCGGGCGCTTTCGAGCGGGAGGCGATCCGCCCGCATGTCTTCGGGCGCTTTGCGGACATGCTGCTGGCGGTGGAGATGCACCCCGCCATGCTCATCTTCCTCGACAACCGCCAGTCGGTCGGGCCGAACTCGCGGGCCGGCGAGCGGCGGGGACGGGGCCTCAACGAGAACCTTGCCCGCGAGATCCTGGAACTGCACACGCTCGGCGTCGGCGGCGGCTACAGCCAGGCCGACGTGACGAACCTCGCGCTCGCCATCACCGGCTGGACGGTGGTCGGCCCGTTCGACGAGGACAACGAGCTCGGCGAGTTCCACTTCAACGCCAACCGCCACGAGCCCGGTGCGCCGACCGTTCTCGGCCGCGCCTACGCGCAGCCTGGCGTCGCCAAGGGCAGGGCTGTGCTCGCCGACATCGCGCGCCATCCGGCGACGGCGCGCTTCATCGCGACGAAGCTCGTCCGGCACTTCGTCGCCGACGAACCTCCGGCAGGTCTGGTGCAGCGGGTCGCGGAGGCCTTCTCGGCGAGCGATGGCGACCTGCCGAGCGTCTACCGGGCGCTCGTCGAGGCCAAAGAGGCCTGGGCCGCGCCGCTCGCCAAGGTCCGCTCGCCGCAGGAATTCCTCGCCGCCGCGAGCCGCGCCCTCGACAGGCCGCCGCGCGGGCCGCAGGTGCTGAACCTTCTCAACGGGCTCGGCCAGCCGCTCTGGAACCCGCCGGGGCCCAACGGCTTTCCCGACATCGCCGCCCATTGGGCGAGCGCGGAGGGGCTGAAGACGCGGCTCGACGTCGCCGTGCAATTGTCCCGGCAGGCCGGCGGCATCGATCCGCGCGAGCGGCTGGAGACGGTGCTCGGCCCCGCCGCCTCGCACGAGACTCGGCAGGCGGTGGCCCGGGCCGAGAGCCGCGAGCAGGGCCTCGCGCTCCTCCTCATGTCCCCCGAATTCCAGCGCAGGTGACGGCATGTCCGACGATTGCGAGATCATGACCCCGACCCGCCGCGCCGTCCTTGGTGCCGCCGGCGCCCTGTTCGCGTGGAGCTTCGTTCCGCGCTTCGCCCATGCCGCGGGCGGGCGCGACGCGCGCTTCGTCACGATCGTGCTGCGCGGCGCGCTGGACGGGCTCTCGGCCGTGGCGCCCGTCGGCGACCCCGATTATGCCGCCTTGCGCGAGAGTATCGCGCTCCAGACGGGCGGGACCGACCCGGCTTTGCCGCTCGACGGTTTCTTCGCGCTCCACCCAGCGATGCCGAACTTCGCCCGGCTCTACAAAGCGGGGCAGGCGCTCGTCGTCCATGCGGTGGCGACCGGCTATCGCGAGCGCTCGCATTTCGACGGGCAGGACGTGCTGGAAAGCGGGCAGCCGGGGCCGGGCCGCGTCGAGACGGGCTGGCTCAACCGTCTGGCGCTGGCGCTGCCGGCGGGCGAGCGTGTCTCGCCGGGCGCGGCCGGCGCGCGGCTTCTGGGGGTCGGCGCAGTCGCTCCTCTCGTCGTGCGCGGCCGAGCCCCGGTGCTGGGCTGGGCGCCGCCTACCGTGCCCCGCGCGGGCGAGGACCTCGCGGCCAGGCTGCTCGACCTCTACGGCCAGCGCGACCCGCAGCTCGCCGCGGCGCTCGCCGCCGGGCTCGATACCGAGCGGCTGGCGCGGCGCGAAGGCATGGCGGGCGAGCGGCTCGCCGGCGGTCCCGCCGATCCGCGCGGCATGAACCAGATCGCGGAGGGCGCGGCCCGGCTGATCGCGGCCGATGACGGGCCGCGTATCGCCGCGCTCGCCTTCGAGGGCTGGGACACTCACGCCAACGAGGGCGGCGCGAAGGGCCAGCTCGCCAACCGGCTCGGCGGGCTCGACAATGCCCTCGCCAGCTTCGAGCGCATCCTGGGTCCGCGTTGGAAGGACACGGCGATCATGGTCGTCACCGAGTTCGGGCGAACGGCCCGGATCAACGGAACGGTCGGCACCGACCACGGAACGGGAACGGCCGCGTTCCTTGCGGGCGGCGCGGTCAAGGGCGGGCGCGTCGTCGCCGACTGGCCGGGCCTGAAGGAGAGCCAGCTCTTCGAGGCGCGGGACCTGAAACCGACGGCGGACCTGCGCGCGGTCGCCAAGGGTGTGCTGGCGGACCTGTTCGGTGTCTCGGCGCCTGTCCTCGCCGCCGACATCTTCCCCGACAGCGCGGGGATCCTCCCGATGCGCGGGCTGGTGGCGTGAGCGATTGACCGCCGCTTCCGAATGGGCGAAGCACGCGGCCCCACGGGAACGATCCTCATGACGGCCACGCCTCTCACCATCGAGATCATCGGGCTCATCGCGGCCTGCTGCACAACGTTCTGCTGGCTGCCTCAGGCGATCCGCACCATCCGCACCCGGGACACGCGGGCCCTGTCGCTGTGGACGCAGGTGGCCTTCACCTTCGGCGTCGCGCTCTGGCTCGTCTACGGGCTCCTGCTCGCCAGCACGCCGCTGATCGTGGCGAACGGGATGACGCTGATCCTGGCGGGGACGATCACCGCGCTGAAGCTGCGGTTCGGCTGAGCGCAGCCGTGGGGAATCTGCCGGCGCTCGCCCGCCAGTTCGCCGCCTTCTTCGGCGTCGGCATCGCCGCCGCCATCGTGCATTACGGCATGCTGGTCGGCCTGGTGGAGACCGGTCTCGCCAGCCCCGTTCCGGCGACGCTCGCCGGCTATGTCGGAGGCGGGATCGTCTCCTACCTCCTCAACCGCCGCCACACCTATCGCAGCGACCGGCCGCACGGGGAGGCGACGTGGCGCTTCGCGCTCGTCGCGTTCGTCGGCTTCCTGGTGACGTGGGGGCTGATGCACCTGTTCGTGGACAGGCTGGCGCTGCCCTACCTGCCCGCCCAGGTCGCGACGACGGGAATCGTGCTCGTCTGGAGTTTCGCCGCCCACAAAGTGTGGACCTTCCGCGGCGGCCCCGTCCCCTAGCGCGCGACGCCGAAGGTCAGCGTCACCTCGGCGGGCAGTTCCGGTCGGCCGACATAGTGCGAGATGGCGGTGCGGTAGGGCGCGCTCACCTTCGCATCGACCCGACCCGGCGCGGTGCTGATCGTGTAGACGAAACTGCGTCCCTCGGCCCGAGCGCGGTCGCGGGCGGCGTCGAGCGCGATGCGGACCTGCTCGGCCGGCTGCAGGCTCGCCAGCCGGCGGGAGGCGTCCGCGACCTGCTGCGTCAGCCGCTTCTGAAGGTCGAGCTTGTAGAGCTCGGCGGCGATCTGGTCGTAGCCGTAGAGAGCGAAACCGACCAGCGCGATGGGCAGGGTGAACAAGCGGTGGGAAATCATGCGGGCGAGTGTGGCCCGCGCGGCCTTTACGCCGCCTTGACGGGCTCGCCGGATTTGCGCGCGACGAAGGTCATGCGCGCCTGGTTGTGGCCGATATTGCGCGGCCTGCGAGCGGCCTCGAAGCCCGCCATGGTGAGGATCGCCAGCATCTCGCCTTCGTCGTAGCGGGCAAGGCCCAGCGTGCCGCGCAGCTTGCGGTAATCGGACAGGGCGGTGCGTGCCAGCCCGCCGAGGGCCGATACGAGGAATCCGCCGCTCGCGGCGAAGCGCAGGAGGGCGGCGGCATCGGTCGCGGCGCCGGTGCCGTGGGGAATGATGTCGGCGAGGACGAGGGCTCCGCCGTCCTTCAGCTTGCCGCGCCAGAGCGCGAGCAGCGCGTCGAATTCGGGCCGCGACAGATATTGCAGCAGCGAATTGGCGACGACGATGTCGAGCGAGCCGTCGGGTATCGCCTCGACCTCTTCCGGCGCCAACACGGTCACCTTGAGGTTGTCGGCAAGCCGGGCCTCGATGCGCGCTCGCACGTTGGGAGCGGCATCGCAGAGATAGAGCTTCTCGCAGCGGGCGGCGACGCGCTCTGCAGCAAGGGCTTCGCCGCAGCCATGGTCGAGCACGATCGGCGGCTCGCCTGGTCCGAGCTCCGCGACGAGGGCGGCGAGGTCCGACGCGATGCCCCGATAGTGCAGGAGCTTGTGCCGCTCGCTCACATAGATCGGGGTGTCGCTGTTCCAGTAATCGCGCCAGTTCATCGCCATCCGGCCCCTGCTGCCCCCGCCAGGTTCCGCCGGCGCGGCTCGTCAGGGGCTTAGACGAGCGCGGGCTGTCCCGCAATCGCGGGGGCCGCGAGCGGCACGCGGATGGCCGTCCGCAGGCGCGAAGGCTCCACGGTGCGTGGGTCGTCGATATATTCCTCGAAGCAGGGCGCGTCGCCCGGCTCCTGGCCGGAGGTCGGCAGCCAAGCGCGGTAGATCTCCGCGTAGGTCCGCTCCAGCTCGGCATAGGAGCCGACATGGATCGCTACCGCTACCGGGCCCGGCGCGATCACCCTTCGCTCCAGCCATTCCGGCAGCGGCTCGTCCGGGGCGATCTCGATGCAGGCATCGGCCCTGAGCTCGGAAGGCGCCACGCTTTCGGGATCGTCGTAATAGATGCCGAAGCTGCGCCGCGGCCGATCTTTCAGTCCGGAGCCGGCCGCCCAGGCGTCGAGCTTGGAAAAGGTACCGGCGATCGCGTGATACGGGCCGCGATGGGCGAGGGCTGCGAGCGTGATCCCGGGAAAGGTCTCGACGGTGACATTCATGGCAGGGTCTCCCTTGGCTTTGCGGAGACGCTGACGCGCGCGGAAATTGGCCGGACGGTCCGCATGGGCGGCCGCGAAGGCCCGCGTGAACGCATCGACTGAGGCATAGCCCGCCCGCCGCGCCACCCGCTCCACCTCGCGATTCGTCTTGGTCAGCTCGACGGCCGCACGCTGCAGGCGCAGGCGCCGGACGGCATCGCCGAGGGTCTCTCCGGCGAGCGAACGGAAGGCGCGGTGGAAATGGTAGGGCGAGTAGGAGGCGATATCGGCGAGCCGCTCGAGCGACAGGTCGTCGTCGAGATGGTCGCCGATATAGTCGATCACCCGGGCGATCCGGGCGACATGGTCGGCCTTGGTGCGCTGGCGTGGCATCGTCGTCGTCTCCAGGCCGACGACGCTAGCCCGGACGATCCGTCAGGGCTTGCGATTTTGGGAGGCGGCCGGTCAGGCCGCCTTGCCCTTCTCGCGCTCGATCAGCTCGACGAACCGGTCGAACAGGTAATGGCTGTCCTGCGGGCCGGGCGAAGCCTCCGGGTGATGCTGCACGCTGAAGGCCGGGCGGTCGGTGAGCGCAATGCCGCAATTGGACCCATCGAACAGCGAGACGTGGGTCTGCTGCGCGTTGCCCGGCAGCGTCGCGGGATCGACGGCGAAGCCGTGGTTCATGGACACGATCTCGACCTTGCCGGTCGTGGTGTCCTTCACCGGATGGTTCGCGCCATGGTGGCCCTGGTGCATCTTCTCGGTCCTGGCGCCGATGGCGAGGCCGAGCATCTGGTGGCCGAGGCAGATGCCGAAGGTCGGCACCTTCCGGTCGAGCAGCTTGCGGATGACCGGGACTGCGTATTCGCCGGTCGCGGCGGGGTCGCCCGGGCCGTTCGACAGGAAGACGCCGTCCGGATTCAGGGCCAGGATGTCCTCGGCCGGGGTCGTGGCCGGCACGACCGTGACCTTGCAGCCCGCTCGCGCCAGGAGGCGCAGGATGTTGCGCTTGATGCCGTAATCGATGGCGACGACGTGATGGCGCGGGGCGTCCTGGCGGCCGTAGCCGTCGTCCCAGGTCCAGGTCGTCTCGTCCCAGCCGTAGCGCTGGGCTGTGGTGACGCCGGGCACGAGGTCGAGCCCGTCCATGCTGGGCAGGGCCGAGGCCTTGGCCTTCAGGGCGTCGATGTCGAAGCGGCCGTCCGGATCGTGGGCGATGATCGCGTTGGGCATGCCCTTCTCGCGGATCAGCGCGGTGAGCGCCCGCGTGTCGATGCCCGACAGGCCGACGATGTTGCGCGCCTTCAGCCAGGCGTCGAAATGCCGGCTCGCCCGGTAATTGGAAGGCAGGCTGACGGAGGCGTGGACCACGACCCCGCGCACGCCGGAGGAGGCGGCCATGTTGACCGTCTCGATATCGTCCTCGTTCGTTCCCACGTTGCCGATATGGGGGAAGGTGAAGGTGATGATCTGGCCGGCATAGGAGGGATCGGTGAGGATTTCCTGGTAGCCGGTCATCGCGGTGTTGAAGCAGACCTCGCCCGGTGCCTCGCCAACGGCGCCGATGCCGTATCCTTCCAGCACAGTCCCGTCGGCCAGGACGAGGAGGCCCGTGACCTTCGGCTCGCTCCAGGGAGCGGGACCGGCCCGGCCCTGCCAGCCGTCGTCACCCCGGGCAAGCGGGTTCGCGTCGTCTTGCGGCATCGTGCGGTTTCCGTTTTAAGTCCGGGCCCGAACGCTGGAGCTCGTCGGGCGACAAAGCGGGGGGCGGCCAGCCGCCTCCTTAAAGCCCGCTGAGTAGAGCGACAGGCCCGGCGCGTCAATCGCGGAAACGGGCCGAACACACGAAGGAATGCCTGCCATGACCAGCCTGCGCGAGCGATTCACCGAAGGCCTGAAGGAGGCGATGAAGGCCGGCGACAAGCGGCGCCTGGGCACGATCCGGCTGATCCAGTCGGCGCTCAAGGACAAGGACATCGAGCTGCGCGGCCTCGGCAAGGGCCCGGCGAGCGACGAGGAGATCCTCGCGCTTCTGCAGAAGATGACCAAGCAGCGCCAGGAATCGATCGCGATCTACGACGCCAACAACCGCCCCGAACTGGCGCAGGGCGAGCGAGAGGAGGTGGACGTCATCGCGTCGTTCCTGCCGAAGCAGATGGACGAGGCGCAGATGTCCGCGGCGATCGACGCGGCGATCGCCGAGACGGGCGCATCCTCGATGAAGGACATGGGCAAGGTGGTCGGTGCCCTGAAGGCCAGGCATGCCGGGCAGATGGACTTCGCCAAGGCCAGCGGCATGGTGAAGGCCAAGCTCGGCGGCTGACGCTCAGCCGACCCAGACGAAGGCGACCACCGCCAGCGCGCAGACGGCGAGCACGAAGATCACGAGCGAGCGCATGCCGCCGGCGATCTTCGTCTCCTCGCCCTCCGGCGAGCGGCCGCGCTCGTCGGTGTTGCGGGTGGAGCGCGCCTGGCCCGGCTTCAGTTCGTGGACCGAGGCGGTGCGGATCGCCTCCGCCGAAGGCGGGGTGCCCGCCGCCTCGTCGTCGGTGCCGAGCGGGGATGCCGCCGGATCGGGGAAGGGCGCCTTGTTGCCCCGGCCCTGGTCGATCTCGTGGCGGAGCCGGTCTGTGGTGGGTGCGTCCCGGTTCATCGTGGTCTCCTGACGCGGCAGGTCGGCCGCCAGAGGACCAACGCATCGCGGCGCGCAAGGGTTCGCGCGGGTCTGCTCAGGCCGCGGCGGCCGCGATCTCCATCCAGCCGGACAGCGTCTCGCCGGCCGCGAGCACCGTCAGTGGCGTCACCGCCTGGACCGCGGCCTCGCTCGCCGCGCCGATGCCGTGGGACTGGGGCTCGAAGCAGAGGAAATCGGCGCCCGCCGGCGACCACAGGACCGGGTGGCGGAGCGTATCCGAAGCGCGGATCGTGATGGCGAGGCCGCGCTCCGGCAGCTCGAGCCTGGCCGTCCCGTCCCAGTCGACAAGGCTCGCGGCGAGCTCGGCGTCCGGCGGCAGGGACCAGCGGCCAAGCGAATCGACGTCGGGTGGCAATGGACCCGAACCGCTTGGACGATAGGCCTCGCCAAGGACCAGCGCGCCACGCGCCGACGCCGCGAACCGTGCCTCCTGCGTGCGCGGGAACCACGGATGCAGGCCGATCCCGTGGGGCAGGGGCCGGCCCGCGCGGTTCGTGACGGCAAGCTCGACCCGCATCGCGCCGGGCGTCAGCGCAACCGTCATGACGGCGTGGTAGGCCCAGGGTCCGCGTCCGGCGCCGCCTTCGCGGACATGCGTCATCACGAGCCGGTCGTCCCGCAGGTCCTCGACCGCCCACGGGCTTTGCCAGCCGAAGCCGTGAATGGCCGAGCGGCCATCGGGAGCGTTGAGCGGAAGAGCTATCGTCTCGTCGCCGAAACGAAGCACGCCGTCGAAGGCGCGGTTGGCGAAGGGCAGGAGCGGCCACAGGCCGAAACGGTTCGGCTCGGCGGTGCCCGGCTCCGCGCCGGGGAGCCCGTGGAGCAGCGGCTGGACCGTGCCGTCGGGATGCCTCCAGTCGAGCGCAGTCACGATACCCCCATGCGCCGGGCTGATGGCGGCGGACAGGCCGTGGGCTTTCAGCGTCGGCATGTCAGCTCCGGCATGTCTGGAACGGGACGGGTGGGGCATCGTGGACGTGGCAAGTGCCGGGGGGCTCGTATAGTCTACCGGACCCAAGCCACGACGTACCCGATGAAATTCCCGCCCGCCATCCTCGAGGAGATCAGGGCACGGCTGCCTGTTTCGGCCGTGGTGGGCAAGCGCGTGCGCCTCATCAAGGCCGGCAAGGAGTGGAAGGGCCTCTCGCCCTTCAATGCCGAGAAGACGCCGTCCTTCTACGTCAACGACCAGAAGGGCTTCTACCATTGCTTCTCGTCGGGGAAGCACGGCGATATTTTTTCGTTTCTCATGGAGGTGGACGGGCTTCCCTTCCCGGAGGCGGTGGAGCGGCTGGCCGCTGAAGCCGGCGTCACGCTGCCCCGCATCGCGCATGAGGCGCATGCCCAGGAGGAGAAGCGCAAGAGCCTGACCGACGTGGTCGAGCTCGCCTGCCAGTATTTCGAGGCGCAGCTCGCCGGTCGTGCCGGGGCCAATGCCCGGTCCTATCTCGCCGGGCGCGGGCTCGGCCCCGACCTGCAGCGGCGGTTCCGGATCGGCTACGCGCCGGCGGACCGGTTCGGGCTGCGTGACCACCTTGCCAACAAGGGCGTGCCCGGCGAGGCGATGGTGGAGGCCGGGCTCCTTGTCACCGGCGAGGACATCGCCGTGCCCTATGACCGGTTCCGCGACCGGGTCATGTTCCCGATCGCCGACCCGCGGGGCCGGATCATCGCCTTCGGCGGGCGCGCCATGCAGCCGGACGTGCCGGCCAAGTACCTCAATTCCCCCGAGACCTCGCTCTTCCACAAGGGCTCGCTCCTCTACAACCACCACAATGCCCGCAAGGCGGCGCACGATGCCGGCACCGTCATCGCGGTGGAGGGCTATGTCGACGTCATCGCCATGACCGCGGCCGGCTTCGCGCACAGCGTGGCGCCGCTCGGGACGGCGCTGACCGAGGACCAGCTCGGCCTGATGTGGCGCATGGCGGGAGAGCCGATCCTGTGCTTCGACGGCGACAAGGCCGGCCGGCGCGCCGCCTACCGGGCGATCGACGTGGCCCTGCCGCTCCTGAAGCCCGGCCGCTCGCTGCTCTTCGCCCTGCTGCCGGAGGGGCAGGACCCGGACGATCTGGCGAAGTCGGGCGGCCCCGCCGCGATCGAGCGCGTCCTGACCGCGGCGCGGCCTCTCGTCGATATGCTCTGGGCGCGCGAGGTCGAGGCCGGGCCGCTCGACACGCCCGAGCGCCGCGCCGCTTTCGAGCGCCGCATCGGCGATCTCCTCGCCGCCATCCGGGACGAGGACCTGCGGCGCCATTACCGGGCCGAGATGGCGCAGCGCCTCGAGACGCTTCTGCCAAGGCCCGCGGGCTTCGGCCGCGACCGGCGGCGCCAGGCGGAGCGGCCTGCCGGCGGCGGCCCGCGCCGCTTCGACCCGAGGCCGACCGCGCGCCTTCCCTTGCAGGCGAGCGAGGCGCTGCAGCGCTCGGCGCTCTTTGCCGGCGGGGCCACCGGCAGCTGGCGGGAAGCGATGATCCTCTCCCTTTTCGTCGCCCATCCGGAGCTGATCGGCCGGCATGCGGAAGATCTCGTCGCGCTGGAATTCTCGGGCCGGGACAGCGAGAGGCTGCGGGGGCTGCTCGTCGACGTCGCGTCGGAAGGCACGCCCGTGCCGCCCGAGGTGATCGAATCCCGCGCGGCACGCGCCGGGCTCTCGCCCTTCATCGCGCGGCTGAAAGCGCAGGTGCGGCCAGGCGATGCCTGGCTGCTCGCGCCCGAGGCCCTGCCCGACCGGGTGGAGGACGCCCTGCGTCAGGCGATCATCTTGCATCGCAAGAGCCTGACCCTACATAGCGAACTCAAGGCGGCGGAAGCGGCGCTCGCGGAGAGCGGCGAGGAGGCCGACCTCACCTGGTTGAGAGACGTGCAGGCGCGGATCGCATCCATCGAGGGTGCGGAAGCCGACCGGGACCGGTTGGAGCGCGGCGAGCATTCCGGTTTCGGAGGCTGATCGAGGTTGAGATCGTTCCCCGGTGCGGCTAAGGAAGCGACGCCGGATGGCCGGGGGATGGTTAACCGTTCATCAAGCCGTTTCGCCGCGTATGGATAACAGGGTGGCCGGGCCGCGCATGGCCTGCGCTGCCCTTTTGGCTGTGGCCCTCGCGGGTCGCGGGTTGCACGACGTGAAAAAGGACGCGGTCCGCCAGGCGGGCCATGGTCCGACGGAGCAGGATTAAATGGCAACAAAGGCGAGCGAACGCGAGGACACGCCGGACGCGCCGGAGCAGCAGACGGACAGCCCGCTGCTGGATCTGACCGATGCCGCCGTGAAGCGGATGATCAAGCTCGCCAAGAAGCGCGGCTACGTCACCTATGACGAGCTGAACGGCGTCCTCCCGTCCGAGGAGTTCACGTCCGAACAGATCGAGGACGTGCTGGGCCAGTTGTCCGAGATGGGCATCAACGTCATCGAGTCCGAGGACGATGCCGACAATTCGGGCGAGGACGGCGAAGGCGAGGAGGAGAGCGAGGGCGGGGAGGTCGTCGAGGCCGCGCGCCCGGCACCCGTCGCGGTCGCCCGTGCATCCGAGCCTGCCGACCGCACCGACGACCCGGTGCGCATGTATCTGCGTGAGATGGGCTCGGTGGAGCTCCTGTCGCGCGAGGGCGAGATCGCGATCGCCAAGCGCATAGAGGCCGGCCGCGAGGCGATGATCGCGGGCCTCTGCGAAAGCCCGCTGACCTTCCAGGCCATCATCATCTGGCGCGACGAGCTCAACGAGGGCCGCGTCCTCCTGCGCGACATCATCGACCTGGAGGCGACCTACGCCGACCCGGAGGGCAAGGGCGTGCCCGAGGCGGTGCCCGCCGAGGAGGCCGAGCCGGAGCCCGCCGAGGGCGACGAGGCCGCGCCGCCGGAAGGCGAGGGCGACGACGACGACATGGAGAACAACGTCTCGCTCTCCGCCATGGAGGCCGAGCTCAAGCCGCGCGTGCTCGAGACGTTCGATTCCATCGCCGACAATTACAAGAAGCTGCGCCGGCTCCAGGTGGAGCACGTGGAGCAGCGGCTGCAGAACTCCACGCTCTCGCCGGCCCAGGAGCGCAAGTACAAGCAGCTCAAGGGCGAGATCGTCACCGCGGTGAAGTCGCTGTCGCTGAACGCCAACCGTATTGAGGCGCTGGTCGAGCAGCTTTACGACATCAACAAGCGCCTGATCGGGCTGGAGAGCCGCCTGATGCGGCTCGCCGAGAGCTACGGCGTCGACCGGGTCGACTTCCTGAAGAACTACCAGGGTTCCGAGCTGGACCCGAAATGGGTGCTGCGCGTCTCCAAGCTCGGCGCCCGGGGCTGGAAGGACTTCGTCGCCGGCGCCAAGGACGGCATCAAGGACCTGCGCGAGCACATCCACAACCTGGCTTCCGAGACCGGGCTGGAGATCAGCGAGTTCCGCAAGATCGTCCAGATGGTGCAGAAGGGCGAACGCGAGGCCCGGCAGGCCAAGAAGGAGATGATCGAGGCCAACCTGCGCCTCGTGATCTCCATCGCCAAGAAGTACACGAACCGCGGCCTGCAGTTCCTGGACCTGATCCAGGAAGGGAACATCGGCCTGATGAAGGCGGTCGACAAGTTCGAGTACCGCCGCGGCTACAAGTTCTCCACCTACGCCACGTGGTGGATTCGGCAGGCCATCACCCGCTCGATCGCGGACCAGGCGCGGACGATCCGCATCCCGGTCCACATGATCGAGACGATCAACAAGATCGTGCGCACCTCGCGCCAGATGCTCCACGAGATCGGCCGCGAGCCGACCCCCGAAGAGCTGGCCGAGAAGCTCGCCATGCCGCTGGAGAAGGTGCGCAAGGTCCTCAAGATCGCCAAGGAGCCGATCAGCCTCGAGACGCCCATCGGCGACGAGGAGGATTCGCATCTCGGCGATTTCATCGAGGACAAGAACGCGATCCTGCCCATCGACGCGGCGATCCAGTCCAACCTGCGCGAGACGACGACGCGGGTTCTGGCCTCGCTCACCCCGCGCGAGGAGCGCGTGCTGCGCATGCGCTTCGGCATCGGCATGAACACCGACCACACGCTCGAAGAGGTCGGCCAGCAGTTCAGCGTGACCCGCGAGCGCATCCGGCAGATCGAGGCGAAGGCGCTGAGGAAGCTCAAGCACCCCAGCCGCAGCCGGAAGCTGCGGAGCTTCCTGGACAATTGATTCCCGGCACGGCGCCGGAACGAAGGCGGGCGCTTCGGCGCCCGCCTTTTTCATGGCGTCCGCCTAGCTGGACTTCCGCTCGCGCCGGCAGTCAGATGCGGCGCATCGCGCCGCGGAGATCGCCATGTCCCCCGAATTCCTGCTGACGTCCTTCATCATCGTCGCCTCGCCCGGGACGGGGGCGATCTATACGATCGCGGCCGGGCTCTCGCGGGGCTCCGGGGCGAGCGTTCTTGCCGCCTTTGCCTGCACAGTCGGGATCGTGCCGCATCTTCTGGCGGCGATGATGGGCGTCGCGGCGATCCTTCATGCCAGCGCGCTCGCCTACGAGATCGTCAAGTATGCCGGCGTCGCGTACCTCCTCTACATGGCGTGGCAGACGCTGCGGGAGCACGGAGCGCTGAAGGTCGAGACGAAGACGGATGCCCGGTCCGTGCGAAAGGTGCTGACGGACGGCATCCTGATCAACCTGCTCAATCCCAAGCTTTCGATCTTCTTCGTGGCCTTCCTGCCCCAGTTCATCGCCGCCGACGCGCCCGCGCCGCTCCTGCGCATGATGGAACTGAGCGGGGTCTTCATGGCGATGACCTTCGCCGTCTTCGCGCTCTACGGCCTCTTCGCCGCGGCGATGCGCGACCAGGTCATCTCGCGGCCGAGGGTCATGACATGGCTGCGCCGCACCTTCGCGGCCGCCTTCGTCGGCCTTGGCGCCAAGCTCGCCCTCACGGAGCGCTGACATGTCCTTCCTGAAGAAGCTTTTCGGCCTCGGCGGCGAGAGCGGCGGGCCCGAGATCGCGGCGGGGCCGACCGCCGAGCACAAGGGCTTCACGATCCGCGCCACGCCCTACAAGGAGGGCGGGCAGTACCAGCTCTGCGGCGTGATCGAGAAGGCGGCCCCCGACGGAACGATGCGCAGCCACAGATTCGTCAGGGCGGACCGCTTCCCCGATGCTCAGACGGCCGGGGAGATGGCCTTGATCAAGGGCCGCCAGATCATCGATTACGAGGGCGAGCGGCTGTTCGCCTGATCCGGCACCCCCCGGCGCCGGATGCGCCGGGGGTTCATCTGTCCTGTCAGAGCGTCTTGGCCAAGGCGACGAGCTGGTCGAGCGCCGCGCCCCAGCCGGACTGGAAGCCCATCTCCTCGTGGCTCCTGCGGGCTTCGGGGCTGGCATGGAGAACGGTTGCGACATAGCGGGTCCCGCTGCCCTCCGGCGCGATGTCGATGACAGCGGTCATGAACCCCGATCCCGCCGGCCGGAAGCCGGGGCCGAGCGCGTCGGTGAAGACCAGCCGGCGCAGGGGCACGACCTCCAGGAAGCAGCCGGTATTGTCATGCTCCTCGCCGTTGGGGCCGCGCATTACGGTGCGGAACTTGCCGCCCGGCCGGACGTCCATCTGCGCATGGGCGGTCGTCCAGGGCGCCGGCGTGAACCAGCGCGTCAGCAGCTCCGGCTCGGTCCAGGCGCGCCAGATCAGTTGGGGAGGCACATCGACGACGCGCTCCAGCCGCAGGTCGAGCCTGTCGTCGAAAGGGGTGGGGTCTGCGGTCATCGTACGTATCCTGTCTTGATCCCGCTCCCGTGCGCTGTCGCCGGCGCGCCGCGGCGGGCGTGGCGCGGGCCTTATGGGCGGGCAATCAGGCGCTCTTGAGATGCTTGAACATGTGGCGGCGCGCCTCGTCGTCCATCTCGCTCTTCCAGGTGAAGCGATCCTTGAGGGCGAGCGCGCGCGCCGCAGCCGGCCGGGCCGCGATGGCGTCGTGGTGCCGCTTCACGTTGGGCAGCCTGGCGAGCGCGTCCTCGCCCAGGACGAAAGCGGTCATCCGCGTCCACCCCCAGACGGCCATGTCGACGATGGAATAGGCATCGCCGACGACCCAGTCGCGGCCTTCGAGACGCTCGTCCAGCACGGTAAAATGGCGCATCGCCTCGTACTGGTAGCGATCATGGGCGTAGGGCACCTTCTCCGGCGAGAAGTGCCTGAAATGCACGGCCTGGCCCGAGAAGGGCCCGATGCCGGTCGCGACGAACATCAGCCAGGACAAGAGCTCCCCGCGAACCCGGTCGCCGCCTGCGGGGAGGAACTGCCCGGTCTTCTCGGCGAGATAGAGCAGGATCGCGTTGGAATCGAAGACGGCCACGTCGCCATCCAGGATGGCGGGCACCTTGCCGTTGGGATTGACCTTCAGGAAAGCGGCGTCGAATTGCTGGCCGCGGCGCGTGTCGACCTGCACCGGCTCGTAGGGCAGGCCAGCCTCCTCGAGGAACAGGGCGACCTTGGAGGGGTTCGGCGAGCCGTTGAAGTAGAATTTCAGCATGAGGGTCTCCGGCCGGTGCGGGATGGCGAGGCGACAGCTAAGCACGGCGCCGCCGCTTCGCCAGAGGCGCGAAGCTCCTGGACGACGCCCAATGACGCGACCCGCGCGGGCAATCCTGCACGGGATTATCCTGCCGGAGGGAATCGATGGAGGGCCCCGCCATGACCGGCGCTTGCACCATTCGCCCGCTCGCCGAAGCGGACCTGCCCGACTTCGTCGCCATGGTCGCCGACCTCTCGGCGCAGCAGGGTCACCCGACGGGCCATTTCAGCGTCGAGACCGCCCGGCGCGACGTCCTCGGCCCCCAGCCGCGATTGATGGTGCTCGTGGCGGACGCGGGAGGCGGACGGCTCGCCGGCTATGCCGCTCTCAATCCGGCCTACGAGACGAGCTGGGCCGTCGCCGGGGCCTATATGCAGGGTCTCTACGTGGCCCGCGGCCATCGCCGCCGGGGCATCGCGCGGGCGCTGGTGGCGGCCGCCGGGCAGCTCGTCCTGCAATCGGGCGGCGCCTATCTGTGGTGGACATCCCGGCCCGATAATCCGGAGGGTCAGGCGTTCTACGATGCGCTCGGCGCGAGCCGCGAGACGCTCCACGTCCATTCCCTGTCCTTCGACCAGCTGGAGCGGCTGGCGCCGGATTGATGCCGCTGCGCTCGTCCGCCGTGCCGATGCCCATATGGGCGGTCCCGCCGGGTTGACCGGGCCGGCACCCCGTGCGGAATGTCCGCCGATGAGACCAGCGGTCCAGCACGCCCCCGACTCGCCCTATGCCTGGCTCCGGCTCGCTCTGTCGCTGGCGCTGGGCCTCGTCGCCTGCGTCGGCAACTGGTCGGTCGTCGTGGCGCTGCCCACGGTTCAGCAGGAATTCGGCGCGCTGAGGGGCGGGGCCTCGCTGGCCTACACGTTCGCGATGATCGGCTTCGCCGGCGGCACGATCGCCATGGGGCGGGTCGCCGATCGCCACGGCATCGCGGTGCCCGCGGCCATCGGCGCGGTGATGCTTGCCCTCGGCTATACGCTTGCCGGCCTGTCCCAGGACCTGTGGCAGTTCACGCTCGTCCACCTGCTCGTCGGCTTCGGCTCGGCGGCGGGGTTCGCGCCGCTCATCGCCGACCTGTCGCTGTGGTTCGTGAAGCGCCGGGGGATCGCGGTCGCCTTCGCCGCGACGGGCAATTACATGGCCGGCGCGGTCTGGCCGCTCATCATCCAGGCCGGCTTCACGTCCTATGGCTGGCGCACCACGCACATCGCCATGGGCCTGGCCTGCGCGGCGATCATCCTGCCGCTGGCCTGGCTGCTGCGGGCCCGGCCGAGCGCGGCCGCCATGGCGAGCGCCGAGGCGGCGACGGAGGCGGCGCGGGCCGGGCTCGGCATCAGCCCGCGCACGCTGCAGATCGTGCTCTTCGTCGCCGGCTTCGCCTGCTGCATGGCCATGGCCATGCCGCAGGTCCACATCGTCGCCTATTGCAGCGATCTCGGCTACGGACCGGCCCGCGGCGCGCAGATGCTGAGCCTCATGCTGGCGCTCGGCATCATCAGCCGCCTCGCCTCGGGCTTCGTCGCGGACCGGATCGGCGGGGCGATGACGCTCTTCGTCGGTTCTCTGATGCAGGCCGTCGCCCTGTTCCTCTATCTGTGGTTCGACGGGCTGACCGCGCTCTATGTGGTTTCGGGCATTTTCGGTTTGTTCCAGGGCGGCATCGTGCCGATGTATGCGGTCATCGTCCGTGAGTTCCTGCCTCCGCGGGAGGCCGGGCGCCGGATCGCCTCGGTCCTCTTCGCCACGATGATCGGCATGGCCGTCGGCGGCTGGATTTCGGGCGTCATCTTCGACATGTTCGGCTCCTACCGCGTCGCCTTCCTCAACGGCTTCGCGTGGAACCTCTTGAACCTGGCGCTGATCGGCTGGCTGATCTGGCGGCCGCGCGGCGCCATGCGGCCCGCCTGAGACGGAGACAGCACGGCAATGACCCCGATGGTGGAAGGACCCGGCCCGCGCGGCGACCTGACGGTGCGCATCATCGCCATGCCCGCCGACACCAACGCCAACGGCGATATTTTCGGCGGCTGGGTCATGGCCTGCATGGACCAGGCCGGCGGCATCCGCGGCGTGGAGCGCGCGCAGGGGCGCGTCGTGACGGTCAAGGTCGATGCCATGACCTTCCTGAAGCCGATGAAGGTCGGCGATGTCCTGTGCGTCTATACCGACGTGACGCGCATCGGACGGACCTCGATGACGATCGAGATCGAGGCCTGGGCCCAGCGCTTCCAGACCAACGTCATGGAGAAGGTCACCGAGGCGACCTTCACCTTCGTCGCCATCGACGAGAACGGCCGGCCAAGACCCGTCCCCGCTTGAGGGCGCGGCGGGAGCGCCGCCATGCACGGTGACGGAACGGAACGGCAGTCCGTGGCGTTTGGACTGTCGCGACCCCATCTCCAGAGCCGATGCGCAAGATCCTCGCCATTCTGAACGCCCGCGCGGGCACGTTCCTGGACGGACAGGTCCCGGACCCGGCCGGCACGCTCAAGCGCGCCTTCTCGGCGCGGGGCGATCGCGTCGACGTCGTCCTCGCCAAGCCCCGCTCGATCGGCGACCACCTGCGGCAGGCCAAGGTCTCCGACCACGACACGATCCTGATCGGCGGCGGCGACGGCACGGTGGGGCGCGCGCTGTCGATCCTGACGGACAGCGACAAGACACTGGGCGTGCTGCCGCTGGGCACGATCAACATCCTGGCCCGCGACCTCGGAATCCCCTTCCCCTACGAGCAGGCGGTGGAGACCCTGGCGGCGGCCGAGCCGATGCGGATCGATCTCGGCCTCATCAACGGCAAGCCGTTCCATTCCGTCTGCGGCCTCGGCTATTTCGCCCACGTGGCGCGGGCGCGGGAGCGGCTGCGCGACCTCTCGCTGCCGGTGCTCGGGCGGCACGCGGCCTGGGCCATGTCGCATTTCCGCGCCTTCCGCCAGAGCGGCCGTTTCACCGTCATGGTGGAGACCGGCGGCGATGCCCATGTGCTCGATGCCTATGCGGTGCTGGTCACGGCCAACCGGTTCGGGGGCACCGACTGGCGCCGCGCGAATCTCGACGGGGGTCTGATCGAGATCCACGTCGCCAAGGATGTCTCGATGCTGCGCCGGGCGATGCTCGGCCGTGACCTCGTCACCGGGGCCTGGCGGGACAATCCCGATATCGAGACCTTCGCCGCGCGCTCCTTCATGATCTCCGGCACACGGCCGCGCCGCTGGATCACCCGGGACGGCGAACTCTTCTACGAACGCACGCCGATGCGCTTCCAGGTGAAGCCGAAGGCGGTGACAGTCCTGAAGGCCCGCTCCGCGGAGGCCTGAGGCGTGGGCGCAACGCTGGGGCGCCGACAGGCGCGGCGGCCCTTGAAGTCGGGGGCGCGAACGCACAGCTTGCGCCAGTGACAGACGCCGCTCCGCTCGCCTCCCTGCTTGTCCCTGCCGCCATCGGTGGCCTGGGAGCGCAGGCGCGCGCCGCGGGCGATGCCATCCGCGACTGGCTGATCTGCGAGGCCCGGCTATCGGGCGACGGTGACCACGTCTTCGCGCAGTTCTGCGAGAAGCTGGTCGAAGCCGGAGTGCCCATCGACAGGGCCACCGTCACCGTCACGACGCTCCACGCCGAATTGTCGGCCGTGGCGCGGTTCTGGGTGAGGGGCGAGCCGGTGCGGCGCGAGGCCTTCGCCTACCGGCCGGGCTCGCGCGAGCAATACGAGCGCAGCCCCTTCTTCCACGTCCACCAGTCCCGCCAGCCCCTGTCGCTGTGGCTGCCGACGACGCCTGACGACCGGTTCGGCATCGTCCCGCAGCTGAAGGCGGACGGCTATGTCCACTATTTCTGCTATCCGATCTTCTTCGCCAATGGCGACGACAACGGGGTGGCCTTCGCCACGCGCGCGCCGGAGGGCTTCACGCCCGAGGCGGAGGCGCTGCTGCGTTACGTCCTGCCGGCCCTGACGGTCTATGTGGAGATCTCGGCGGGAAACCAGCGGCTCAACCAGATCCTCTCCACCTATGTGGGGAGCGATCCGCGCGACGAGATCCTCGCGGGCTCGGTCCATCGCGGGCAGATCAAGCGCATCCGCTCCGCCATCCTGTTCGCCGACATGCGCGGCTATACGCGGCGCACCTCCTCCATGGAGCCGGAGGCAGTGGCGAACCTCCTCAACGACTATTTCGACTGCCTCGTGCCGCAGATCGAGGCGGAGGGCGGGGAGGTCCTGAAATATATGGGCGACGGCCTGCTCGCCATCTTCCGCGACCAGGGCGACGATACCGGCGGGGCGCCGCAATCGGCGCTCGAGGCGGCGCGCGAGGGGCTGCGATGCATCGCCGTCCGGAACAGCGAGGTCAGCGAGGTGGAGCGCTTCGAGGCCGGCATCGCGCTCCACCACGGCGAGGTCGCCTACGGGAATGTGGGCTCCGGCACCCGGCTCGACTTCACCGTGGTCGGCCGGGACGTGAACGTCGCGAGCCGCGTCGCCAAGCTCAACAAGCAGCTCGCCGAGCCCCTGCTGATGACGCGCGAGTTCGCCGACCATCTCTGGACGGCTCCGGCGCGGATCGGGGCCTATGCGGCCGACGGGCTGGACGACCTGATCGAGGTCTTCAAGCCCTGACAAGCGGCAGCAGGCCGTCCACGATCAGCTTCCCGCCGACGCCGATCAGCAGCAGATAGACGATGGTGTAGAAGCGCTCGCCGGAGACGCGGCGCACCAGCACGACGCCGGCCCAGGTCGAGACGATGGCGACCGGAAAGAGGACCGCCGCCGTGGTCAGGTTCTCGCGGGTGAACTGCCCGAGGGCGAAGTAGGGCGGCGCCTTGATGAGGTTGATGATCGCGAAAAACACCGCGCCCGTGCCGGCGAAGAGCTCGCGGTGCATCTTCTGCGGCATCACGTAGACCTGGAAGGGCGGCCCGCCGGCATGGGCCACGAAGCTGGTGAAGCCGGACACGGCGCCCCAGAACAGACCCGGCGCGACCGCGGCGCCCGTGATCTTGGCCCGCGCCCCCAGCGCCAGCCGCTGGATCGCGAAGGCCACCGAGATCAGGCCGATCGCCAGACGGACGACGGCGTCCGACACCTGCGCCGCCAGCAGATAGCCCGCGAGGATGCCGAAGACGGCGCCGCAGGCCAGGATCACGACGTTCCGGCCGTCCCATTGCTTGCGGTAGGCCCAGACGCTCACCGCATCTTGGACCAGGAGGATCGGCAGCGTGATCGCCGCCGCCTGGACCGGCGACACCACCAGCGCCATCAGCGGCAGGGACAAGAGCCCGATGCCGGAAAAGCCGCCCTTGGCCAGGCCCATCAGGATCACGGCCGGGACCGCGGCGGCGTAGAAGACGGGATCGGCGATCATCGCATGGACTTGGCGAAGGGGCGGGAACCGTCTTTCGTGGCACGCCGAAAGTCGGGTGCACGGGCCGGTTGCCTCACCTATGGGACGGCGGCACTGTTCGCGCAAACGCATTGCGCGCGGGCCTGCCATGCAAAGCCAAGCGGAGCCCGGCGCGGGGGAGACCGACCATGAGCGCGCAGGCCGCCGGCACGATCGCGGAACGCAGCTATCGCGATGTGTACGGGCAGTGGACGAGCGACCGCGAAGGCTTCTGGCTGGCGGCGGCCAGGGCGATCGACTGGGTCAGCCCGCCGCGGCGCGCTTTCGATGCCGATAGCGGCCCCTATGGGCGCTGGTTCCCCGACGCGACCTGCAACACCTGCCACAACGCGCTGGACCGGCACGTCGCGGGCGGTCGCGGCGGCCAGACCGCGATCATCCACGACAGCCCGGTCACCGGCGCGGTCCGGCACATCACCTACGCCGAGATGCTGGACGAGGTGGCGACGCTCGCCGCCCTGCTGCAGGACATGGGCGTCGCAAAAGGCGACCGCGTCGTCATCTACATGCCGATGGTGCCGGAGGCCGTGGCGGCGATGCTGGCCTGCGCGCGCATCGGCGCGGTGCATTCGGTCGTGTTCGGCGGTTTCGCCGCCAAGGAACTGGCGGCCCGCATCGACGACGCCCAGCCCGGCGTGATCCTCGCCGCATCCTGCGGCATCGAGGCCCAGCGCGTCGTGCCCTACAAGCCGCTTCTGGACGAGGCGATCGCGATGGCGTCGCACAAGCCGCGCGCCTGCCTCGTGCTGCAGCGCCCGCAGGCGCAGGCCGCCCTCGTCGAGGGTCGGGACCGGGACTGGGCCGAGACCGTCGCGCAGACGCGCGCGGCAGGCCGCAAGGCCGAGTGCGTGACCGTCGCGGCGACCGATCCGCTCTACGTGCTCTACACGTCGGGCACGACGGGCAAGCCCAAGGGCGTGGTGCGCGACAATGGCGGGCACATGGTGGCCCTCGCCTGGAGCATGAGCCATCTCTACGGCATCGCGCCGGGCGAGGTGTTCTGGACGGCCTCCGACATCGGCTGGGTCGTCGGGCATTCCTACATCGTCTACGGCCCGCTCATCCACGGTGCGACGAGCGTGCTCTACGAGGGCAAGCCCGTGGGGACGCCCGATGCGGGCGCCTATTGGCGGGTCATCGCGCAGCACGGCGTGGTGACGCTCTTCACCGCGCCGACCGCTTTCCGGGCGATCAAGAAGGAGGACCCGGAGGGCCGGCTCCTCGCCGGGCGCGACCTGTCCCGCTTCCGGGCCCTGTTCCTGGCGGGGGAGCGCGCCGACCCGGACACGGTGATGTGGGCCGAGCGCCTCATCGGCGTACCCGTCATCGACCATTGGTGGCAGACCGAGACGGGCTGGCCGATCTGCGGCAACCCTCTCGGCGTGGAGAAGCTCCCGGTGAAATACGGCTCGCCCACGGTGCCGATGCCCGGCTGGGAACTGAAGGTGCTGGACGAACAGGGCCGTCCGCTCCCCGCCGGCGAGATGGGAACGCTCGCCGCCACGCTGCCGCTGCCGCCCGGCGCGCTGCCCACCTTGTGGAACGCCGACCAGCGGTTCAGGGAAAGCTACACCTCGCTGTTCCCGGGCCATTACTGCACCTCGGATGCCGGCTATATCGACGCGGACGGCTACGTCTACGTGATGGGCCGGACCGACGACATCATCAACGTCGCCGGACACCGGCTCTCCACCGGCGGGATGGAGGAGGCGCTGTCCTCCCATCCCGCGGTGGCCGAATGCGCCGTGATCGGCGTCGCCGACGCGCTGAAGGGCGAGGTGCCCTGCGGGTTCATCGTGCTGAAATCGGGCGTGGAGACGCCGCCCGAGCAGGTCGAGAAGGAGATCGTCGCCCTGGTGCGCGACCGGATCGGGCCGGTGGCCGCCTTCAAGCTCGCCATCGCCGTGCGGCGCCTGCCCAAGACGCGCTCCGGGAAGATCCTGCGCGGCACGATGAAGAAGATCGCCGACGGCGCGGCCTGGACCATGCCGGCGACGGTCGAGGATCCGGCGGTGTTCGACGAGATCGCCGCGGCCCTGTCCGCGCGGGGCGTGCACGGCGGGTCTTGAGCCCGCCCGGGTTATCGCACGCCACTTTGGACGCATAGCCAAAGTGGCAAGCCGAGCCGCCTTGTCCGTGCCCGCGCCGATCAGATAATCAACGCGCAAGAGCGCGCCTTGAAGCGCGCCCGATCCAAGGGGGACTGCCCGATGGAAGTGAAGACCTATCCCGTCCCGGCCGAGTGGGCCCGGCGCGCCTATCTGGACGATGCGGCCTACCGGGCGAAGTACGAGGCCTCGGTCCGCGACCCGGAAGGGTTCTGGCGCGAAGAGGCCGGGCGCATCGAGTGGATGAAGCCCTTCACCCGGGTGAAGAACGTCAGCTACGCCCCGGGCAACATCTCCATCAAATGGTTCGAGGATGGGCGCACCAACGTCGCCTGGAATTGCATCGACCGCCACCTGAAGACCCGCGGCGATCAGGTCGCGATCATCTGGGAAGGCGACGATCCGAAGGACGACCGCAAGATCACCTATCGCGAGCTGCACGCCGAGGTGTGCCGCATGGCCAACGTGCTGCGCAACCGCGAGGTGAAGAAGGGCGACCGGGTCACGATCTACATGCCAATGATCCCCGAGGCGGCCTATGCGATGCTGGCCTGCGCCCGGCTCGGGGCGGTCCACTCGGTCGTGTTCGGCGGCTTCTCGCCGGATTCGCTCGCCGGCCGCATCGAGGATTGCGGCTCGCGCGTCATCATCACGGCGGACGAGGGCCTGCGCGGCGGCAAGAAGGTCCCTCTGAAGGCCAATGTCGACGCCGCCATCGCCAAGGTCGGCAATGTCGATCACGTCATCGTCGTGCGCCGCACCGGCGGCGAGGTCGCCATGGAGGCCGGCCGCGACGTGTGGTGGCACGAGGCGGCCGCCATGGTCACCGACGAGTGCCCGGCCGCGGAGATGGACGCGGAGGACCCGCTGTTCATCCTCTACACGTCCGGCTCGACGGGAAAGCCCAAGGGCGTGCTGCACACGACCGCGGGCTACCTCGTCTACGCTGCGATGACGCATCAATACGTCTTCGACTACCACGACGGCGACATCTACTGGTGCACGGCCGACGTGGGCTGGGTCACCGGCCACAGCTACATCCTGTACGGACCGCTGGCGAACGGCGCGACGACGCTGATGTTCGAGGGTGTGCCGAACTATCCCTCGCTCTCCCGGTTCTGGGAGGTCATCGACAAGCACAAGGTCAACATCTTCTACACCGCGCCGACCGCCATCCGCGCGCTGATGCAGGCGGGCGACGAGCCGGTGAAGAAGACGTCCCGTGCATCGCTCAGGCTGCTCGGCTCGGTCGGCGAGCCGATCAATCCCGAAGCGTGGGAATGGTATCACCGGGTCGTGGGCGACGATCGCTGCCCCATCGTGGACACGTGGTGGCAGACGGAGACCGGCGGCATCCTCATCACGCCGCTTCCCGGCGCGACGAGCCTCAAGCCCGGATCGGCGACGCGGCCCTTCTTCGGCGTGAAGCCGGAAATCGTGGACGCCGAGGGCAAAGTGCTGGAGGGCGCCTGCGAGGGCAACCTGTGCATCGCCGACAGCTGGCCGGGCCAGATGCGCACCGTCTACGGCGACCACAAGCGGTTCGAGGAGACGTACTTCTCCACCTACAAGGGCAAGTACTTCACCGGCGACGGCTGCCGCCGCGACGCGGACGGCTATTACTGGATCACGGGCCGGGTGGACGACGTCATCAACGTCTCCGGCCACCGGATGGGCACGGCGGAGGTCGAGAGCTCCCTCGTCGCCCATCCCAAAGTGTCCGAGGCCGCGGTCGTCGGCTATCCGCACGACATCAAGGGGCAGGGCATCTACGCCTATGTGACCCTGATGGCGGGCGAGCAGCCCTCGGAAGACCTGCGGCGCGAACTCGTCAACTGGGTGCGCAAGGATATCGGGCCGATCGCCTCTCCCGACCTCATCCAGTTCGCGCCCGGCCTGCCCAAGACACGTTCGGGCAAGATCATGCGCCGCATCCTGCGCAAGATCGCCGAGGACGAGTTCGGCAATCTCGGCGACACGTCGACCCTCGCCGATCCGGCGGTCGTCGACGACCTGATCACCAACCGCCAGAACAAGCGCAAGGCGGGTTGACCCTTTCGCGCACGGCCCGGCCGGAGAACTTCCGGCCGGGTTCGGCGGTTTCCCTTCCGGGCGCCGCGAGGGCGCCGGGAACGGAGCCATGCGCGCGGGCCTGATCTGCATCGACCTCCAGAGAGGCTATTTCCGCGACGAGCGCCACGCGGCCGGACGCGAGGGCCTGGTGGAGGCCGTCAACGCGCTGGCCGCCGCCTTCGCCCAGGCGGGCCATCCGGTGATCGCGGTGACGACCGAACATGCGCCGGACGGCTCCACCTTCAGCCTGCGGATGCGGCGCAACGGCACGGCAGTCATGCTGGCCGGCAGCGAGGACGCGGCGGACCTTGAAGGGCTCGTCTGGCCCCCCGGCACGCTGCGGATCGCCAAGACGCGCTACAGCGCCTATCTGCGCACGCCGCTGGCGCAGACGCTGCGGGACATGGCCGTCACCCACGCGGTCCATTGCGGCGCGTTCACGGATGGCTGCGTCGGCCTCTCGGCCATCGACGCCGCCGAGCGCGATTTCGACAGCCTGATGGTCAGCGACGCGACGATGCCCTGCCATCCGGGCCGGGCGCCGGGCCTCGCCGCCTTCGCGGCGGACGAGTTCGAGGTCCGCGTCGCGCCTGCGGAGCGCGTGCTGGCCGCACTGGCGGCGCAGGCCGACGGGGGCACGCTTACCGGCGCTTAACGCTGCCCGGCGATGGCGCGCGCGCGTCAATCCTTCGGTGAGAACCGCAACGGCACGTTGTGCGTTCTGAGAACCAGAAAACTGGTCGGGCAGGCGTCATGAAGAAACATCTCGTCCTCGCGGCACTCGCCGCGTGGCTCGCATCGCCGCTTTCCGCGAAGGCGCGGGAGATCGTCTCCGCGCCGGACCTGGAGCCGGGCACCATCGTCGTGCGCAACCGCGAGCGCGCGCTGTATCTGCCGCTCGGCGACGGGTCGGCGATCCGCTACCGCGTCGCGGTCGGCAGGCCGGGCAAGCAATGGTCCGGCACCGCCCGGATCGACGGCAAGTATGTGGAGCCCGCCTGGTCTCCGCCGGCTGAGGTCAAGCGGGACAATCCAAGACTGCCGGACGTCATTCCCGGCGGCACGCCGGCAAACCCGATGGGTGCCCGGGCCATGACGCTCGACCGCGACCAGTACGCGATCCACGGCACGTCCCCCTCGATGCGCCGGTCCATCGGCACCTATGCCAGCTATGGCTGCATCCGCATGCTCAACGAGGACATCGTGGATCTCTATGAGCGGGTGCGGGTGGGAACCACGGTGATCGTCCTGCCCTGACAGGCGTCCGTTCACGCCGCGGCGGGGGCTGACGGACTCACGCGCCGGTGCTAGCCTCGTCGTCGAAGCGGCACGGCCCGCAACGGCCGGTACGTCCGCTTGGCACAAGGGGATACAGGGAATGGCCGATCATCTCGCGGACGTGAAGAAATACGCCAAGGGCGCCGTGAACGAGAAGGCGCTCGCCGGGCTCGAGAAGACCTACAAGCTGGTGCTGAGCAAGTCCGACACCCGCTACGTCGCCTGCTCCGACGCCAAGGAGATCGACCGGGTGCGCGAGAACTTCCTGAAGAAGAAGCTCGGCCTCACCAGCGGTGACCTCGACGGCGCGATCAAGGCGGTCTGCGAGACCATGAAGGCCGACCGGACCAAGTCGCGGCTGACCTTCTATTACCTGCTCGCGGACCACTTCAAGAAGCTGGACATGTTCGCCAAGTAGGGCGCATCGGCCCGGCTGCGCCGGGCAGGCAGGCATCGAAAAAGGGCGCGCCGTTCTTCGCGGCGCGCCCTTTTCCGTCTCCGGCCACGTCAGCGGCCTCCCCATGAAATCGGGGCGATCCTGCCAGACGGGGCAGGGCGTTGCGAGCCAATCTCGCACATATGATTAAAATGCGTGGGAACCGGGCGGAACGCCCGGCTGCCTAGCGGTAGAGGTCGGCGCGGGACGGCGGCAGCCCGGAGGGACCGCGCGTGCGCCGGGATGCCAGCGTCTGGTTGACGCCGACGGCGGCGCGCTCGAAGGCCAGCGAGCAGCCCGCGAGATAGAGCAGCCACATCCGCGTCTTTTCCGGGCCGATCTCGGCTTCGGCCTCGGCGCGGCGGGCGTTCAGGCGCTCCCACCACAGCTTCGTGGTGCGCTGGTAATGCTCGCGCCAGGCCTCGACGTCGTGGACCTCGAAGCCGTGACGCTCGAGATTCGAGACCGACATGCCCAGGTGATCGAGCTCGCCGCCGGGAAAGATGTAGCGGATTAGCGCCCGGTATTCGGGCTTGAGCCTCGCGAAGTCCCTGTCGGACTTCTTGGCCCGGCGGGCGATCGTGTGGTGCAGATAGAGGCCGCGCGGCCGCAGCAGCCGGTGCACCGTGCGGAAATAGTCCGGATGGTTGCGGATGCCGACCTGCTCGAACATGCCGATGGACGAGATCTTGTCGAATTCGCCCTCCATCTGGATGTAGTCCTTCTCCACGATGGTCACGCGGTCCTGGAGGCCGAGGCGGGCGATCTTCTCGCGGGCAAGCTTGGCCTGTTCCTCGGCGAGCGTGACGCCGGTGGCGATGACGCCGTAATGCTGCGCCGCGTGGCAGACGAGAGCGCCCCAGCCGCAGCCGATATCGAGGAACCTATCGCCCGGCTGCAGGCGCAGCTTGCGGCAGATCATGTCCAGCTTGTCGCGCTGGGCCCTGTCGATGTCGTCGTGCCATTCCGCGAAATAGGCGCAGGTATAGACCATCTCCTCATCGAGGAAGAGGCGGTAGAAAGCGTTCGAGACGTCGTAATGGTAGTGGACGTTGGCCTTGTTGGTCTCCGGCCGGCCGTCGCGGGCGATCTCGTCGCCGCGAATGGCGGCGAGCGGGCGCGGGTCGCCGCGCGGCGCCGTCAGGAAGCCGCCCAGGGTCCGTAGCGCCTTCAGCTTGCCGACGCCCTTCAGCATGCGGCCGACCTTGCCCTGCGGCCGCACGGCGGCGAGATCGAAGATCGTGCCGTTCTTCAGGTCGATCCGTCCGGCGACGTGCAGGTTCAGCACCGTGTCGAGCGTCGGCCGCCGCACGAGGCTCGCCACGACGCCCTCGTCGGCGAGGACGAGGCGCATGGCATCGGCGCCGAGATCGGCGGGAACGGTCGAGCCGTCCCACAGCTCGAAGCCGAAGCGCAGCGCCAGGGCGCGGTGGACGTCTTCCAGAAGACCGCGGAAGGCGGCCAGACGCTTGGCGGCAGAGGACATGGTGAAGGCTCGCGGGACGGACTGCCCAGCCGATAGCGCGTCGCGCCGGCTTTGTCAGCCTTGGGCGGGGCACCAGCCGGTGCGCTTGCGCCCGCCATAGGCCCGGGCATGGCCGGCGGCCATCAGCGCGGCCCCGAGATCGACGCCGTTCGCCGCGACGCGGGCGACGACGCGGCCGTAATAACGGTCCGGTCCGACCTCGCTGAGAACGACATCACCCGACGCCAGCCGCGCCAGGGCCTCGCGCGCCGCGTCCGCCCGTGCCGTCTCCTCCCGGCAGGCGCCGTCGAGCTCGGGCGCATCGATGCCGCGCAGCCGCACCTTCACCTCGACGGTCTGGCCCGGCCAGGTCGCAACCTGCGCCTCCAGCGTGTCGCCGTCGACGATGCGCAGGACGCGGGCGGCATAGGTTCCGGGCGCGGCGATGGCGGCGGATGCCGCGGGAGCTGCCGCCCGTGCCGATGTCCCGCCCCACTCCCGCGCATGCCAGCCGGAAACGAACCCCGCGCCCGCCACGAGGGCGAGCGCGGGAAGGAGGGCCGTGGAGGTCACCCGTGAAGCCGGCATGGTGAATCCATAGCACGGCTCGACCGCTATGTGAATACGATCCTACACGTTGTAAATGTTCACACGCGTCATGCGTGTATCGGCGCCTCGAGAATCGATCGGCGCTAGAAGTCCGAGGCGATGCCCTTGACCTCCCAGTCGCCGTAGCGCACCGGCTCGGGGCCTGTCCGTCCGTTGATCTCCTTCGGCTTCGGGCGGGCCGCTTCGGCCGCGGCCGCGTCGCGCCGCTGGCGCGCCTCCGCGAGGGCGCGCTCGGCGGCCGGGGACAAAGGGCGGGGCTGCGTCGTATCTCCGGCGGGCGTTGCCGACGGCGATGGATCGTTCGGGAGGGTCGTGTCGTTCATCGGGCGTCTGGTCGCTGCGGCCGCGCCCTTGATCGGCGGGACCTGTCCTCCCCACATATAGGACGTTGAAGCGGGCTGTGGCAGGGCGAAGGTTCGCGATCTGCGGGCCCAAGGAGGGTGACGATGAATTTCTGGCGTACCGGCCTCCTGCTGGCGGCGCTGACAGCGCTGTTCGGCGTCGTCGGCTTCGCGCTCGGCGGTCAGGGCGGCATGCTCATTGCGCTCGGCTTCGCAGCCGTGACCAATGTCTTCGCCTATTGGAACTCGGACAAGCTCGCGCTCTCCGCGCACGGCGCGCAGGAGGTCGACGACAGCACGGCGCCGGAGCTCGTCGGCATGGTGCGTGAGCTGGCGCAGCGCGCCGGCCTGCCCATGCCGCGCGTCTACGTGATCGACAACCCGCAGCCCAACGCCTTCGCCACCGGCCGGAACCCGGAAAACGCGGCCGTCGCCGCCACGACCGGGCTTCTCCACTTGATGAGCCGCGAGGAACTGGCCGGCGTGATGGCGCACGAGCTGGCGCATATCAAGCATCGCGACACGCTGACCATGACGGTCTCGGCGACCATCGCCGGCGCGATCTCGGCCATCGCGCAGTTCGGCCTTCTCTTCGGCGGCGGCAACCGCAACAATGGCGGGCTCGGCGTCATCGGCACGCTCCTGATGGCGGTGCTGGCGCCGATGGCCGCGATGGTGATCCAGTTCGCGGTCAGCCGCTCGCGGGAATACGTGGCCGATCGCAGCGGCGCCGAAATCTGCGGCAACCCGCTCTGGCTCGCCTCCGCCCTCGCCAAGCTGGAGCGCGGCGCGCAGGCGATCCCCAACGAGGATGCGGAGCGCCATCCGGCGACGGCGCCGCTTTTCATCATCAATCCGCTGACGGCGGGCGGGTTCGACAATCTGTTCTCGACCCATCCGTCCACCGCCAACCGCATCGCGGCATTGGAGGACTTCGCCCGGCAGACGGGCGCCGGGCCGGGCCCGGCGTCGAGCCGCGCCGGGTTCTCCGCCGGCGCCGCCACAAGCCCCTGGTCCAGCGCGGGCGCCCCGCGCCGCGGGCCCTGGGGCTGATCGGTGGCGAGCGAGACAGCGCGGCGCAGGCCGAACCATCGCAACGAGCCGCCGGGCCTGAAGGTCCGGCGGCTTGCCGTCGAGGTCGTGGAGCACGTCCTGAAAAGCCGAGCGGCCCTGGACGAGAGCCTCGATCAGGCCATCGACGCCGCCTTCCTCGACGAGCGGGACGGGGCGCTGGCGCGGGCCATCGCCATCGTCACGTTCCGCCATCTCGGCTCCCTGCGGCGCGCATTGGCCGAGCGCATGCCCAAGGGGCTGCCCTCGAAGTCGGGTCCGCTGGAGGCGATCCTCCTGACGGCCGCCGCACAGATCCTCGACCTCGACGTGCCGGATCATGCGGCGGTCGACATCGCCGTCGGGCTGACGCGGGACGACAACCGCTCGGCTCCCTATCACGGGCTCGCCAATGCCGTGCTGCGCCGGCTGAGCGCCGAGAAGGACGAGATCGTCGCTTCGCGCGACCCCCTTGCCGACGACACGCCCGCCTGGCTCGCCGAACGATGGCGCGCGGCCTATGGCGAGGAGCGCGCCCGGGCCATCGCGCAGGCCCATGGCGGGGGCGCTGCGCTCGACCTCTCGGTGAAGGCGGATGCCGCCGGCTGGGCCGAGAGGCTGGGCGCGGTGCTGCTGCCGACCGGCTCGCTGCGCGTGACGAATCGCGGCGCCGTGCCCTCGCTGCCCGGCTTCGAGGAGGGCGCCTGGTGGGTCCAGGACGCCGCCGCGGCGCTGCCCGTGGTTCTGCTCGCGCCGAAGGCGGGCGAGCGCGTGCTCGACCTCTGCGCCGCGCCGGGCGGCAAGACCGCGCAAATCGCCGCCGCCGGCGCCGCCGTGACGGCGGTCGACCGCTCGGAAAAGCGGCTGGAGCGGGTCGAGGCCAATCTGAAGCGTCTGGGGCTGACCGCCGAGATCCTGGCGGCCGACGCGGCCGGTCTCGCGGTCGAGCCGGCGGATGCCGTGCTGCTCGACGCCCCGTGCTCGGCAACCGGCACGCTGCGCCGGCATCCCGACGTCGCCTGGACGAAGACCGAGGCCGATATCGCCAAGCTCGCGGGCCTGCAGGCGCGGCTTCTCGACCACGCCGCCAGCCTGGTGAAGCCCGGCGGGCGGCTGGTCTATTGCACCTGCTCGCTGGAGCCCGAGGAAGGGGAGGCGCAGGTCGCGCGTTTCCTCAAGGCGCATCCCGCGTTCCGGCGCAAGCCGGTCGCGGCGGACGAGATCGGCGGGCTTCAAGATGCGATCACGGCGGCGGGCGACCTGCGCACGCTGCCGTCCATGCTGCCGTCCGACGTGCCGCGCGGCGGCGGGATGGACGGGTTCTTCGCCTGCCGGTTGCGGCGGCAGGATTAATGAAGCCTCAACGCAAAGGATCGCTTTATATGGGACCTGCCGCGCGGAGCGGCGGGAACCTTGGGTCCCTGGGGCGATGGACGAGTGACGAACGCGGCCGACCAATGGCGGCTGGCGCCTGTGACCCTGGGCGAAGCCTATCGCCGCGGGCGGGCCTCGTTCGCCCGGGCGCTCGGCGCGGTGCGTCCCTATGGCGGGCGCGCGCCTGAGCGGCTGCTGATCGTGCCGCCGGACCTGCGGACCAGCGATCCCACCGTCGCCACCGACATCTATAGCGGCCATTACGGCTTCGCCGGACGGGTCGTCTCCACGGGCGGGCGCAGCCCCTTCGACGTGGAGCCGCCGACGATCGCCTGGGCCGAGGTCCTGTACGGCTTCTCTTGGCTGCGGCATCTGCGCGCCGCCGAGACGGCGCTCGCCAGCGCCAATGCCCGGGCGCTCGTGGCCGATTACCTGCAGCAGGCGCGGCTCCGGTCGGCGCCCCGGCTGCGGGCGCGGGTGACGGCCCGGCGGCTGGTCTCCATGCTCAGCCATTCCAGCGTCGTCCTCAAGGATGCCGACTACGTCTTCTACCGCCGGTTCATGCGGGGCCTTGCGCGGGATGCGACCGACCTGTCGCGCGTGCTGCCGTCGCTTGTCGGCGAGGAGCAATTGCTGGCGGCGCTCGCCTTGTGTTTCGCCGGCCTCTGCATGGCGGATGCCGACCGCTTCCTGCGGCGCGGTGCCCGCGCGCTCGACACGGGCCTCGACCGCCAGATCCTTCCCGATGGCGGGCATGTGGGCCGCAGCCCGGCCGTGCTGGTCGAACTCCTCACCGATCTGCTGCCGCTCCGCCAGGCCTTCGCGGCCCGCGCGGTGGAGGCGCCGGCAGGCCTGAACCGCGCCATCGACCGCATGATGCCGATGCTGCGGCTGTTCCGGCACGGGGACGGCTCGCTCGCCTTGTTCAACGGCATGGGCCTCACCTTCCCGGACCTCGTCGCGACGCTGCTCGCCTATGACGAGGCCCGGGCCAGCCCGATCCAGCACGCGCCCCATTCCGGCTACGAGCGGATGGAGGCGGGGCCTGCCGTCCTCGTCATGGATACGGGCACGCCGCCGCCGCCGGCGCTGTCGCGGGAAGCCCATGCCGGCACGCTCGCCTTCGAGCTGTCGGCCGGCGCGGCGCGGATCGTCGTCAATTGCGGCGTCCCGCGCGGCGCGAGCCCGACCAACCGCCGCCTCGCCCGCGTCACCGCGGCGCATTCGACGCTCGCCATCGGCGACATCTCGTCCAGCCGCTTCGCCGCGCCGCTCGGCGCGGGCGAGGGCGGCCCCTTCATCGCCGAGGGACCCACCGATGTCCGGGTGGAGCGCCGCGCCTCCCGCGAAGGCGCCATCGAGCTGACCGCCAACCATGACGGCTATGTCCGGCCGTTCGGCCTCGCGCATGAGCGGTCGCTGAGGCTCGCCCCGTCCGGCGACCGGCTCGACGGGCGCGACTCGCTGATCGGCGAAGGGCCGTCCAGCGAGGTCGAGGCCGCGATCCGCTTCCATCTCCATCCGTCCGTGAAGGCGAGCCGCGTCGGCGACGGGCGCACCGTCATGCTCGTCCTCGGCAACGGCGAGGCCTGGAGCTTCGAGACCGACGCTCCGGTCATCGCCATCGAGGACAGCGTGTTCTTCGCCGCGACGGACGGCATCCGTCGCACCGAGCAGATCGTCCTGCCGCTCACGGCGGCGACGGGGACGCGCGTGCGCTGGTCGTTCTCGCGGCTCGGCCATGTGAGCCATCGCCCCGGCCGCGCGGAGGCCCGCGAGCCCGATCTCTTCGCGCCGACCGGAACGCCGGCCAAGGCTGGGGACACGCCGCAGGAACCCTGAGCGGCCCGATTTGCCCCCCGGCCGATCCGTGCTAAGCGCGCGCCACCCTTGCCGCGCCGCACAATCCGGATCCGCCCATGCCGAGCGAACTTCGCCGCGTCACCCGCGCCCTCCTGTCCGTCTCCGACAAGACCGGGCTCATCGATTTCGCCCGGGCGCTCGCGGCGCACGGCGTCGAGCTGGTCTCGACCGGCGGCACGGCCAAGGCCATCGCCGAGGCGGGCCTTGCGGTGAAGGACGTGTCGGAACTGACGGGCTTTCCCGAGATGATGGACGGGCGGGTCAAGACGCTGCACCCGGCGGTCCATGGCGGGCTCCTCGCCATCCGCTCCCATCCGGAGCATCAGGCGGCGATGGCGGCCCACGGCATCGGCGCCATCGACCTGCTCGTCGTCAACCTCTACCCGTTCGAGGCGACGATCGCCCGCGGCGCGCCCTACGACGATTGCATCGAGAACATCGATATCGGCGGGCCGGCCATGATCCGCGCCGCCGCCAAGAACCATCACGACGTCGCCGTCGTCGTGGACGTCGCCGATTACGCCGCGGTCCTGTCGGATCTCGAGGCCCATGCCGGCTCGGTGACGCTCACCCTGCGCAAGCGCCTGGCGCAGAAGGCCTATGCCCGAACCGCCGCCTACGACGCCGCGATCTCCAACTGGTTCGCCCATGCCATCGGCGAGGCCGCGCCGACCTACCGCGCGGTCGGCGGCGTCGTCGGCGAGCCGCTGCGCTACGGCGAGAACCCGCACCAGAGCGCGGGCTTCTACCGCACGGCCGAGAGCCGGCCCGGCGTCGCGACCGCGCGCCAGCTCCAGGGCAAGCAGCTTTCCTACAATAACATCAACGACACCGACGCCGCCTTCGAGCTGGTCGCCGAGTTCGATCCGCTGCACCCGGCGGTCGCGATCATCAAGCACGCCAATCCCTGCGGCGTCGCCGTCGGGCAGACGCTGGTCGAGGCCTACGAGATGGCCCTGCGCTGCGATCCCGTCTCGGCCTTCGGCGGCATCGTGGCGCTCAACCGCACGCTCGACGCGGAAGCGGCGCGGAAGATCGTGGAGATCTTCACCGAGGTGATCATCGCCCCCGACGCCACGGAGGAGGCCGCCGCCATCGTCGCGGCCAAGAAGAACCTGCGCCTGCTCGTCACCGGCGGGCTGCCCGATCCGCGCCAGCCGGGCCTGACGATCCGCACCGTGGCGGGCGGCTTCCTCGCCCAGGGCCGGGACAACGCGGTCGTCGACGACATGGACCTGAAAGTGGTGACGAAGCGCGCCCCGACGCCGGCGGAGCTGGCGGACCTCACCTTCGCGTTCCGCGTCGCCAAGCACGTGAAGTCGAACGCCATCGTCTACGCGAAGGACGGGGCCACGGTCGGGATCGGCGCGGGCCAGATGAGCCGGGTCGATTCCTCGCGCATCGCCGCCTGGAAGGCGGCGGAAGCCGCGAAGGCCGCCGGCCTGCCCGGGACGCTCGCCAAGGGCTCGGTCGTCGCCTCCGATGCCTTCTTCCCCTTCGCCGACGGGCTCCTCGCGGCGGCGGAAGCCGGCGCCACGGCGGTGATCCAGCCCGGCGGCTCCATGCGCGACGACGAGGTCATCAAGGCGGCCGACGAGGCGGGCCTCGCCATGGTCATGACCGGCCACCGCCATTTCCGCCACTGAGGCGGCGATCGGCCTCGGGCATCAGGGCCGCGGCATCGCCGCGGCCTTTTGCATTCAGGCGCTGCGGCGGGCGAGGTCGTCCAGCAGGCTTGCGGCCACGGTCAGCTTGGAGACCGTGAGGCCCGAGGCGACGATGGCGGTGACGCCGGCGCGCACGCGGTCGACGTCCGCGGCGCGCGCCGCGACCCAGGCCTCGACGCCCTTGGTGCCCTCGCCGCCGCCCCTGGCCACCGCGGCCGTCAGCTGGCGGTGGGCCGACGCGATCTGGCCGAGGGCGCGGTCCAGGGCGAGCCGGTCATAGTAATCGGCGGCCTTGACGTCCTGGCCCTGCTCCACGAGCGCGGTGAGCTTGAACGCGGCATCGACGGCGAAGTAGGTGGCCGCGACGGTCGCGATGCCGCCCTTGGCCTCGTCGGCGACGAGGACGATGTCGGGCGCCCCGGCGAGGGCGGGCAGGTCGGCGATCTTCGCCGCCAGCGATTCCGGCACGCCTTCGGCGATCCACCGCGCGCGCTCCGTGGCGCGGTGCGCCTTGGCGTCCGGCAGGAGCGCGGTGTCGAGGGCGGCCGCGACCTCGGCGATCCCCTTCCGGAACCGGGCGACGACCTGCTCCAGGTCCCCGGACATGTTGCGCAGGAACCAGACCAGCCGGTTCAGCGTGAGGTTCTGGACCTCGCCGTAGAGTTCCAGCTGTCGGGCTCCGTCGATGGCCCCGTCGAGGGCGTCGATCGCGCCGTTGATCGCCACCAGGTCGTAGGCGTCCCGGGTCGCGGCATAGGCGCGGGTGATGGCGGCCGCGTCGGCGCCGGTCTCGTCCATCAGCCGCGAGACCACCGCCGGGCCGCCCCGGTTGACCAGGGCGTTGGCGAGCTGCGTGGCGACGATCTCCCGGCGCAGGCGATGGTTCTCGACCGCGTCGGGGAAGCGCGCCTTCACGCCTTCGGGGAAGTAGCGCTGCAATTCCCGCGACAGATAGGGCTCGTCGGGAACGGGGCTCTCCAGGAGCGCGTCGTGCAAAGCGAGCTTGGCATAGGCGAGCAGCACCGCCAGTTCGGGGCGCGTCAGGCCCTCGCCGCGCCGGTCGCGCTCGGCGATCTGCTGGTCCGTCGGCAGGAACTCGACCGACCGGTCGAGGCGGCCTTCGCCCTCCAGCCGCCGCATGAGCTGGCGCAGGAAGCCCGTCTCTTCCGTGCCGCGCCGCTCGGAGAGCGAGAGCGCCAGCGTCTGGAGGTAATTGTTGCGCAGGACGAGGCCCGCGACATCGTCGGTCATGGAGGCGAGCAGCGCGTTGCGGTCGTCCGGCGTCAGCCGTCCGTCGGCCTCCGGCACGGCCAGCGCGATCTTGATGTTCACCTCGACGTCAGACGTGTTGACGCCGGCGGAATTGTCGATGGCGTCGGTGTTCAGGCGGATTCCGGCGCGGGCGGCCTCGATGCGGCCGCGTTGGGTCATGCCCAGATTGGCGCCTTCGCCGATGACCTTGGCGCCGACCTCCGCGCCCGTGATGCGGATCGCGTCGTTGGCGCGGTCGCCGACCTGGTCGTCGGTCTCGTCCGAGGACCGGATATAGGTGCCGATGCCGCCGAACCAGAGCAGGTCGACCTTGGCCTTGAGGACGGCGTTCATCACCTCGGCCGGGGTCGCCGTCGCGCTGGGAAGGCCGAGCATGGCCTGAACCTGCGGCGACAGGTCCAGGGACTTCGCCGCGCGCGGGAAGATACCGCCGCCCTTGGAGATGAGTGTCTTGTCGTAATCCTGCCAGCTGGAGCGGGGCAGGTCGAACAGGCGCTGGCGCTCCTTGAAGGAGGTCGCCGGATCCGGATCGGGATCGAGGAAGATGTCGCGGTGGTCGAAGGCGGCGACCAGCTTCAGCGCCGGCGAGAGCAGCATGCCGTTGCCGAAGACGTCGCCGGACATGTCGCCGACGCCGGCGACGCGCACCGGCTGCGTCTGGATGTCGACGTTCATCTCGCGGAAGTGGCGCTTCACCGCCTCCCAGCCGCCGCGGGCCGTGATGCCCATCTTCTTGTGGTCGTAGCCCTGGCTGCCGCCGGAGGCGAAGGCGTCGCCGAGCCAATGGCCCTTCTCCAGCGAGAGGGCGTTGGCCGTGTCGGAGAAGGTGGCGGTGCCCTTGTCGGCGGCGACGACGAGATAGGGATCGTCACCGTCGTGGCGCACCGTGTTGTCGGGCGGCACGATCCTGCCGTCGACGATGTTGTCGGTGAGCTCGAGCAGGGTGCGGATGAAGATGCGGTAGGCTTCCGTTCCCTCGGCGAGCCAGGCCTGCCGGTCGCTCATGGGCGGCAGCTGCTTGGGCACGAAGCCGCCCTTGGCGCCCACCGGAACGATCACCGCGTTCTTGACCTGCTGGGCCTTCACCAGGCCGAGGATCTCCGTGCGGTAATCCTGCGGGCGGTCCGACCAGCGCAGGCCGCCGCGGGCGACCTTGCCGAAGCGCAGGTGCACGCCCTCGACGCGAGGGGAATAGAGGAAGATTTCGTAGAGCGGCCGGGGCAGGGGCAGGCCCTCGATGCGCCCGGACTCGAACTTGAACGCGATGGTCGGGCGCGGCTGGCCGTCCTTGGCGACCTGGAAGAAATTGGTGCGGATGGCCGCCTCGATCAGGTTCACGAAGCGGCGCAGGATCTTGTCGTCGTCGAGGCTGGAGACCGCCGACAGGGCCGCCTCGATCTCGGCGCGCAGGGCCTGCTGGCGCTTGTCGCGCTCCTTGGCGGGCACGCGCGGGTCGAAACGCGCGTGGAAGAGCTCGACGAGCTGGCGCGTGATGCCGGCATGGCGGGCCAGCGTCTGGGCGATGTAGTCCTGGGCGTAGGCGCTGCGGGCCTGACGCAGGAAACGGCCCAGCGCCCGCACCATGGCGACGTCGCGCCAGGCGAGCCCGGCCTCCAGGACGAGGGCGTCGAAGCGGTCGGATTCGGAGGCGCCGCGGAACTGGGCCATGATGGCCGCTTCTACCTTCGGCCCGATCTCGTCGGCGGCAATGGCACCACCCGCGGCGCGCTCCAGCGCCATGTCGTGCAGCCAGATCCGGTCCGTCTCGCGGGCGCCGGCGGGCACGACCCGGTACGTCCTCTCGTTGACGACCCGGAAACCGAGATTTTCCAGCATCGGCACGCGCTGGGACAGCGGAAGCGATGCGCCCCGCGCGAAGACCTTGAGATGGACCCGCGTGTCCGGGTCGCCGTCGCGGTGATAGAGCTCGATGGCGCGGTCGCGCTCGCCGGTCAGCGTCTCGATGACATTGATGTCGCCGATCGCGTCGGCGGGGGCGAAGGCCTCCCGGTAGGCGGCGTTGAAGGCGTCGGCGTAGCGCTGTCCCAGCGTGCGGGCGGCGATGCCGTCCATGGCGCCGGTTAGCGTCTCGCGCAGGCCGTCGGCCCAGGTGCGGACGATGGCCGAGATGCCGGCCTCAAGCTGCTCCTGGGAGATGCGCGGCGTATCGCCCTCGTAGCGGCCGATGATGAAATGGGTGCGCGCCAGCGGCCCTTCCGGGTAGGCCGGGTAGGCGGCGGAGACGCGGCCCTTGAAGACGCGGGCCAGGAACTCGCCGATCCGCACGCGGATGCGGGTGTCGTAGCGGTCCTTGGGCACGTAGACGAGGACCGAGACGAAGCGGTCGAACTCGTCGACGCGGGCCAGCGCCCGCAGGCGCGGCCGCTCGGAGAGCTGCATGATCGCGAGGGAAAAGCGATAGAGCGTATCGATGTCGACCTGGAACAGCTCGTCGCGAGGATAGGAATCCAGCACGTTGAGCAGCGCCCGGCCCGAATAGCTCGCCGGGTCGAAACCGGCGCGCTGGACCACCTGGGACACTTTGTGGCGCAGATAGGGGATCGTGTCGGAGGTGCGGGTATAGGCGCTGGAGGTGAAGAGCCCGACGATGCGCAGCTCGCCCTCCAGCCGCCCGTCCGGCGCGAAGAGCTTCACGCCGACATAGTCCAGATGCACCCGCCGGTGGACGCGCGACTTGACGTTCGCCTTGGTGATGATGAGCGCGACCGGCCGCTCCAGGAAGGCGCGGATCTCGGGCGTGGTGACGACGAGTTCGCGGCCCTTGCGCAGGATCCTGACTTCGGGATCGCGCAGGATGCCGAGCCCGCTGTCGGCGACCGGGTCGGCGGCGGTGTCGCCTTCCACGAAGCGGTACTGGCGGATGCCGAGCAGGGTGAAATTGTCGTCGGCGATCCAGTCCAGGAAATGGACCGCCTCCGAGACCTCCCGCGAATCCAGCGGCGGCGGGTTGGCCTTGAAGGCATGGCTCGCCGCGGCGAGCCGGACCCGCATGGCCGCCCAGTCCGTCACCGCCAGGCGCACGTCGGTGAAGGTTCGGTCGAGCCCTTCCTTCAGCCGGGCGCGCTCCTCGCCGGAGTCGATGCGGTCGATATGGATGTGGATGAGGCTCTCGCGCCGCGCACCGGCCGGAACGGGTCCGTGCGCCTCGCCGTGGCTCTGGCGGAACGACCCGTCCACGGAACGTTCCACGGCCAGGATCGGGTGGGCGACGAGGCGCGGCTCGTAGCCCTGCTCGCCCAGTTCCGCCAGCGTGGAATCCAGCAGGAACGGCATGTTGTCGTTGACAATCTCGACGACGGTCACCTCGGCCGGCTTGTCGCCGCCCGTGATCTGCTGGTCGTAGATCAGGATATCGTGGTGATCCGGCTCGCGGCGCTGGGACAAATGGGCAAAAGCCGCGGCGGCAAGCCGGTTCCGGGCAGCGGCGTCGACGAAGGCGATGTCCTCCGGCGCCGTGCGACCGAACAGGGCTTCCGCGAAGCCGGGCGGCGCCGCGCTCCCCGTACCGGATTGCGCCTCGGCTCCCACGCTCTTGCGCGACATGATCGTCCGCTCCCTGCGATGTCGTCCCGGCCGTCCGCCGCGTTGCTCTCAAGGCCCTGCGGCTTCGGTCGTGCCTCTTCCTTAGTCGATGCGATGAGGTTTGTGGCTCGCGTATCGAATAATTGCATGGAAGCGGCCGGAGAAATGCAAAAATGATCCGAGGAGGCGATGAATCCGGCGGAAATGCGGGCCGCTCGCAACAAAACGGCCGGTCCAGAGGGACCGGCCGGGAGGGTAGGGTACGCTCGACTCGAAGCGACATGGCGGATCAGGAACGCGACCCTTGCATGCCGTGCACTCGATGGCCGGCGCTCCAACCACGGGGGGCTGGGGGGCTGACGTGTCCGGGGCCGGAGCGCCAGGCCATCGAGGCAACGAGGTGATTCATGACCTCGCACTAGGGCCGGGGCTTGGCGCGTTTTGGGCTTTATTGTGATGAATGGACGCCGGCCGGGTCACGCTTGCCAGGCGGTGCCCTCGGGCGCATCATCGCGTCCCAAGGCCGGAGACTGGCATGGAATCAGGCGCAGGCGGCGGGGATACCCCGCCGGGACAGCGGAGCGAGCCGGCGGATGTCGTCGTGCCGCTCAACCGGGCCAGGCCCGACGTCTCGTTCGACCACCGCGAGCTTCGCGCCATCATGGACGTCTATGGCCGTATGGTCGCGGCCGGCGAATGGCGCGACTACGCCATCGATTTCCTACGCGACAAGGCGGTGTTCTCGGTCTTCCGGCGCACCAGCGAGGTGCCGCTCTACCGGATCGAGAAGGAGCCCGGCCGCGCCCGCCGCCAGGGAGCTTACTCGGTGATCGCGGCCACGGGCCTCGTCATGAAGCGCGGGGACGACCTGCCGCGCGTTCTCGGCGTCTTGGAAAAGCGGTTGAGGCTCGTCACGGTCTAGGGGCCGGCGGGGTCGATGTGCCAGGCCCGAGCGCGCGCTGCATGAGAACCTGGTCGAGCCAGCGGCCGTGCTTGAAGCCGACCGCCTCCGCGATGCCCACCAGCCGAAACCCCAAGCTCTCGTGCAGGCCCCGGGACGCCGCCGACTGGCTGTCACCGATCACCGCGATCATCTGGCGGAATCCCATGCTCTCGCATTCCGCGATGAGGGCGTCCAAGAGGGCCCGCGCGACGCCGCGCCGACGGGCGTCCGGCGAGACATAGATCGAGTTCTCAACGGTGTTGCGGTAGGCGGGCCGCGGCCGGTACGGCCCGGCATAGGCGTAGCCGAGCACCACCCCGTCCTCCTGCGCCACCAGATACGGATAGTCCGCGTCCCGCAGGGCGGCCATTCGGCGGGCCATCTCCGTCTCGTCGGGCGGGTCGAGCTCGAAAGAGGCGGTCCCGTGACGGACGGCATGGGCGTAGATGACGGCGATGGCCGGGATGTCGGCCGGAAGAGCGGGGCGGACGGAGATCGGCATGGCGCTCGACAGTCGTAAGGTTGGGTCGGATGCGCCGCCGGGCTTCGCACGGGAGCCCGAAGCTGCGCAAGAAAAAGCCCCGGCCGTTTCGGGCCGGGGCTGAATCTTTGTGCCGGGGTGATCCCGTTACTCGTTGCGGTTGCCCAGCAGCGAGAGCAGGAACTGGAACATGTTGATGAAGTTCAGATAGAGCGACAGCGCGCCCATCACCGACATCTTCGCGACGCCCTCGCCGTCCATGCCGCCATACACGTACATCTCCTTGAGACGCTGCGTGTCATAGGCGGTCAGACCGGCGAAGATCAGGACGCCGAGGCCGGAAATGACCAGCTGGAGCATCTGGAACTTGTAGCCGAAAGCCACGAGGCCGAGATTGACCAGCGAGGCGATCATCAGGCCGAACAGACCCATGATCAGGAACGAGCCGAAGCCGGACAGGCTACGCTTGGTCGTGTAGCCGAACAGGCTCAGCGCGCCGAACGCGGCCGCCGTGATGAAGAAGACCTGCACGATCGAGGCCGACGTGTAGACCAGGAACAGCGACGACAGGGACAGGCCCATCACCGCGGCGAACAGGTAGAAGACGCTCCGCGCGGAGGCCGCCGTCATGCGGTCCATGCGGAACGAGAAGAAGAAGATGAAGGCCAGCGGCGCCAGGATGACGAGCCACTTCAGGGGCGTCGCGTAGATCGCGTAGCCGAACGAGGTCAGGAACTGGCCGCCCCGGATCGCGTATGGCGTGGGCGACTGCGTCACGGCAGCCATGTTGGTGCCGAGCGCAACCAGGCCCGAGATCGCCAGACCCAAGATCATGTTGTTGTAGACGCCGAGCATGAAGGACCGGAGGCCCTGGTCGAACTCGGTTGCTCCGGCCTGAGCAACGCCCGACCCGTAGGCGTAGGTGTTGCGGTCGAAGTTGGACATGTGAACCCTCTCGTAGTGTGGCGACCGGCCTCATGGCCCGCCGCGCGCGCTTTTCCGAAGGCGCATACGCGGAATATGGGGCGCTTCGTGCTCTCGCACAAGCGCGGCAGCTGCGCCGCGACGCGAAGCCGCTGCGCTTATGCACGTCGCGCCCGCCGTTTCGCTGGCTTCAGCCGTCGCGAAGGTGCCGGGCGGGGGACTGGCCGAGGACACGGGTCGCGCCGACGAGGCCAAGAGCGATGGCGACAACGACCGCTGCGATGGCCGCGACCACCGCCGAGACATCGAACGCAAAGCCGAGTTGCATGACCCGCGCGACCACGAACCAGGCGGCGATGCTGCCAGCGGCGAGCCCGACCAGAGCCGCGCAGGCGCCGATGATCCCGTACTCGATCGCGTAGGCCGTGAGGAGCCGCGCCCGGGTCGCGCCCAGCGTCTTCAGGATGACGGCGTCGTAGAGCCGGGCGCGATGACCCGCCGCCAGAGCGCCGCCAAGCACCAGCAAGCTTGCCAGCAGCACGATGCCGCTCGCGCCGCGGATCGCGATCGCGAGCTTGCCGACGACGTCGTTGACAGCCTCCAGCGCCTCCTTGACCCGGATCGAGGTCACCATCGGGAAAGCCTGTCCCAGGCCGCGCACGATGGCGCGCTCGGCCACCGCCTCGTCTCCGGCGGGCGGAAGCGTCACTGTGGCAAGGTTGGTATGCGGCGCGCCGGCGAAGGTGTTGGGCGAGAAAACCATCACGAAGTTTATGCCGAGCGAACGCCACTCGATCTTGCGGAAGCTGGCGATTCGCGCCTCGATGTTCCGGCCCAGGATATTGACCACGACCCGGTCGCCGAGCTTGAGGTTGAGACCCTTGCCGATCTCCGCATCGAAGGACACGAGCGGAGGTCCCCTGTAGTCAGCCGGCCACCATTCGCCCTCGGTCAGCTCGCTCCCCTCGGGAGGAGTCTGCGCATAGGTCAGGCCGCGGTCGCCTTCCAGGACCCACGACGCGTTCTCCGCCGCCTTGACCTCGGCGGCGGGCACGCCGTTGAGGCTGACGATGCGCCCGCGCATGAGCGGAACCCGCTCCAGCGTGGCACCAGGCGCCGCCTTCTGAAGGAAGGCATCGAAATCGGCTGCGCGGTTGGACGGAATGTCGAGGAAGAAGAAATTCGGTGCGCGCGCCGGCAAGGCCGAATTGAGCTGGCGGGCGAAGTTGGCGTCCACCAGCGCGACGACGACCAGCAGCGTGACGCCGAGCCCCAGCGAAAGCATCAAGGTCGGCGTGACGGCGGCGGGCCGATGAATGTTGGCGAGCGCGAGCCGCAGCATGGGGCGGCGCGGGCGCGGCATGCGCCGCACCGATGCCATAAGGCCGGCCGCCACCAGCCGCAGCGCCACGAACGCGCCGGCGGCCGCGACAAGAAAGATCGCCGCGACCCGCGTCTGCGTGGTCGAGAGGAGCGCGACGCCGATCAGTGCCACGATCGCCAGGGCGACCGCCGCCAGATAGCGCCGGCGGGGCAGGGCGGTGTCGGGCTCGACCCGGTCGCGGAACAGCGCCGCCACAGGCACATCGTGCGCCCGGCCCAACGGATAGATCGCGAAGGCGAAGGCGCAGAGCAGGCCGTAGAGCGCGGCAAGGCCGAGTTCCCAGGGCGCGACGGTGGGCGAGAGCCGCACCGGCAACAGATCACCGAAGGCGCCGGCCACCGCGTAGGGTGTCACCGCGCCGATCGCGAGGCCGAGCGCGACGGCGGCCGCCGCCACGACCATGACCTGGACCAGGTGCACCGCGACGACACGGCCGCCGGGCGCGCCGACACTCTTCATCACCGCTATGGAGACGCGCTTGCGGTCGACGAAGCCGCGCACCGCATTGGCGACGCCCACCCCGCCGACGATGAGGGCCGTCAGGCCGACAAGCGCGAGAAACTGCGAGAAGCGCTCGATATTGCGCTCGAAATTGGCCGCGGCGCGCAGGCGCGTGCGGATGTTCCAACCCGCCTCCGGCAGCGCGGCCTCCGCCTCTTCCTCGATGCGCTCCAGGTCCGCATCGGTGCCGCCGCCCTCGGGCAGGACGAGCCGGTAGCTCCAGCGCACGAGGCTGCCGGGCTGAAGCAGGTTGGTCGCCCGCAACGCCTCTTGGCTGACGAAGAGATGCGGCGCAAAGCCGACCCCGTCCGCCACCTTGTCCGGCTGGCTGACGAGGGTCGCCCGCACGACAAACGGCGTTTCGCCGATGGCGAAGGCATCGCCGACCTTGAGGTCGAGCCGGGCCAGCGTCGCCGGATCCACGATGGCACCGTAGGCATCGCCGTTCCGCGCCATGAGGTCCGGCAGCGGGCCGGACGGGTCGGTGACCATGGCGCCGACGAGCGGGTAGGCGCCGTCGACGGCCTTGAGTTCCACCAGCGCCGTGCCCTTGTCACCGGCATTGGCCATGGCGCGCAGCGAGGCGACGGACGACACCCGTCCGCGCGCGTCGAGGAAGGCGCGCTCTTCCGGCGTCGCCTCGCGCTGCTGCAGGCCGAATGCCATATCGCCGCCCAGGATCACCCGGCCGTCGCGGGCGAGCGCCTCGGTGAGGGAGCGTGACATGGAGCCGACGCCGGCGATGGCCCAGACGCCGAGCGCGAGGCAGGCGAAAAAGATGCCGAAGCCGCGCAGGCCGCCGGACAATTCCCGGACAGCGAGCCGCAGGGCGAGCGGCAGGCGCAGGCGCTGCGCCGACGGAGCGGGTGCCAGCATAGTCAGGCCACTGCTTCGGCGGATCGGGACCGGCCTTCGCCGTCCTCCTCGCCCTCGATACGCCCGTCGCGCAGCTTCACCACGCGGTCGCAGCGCCGCGCGAGGCCGATGTCGTGGGTAACGAGGACGAGCGTCGCGCCCCGCTCGCGGCGGATGGCGAACAGGAGATCGGCGATCTGCCGCCCCGTCGCCTCGTCGAGGCTGCCCGTCGGCTCGTCGGCGACCAGGATCGCGGGATCGGGCGCCAAAGCGCGGGCGATGGCGGTACGCTGCTGCTCGCCGCCGGAGAGCTGCGCCGGATAGTGGCTCATGCGATCGCCGAGGCCGACGGCGCGCAGTTCGGCGGCGGCGCGCCCGAACGGATCGGGCAGGCCTGCGAATTCCAGCGGCAGCGCCACGTTCTCGAGCGCCGTCATCGTCGGCACGAGATGGAAGGACTGGAAGATCACGCCGATGCGACGACCACGGAAGGCAGCCAGCCTGTCCTCGTCAAGGCGCGTGATCTCCTCGCCGTCGATGACGACGGAGCCGGCATTGGCGCGCTCCAGACCCGCCATGGTCATGAGCAGGGTGGACTTGCCGGAGCCGGACGGGCCGACGAGGCCGACGGCCTCGCCGCGCGGCACGGTCAGCGACACGCCCTTGAGGATATGCACGCGGGCGGCTCCGCGACCCAGGCTGACCTCGATGTCTTGAAGGTGGACGGCCGGCGCGCCACTTGTTCCCGTCATGAACCCTCTGCAATCCGCTTTCGGCCGGCCGCGGGCCGGCGTTCGTCTGTCAGGGGCGACATATGGGCGTGCTCGCCGCTTCGTCCAAGCCGTCGCCGCTTCAACCCTCGGGATCGTGATCCTCTTGGCCGCCATGCTGCAATTCTCTCCGGCTCGCGCGCAAGCCAGGCCCCTGTCCGTCGTTGCCCTCGGCGACAGCCTCACGGCGGGCTACGGTCTGCCGCAGAACGCGGCTTTCCCCGTTGTTCTGGAGCGGGAGCTGAAAAAGCGCGGCCTCCAGGTGTCGATCGCCAATGCCGGCGTCTCGGGCGACACCGCGTCGCAGGGACGGGAGCGGCTGGACTGGAGCGTTCCGGACGGCACCGACGCCGTCATCGTGAGCCTGGGCGCCAACGACATGCTTCGCGGCCTCGATCCGACGGTGACCCGCGAGGCACTGGACGACATCATCACGCGGCTGAAGGCCCGCGGCATCGCGGTGTTCCTGGCCGGAATGCGGGCGGCGCCCAATCTCGGCACCGATTACGTGCGCCGGTTCGAATCGATCTACACGGACCTTGCGCGCAAGCACGGCGTGCCGCTTTATCCATTCTTCCTCGACGGCGTCGCCGGCGACCGCAGCCTCAATCTCCCGGACGGCATCCATCCGACGGCAAAGGGCATCGAGACGATCGTCGGCCGTATCCTGCCCTCGCTCGAAGCCTTCCTGCGGGGCCTGTCTCGCCCCTGACATCCCGGAGATCGTCCTCATGGAATACCGCCCGCTCGGCCGCACGGGCCTGAAGGTCAGCGCCATCTGCCTCGGCACCATGACATGGGGCCAGCAGAACACGCAGGACGAGGGCTTCGCGCAGATGGACTATGCCCTGGACCGGGGCATCAATTTCTTCGACACGGCCGAGCTCTACTCGATTCCGCCCAAGGCGGAGACGCAAGGGTCGACCGAGCGGATCATCGGCAACTGGTTCAAGGCGCGCGGCAACCGGGACAAGGTCATCCTGGCGACGAAGGTCGTGGGCAGTTCGGGCAACGACTGGTTCCGCGATGCGGGCGCGCCGACGCGCCTCGACCGGGCGCAGATCAACGAGGCGATCGACAAGAGCCTGAAGCGGCTCCAGACCGACTATGTCGACCTCTACCAGCTCCACTGGCCGGACCGGCCGATGCCGTGGGGGTCGAACCCCACGGCCTTCCGCCGGCAGGACGATCCAGGCTCGGTCCCTATCGAGGAAACGCTCGAGGCCCTCGGAGAGCTCGTGAAGGCGGGCAAGGTCCGCCATGTCGGCCTGTCCAACGAGAGCGCCTGGGGCACGATGACGTTCCTGCACCATGCGGCGGCGAAAGGCCTGCCGCGCGTTGCGTCGATCCAGAACGCCTACAATCTCCTCAACCGCACCTTCGAGACCGCGCTCGCCGAGATCGCCCATCGCGAGGATGTCGGGCTCCTGGCCTATTCGCCGCTGGCGCAAGGCTACCTCACCGGCAAATATCTCGACGGGGCCCGGCCGGCGGGAGCGCGAACGACCCTGTTCAATCGTGGCCAGCGCTACGAGAAGCCCGGCGCGGAGATTGCGATCCGCGCCTATGTCGGCCTTGCCCGGGAACTTGGGATCGACCCTGCCCAGCTTGCGCTCGCCTTCGTGACCTCCCGCTCCTTCGTCACCTCGAACATCATCGGGGCGACAAGTCTGGATCAATTGAAGGCCGATATCGGTTCGATCGATGTGGCGATCACGCCTGAGATCGAGGAGCGGATCGATGCGATCCATCAGCTCCACATGAATCCCTGTCCGTGATCGGCCAAGCGGCCGCCGGACGCTGGACGGGCGCCCGCTTTCGGGCATGCTGAACGGGTGGAGCCGGGCGATTCTGCCGATCCGGTTTTCCCCGCCGCAAAGGGAGGATGCGAATGCCGCGTCTTTTCACCGGCCTTGAAGTGCCTCGCGATGTCGCGACGCAATTGTCGCTGCTGCGGGGCGGGTTGCCGGGAGCCCGCTGGATCGACCCGGAGAATTACCACATCACGCTGCGGTTCGTGGGCGACGTCGACAACCGTACGGCGAGCGATTTCTACGCCAGCCTCGGCGAGGTGCGCCCGCGGGGGCCCATAGAGGTGTCGCTGCAAGAGCTGGCGAGTTTCGGTGGCGACAAGCCCCGCGCCGTCTTCGCCAAGGCCGAGGCGAACCGCAGCCTGATCGAGCTCCAGGGCGACCACGAGCGCGCTGCCCGCATGGCGGGGGCCGAGCCGGAGAAGCGCCGCTTCACTCCGCACGTCACCCTGGCGCGGCTCCGGGATGCCTCGCCGCTCGACGTCGCCGACTATTTCGCCGCTCGCTGCTTCCGCAAGCTCGTCTTCACGGCCAAGCGCTTCGTGCTGTTCTCGTCGCGGGATTCCGTCGGCGGCGGTCCCTATGTGGTGGAGGCGGCGTACCCGCTCTAGATCCCGGCCGGAACGAAGGCTTGCAGGATGGGTTGGTCCGGCAGGGAGGACCAGCCATGCATCACCATTCCCATGAGATGGCAGCCTGCATAGAAGCCTGCACGGCCTGCGCGCGGACATGCCTGGAAGAGGCCATGGGCCATTGCCTCGAGGCCGGCGGCACCCATGCCGAGCCCCGGCATATCCGCCTGATGATCGCCTGCGCCGAGATGTGCCGCGCGAGCGCCGCCATCATGATGACCGGCTCCGAGGCGCACCGGCATTCGTGCCGCGCCTGTGCCGAGATCTGCGAGGCCTGCGCCGCCGACTGCGAGCGGGTCGGCGACATGGACGAGTGCGTCAGGACCTGCCGGGCCTGCGCCGAGGAATGCCGGAAAATGGCGGCCTGACGGCTAGTGTCACTTCGGCTGAAGCCGGACGGCGCCGTCGAGGCGGATCGCCTCGCCGTTGAGCATGTCGTTCTCGACGATGGCCTTGACCAGCCTGGCATATTCCTCCGGCCGGCCCAGCCGCGAGGGGAAGGGTACGCTGGCCTCCAGCGCCTTGCGGAAATCGTCCGGGACGGAGGCGAACATCGGCGTCTCGAACAGGCCCGGCATGATCGTCATGACCCGGATGCCTGAGCCGGCGAGATCCCGGGCGACCGGCAGGGTCAGGCCGAGCACACCGCCCTTGGAGGCGGAATAGGCGGCCTGGCCGATCTGTCCGTCCGTGGCCGCCACGGAGGCGGTGGAGACGATCACGCCGCGCCCGCCGTCTGGCGTGACAGGCGCGAGCGCGGCCATGGCGACCGCGCATTTGGCCATCATGTGGAACGTCCCGATCAGGTTGACCTCGACCGTCTTGCGGAAGGTGGCGAGGTCATGAGCGATCAGGGCTCCCGTCTCGCGATTCTTCGAGACGACGCGCCGGCCCGGCGCGATGCCGGCGCAATTGACGAGGATCCGCTCCACGCCGTTGGCGCCTCGTGCCTTTGCGAGGCCCGCATCGACCGAGGCCTCGTCGGCGACGTCGACTTGGCAGAATGAACCGCCGATGTCGCGGGCGACCGCCTCGCCGCGCTCGGCGTTCATGTCGAAGACGGCGACGCGGACGCCGTGGCCGGCCAGCATCCGGGCCGTGGCCTCGCCAAGGCCGGAGGCGCCGCCGGTGACGATGGCCGAGAGGTTGGCGTCGAGCTGCATGGCGTATCCTTCCCGCTGTTCTCGTTCGTGTGCGTCTTAGCGCACGGGATCGCGCGGGGACAGGCGGCGCTCCGTGCGCGGATATGGCAACCCACACGGGCCGCTACGCGCACCCGCTGGCATGTCTTGCCGTGAAGGTCGGAGCCTCCCCATATGATGGCGCGAGGAGGATTCCGATGGCCAACCCGTTCCGCCGTCCGTTCAGCCGCGCCGAGATGGATGCGATGCGCCGCGCGTTCCGCGATGAGCGGGGCGTCCTCAGCGACACGTGGTCCACGTTGGGCCGCGTCGCCGCGCGGCTACCCTTCGCGGAGGACGTGGCGGCGGCCTATTATTGCGCCCGCGATCCCGCGACGCCCCGCCGCGTGAAGCTGACGCTCCTGGCGGCGCTCGCCTATTTCGTGCTGCCGACCGACGCGATTGCCGACTTCCTGCCACTGCTGGGCTTCGCCGACGACGCGGCCGTGATCGCGACCGCGATTGCCTCGGTGTCCGGCGCCATCACGCCCGAACACCGGGCCAAGGCCAAATCCGCCCTGGCCGGCGCCACTCGCGACGATTGAAGTCTCAGGGCGGGGAGACGATCCCCGCCGCCTCCAGCTCCCGCCGCAGCCGGGTGAAGGCGAGGCGGATCCGCGACTTCACCGTACCCAGCGGCAAGCCCGTCTGCGCCGCGATCTCCCCATGCGACAGCCCGTCGAAAAAGGCGAGGCGAACCAGGGCTAGCTGTTCCTCCGGCAGCGCCTTGAGCGCCTCGCGCGTCGCCGCCTCCCGTTGCTGCAGGTCCATGATCGCATCCGGCGGGACGATGTCGGGCGGCAGGAGCACGGGGTCCTCGGCGTCGACCTGCTTGACCTGCGCGCGCCGAATGAGGTCGATGCGCCGGTTGCGCGCGATCCGATAGAGCCAGGTCGAGAGCGACGACTTGGCCGGATCGAACAGGTCGGCCTTGCGCCAGAGCGTCGTCATGACGTCCTGGACGATCTCCTCGGCCAAGGCGGCGTCCGCGCCGTTGCGCAGGAGATATCCGTTCAGCCGCGGCGCGAAATGGGTGAACAGCCGGGCGAAGGCCTGGCGGTCCCGGTCCTGCGCGACGGCACGGACGAGCGCGGCGAAATCGGCCTGAGAGATCACGTCTACTCCATGTCGCCCGGCTGCAGGTCCCAGCCGGGGTGCGGCTCGCGAGAAGCGCGCCGCTTCGGGTTCGGCGTGCCCCATGTTAAACGCGACGGGGTGCGTCTCGCCAAGTCCCTGTGTCGCATGGCCCCGCTTTGCGACGTGCGGACGGGCAAACCGTCCGCCGACCATGGTTCTGCCCGGTTTTCGTTGTTCTGAGCCGGAGCGGGCCGGCGGCGGTTCAAGGCGTCGCCCGCGTGGCTAGCGGCTGCAGCCGAGGGTAATGTGCTTGCCATGATTCGGACGACCTCCCACGCCTTCGCCGCGGCTCTGGCCGCCGCGCTCCTCTCGTTCCCGGCCTTCGCCCAGCAGCCGCAGCGGCCTGCCCAGCCGGCACCGAGCTCGGCTCCCACACAGCGTGCGCAGCCCACGCCGGCACGGCCCGCCGCCCAACCCGCCGCTCCGGCGAACCGGGCGCCCGCCGCCGCCAATCCGACGCGGCCGGGCCAGACCACGCCCGCCAGGCCTGCGGCCGGCGGCGCCGGTATGGGTCAGGCGACCGCCGTCGAGACGACCGGCTCCTGGGGCGCCTATGTCGGTGGCCAGGGTGCCGGCCGCTATTGCTACGCCGCCTCGCAGCCCACGGGCCGGGCGCCGAACACGCTCAAACGCGACGACGGCTACATTTTCGTGACGAACCGCCCGGCGGAGAAGGTGAAGGGCGAGGTGGCGCTCGTTCTCGGCTTCCCGACCCGCGACACCGTGCCGGCCAAGGCGACGGTCGGCGAGCGCAGCTTCGACATCGTGACGAAGGACGGCAAGGCCTGGCTGCGCAACCCGGCCGAGGAGCCGCAATTCATCCAGGCGCTGGTCGGTGGTTCCGAACTGAAGGTCGCCGTCACCTCCAGCCGCGGCAATGCCTCCACCGACACGTTCTCGCTGTCGGGCTTCACCAAGTCGTGGGAGCGGACGCAGAAGGAATGTCCCTAAGTCCGGCGCCTTTTGGCGCCTGACGATGCGACCCGCGCGCAGCCGCCGCGGGCCGGTCCCCAAGCCCATACGTTGGCCGGAGGGGCGCTTTTGTGGTATGGCCCCGCCCATCATGACCCATTCAGTCACTCCCGAAGCGGGCGTGCCGCAGGCCGCGCCGCTCATCGACGGCATCGAGAAGATCGCCGACGTGGCCGAAACGGCGTTCGCGCGCGGCGACAGGCCGTCGCTGATCGGGCTCGACCGCCCGCGCCTGGCGCTGGCGCTGGAGGAAATCGGCGTCCCTGAGAAGGAGCGGCGCATGCGCGTCGCCCAGCTCTGGCAATGGATCTACACGCGCGGCGCCTCCGATTTCGACGAGATGTCGAATGTCGGCAAGGACCTGCGCCGCAGGCTGGCCGAACAATTCACCTTGGCGCGCCCGGAGATCGTCTCCGAGCAGGTCTCCAAGGACGGGACGCGCAAATGGCTGCTGCGGATGCCGTCCACCGGCGCTGCCGAGCGTGTCCATACCGGGCGCGGTGCCGAGATCGAGTGCGTCTACATCCCCGAAGCCGACCGCGGGACGCTGTGCGTTTCCAGCCAGGTCGGCTGCACGCTGACCTGCACCTTCTGCCATACCGGCACGCAGCGCCTGGTGCGCAACCTCAGCGCGGCGGAGATCGTGGCGCAGGTGATGGTCGCCCGCGACCGGCTGGGCGAATGGCCCGGCGCAACGCCGCCGAGCGACGGCTTCGTGCCGGAGGTCGATGGCGGGCGCTACGTGTCCAACATCGTCATGATGGGCATGGGCGAGCCGCTCTACAATTTCGAGAATGTGCGCGACGCGCTCGACATCGTGAGCGACGGTGACGGGATCGGGCTCGGCAAGCGGCGCATCACGCTCTCCACATCCGGCGTCGTGCCGATGATCGGGCGGGCCGGCGACGAGATCGGGTCGATGCTCGCCATCTCGCTCCACGCGGTGCGGGACGACCTGCGCGACAAGCTGGTGCCGCTCAACAAGCGCTATCCGATCGCCGAACTGCTCGAGGCCTGCCGGACCTATCCGGGCGTGTCGAACGCCAAGCGGATCACGTTCGAATACGTGATGCTGAAGGACGTGAACGACAGCGATGCCGATGCCCGCGAACTGGTGCGCCTGCTGAAGGGCATTCCGGCCAAGATCAATCTGATCCCGTTCAATCCATGGCCCGGCACCGTCTACGAGTGCTCGGACTGGGATCGGATCGAGCGCTTCTCGGACATCGTCTTCAATGCCGGCTATGCCTCGCCGATCCGGACCCCGCGCGGGCGCGATATCCTGGCGGCCTGCGGCCAGCTGAAGAGCGAGACCGAGAAATTGCGGGCGCGGGCGAGGCTGGCGGTCGCGGACGAGACGGCCGGCGGCGCATGACGATCCTGCGCATCCTGTTCCTGCTGCCGCTGGCCTTCGCCTTCGCGATTCCGGCCGCGGCGATGTTCCTTTTCGTCGCCGGGCTGATGGAGCCGGCGGGGCGAGACCTGGCGCTTGCGCTGGTCGATGCGCTCGCCCAGCTCGTGGCCGATGCGATCTGGCTGGACGCGGTGCCGGACGTGGCGCTCCCCGTCGCCTGGTCGCTCTGGCGGGCCAGCCTGGCGGTCCTGGTGGCGCCTGTGCTGTGCGCCGGGCTCGCCGGCGAGATTTTTCGCGTGCGTTCCTACGTTTATTATGCCGGCGTCACGGGCCTCGTGACGGCGCTGGTGCCTTGGGTGGCGCGCACAAGGCTCGGGATCGGCAGCGGCGCGGGCCTGCGGGGCATGGACCCGGCGGAATTGCGGCTCACCGCGATCCTTTTCGTCACTGGTGTCGTCGCCGGGACGATCTATTGGCTGATCGCCGGACGGACGGCCGGACCGCGCGTGGAACGTTCCGCGGACACACCTGTTCACTGACCCCGGTCAGTGGGTCAGGCGCAGCGTTCCGATCGACGCGGCGATCTCCTCGAACACGGTCTGGATCTGCGTCGCGTTGGAGGCGATGTAGGCCATGCTCGGCGAGGTCGCGCACTTCTCCAGAAGCACCCGGTCGACGTCGCCGGACTTCACGCTGAAGCCCACCGTGTAGACCTTCACGCCGGCCGACTTGGCGAGGGTGCAGGATTCCAGGGTGCGCTTGTCCATCTCGTCGGCGGCCTGGCCGGAGGACGTGACGTCGACCGAGCTCAGGCGCTTGTCCGGGTAGAAGCCGAAGGGCGACCAGATCGACTTGTTGTGGTTGCTCGCCGAGTTCCAGGCGTTCTGGCCGTCGGTCAGCAGGATGATGATCTTGCGGGTGTCGACGTCGGAATAGGGCCGGCCGTCGGCGAAGGGGTTGTTCGGCGAGATCGTGCGCCAGCCCCAGGCGAAGCCCTCGACCAGGTTGGTGTTGCCGGCCGCCACCATCGTGTCGACGGCGTTCTTGAGCTTGAGCGGATCGTTGGTCATCCGCAGAAGCGGCTTGGCATCGCAGTTGCGGTTCGGTCCCCGGGCGGCGCCGTTATCGGTGCGCCGCGACGCAACCTTGTTGATCTTGTACTTGCAGATCTGCGCCTGGCGCTTGGTGACGTCGGTGGAGGGCGTCGCCGGGCCGGAGCAGGAGCCGCCGAGATCGCTGAGGTAGGAATTGTCGTAAGTGTAGCGGGTGCCGGAGCCCGAGCTGGTGCCGGTGCTCAGATAGTAGCTCGTCTTGTCCTTGTCGCCCGGCTCGTCGGGGGCGAACATCGGCACGAAGAGCGAGGCCGGATCGGCGACATTGGCGGGGGCGTCGTTGACGCCGTAGGCGCCGGGCCGCGCCTCCATGCAGCCGGCCCAGGCGACGTTCAGCTCGGTGAACAGGTCGAACCGGGAGCCCGGCTGCCAGGCGCTGCCGGTGCGGTTAAAATTGTTGCCCCAGTGGATGGGGGACTGCCCCGCGCTGTCGACCCAGCCGGCGGTGGAGTAATCGGCGCCGCTGGGCTGCTTGCCGACATTCACCGACAGGGTGAAGGGCACGAGCGCCATCTTGGTGCGCCGGGCCGACGCGTCGTTGGCGTACATGATGTCGATCAGCCGCTTGGCGGCATCCTGGGCCGCCTTCATCTTGGTCTTGCCGCCGGCGGACTCGGCCATCGAGCCGGAATTGTCGAAGACCAGCGCGATCTCGTAATCGAGGTTGGAGACCAGCGTCTGGCTCTGTGCCTTCATCACGACGCGTTCCATGCCCGGGATGCGGATCATCCGGGGCACGTAGGTCACCTCCGAATTGAGGGTCAGCTTGGTGCGGCCCTCGCTCACGACGATGGGCTCTATGTCGTCGAGCTTGGCATTCTCGCCCTCGCCGCCCATGATCGCGAGGAATTCGGTTGTCGCCCGCGCGCGGATCTCGGCATCGGTCTTCTCGCCGATCGTTCCGCCCACGGCGAGCGCGGCGGCGTCGGTCGCGGCCTGGAGCCGGCTCTTCAGCGTTGCGGCGCGCGTGTAGTCGACCGCCGATCCGACGGCGAGGACCGTCGGGATGATGGTGAGCGCGAAGGTGATGGCAACGGTCCCCTGCCGGTCGCGGCGCAGGGCGGCGAACTGTCTCAAGGCGAACTTGCGCATGTGGCGGCTGAAACCCCCGACTGACCTGCGCCAGTTGGCCGGGGGCGCCTGAAGGGAGCCTTGCGACGTTCGCTCGCATTTGAGCGATCGGCCGATCTGCCCTTACGTCAGGCCGGCGCCGGAGGCCGTTTTCGGCGAAGTGGTTAGCCTCAGCTTAACCCTGAAACAGCATTCGCGCCGAAACCGGCCTGGCACCCCCCGCCAGCATGGCGGAAAGCCAGGAATCGCAGGCGTTCCAGACCGCTTCGTCATGGACCAGATGGTGGGACAGGAGCCCGATCGGCGCCGCCGGTTCGACCGAGCCGTCACCGCGGCGAGCGAGGGCCGCCAGCGTCCGCTCGACCAGGTCCCCGGCCGCCACGGCGCTGCGCGTCCCGCGCCAGTCGATGGGATCGGCGTGGATGTCACGGCGCAGGAGGCCGGGCGGTGCGGGGCCGTCGCCGGAGGCCGACAGGCCGCGATAGCCGGCCGCCGCCAGGCCCGCAGCGACAGCGGGCGCGATGCGGTTCCAGGGCGGCACCAGAACGGGGAGCGCCGCCGGCACCAGGGCCTTGAGGCGGCGCAGCCCCTCGGCCGCGTCCGCCAGGGCTGCCGCCGGCGGCCGTCCGGCCCCGAACTCGGCCGTCTTCGTGCCGTCGGGTTCGTGATTGGCATGGGACAGGCCGTGGACGAGGACCTCGACGTCCCGTCCGCCAAGGTGTGCCGCGAGGCTCCTCTGCGCCCCGGCCGGGATCGCGGCCAGCGCGAGCGGGACACGGTGGCGCGCCGACAGGCTCAGGAGCCGGTCGAGGGCCGCGGTCGGCGCCACGGCGTCGTCGTCGCGCCACCAGATCGCCACGGGCTGGCCGGCCGACCCGGCCGCGCGGACGGCCTGTTCCAGGCGGGTCCAGGGGCTCATCGGGCTGCCGCCATCGTCTCGACCAGCCGGACCGTGGCGGCGAGGCCGCCGCGATCGACGCCCGTGCCGGCCGGCCGCCGACCTGCGGCCCCGGCGATCCTGGCGGCCAAAGTCTCCCCCGACAGGTCGGCTTCGGGCAGCACGGACACGATCCCCCGCCGCGCGAAGAGGTCAGCGCGCTGGCGCTGCTCGGTCTCGTTGCCGGCCTCGAAGGGGACGACGACGGCCGGCGTTCCGGCGGCGAGGATGTCCATCATCGTGTTGTAGCCCGCCTGGCTGACGCCGAGAGCGGCGCGGGACAGGAGCGCGCGGAAATCGGGCCTGGCGCGCTCGACGACGGCATGGGCCGGCGCGGCGGCGGCCAGGGCCCGGAAATCCTCCTCCGCCACGCCGCCGCCGACGAGGAGCCGCCAGGGGCGGGCCGGCAGACGCCGCGCGGCGTCGAGGGCGGCCCGGTAGAGCGGCAGGGATGCCGGCCCGCCGCCGCCGGATACAAGAATTTCGCCGGCGGGATCGGGCGCGGCCACCGCCAGGTCCGCGCCTTCGTCGACATAGCCCGTATAGGCGAGCTTGGCCGCGAGCGCGGCATCCACGGGCCAGGACGCGTCGAGCGGCACGAGCCGGGGATCGGCATGGACGAGAATCGCATCGTATCGAAGGAGCGCCTCGCGGCACCGCGCGATCTTGGCGGGGTCGGCGGGGGCCACGAGGATGTCGCGGACCGAGCTCAGGACGAGCATGCGCGGTTCCTGTGCCAAAGCGAGGTCGAGCATGGTCTCGATCTCCGCCCTCAGCATGCGGCGGCCGAACGGATAGAGTTCGGTGAGCACCACGTCCGGCCGGTGGCTTTCGATGGCGGTGGCGAGGGCGCGGGCCCGGGCGGCGCGCAGCGCCTCCCCGACCGGAGCGCCGGCCTTGTCCAGCAGGGTGCTGAAATCGGCGCCGTCGCTGCGGATCGGCGGCAATTGCAGCAGGCGCACGCCGCCGGTGCGCACCAGAGGCGCCGGCATGCCGCCGCTGGCGAGGAGGACGTCATGTCCGGCGGCGGCCAGAGCGCGCGCTATGGCGGCGGCGCGGGTCAGGTGCCCGACGCCGAGGAGATGCGTGACATGGATGAGGATGCGAAGCGTCACGGCGCCGCCTCCAGGAGGGGCAGGAGCGCCGCGCTGAGCGTCGCGGCGGCGACGGGCAGGTCGTGACGGGCGAGCACGCGGGCGCGCGCCGCCGCGCCCATGGTGCCGAGGCCTGCGCGGTCGGCGGCGAGGGCGCGCAAGGACGCGGCGAAGGCGGCCGGGTCGCGGGGCGGGGCGAGCCGGCCGGTCAGGCCGTCGGCGACGACGCTGGCGACGCCGCCCTCGTTTCCGGCGAGAACCGGCGTGCCCTGGAGCTGGGCCTCCAGGAAGACCATGCCATAAGCCTCGTTGACGGCCGGCCAGACGAAGAGATCGGCCTCACCATAGGCGGCGGCGAGGGTCTCTCCGCCGTCGAGCCTGCCGAGGATCGAGACCCGGGCGCCGAAAGGCGCGAACGCTTCGCGCACGGCCGGGGCGGCGGGCCCGTCGCCCGCGATGGCAAGATGCCAGTCGAGATCGCGGCACAGGTCGAGCGAAGCGGCGAGGAGCCGGTAGGAGGCCAGCTTGTCGCCCTCGCGCATCATGCCGACCGCAAGGAGCCGCAAGGCTGGTCCTTGGGCTCGCCGCGCGGCGCGGGGCCAGGCCCCGGCATCGAGGAAGGGCGGCAGGTCGACGATGCGCTGGCCGGCGGGGGCCGCGGCCTCCAGCGCCGGCCTGTCCTTGCCGGTCATGGCGAAGAGGATGTCCGCCCGGTCGAGGGCCGCCTCGGATGCCGCATGGAACCGCGCCCAGGGCCCGTCCGCACGCTTGGCGGCGCGGGAGCCTTCGGCGACCACGTAGGGGATGCGCAGGGCTCCGGCCACGGCAGGGCCGACGAGGTCCGGCGCCTTGTAATAGCAATGGTAGGTGAACCAGAGGTCCGGCCGCTCGTGCGGGGCGCCGGTCCAGCGGGCGATCAGCCTGTCGGCCTCGGCGCGGCCTCGCGCGATCAGGGCCTCCTGCGCTGCCCGGTCGCCATGCGGCTCGCGGCAGGTGAAAGGCGTAGCGAGGCCGGGCGCGAACCCGGCTGCGGCGAGGGCCGCAAGGAGGTTGCGGGCCATGGTGCGGTCGCCGGACGGGACCGGCGAATCCGGGCTCTTCATCGGCGCGTGGAAGGCGATGCGGGGGACCGCCCGGGCCATCATCAGCCTGCCGTCAGGGCGCGCAGCCGCCCCTCCAGCCAATCGATCCCCGCATCCATGGAGAAGTCCGCCCGCAGCCGCGCGAAGGCGGCGGCGCCCATGGCGCGGCGGCGCTCCGGCTCGCGGGCGGCGAGGTTGAGCGCGTTGGCCAGCGCCTCCCAGTCCCCCGGCGGGACGAGGACGCCCTCGATCCCGTCGCGGACGAATTCCGGGATGCCGGCGAAATCCGTCGCGACGATGGGGAGGGCCTGGCTCGCCGCCTCCATGATGACGTTGGGCAGGCCGTCCCGGTCGCCGGACTTCGCCGCCTTGGAGGGCAGGACGAAGAGGTCCGCCTCGCGCAGGAGCGTGACGATGTCCGGCTGGGGCAGGGCGCCCATGAAGGCGAGGCGCTCGGCGATGCCCGCCTCCCGCGCCCGCGCCTTCAGCGCCGGAAGGAGCTCGCCGCCGCCGACATGGACGCAGTTCCAGTGGAGGTCCGGCGGCAGGGCGGCCAGCGCCGTGACGAGATCGTCATAGCCCTTCTTCGCGACGGCCCGGCCGATCGTGACGATGCGGACCGGATCGGCGGGATCGGAGCCGTCGCGGGCCGGGCGCGCGTCCGGCGGCGCCGGGAACCGCGAGAGGTCGAGCCCGTGATAGAGCAGCGCCACCCTCCCGGCGTCCGGGGCCAGGGCGGCGAGGCGCGCATGGCCGGCCTTCGTGCAGGTGACGCCCCAGCGGCTGCCCGCGATCTTCTCGGCGATCTCCCAGTCCGGGCTCGTCCAGATGTCCTTGGCATGGGCGGAGAAGGTGAAGCCGCGGCCGGTGAGGATGGCGGCGTAGCGCGTCACCGAGCAGGGCGTGTGCAGGTAATGGACGTGGAGATGCCTGATCGCGTCGGGCAACTCGCGCGCCATGACGAAGGCCTGTCCGAGCCGCCGCCCCCGGCTGGCGGTGGGGTCGCGCTTGAGGTCCCCCCAGAAGATGCGCATCAGCGCGCCGAAGCCGGGCCGGCGGAGGGCGGCGAGGGCGCCGCGCAGGACCCGGACCGGCGCCTGGTAGAGATATTCCGGCAGGTAGACGCGCTTCGCACGGATGTCCCGGTGCATGGGATGCACGGCGCGGTCCGTGGGCTTGCGCAAGGACCAGATCTCCAGCGCGATGCCGCGACGCTCCAGCGCCAGGATCTCCTGGGCGATGAAGGTCTCCGACAGGCGCGGATAGCCTTTGACCACGATGGCGAGCCGCGCGGGCGGGCGTTCGGCGGAAAGGTCCGTCATGGAGGGCCCGGGCCGGCTCTATTCGGCGGCGGCGCTGACGCGGGCGGGAACGGGCCGCATCGCGGCGAGCCGCCCGAACCGCTCCTGGACGACGGACAGGCCGTCGAGGAGGCCGGGCACCATGACCTCGGACGGCCGCTTCTGCGACGGCAGGTCGTGGAGGTGGCGCGCCATGAGCATGGGATCGCCCGTCTGCGTATCCGGCAGGGCCGTGACGAGGCCGAGCTTCTGGGCATGGCGGGCGCGGATCGTCTGCTCCAGGCGCGGCGTGGAGCGCGGCACGATGAGGGCGCGCTGGTCGAAGGATAGGACCTCGCAGAACGTGTTGTAGCCGCCCATGGCGACGACGCCGACGGCCCTGCGGATCAGGACCTCGATCTTATTGTCGAAGGCGATGGCGTCGAGCTTCGGGTGGCGCTGCACGCGCTCCATGAACTGGCGGCGCGCGTCGCGGCCGAGGAAGGGCCCGAAACAGATCAGCGCGGGGATTTCCAGCGTCGAGTCCGCCTCGTAGGCGGAGATGACCCAGTCGATCAGGTCCTCGCCGTCGCCGCCGCCGCCGGTCGTGACCAGGATGAAGGGGCCGCGGGTGATCTTCGGGTAGCGGGCGAGGCCCGATTCCTGCGGCATCTCGCGGTGGAGATAGCCGGTATAGCGCAGCCGCGAGAGCGCGGCGTCCGAGAGGGGGAGCGCGGCCAGGGGCTCGTAGATGTCCTTGAGGCCGTAGACCCAGATCTCGTCGTAGAATTCCTCGAGCGCGGCCAGGGCGCCCTTGCGCTCCCATTCGGGCACGAGGAGCGCCGGATCGTCCATGACGTCGCGCACCCCCAGCACCAGCCGCGTGCCGCGGGCGGCGAGGAGCGAGAGCGCGGGCATGATCTCGCCGCGGAAGCCCGTGGGCTCCTTGTCGACGATGAACAGGTCGGGATCGAAGCGCTCGGCGGTCTCGCGGATCAGCGCCTCGCGCAGGGCGGTCGCCTCGTCGATGTCCACGTTGAGGTTGAGGCTGGTGTAGTCGCCGTTGGGCAGCTTGGTGACGCCGGGTACGCGCACATAGTCGACGCCCGAGCCGAACTCGAAATTGCCGATGACGGGCGAGCCCGAGATGATCACCACCGACGTGCCGGGCGCCGAGGCCACGAGCGCGTTCGCGATGGCGCGCGAACGGCGCAGATGACCCAGGCCGAACGTGTCGTGGCTGTAGATGAGGACGCGCGATCCGGCGCCCGGGGCAGCGGCCGACTGCCCCGACATGCGGTCCAACATGCGGCCTCCTACGCCACCAGCGACCGCCGGCATACTAGACGCAACGCGGTGCTTTGGTCCATCACCCTGACGCACCGGCAGGCCGGCCGCCGCTTCGCTCCGGGGCGGGCCCTCGCGGAACCGCGCGCTTGCGGCAAGCCCGGCGCCGACGCATGGTGCCGGTAGGTCATTCCCGGCTGCCGGCCGGGCCATGGACGGCGTATGGACAAGAGTCTCTTCCGCTACATCTGGAAGCACTCGCGGCGCGATCAGCTGGTGATCTTCGCCGTCGTCTTCGCGCAACTGCCCTTTTATTTCTGGTCGCTGGAGCTGCCCAAGCGCATCGTCAACGAGGCAATCTCGGGCAACGCGTTCAAGAACGGCAAGGAGACGGCGCGGGCGCTGGATTTCGGCTTCACGCTGCCCTCGTTTCTCGGCGGATCGAAGATCGTCCTGTTCGAGGGCTTCGAGTTCGAGCGCGTCGGCTTCCTTTTCGCGCTGTCGGGGCTCTTCCTCGCTCTCGTCCTCGTGAACGGCGGGTTCAAGTACTGGATCAACGTTGCGAAGGGCGCGCTGGGCGAGCGGATGCTGCGGCGCATGCGCTTCGACCTCGTCTCCATCGCGCTGCGGTTCACGCCCGACACGCTGCGGCGCGTGAAGCCGTCCGAGACCGCGACCATGGTCAAGGACGAGGTGGAGCCGATCGGCGGCTTCATCGGCGACGCCTTCGTGCAGCCCCTGTTCCTCGGCACCCAGGCGCTCACGGCCATGACCTTCATCATGGTGCAGAATGCCTGGCTCGGCCTGATCGCCGGCTCCATCGTGGCGATCCAGTTCGCGGTGATCCCGCGCCTGCGGCGGGTGCAGATCCGGCTCGGTCGGCAGCGCCAGCTCGCCTCGCGCCAGCTGGCCGGCCGCGTCGCCGAGATCGTGGACGGGATGGAGGCGGTGCACGTCCACAACGCCACGCGCTGGGAGCGGGCCGAGATCGGCCACCGGCTCCATCACCTCTTCGACCTGCGCTTCCGCATCTACAAGTGGAAGTTCATGGTGAAGTTCCTGAACAACCTCTTGGCGCAGATCACGCCGTTCCTGTTCTACGCGGTGGGCGGCTATCTCGCGCTGCAGGGCCAGCTGGATATCGGCCAGCTCGTGGCGGTGATCGCCGCCTACAAGGACCTGCCGCCGCCGCTGAAGGAACTGATCGACTGGGACCAGCAGCGCCTGGACGTGCAGGTGAAATACGAGCAGGTGCTGGAGCAGTTCTCGCCCGATACGCTGATCCCCCTGGAGATCCAGGACCCGAAGGCGGTGGTGGACGGGCCGCTGCCCGGCCCGCTCGCCATCGAGGACCTCAGCATCTACGACCAGCACGGGCCGCTCATCGAGGGCCTGTCGCTAGCCGCGGGCCTGCCGGTGCACATGGCGCTGGTCGGCGACGGGCCGGCGCCGAGCGTGCTGGCGCGCGCCCTGTCGCGGCGGGTCACGGGGTTGACCGGGCGGATCGCCTTCGGCGAGGCGGACCTCCTGCGCATGACGGATGCGGCGGCGGGCCGGCATATCGCCTATGCGGGCACGGACCCGATCCTGTTCCCCGGCACGGTGCGCGACAACCTCGTCTACGGGCTGCGGCGAGCTCCGCGCCCGGTCAAGGACATGCCTGTCGACCGCCGGCGCCTGATGGAGGCGCAGCGGACCGGCAATCCCGAGGACGACCCGACGCTGGACTGGCTGGACTACGAGGCGGTGGACGCGACCGGCCCCCACGACCTCGACGCGCGCCTGATCGAGGCCCTCGAACTCGTCGGCATGCGCGGCGATCTCTACCAGCTCGGCCTGCTCGGCTATATCGACGCGGCGACGCCCGAGGAGGACATCGCCCGGTTCATCGAGGCGCGCCGCAAGCTGGAGGCCCGGTTCGAGGGCATGGAGAAGGGGCGGCTGCTGGAGACCTTCGATCCCGGGCGCTACACGCGCCAGGCGACGATCGGCGAGAACATCCTGTTCGGCGCGCCGCGGACGGGGTCCGCCAGCCCCGCGGCGCTCGCCGAGGACCCGCTGGTGCGGGAGGCGCTCGACGACACCGACCTCACCGACGACCTCGTCTCGCTCGGCCTGAAGATCGCGCGGGAAATGACCGAGATCTTCCGGGACCTGCCGCCCGGACATCCGCTCTTCGACCAGTTCTCCTTCATCGCCGCCGACGACATCCCGGATTTCACGGCGATGCTCCGGCGCATCGGCATGAAGGGCGAGCGGGCGCTGAAGGCCGGCGAGCGCGGCCGCCTCATCGCGCTGACGCTGGGCTATGTGGAGCCGCGCCACCGCCTGGGCCTCGTCGACGGGGCGATGGAGGAACGGCTGCTGCAGGCACGGACCCGCTTCCGCGAACTGGCGGGCGAGGACGGGCCGGTGGCGTTCCACGACCCGGAGGCGCTCAACCTCGCGGTCTCGCTCAAGGACAACCTGCTGTTCGGCCGCATCACCCACGGCGTGGCGGATGCCGAGCGCAAGGTGATGCACGAGGTGATGGAGGTCGTCGCCGAGCTCGACCTCAAGGAGGCCGTGGAGCGGATCGGCCTCGGCTACCGCGTCGGGCCGTCGGGCCGGTTGCTCAGCGCCGCGCAACGGATCAAGGTCAATCTCGCGCGCTGCGTGGTGCGCCGCCCCGACCTCCTGGTCGTGGACGGGGCGACCACGGCGCTGGGGGAGAGCGAGGGGATGAAGGTGCTCAAGCGCATCGTGGAAGCCAGGCCCGCCGCGTCCCTCGTTGCCGTCGTGCGCGAGAGCGCGACGGACACGTTCGATATGGTTGTCAGGTTCGACGGGACACAGGCCACGGTCGAGGACCGGGCCCGGGGCCGGGAACGCGGGGTTCAGGAGGTGGCTGCCCAATGACGCTCGAAACCGAAGTCCAGGCGCTGCGGCAGGTGCCGATGTTCCGGGAGATCGATCCCGCCCGGCTCAAGCTGCTCGCCTTCACCTCCGAGCGCGTGATGTTCTCCGCCGGACAGCATGTCTTCGCCCAGGGCGACCCGTCGGACGCGGCCTATGTCCTGCTCCAGGGCAAGGCCGACGTCGTGATCGAGACGCCGAACGGACCGCTGCGCGTCGCGCAACTCGCCGCCAACGACCTGCTCGGCGAGATGGGCATCCTGTCCGATGCCCCCCGCTCGGCCTCCATCGTCGCGGACGGGGACGTCACCGCCCTGCGCATCGACAAGCGCGTCTTCCTGGAACTGCTCGGCCAGTTCCCCCAGATGTCGGTGGCCGTCATGCGCGAACTGGCCAAGCGCCTGGAGCGCACCAACGCCAAGCTCGCGGCCCTGTCCGCCTGAGGCCCGCGCCAACCATGACGCGCGGCAGCGCCCGGGGGAGATGCCGGTGGTGAATGCGGGGCTGCATCCGCCTGCGGCCGAGCCGGACGAGGACGACCTCCTCTCGGCGCCGCACCGCCCGGTCGGCGAATTGCCGATGCGGGTGCGCAGGCTCGTCGAGGCCGAGACCCGCGCCGCCGACATCCGCGCGGCCTGGTTCATGCTGGCCATCGTGGGTTTCCTCGGCCTGCTCTACGCCCTGTCTCCCAAGGCGCTCGACGGGATGACCGAGCTGCGGCCGGTGCCGCTGGCGGTGGCATCCTTGATCCTCGTCAGCGTGCTGCGCCTCGCGGTGGCCTATCGCGGGCTGATGACGCTGCCGGCGGTCATCGCCTTCATCATCGCCGATTTCGGCCTGTTCTACGGGCTGATCTGGAGCTTCCACCTCCAGTACGGCCAGCCCTCCGCCTTCTACCTGAAGGCGCCGACCTTCCTCTTCGTCTTCATGCTGATCGCGGTCCGGGCCATGCGGCTCGAGCCCTCGTCGATCCTCATCGCCGGCGGCGTCGCCGCGGCGGGCTGGATGGGCATGGCGATGTATGCGCTGGCGGAGCATCCCGAGCTCGTGACGCGGGACTTCACGACCTACCTCACCTCCAACGCGATCCTGCTCGGCGCGGAGGTGGAGAAGGTCGTGGCGATCCTGCTCGTCACGCTGGCGCTGACCTTCGCCGTGCGCCGGGCGCGGCGGCAGCTGGTGGCGGCCGCCGTCGGCCGCACCGCCGCCGAGGACCTGTCGCGCTTCTTCCCGCCGGAGATCGCCGAGCGCATCGCATCGGGCGAGCAGGCGCTGGAGGCCGGGCGCGGCGAGGTGCGCCAGGCGGGCATCATCGTCACCGATATCCGGGGCTTCACGCATCTTGCCGGGCGGAAGCCGCCGGGCGACGTCATGCGCATGCTGATCGACTACCAGCAGAAGATGGGCGAGGTGATCGCCCGCGAGGGCGGCGCCATCGACAAGTTCCTGGGCGATGGCATCCTCGCCACCTTCGGCTGCACGCGCGACACGGACACGCCCGCGGCGGACGCGCTGCGCGCGGGCATCGCGCTCGCCGCCGCGGCCGAGCGCGTCAAGGCCAAGGCGCTGCGCAAATATGGCGAGGCACTCAGGATCGGCATCGCCGTGACCGCAGGGCCCGTCCTGTTCGGCACGGTGGGTGACGACGAGCGGCTGGAATTCACGGTGATCGGCGAGCCGGTGAACCTCGCGGTCAAGATCGAGAAGCAGAACAAGGCGCTGATGGCGTGCCTCGTCACGGACCAGGCGACGTTCGACCTCGCCCGCGAGCAGGGCTTCGAAGACGACGGAACGTTCTGCGTGGCGCCGGCGCGCGGGATCGAGGGCGTCGCCGATCCGATCGTCCTCATCTTCAGGGCCGAACCGTGAGCGCGCCCGCCGGCACGGCGCAAGCGCCGCGGCGGCGCCTTCGGATTCCCCCGGCGCTGCGCAGCGCGCAGAAATGGCGGCTGGCGAGCGGGCTTGTTCTGTTCGTCTTCTCCCTGACCCATTTCCTGAACCACGCTCTGGGGCTCGTTTCGCCCGAGGCGATGCAGGCGGCGCAGGTCTGGCGCACGGCGTTCTGGAACGGCCCGGCGGGGATCGTGCTCTACGGCGCCTTCGCCGTGCATATCGGCCTCGCGCTGTGGAAGCTGGCGACCCGCACGACGTGGCGGATGCCGGCATGGGAGGCGGCGCAGATCGCGCTCGGCCTCTCCATCCCGTTCTGGCTCGCGGCGCATATCGTCGGGACCCGCGTGATCGGGACCCGGAACGGCTTCGACTATTCCTATGACAACGTCCTGCGCCTGCTCTGGCCGGATCTTGCCTTCAGCCAGTCGGCGCTGCTCGTCGTGGTCTGGGTCCATGCCATGATCGGCCTGCACCATTGGCTGAAGCTGATGCGCTGGTACCGCGCCTGGGCGCCGTGGCTGCTGGGGCTCGCCGTCCTGGTGCCGGCCCTCTCCATCGCCGGATGGATCAATGCCGCGCGCGCGGTGGCGCTGCGCCCGCCGCCGGAGACGCTGCTGACCCCGGCGATGATCGAGGCCAGCGTCCGTTATCTCGACCAGGTGACGGCGGGGCTCAGCGCGCTGGCGCTGGCCACGGTGACGGCGCTCGTGGCGCGCTTCGCCCGGCGGCGGCTGGTGCGCGGCGCGACCGTGACCTATGCGGGCGGCCGCTCGGCCCGGGCGCCGGCGGGCGCGACGCTGCTCGACGTGGCGCGGGCCAACGGCATCGCCCACGCGGCGGTCTGCGGCGGGCGCGGGCGCTGCTCCACCTGCCGGGTGCAGGTGCTCAAGGGGGCCGAGACCCTCGATCCGCCGGGCAGCATCGAGGCGGCGGCGCTGGCGCGCATCGGAGCGCCGGAGGGCGTGCGGCTCGCCTGCCAGATCAGGCCGCGGGACGATTTGCTGGTGCGGCCGCTGGTACCGGTGGCGCAGGCGCCCGCGGGCACCGTCGGCGACGCCTATCGCTGGGGCGTGGAGCGACGCATCACCGTGATGTTCGCGGACCTGCGCGGCTTCACGACGCTTTCGGAGAAGCTCTATCCCTACGACACCGTCTTCCTGCTCAACCGGTATCTGGAGGCGATGGCGCAGGTCATCCGCGACCGGGGCGGCACGGTGGACAAGTTCATGGGCGACGGGATCATGGCCCTGTTCGGCGTCGACCCGGCGCCGGGGGCGGGCGCCCGCGACGCGCTGCTGGCCGCGCGGGACATGGGGGCCGCCATCGCGGCGATCAACGCCGAATTCGCCGCGACGCTGCCCGAGAAGCTGCGCATCGGCATCGGCATACACCAGGGCCAGGCGATCCTCGGCCGCGTCGGCGCGACATCGGTGGACGGCCGCGCGGCGCTGACGGCGCTCGGCGACACGGTGAACATCGCCAGCCGTCTGGAAAGCCTCAACAAGGAGTACGGATCGACGCTGGTGATCTCGGATGCGGCGCTCTCCGCCGCCGGGCTCGCCGTCGATGGCGGCGAGAGCCGTGAGGCGGATGTGCGCGGGCGGGCCGAGCGGGTCCTGGTCCACGCCTTCCACCGGCTGGACGGGATCGGCGATCCGCTCAGGCCCGCCGCGTGAAGACGCGGTCGGTGGAGTTGAGCCCGATCTCCCGGACGAGGCCGGCGACGCGGTCGCCCTCCGTATCGCAATCCCAGCCGGCGAGCGGGGCGAGGGCGTCCGAAGCGGCGGCGGCGAAGCCCTCCGCGTCGAGGCCGCGCGCGGCCAGGTAGAGCGCCGGGTGGAACGACACGCGCAGGACCGCGATCTCCCGGGGCAGGGCCGGGACGAGCGCCGGCAGGAGCGCGAACTCGCCGCCCTCGATGTCGAGCTTGGCGACCGAGCCGGGGGCGACGCCTTGAGCGACGCCTTGCGCGAACAACGCCGCAGGAGCGATGCCTTGCGCCGTCCAGCCGCCGTCCCGGCCGGCGAGGAGCGCGCTCGACATGGAATCGCCGGGCTTGCGCCGGGCGCCCATCGCCACAGGCTCGCCGGTCGCCGACAGCGCGCGGGGAACGAGGGTGATGGCGGCGGCGAGGTCCGGATTGGCGGCGAGGTTGCGGCGCAGCTGGTCGAGGGCGGCGGGGTCCGCCTCCACCGCCACGACCGCCGCGCCGCGCGACGCCGCGAAGAGCGCGGTCGGCCCGACCCAGGCGCCGAGATCGAAGAAGGTGGCGCCGGGGCGGACGACGCCCTCGATCCAGTCCAGCGTCTCCGGCTCCCAGGTTCCGGCGGCGACGCGGTCCCAGAAGGTCGGCTGGTCGTCGGCGACGCGGATGACCGCGCCGCGCATGGCGACTTCGCGAGGCTCCATCAGGCGGCCGAGATTCACGCCGCTTTGTCGTTGAGGTGGCAGGCGGAGGACCAGCCGGGCGCGATCTCCTTGAGCGCCGGCCGCTCCACCTTGCAGCGCTCGAAGGCGAAGGGGCAGCGCGGGTGGAAATGGCAACCCGAGGGCGGGCTCAAGGGGGAGGGGATCTCGCCCTTCAGCGCCGAGAACTTCTTCTTGCGCGCCTCCAGCCGCGGCACCTCGGCGAGCAGCGCCTGGGTGTAGGGGTGGTTGGGCCCGGAGAAGAGGCGGTCGGTCGGGGCCAGCTCGACGATGCGGCCGAGATACATGACCGCGACGCGATCCGAGATGTGCTCGACCACGCCCAGATCGTGGCTGACGAAGACGTAGGTGAGCTTCAGTTCCTCGCGCAGGCGCATGAACAGGTTGATGACCTGCGCCTGGATCGACACGTCGAGGGCGGCGGTGGATTCGTCGCAGACCAGCACTTCCGGCTTCACCGCGAGCGCCCGGGCGATGCCGATGCGGGCGCGCTGACCGCCGGAGAACTGGTGCGGGTAGCGCTTGCGGGTCGACGGATCGAGGCCGACGCGCTGCATCGTCTCGGCGACATAGGTCTCCGCGTCGCGGGAGGCGACGAGGCCGTGCACGACCGGCGCCTCGCCGATGATCTCGGAGACCCGCATGCGCGGGTTGAGCGAGGCCATCGGGTCCTGGAAGATCATCTGGATGGCGAGGTCCGCGCGGCGGCGGTCCTGCGCGTTCATGCCCTCCACGATGGCGCCGCGATAGCGCACCGCCCCGCCGGAGGGGTTCATCGTGCCGGCGATGACACGGCCGAGGGTGGACTTGCCGCAGCCGGATTCGCCGACGAGGCCGACCACCTCGCCCTCGGCGATGCGAAGCGAGACGTCGTCCACGGCGCGGACGACCTCCTCCTTCACGTTGGCGCCGAAGATACGGCCGATCTTCTCGGCGGTGTCGAGCGGCTTCACGAAGCGCTTGGAGACCTCCTCCAGCGCGACAATGGGTTCGGACGTCGTCACGCGGCGGCCTCGTTCTCGATATGCGGATGGTAGCAGCGGGCGGTGCGGCCGCCGGGATAGATCGTGGCCTCGGGCCATTGGCCGCGGCAGATCTCGGTGGCGCGCGGGCAGCGCGGGTTGAAGGCGCAGCCCGGCGGCAGGCGCCCCAGCGAGGGCGTCATGCCGGGGATCTGGGCCAGCGGGCTGCCGCGGCGATTGCGGCTCGGAACGGAGCCGATCAGGCCGTGGGCGTAAGGATGGAGCGGGCGCTCCAGCACATCCGCGACGGTGCCCTGCTCGACGACGCGGCCCGCATACATGACGGCCACCCGGTCGGCGAGGCCGGCCACGACGGAGAGGTCGTGCGTCACCCAGATCATGGCCGTGCCTGTCTGGGCGGCGAGGTCCTGCACCTCGGAGATGATCTGCGCCTGGATGGTGACGTCGAGCGCCGTCGTCGGCTCGTCGGCGACGAGGAGCATCGGGCGGTGCAGGAGCGCGATGGCGATGGCGACGCGCTGGCGCATGCCGCCGGAGAACTGGTGCGGATAGGCGAGCAGGCGCTCGTCCGGCGAGGGAATGCCGACGCGCTGCAGCGCCTCGCGGGCCCTGGCGCGGGCGGCGCGCTCGGAGACCTTCTCGTGGGCGGTGACGGCCTCGATCATCTGCGTGTCGATGCGCAGGACCGGGTTCAGGGTCGTCATCGGATCCTGGAAGATCATGGCGAGCTTGCGTCCGCGCAGCCGGCGCAGCTCGTCCTCGGGCATGCCGACGAGCTCCTGGCCGTCGAGCCGGATCGACGAGCCGGCGGCGATGCGCCCCGGCGCGTCGATGAGGCCGAGGATGGCAAGGCCGGTGACGGACTTGCCGGACCCCGACTCGCCGACGAGGCCGAGGACCTCGCCGCGATCGACGTGGAACGAGATGTCGTTGACCGCGACCAGCGCGCCCTCGCGGGAGCCGAAGGCGACGGAGAGGTTCTTCACCTCCAGAACGGGATGGCTCATCGCGTCGCTCTCAATGGGACAGGCGCGGGTTGAGGACGTCGCGCAGCCGGTCGCCCACCAGGTTGATGGCGATGATGGCGATGACGAGCGCGATGCCGGGGAAGGTGGCGATCCAGTACTTGCCGGAGAGCAGGTAATGGTACCCCTTGGCGATCAGCATGCCGAGCGAGGGCTCGGTGACCGGGACGCCGACGCCGAGGAATGACAGGGTCGCTTCCAGCGCGATGGCGTGGGCCACCTGGACCGTGGCGACCACGATGAGCGGGGGCAGGCAGTTCGGCAGCAGATGCTTGAAGATCACGCGGCTGCGCGGCAAGGCGAGGCAGCGCGCCGCCTCGATATATTCGCGCCGCCGCTCCACCAGGGCGGAGCCGCGCACCGTGCGGGCGTAATAGGCCCATTGCACGATGACGAGGGACACGATGACCTTGTCGATGCCGCGGCCGAAGGCGGCGAGCAGGACGAGCGCCACAAGGATGCCCGGGAACGAGAGCTGCAGGTCGACGATCCGCATGAGGATCGTGTCGAAGCGGCCGCCGGCATAGGCGGCGGCGACGCCGAGCGAGGTGCCGATCGTCAGCGCGATCAAAGTCGCGACGACGCCGACCGTGAGCGATATGCGCAGCCCGTAGATGATGCCCGAGAGCATGTCGCGGCCCTGGTCGTCCGTGCCGAGCCAGTAGGTGTAGCCGTAGGTCGCGTTCTTCGATCCCGGCGCCAGCGTGCCGTCGAGGATGTCGAGCTGGGCAAGGTCGTAGGGGTTCTGCGGCGTGATCCAGGGCGCGGCGAGCGCCAGCACGATCATGACGGTCAGGATGACGAGGCCGATGACGGCGGCCGGGCTCTTGAGGAAGTTGAGCGCGTGGCGCTTCCACAGCGCCTCGCCGGCATCGAGCACCGGCGGCGGGGCGGAGAGGGCGGCGTTGGCGGGAGCGGCGGTGTCGGTCATCCCTTGACCTCCGAGAGGCGCACGCGGGGATCGATCGCGGCGTAGATGATGTCCACGACGAGGTTGATCACGACGAAGATCACCACCGTCAGCATGAGGTAGGCGACCACGATCGGGCGATCGAGGCGGCCGATGGAGTCGATGAGCAGCTTGCCCATGCCCGGATAGGAGAACACCGTCTCGGTCACGACCGCGAAGGCGATCATGGAGCCGAGCTCGAGCCCGAGGATGGTGACGACCGGGATGAGGATGTTCTTGAGGATGTGGACGCCCACGATCCGGGAGCGGGAGAGGCCCTTGGCGCGGGCGAAGCGCACGTAATCCTGCAGCGCGACCTCGCGGGTGCCCGCCCGTGCGAGGCGGATGACGAGCGCCATCTTGAACAGCGCCAGGTTCAAAGCCGGCAGGATCAGGTGCTTCAGCCCGTCCAGCGTGAACAGGGCGCTCTCGATGCCGAGGAAGGTCGCGGTCTGGCCGCGGCCGCCGGCCGGCAGCCAGCCGAGGATGACGGCGAAGACGAGGATGAGCATCAGGCCCTGCCAGAAGTTGGGCAGGGAGAAGCCGAGGATCGAGCCGCCCATCACGGCGCGGCCGCCGAGCGAATCCGGGTTGAGGCCGGCATAGACGCCGAGCGGGATGCCCAGGAAGACCGCGATGGCGAGCGCGGTGAAGGCCAGCTCGAAAGTGGCAGGCAGGCGCTGGAGGATGAGCTTGGCCGCCGGCTCGGCATAGACGAACGAGGTGCCGAGATCGCCGCGCAGCGCGTTCCCCACGAAAATCCCGAACTGTTCCCAGAGGGGCCGGTCGAGGCCCAGCCGCTGGCTGATGGCGGCCAGCTCGATCTGGTCGGCCTGGGGGCTCGCCAGCACGTCGATCGGGTTGCCGATCGCGTAGACGGCGAAGAAGACGAGGGTCGCCATCACGGCGATGACCAGCATCGCCTGGGCGATGCGGCGGATCAGGTAGACGAGCATGGCCTGCTGCCTTGGCGTTGCGGATCGCTTCCGCCGGCACGGGTGCCCGCGGACCCTTGATGTCGCGATCCTTGCATGGACTTGGGCGCGCCGCCATCGGGCCGGCCAGCCGCCCGCCTGCATGCGCCCCGTATCGAGCCGGCGGCGCGCCGGGAGAGCGCGCCGCCGGTCCTATGCCCGGTCCAGTCTTACTTGGCCGGGGTGATGTCGGTGGCGATCGTGTACTGGTCCACGCGCGCCTTGTAGTCGAGGTCCTTCTTGAAGGCCCAGGTCGTGATCTCGAAGTGGAGCGGGATCAGCGCCACGTCGTCCATCGCGGTCTTGGACGCCTTCTGGAGCAGGCCCTCGCGCTTCTTGTCGTCGATGGTGCGCAGGGCCTCGATCAGGGCGGCGTCCACGTCCTTGTTGGTGTAGCGGCCGCGATTGGTGTGGCCCGCGCCGGTCTTGGCGTCCGGCGTCGCCACGAGGGCGTTCAGCGAATTGCCGAGCTCGCCCGAATCCGCGCCCCAGCCGGCGAGGTAGGCCGAGAACTCGAACTTGTTGCGACGGGTGAAGAAGGTGGAGGCCGTCATGGCGTCCACGTTGGTCTTCACGCCGATGCGGGTCCACATCTGGGCGATGGCCTCGGAGATCTTGCCGTCGTTGATGTAGCGGTCGTTCGGCGTGCCGAGGGTGATCTCGAAGCCGTTCGGATAGCCCGCCTCGGTCAAGAGCTTCTTGGCGCCGTCCGGATCGAACGCGGTCGGCTTGGTGTCCTTGGACGTGCCGAAGAGCGGCCAGGGCAGGAGGTCGCCGGCGGGCTGGGCGACGCCGCCCATGATGCGCTCGGCGATGGCCTGCCGGTTGATCGCCTTCGACAGAGCCTCGCGGACGCGCTTGTCGAGCAGCGGGTTCTTGTCGGTGCCCTTGATGCCCGGCGTCTTCCAGTCCGCCGCCGCATGGGTATCGAGGTGGACGTAGATGATGCGGTTGGAGAGCTGCTGGGCGGTCTTGAAGCCCGCCTGCTTGATGCGCGGCAGGTCCTCGATCTGCGGGTTCTCGATGAGGTCCACGTCGCCGGCGAGCAGGGCCGCGACGCGCGGGCCGGCCGAGGTGATCGGACGCCAGGTCACGCGCTCCCACGGCGCCTTCTGGCCCTGGTAGTTCGGGTTGCGCGTCAGGACGATCTGCGAGCCGCGGGTATATTCGGTGAGGACATAGGGTCCGGTGCCGATCGCCTTGGTCGGATCGTTGAAGTCCGTGGATTTCGGCAGGTCGCCGAGGTTCTCGCAGCCGGCCGGATTGTACTTCACGTTCTGGCCGCCGAACTTCTTCGACGACAGGATGCCGATCGTCGTCATGTTGTTCGGCAGGAGCGGGTTCGGGCTGGCCGTGACGAAGCGGATCGTGTGCGGATCCGGCGTTTCGATCTTCTCGATGCCGCGCGTGAACACGGTGAACGAGGACGGCGAGCCCTCGACCTTCGGCACGCGGCAGAGGCTGTAGACCACGTCGGTGGCGGTGAAGTCCGAGCCGTCGGAGAACTTCACGCCCTTGCGGAGCTTGAACTCCCAGGTCGTCTCGTTGACCGGCGCGACCGCCTCGGCGAGCTCGCCGACGATCTTCTGCGTCTCGTCGGTGGTGAGCAGGCCCTGGAAGATATGCCTGCGCATGAAGTTGTTGGGCCCGACGTTATGGAAATGGGGGTCCATCGACGTCGGTTCGGACGAGAGGCCGATGCGCAGGTTCTGCGCCTGGGCGGCCCCTGCGAACAGGGCCGGCACCATCAGGGCCGCTACGGTCAGCGTACGTTTCATCAGTCTTGCCTCCAGCTTTCTCAGGGCCCTGCCGGGCCGGTTCGTGTGTTCCCCGCCGGGTCCGCGTTGCGGTTGCCCGGTCGTTTCGGCCGTTTCGTCGCCCCCGACGACGACCGGCTCTTGATCGTTGATGGTTTGAAGCTAGTATGCTCTTATCATATTGTCATCCGAGAACTTAATAATGGTTTTGCATAGTCATATGCGGTCCGCTGCTAGCGAGGACGAGGGCCGGTCGCGGCCCAGCCTGCGCGAACTGGAAGTGCTGCATGCCGTCATCGCCACGCGCAAGACGACGGCGGCGGCACATCGGCTTGGCATTTCGCAACCGGCGGTCTCGCGCGCCATCGGCTCGCTGGAGAGCCGGCTGGGGCGCGAGCTCTTCCTGCGCGACGGGGGCCGGCTCGTTCCCACCGCAGACGCCTTCGCGCTGGACCGGGAGGCGGCGCAGATCTTCACGGCGCTCGACCGGCTGGACGGCTGGCCCGACACGATCCGCACGGGGAGCCTGCTGCGCGTCGCGGCGCCGCCGACCATCGCGCAATATTTCCTGGCCGAGCTCATCGCGCGGTTCCGCATCATCGAGCCGAACGTGCGGCTGCAGGTGGAGATCGGCAAATCCAGCGACGTCAGCTCCGCGGTCGCGGACGGCACCGCCGATCTCGGCTTCGTCGACGAGCCCGCCGCCCATCCGGGCATCGTCGCGCAGACGATCCGGCGCTGCACAGCCCATGCGGTGCTCTGGCCGGACCATCCGCTGGCGGAGAAGCCGCATATCGGCGCCTCCGACCTCGCCGACGTGCCGCTCGTGTTCCTGACGCGGCGCTTCTCCTCCCGCGCGCGGCTGGAGCGCGCCTTCGCCAATGCGGGCATCCAGCCGGTCATCGTCGCGGAGGCGACCACGTCAGCCTTCGTGGTCGAGATGGTGAAGCGGCGGGTGGGCGTGACGATCGTCAACCCGTTTCCGCTGGCCTTCGAACCCGATCCGGACCTCGTCTTCCGGCCCTTCCGGCCGACGATCCCGTTCGAGACGACCTATCTCATGCCGTCCACCGGCACCGGCTCGCCGGCCGCCCAGCAATTCGCCGATTTCGTCCGGGCCAACCAGCCCGACGACCCCTACACGCACCCGCTGCGCTAACCTTCCGGAGCTTCCCCGATGTCCCGCCTGTCCTCCGCCGAGATCCTGGCGGCGCTCGTCGCGTTCGACACGACGAGCGCGCGCAGCAATCTCGACCTCGTGGCCTGGGTGGAGGCCTATCTGGAGCGGCTCGGGGTCGCGTCCCAGCGCGTCTATGACGAGACCGGGGCCAAGGCCAATCTCTGGGCGACGGTCGGCCCGTCCGACCGCGGCGGCTATGTCCTGTCCGGCCATACCGACGTGGTGCCGGTGGAGGGCCAGGCCTGGAGCACCGACCCGTTCACGCTCACCGCGCGGGACGGGCGCCTCTACGGGCGCGGCTCCTGCGACATGAAGGGCTTCCTCGCCTCCAGCCTCGCCGCCGTGCCGGACATGGTGGAGCGTCCGCTGGCGACGCCGATCCATCTCGCCTTCTCCTATGACGAGGAGGTGGGCTGCGTCGGCGTGAGGGGCCTCATCGCGCGTTTGGGCAAGGACCTGCCGATGCCGCTCGGCTGCTTCGTCGGCGAACCGACGGCGATGGAGGTCGCGACCGGGCACAAGGGCAAGCGCAGCGTGCGCGTGACCGCGCGGGGCAAGGCCTGCCATTCCTCGCTCGCGCCGCAGGGCGTCAACGCCGTGGAATGGCTGGCGCGCGTCGTCGCCCAGGTCCAGGCGCTCGGCCGCGACTTCGCCCTGTCGGGCCCACGCGACGCACTCTACGACGTGCCGCATTCGACCGCCCATGTGGGCACGTTCCATGGCGGTACGGCGCTCAACATCGTGCCGCACGAGGCCTCCATCGTGTTCGAGGTGCGGGCCGTCCCCGCCGACGATCCCGACGCCGCGGTGGCGCAGGTCCTGCGCGTCGCCAAGGAGGAGTGGGAGCCGGCGATGCGGGCCATCGACCCGGAGGCGGGCTTCACCTTCGAGGTCTATGCCGGCTTTCCGGGCCTCGACACGCCGGAGAGCGACCCCATCGTCACGCTGGCCAAGGGCCTCGCCGGCCGGAACGGCCATTGCAAGGTCGCCTACGGCACCGAGGCCGGGCTGTTCCAGCAGGCCGGCATCCCCACCGCCATCGTCGGGCCGGGCCGGATCGAGGAGGCGCACAAGCCGGACGAATATATCGAGGCCGCGCAGCTCGCCGCCTGCGACGCCTTCGTCGGGCGGCTGGTGGAGCGGTGCAGGGGGTGAGCGTCAGAACACTTTGAAATTTTCGATGAGGGCCTTTCTGAGTTGTTTCAAAAAATGACTAGCCGCGACCCACCGATACGTGGCGACCGCCATCGGGATGCAGAGTGTTGAAGACGCCGGAATCTTGCCGCTTGGCGCAGATTAGGGCTACCGCAAAATTTTTTGATCACGAAAATTGTCGATGCAAACTATAAGTTAAGCCCTATGAATGAGCAGCAATCAACTGGAGACGCCGGTTGTAATGGCCCTGTTCCTGACGGAGCTGAGATCGCTCGAGTCTTGCAGAGTGGGGCAATGCAGAGAGATCGGGATTTCGCTGCCTTATTCCGACATCAGCACAACAGTGATCCGGCGGTTGGATGGGATATTCTCGCCAACGTCTTCGATTTTCTTTTCACGCCAAAAAATACCGTGCAGCCGTTTCAGCCTATGCTGATCATACACGGGCGACGCAGCATGATTCCTGCCGACCTGTCAGAGGATCAGCTCGACCGATTGAAAGCGTCACTCTCTGAGGTGAGCGATCCTGAGTATCGAGCGCGTGTTGGCGACATTCTTTGGCTGTGTCGCCGAAATGCTGCTGCCGCCCGCGAGGCTGTGACTTGCTATATTGCCTCAGGGCAACGCCTCGAAGACTCAGAGCATTGGGTGCCCGCGATTGATAGATATGAGCGTGCTGTTCGATTGGCCCGTCAGATCGAGCCAAAAGGTGAGCTTCCAGGCCGCGTTCTCCGCCATATCGAAGAACGTGTGCTGCACTACCAAGGGCAGGACCCACTGTACTTCAGTCTAAAGGCTCTGAAGCTCCTCGACGAGTTCCAATACGGCAACTTCAGTGTTCTGGCAGACATTGCTGGGAAGATTGCGGCTTCAGCCTCTGCGTTCGGTGGGTTTGATCGAGCCAGACGTCACTATGCTGTCCAGGCGAAGCTTCTGCGGCGCGCGGGTCGAGTGCCAGACGCTGAAGACGCGATGTGTGCAATGGCCGAGACGTTCGTAACCGAGGCAGAAGCACAGGAGCGCGCAGGCTCATTCATGGGCGCGCATCACTTCTGGCAGAAGGCGGTTAATGCTTTTTCGGACCGACCATCGCTTCGTTCGCGCTTACCCGAACTTCGCGGACGACTGGCCGCCGCTGGTCGGAAAACTCTCGGCGAAATGAAGATTGCCTCGACCGGAGAGGTCGATATTAGCGCGGAGGTTGAGGCGTCTCGGGCACTCGTCCGAGGTCTGCCTTGGGATGATGCATTCTTTCAGCTGGCGGTGATGACGCCGCTGATCGACGTAACAAAACTGCGTGAAGCGACTATCGAGCGGATGCAAGAGTTTCCACTCGCGCCATTGATCCAGGGCGACGTGTTTGACCACGCGGGCCGCAAGATCGCGGTCAGACCGGCTATCGGCAGTGGCGATCCCAAACGAGAAGAGCAGGCCATCGAAGGGTTTATGGACGAGCAGGCTAGAGTGCACCGGCATTTCACCGTCCATGCAATCCTCGCGCCCGCCATGCGGGTGTTACGCGACGAGCACGTGATCGATGATGAAGCGATCGAATTTGTCATAAGAGACAGTGCGCTTGTGCCCGAGAGCCACCTGTCGCTGTTCGTGACGGGGGTGCGAGCAGGGTTTCAGTTCGATTTCTCAACGGCTCTACACCTGCTTGTCCCACAGGTCGAAAACGGACTACGCCATGTTCTCGAACAATCAGACGTCGTGCCCCGAAATATCGATGCCGATGGCGTCGAAGATGTCTGGCGCTTAGGCCGCATTCTTGATCATGAGAAGCTGCGCGAGATTTTCGACGAAGATATGCTGTATGAACTTCGGACGCTGATGGCCGGACGGCTGGGGCCGAATTTAAGAAATTTAATTGCTCACGGGTTGCTCAACGAGCAGGCGTTGAACGGCGAGATGGGCTTTTATCTTTGGTGGGTAATCGTGAGGCTAATATGCCTGCCAACGCCGGGCTTGGCGGCTTTCATTGAACGTCGCCGCAATGACTGACGGCCGAGCGGAACAAGCTACTAATAATTGACCAGCGCTCAAAACGCCTTGAACGTAATGATCGTCCGCGTATCCGCGATTTCGGGGATCGTCTGGACGTGCTCGCCGACGAAGCGGCCGATGTCGATGTCGGCGTCGACGTGGAACTTGGCGAGGATGTCGAAGTCGCCGGCCGTGGAATAGATCTCGGACGCGATCTCGCGGTCGGCGAGTTCGCTGGCGACCGCGTAGGTCTTGCCGAGGCGGCACTTGATCTGGACGAAGAAGGTCTGCACGGCCTGGCGGTCTCCAGCGGGAAAGCCGGCGCGGGATCGGGCGACCCCGCGCCGGATAAGGTCACTTCATCGGGCAGTCCTTGGCGTAGGCATCGCCGTATTTGGAGAAGACGGTCTTGACGGGCCTGGTCTGGAACTTGCCGTCGGAGCGCTTCTCCACCTGCGCCAGGAAGAAGTCCTGCACCGGGAACTGGTTCGTGTTGAAGGCGAAGTCGCCGCGCACGGACTGGAACTTCGCCGCCTTGATGGCGTCGCGCAGCTTCGCCTTGTCGGTCCCGCCGGCGGCCTTGATCGCGCTGTCGAGGAGCAGCGCGGCGTCATAGGCATTGGCCGCATACATCGCCGGCACGTAGGAGAATTCCTTCTCGAAGGCGGCGACGAAGGCCTTGGAGGCCGCGTTGTCGAGGCCGGGCGCCCATTGCGCGCCGGTCAGGAGCCCAACCGCGGCGTCGCCGGCGGCGGGAAGCGAGGTCTCGTCCACCGTGAAGGCGGAGAGGAGCGGCGCGGTGAGGCCCGCCTGCTTCCACTGCTTGACGAGGTTCACGCCCATGCCGCCGGGCATGAAGGTGAAGACCGCGTCCGGCTTGGCCGCGGCGATCTTGGCGAGCTCGGCGGAGAAATCGAGCTGGCCGAGCGGGGTGTAGATCTCGTCGGCGACCTCGCCCTTGTAATGGCGCTTGAAGCCGGCAAGGGCGTCCTTGCCCGCCTGGTAGTTCGGGGCGATGAGGACAACCTTCTTGTAGCCGGTGTCCTGCGCGTGCTTGCCCAGCACCTCGTGGTTCTGGTCGTTCTGGTAGGCGGTGGAGAAAAACCAGGGGCTGCAGGCCGGGCCGGCTGCCGGCGAGGGGCCGGCATTGGTGCCGATGAAGGGCGTGCCCGATTCCACGACCGGCTTGTGCACGGCCATCAGCACGTTGGAGAACACGACGCCGACGACGACGTCCACGCGGTCGCGGTCGAGCAGGCCGCGCACCTTCGTCACGGCGGCGTCGGGCTTGAGCTCGTCGTCCACGACGATCACTTCGGCATCAAGGCCGCCGAGCTTGCCGCCGAGCGACTTCACGCCGAGCGCGAACCCGTCCCGCAGGTGCTGGCCGAGGGCGGCCGAAGGGCCGGACAGGGTCGTGACCACGCCCACCTTGACCTTGCCCTGCGCGAGGGCGGGCAGCGGGGCGGCGGCGGCAAGCGCGAGCGCGGATGCCGCCAGCAACATCGTCTTCATTATCGTGGACCTCATTCACAAAAGCCGAGCCGTTCCGGGCGAGCACCTTAATGGCGCCCAAGGGCCTGTCAAAGCGCCTGTCAAAGCGCCCGCGCGAGCGCGGCGACGCGGGCCGTCATCAGCGAGGACGGGTCGGACAGGGGATCGATCACGGTGAAATGGTCGGCGCCGGGGACCGGACCGCCGCGCATGGCGACGCCGGCCCGTCGCCAGACGTCCAGGATCGCCGCCGTCTGGTCGAGGAAGGCCTGGCTCTCGATGCCGCCCACCGCCGCGTCCATGGCGAGCCCCGCCGGGGCGGGCCAGACTTGCGGGCTCACGGCCCGGGCCGTCTCCGGATCAAGCCGCAGGTCCTGGTTCATGGACACGTCCAGGAGCGGCGTCAGGTCGAACAGGCCGGAGATCGCATAGGCGGCGCCGACCATGGCGGGCGGTAGGTCGCGGTCGATCTCCGGCCAGTCGGTGGCGAGCATGCAGGCGGCGAGATGCCCGCCGGCGGAATGGCCGACCACGACCATGCGCCGGCCAAAGCGCCGCCAAAGGGCCCCGAGCGCCCGGCGCTGCTGCCCGATGATGTCGGGGATCGAGACCTGCGGGCACAGGTCGTAGCCGGTGAGCGCGACATCGTAGCCGCGGCCGTTCAGGCCCGCCGCCATGTGGCTGAACATGCGCGGGTCGAGCGAGCGCCAGTAGCCGCCATGGATGAAGACGACGAGCGGCCGCGCGGCGCCGCCGGGCACCGCGAACAGGTCGTAGTACTGGCGGACGGTCGGGCCGTAGGGCACGCCGAGCTCGGTGCGGGCGGCTGCGCGGTAGGCGGCGGCGGCCTTCGCCCAGCGCTCGAAGATGGCGGGATGGTCCGGCACCCGGGCGCGGTTGTCGAAGAGGGCTTCCAGCTCGGCGTTCATGGGCAGCATCCTTCAATGGCCGGCCTTTGTCGCAATGGCGCGGGCCCGCCGCAACCGGCGCGGGCCCGTCCACGGAACGGGCATAAGCGCGCTTTGACAGGCCCGCCGCGTTCCGGCGACAAGGCGGGCGGCACGAGGAAGGATCAGGCGATGCATAATCCGGTTCTGGTCGAGGTGACGCGGGGCGAGGTGGTGGAATCGCGCCATCGCGGCGCGGTCTGCGTGATGGACGCGGACGGCGCGATGGTGCTGGAGCTCGGCGACATCGACCGCCCGGTCTTCCCGCGTTCGGCGGTCAAGGCGATCCAGGCCCTGCCGCTGATCGAGAGCGGCGCGGCGGCGCGGTTCGGCCTGACCGACGAGGAGATCGCGCTCGCCTGCGCCTCTCATTCGGGCGAGCCGCGCCATGCCGGGGCCGCCGCCTCCATGCTGCGCAAGGCCGGGCTCGACGCGTCGTGCCTCGAATGCGGCGCGCATTGGCCCATGGGAGACAAGGCGGCGCGGGCGCTGGCGGCGGAGGGCGGCACGCCGAGTGCGCTCCACAACAATTGCTCGGGCAAGCATTCGGGCTTCGTGTGCCTGGCCTGCGAGGCGGGCGAGGACCCGAAGGGCTATGTCCAGCCCGGCCATTTCGTGCAGCGCGAGGTGCGCGGCGCGCTGGAGGCCGTGACGGGGGCGCGGCACGACGCGCATCTGCGCGGCACGGACGGCTGCTCGATCCCGACCTATGCGGTGCCGCTGAGGGCGCTGGCGCTGGGCTTTGCCCGGTTCGGGACGGGCCACGGCCTTCCGGCGGAACGGGCGAAGGCGGCGGAGCGCATCCGCCGGGCGGTGGCCGCCGCGCCGTTCTTCGTCGCCGGGACCGACCGGTTCGACACGCTGCTGATGGAGCGCCTCGGCGCCCGCGCCTTCGTGAAGACGGGCGCGGAGGGTGTCTATTGCGCCGCCCTGCCGGAAGTGGGCCTCGGCGTCGCCATCAAGTGCGACGACGGGCAGGCGCGCGCGGCGGAGGCCGCGATGGCGGCCGTCATCCTGCGCCAGCTGAAGCTGGAGCCGGACGATGCCGCCTTTGTGGCCGGGCTGATGGACCACGGGATGCGCAATTGGAACGGCATCGAGGTCGGGCGCGTGCGGGCCGTGGCGCCGCTCCATGGATGATGCCTCGGCCGGGCTCGTTCGCCCGCTGGGCGAAGACCAGTTCGACGCTGTGCTGGCGCTCAACAACCGGCATGCGGCGGAGCTGTCTCTGCTGACGCGGGACGGGCTCGCCGCCCTGGCGGGGCAGGCCTTCCTCGCCGCAACGATCGGGAAGGGCGAGGCTTTCCTCATCGCGCTCGACGAGCACGCGGATTATGGAAGCCCGAACTATCTCTGGTTCAAGGAGCGCTACGAGCGCTTCGTCTATGTCGACCGGATCGCGGTCGATCCCGCCGCGCGGGGCAAGGGCCATGCGCGGGCGCTCTACGAGGCGCTCTTCGCGAGAGCGCGGGAAGCCGGCTTCCCGTGCGTCGTCTGCGAGGTCAACGAGGAGCCGCCGAACCCGGCCTCGGACGCGTTCCACGCGGCTCTGGGCTTCGCGGTCGTCGGCGAGGCGGTGCTGCCCGGCGGCGCGAAGCGCGTGCGCTACTTCGAGCGGATCCTGTCCTGACGGCTCAGGAACGTCCGGCGCAGGCGAGGGCGAGAGCGAGGTCGGTGAGGCCGCGCTGGAGCGCGGCGAGGGTCGGGCGGCGATCGGTCCGCCCGCCGGCGGCCCGGCGCGGCATCGGAATATGCACGAAGAGCGTCGGCCGTCCGGCGAGGGCCGGATGGGCGAGGGCGGCGTAATAGCCGGCATTGCACAAGTATCGGCCGGCATCGCGGGACAGGAAGGCGTCGAGCCCGGCGGCGCGCAGGCGGCGCAGCAGGGGCGGGAAGCTGCCCCGCCCGCGCAAGGCGAAGGGCGCGCCGGCTTGCAGTGCCGGCGAGCGGCCGGTGCGCCCCTCTATGTCGGGGAAGAGCAGGCTGCGTCGGTTGAGCGCCCGCATCTCGATGCGCGGCCGGACGGAGCGGGCCGCGACGCCCAGCATGAGCAGCGCGCGCGGACGCTGCGATGCGAGCGCCGGTTCCAGCTCGCGGCCAAGCGCGCCGTAGGCGGTGGTCAGGACCAGAGCGCGCGAGCGGATGCCGAGGCGCTTGAGCCGGGGCGAATCGGCGATGGTCCGGGCCAGCCGCGCGGTGGGATTGCGCGGCACTTTCGGAAACGGCCCGAACCCGGTGACGAGGATGTCGGGCCGGCCCATGTCAGGCGCCGCGCCCCGTGGAGGCTGTGGCGCCGCTGCTGAGGATGTCGGGGCCCACGCGGCCGAAGCCGGGGACCTTCAGCGCAGGATCGCGCAGGTCGAAGCCGGCGACCAGGCCGAGCACGTTGATCTCGATGCCCTCGACCCAGGCGAGGGTCAGGCCCACCAGGCCCTTGGCCGAGAGCTGGATACCGGTGCGGCTGGGAGTGAGGCCGGCGAACCAGCCGTCCTCGCGGAAATCCTTGCCGACAGCGGTCGGCGGCAGGGCGATGCCCGCCTCCGGGATGGCGGCGAGGACGTGGTTGACGAAGGAGTTGGAGTTCGGGCCCGGCCAGGCGAGATACGTGCCGTATCCGGAGAACGGATAGGTGCGCACCGCCTCGCGGATCTTGGGGATCAGCCGCTCGGCCGCCTCACCCTCCACCGAACCCACCAGCGTCGGCAGGTTGCCGAACCAGTAGCCGTCGGGATCGCGCAGGTCCGTGCGCACCGGCGTGCCCCAGCCGACCACGTCGTAACGGGTATAGCGGGACGCGCCGCGCTCCTTCACCACGATCCAGGAATGGTGCGCGAAGATGCCCCGCCAGCGCCCGACCCGGGCGGCATAGACATGGACCACGGCATCGGGCTTCGCGTTGGCGGGCGGCAGCAGGCCGGCGCTCGACCAGCGGGCCATCGTGTAGGTCGGCGGCAGGTCGCGATTCAGCCACCAGGCGGCGTGGAGGCCGACCGGCAGCAGGAACAGGGCGACGATCGTCAGAAGCAGGAACTTCACGGCCTTCATGCGGGGATGATCTTCGGGCGGGATGCGTCTGCGGACAAGCGGTCCGATCCCGTCCAAAATGGGGCGGAAAACGATGCGGGCGGCCCTTCGGCCGCCCGCTCACCGTGTCGTGATCGTTCGGGCCGGCTCAGACGAACTGGGAAAGACCCGGGATGGAGCCGACGATCGGGCCCATCGTGTCCTCGCCCGCCTTCTCGCGGCCATAGGAAAAGAGCGTCCGGCCCAGCGTCTGCATCTGGCCCATGGACACGCCGGCCGACATGAGCTGACCGCCGAGCGCCATGACGCCTCCGCCCATCATGCCCATCAGCCCGCCGCCGCCGCCGGCATTCTCCGCCGCCGCGTTCTCCGCGCCGGGGATCGCCGCCAGAAGCTGCGCCACCTCGGCGGGCGGACCTTCCTTCTGCAGGAAAGCCAGGATGATGCCCAAAGCCTTGTGGGCGGTCGCCTCGTCCAGGCCGGTGGCGGCCGTGACGCGGCCGATCAGCTCTTCCATGTCGTCCTCCTCGTTGTCGTCCGGAGATAGTTCATATGTGAACGGACTGCAATGCGCGCCCCGCGTCTTATCCGTGTCGCGTGGCAAAGCGACAGCGTTTGAAAGGTTCCTCCAGCCGGCTTAAATGGTGCCGCCCGAATGCGAACTGAGCGGATGTCATGGCGAACGACGGCACGATCCTGATCGGCAAGAGCACCAAGCCGGAATATCTGACGCTGAAGCTGGCGAACCGCCACGGCCTCGTCACCGGCGCCACCGGCACCGGCAAGACGGTGACGCTGCAGGTGATGGCCGAGGGCTTCTCCAATGCGGGCGTCCCCGTCTTCGCGGCAGACATCAAGGGCGACCTGTCGGGCGTCGCCATGCCGGGCGACGGCAAGCCGCCCTTCGTGCAGCGCGCCAAGGATATCGGCGTCGAATATACGCCCGACACGTTCCCGGTGACGTTCTGGGACCTGTTCGGCGAGCAGGGCCACCCGATCCGCGCCACCGTCTCCGAGATGGGCCCCCTGCTCCTGTCGCGGCTGATGGACCTCAACGAGACCCAGGAGGGCGTGCTCAACATCGCCTTCCGGCTGGCCGACGACCAAGGCCTGCTGCTCCTGGACCTGAAGGACCTGCGGGCCTTCCTTCAGACGCTGGCGGAGAATGCCGGCGAGGTGAAGACGAGCTATGGCAACGTCTCCAAGGCGACGGTGGGCGCGATCCAGCGCCAGCTCCTCGTGCTGGAGAATCAGCGGGGCGAGGCCTTCTTCGGCGAGCCGGCGCTCGACATCGCGGACCTGATGCGCACCGACCGCGACGGGCGCGGCATGGTCAACATCCTGGCCGCCGACAAGCTGATGGCCAATCCCCGGCTCTACGCCACGTTCCTGCTCTGGCTCCTGTCGGAGCTGTTCGAGCAGCTTCCCGAGGTGGGCGACCTGGAGAAGCCCAAGCTCGTCTTCTTCTTCGACGAGGCGCATCTCCTTTTCAACGATGCGCCGAAAGCGCTGCTGGAGGCGGTGGAGCGCGTCGTGCGGCTCATCCGCTCCAAGGGCGTCGGCGTGTACTTCGTGACGCAGAACCCGCTGGACGTGCCGGACGTGGTGCTCTCCCAGCTCGGCAACCGGGTGCAGCATGCGCTGCGCGCCTTCACGCCGCGCGACCAGAAGGCGGTGCGCGCCGCTGCCGAGACCTTCCGCCAGAACCCGGCCTTCAAGACCGAGGCCGCGATCACCGAGCTTGCCGTCGGCGAGGCTCTGGTCTCGGTGCTGGAAGGCAAGGGTACGCCCTCGATCGTGGAGCGCACGCTGATCGCGCCGCCATCGGGGCGGGTCGGTCCGTGCAGCGAAGGCGAGCGGCGCGACATCCTCTCCAAGAGCAGCCTGCGCGGACGCTACGACGAGGCGGTCGACCGGGAATCGGCCTACGAGATCCTGACCAAGCGCGCCCAAGAGGCGGCCGCCCCGCCCGCCGCCACCGAAGGCGGCGTCATGGGCGGCATCGGCGGCTTCCTCGGCTCGATCTTCGGCGTCGGGCGCAAGCGCGGCGAGAGCCTCACCGCCGGCCAGGCCATCGCCCGGGAGGTGACGCGCACCGTCGCCAACCGCGTCGCCGGCCAGCTTGCCGCCAATATCGGCAAGTCGCTGGGCGGCTCGGTGGGCAGTTCCGTGGGGCGCGCCATCGTGCGCGGAACCCTGGGCGGCATGCTGCGGCGCTGAGCGTACAGGGCGTTCGCCGCTTCGTATAATGCGGCCGGCGGCTTCGTTAAGCAATGTATACTGATGAATTCGCCGCTTCACGGCGAGTTTATCCGTGCGGATTGTCGCAGACAGGAACATCGATCGCTGCGATCCATTGGTTTCGTGAAGGGCGGCAACGTCCGGTTTTCCACGAGCCAATGGAGGAAATCCATGAAACGACTTCTGATGAGCGCTGCTGCGTTCACGATCATGGCTGGCGGCGCGCTGGCGCAGTCGAACATGGTGCCCGAGACGCAGAAGGGCTCCGGCCAGAAGGCCGGCGGCCCTGCGAGCGAGCTGCAATCGCCGACCGGTGGCCGGATCGATTCGAAGAACCCGCAGCGCAACGTCCAGAACCCGCAGGTTCCGGTCTACCAGAAGGGTTCCGGCCAGAGCGCCGGCGGTCCCGCCAACGAGCTGAACAATGCGGGCCGCGGCCCGGCTACGACCGGCACCGTCAACCGCGTGCCCGGCGGCCAGAACGAGCGCCAGCCCTCGCGGATGACGCCGACCGAGGTCCCGGCCTACCAGCGCGGCTCGGGCCAGGAATCGGGCGGTCCGGCCAAGGAGCTGAACCGGAACTGATCCGGCGACACGAACGGCAGAAGAAGCGAGGGCCGGCCCATACCGGCCCTCGTTATGCGTGCTGGTTATTCGATCATGCCGATTGATCGGGAATACGCGCTTCCGCGAGGGGGAGGGCGGGTCTAGGTTTTCGCCGACTTGTCCCGCAGCCGCTTTTCCAAGGCAGATCCCGCTTCCATGTCCCAGCTCGACGCCGTCCTCGCCCGGATCGATTCCGATCTCGACGCTTCCCTGGAGCGTCTGTTCGACCTCCTGCGAATCCAGTCGATCTCCACCGATTCCGCCTATGCCGCCCATTGCCGGGAGGCGGCGGAGTGGCTGGTCAAGGATGCCGAGAGCCTTGGCTTCAGCGTCGGGACGCGGGAGACCGGCGGGCATCCGGTGGTGCTGGGACGTTCCGCGGACAGGGGTGACCGCCGCGTCCTGTTCTACGGGCATTACGACGTGCAGCCGGTCGACCCGCTGAACCTCTGGGACAGCCCGCCCTTCGAGCCGCGCATCGTCGAGATCGAGCCCGGGCGCAAGGCGATCGTCGCCCGCGGGGCCTGCGACGACAAGGGCCAGGTCATGACCTTCCTGGAAGCCTGCCGCGCCTGGAAGGCGGTGACCGGCTCGCTGCCGGTCGGCATCACGCTCCTGATCGAGGGCGCGGAGGAGGACGGGTCCAAGAACCTCCCAGAATTCGTCGCCGCCAATGCGGCCGAGCTGAAGGCCGACGTCGCACTCGTCTGCGATACCGGCATGTGGGATCGCCGGACGCCGGCGATCACCGCCTCGCTGCGGGGGCTCGTCTATTACGAGGTCAAGGTGCGCTGCGCGGACCGGGACCTGCATTCGGGCCTGTTCGGCGGCGCCGCGGCGAACCCGATCCGCATCCTCGCCAAGGTGATCGCGGCCATCCACGACGAGGACGGCCGGGTCACGATCCCGGGCTTCTATGACGGTGTGCCGGACGTGCCGGCGGACGTGCTCGAGAGCTGGAAGAAGCTCAACCTGACGGAGGCCGATTTCCTCGGCCAGGTCGGGCTCGGCAAGGCGGCGGGCGAGAGCGACCGGATGCTCATCGAGCAGATCCAGTCCCGCCCGACCTGCGATCCCAACGGCATCATCGGCGGCTATACGGGCGAGGGGACCAAGACGGTCATCCCGGCGGAAGCCTCCTGCAAGATCTCCTTCCGCCTCGTCGGCGACCAGGACCCGGAGGCGATCGCCGCCGCGTTCGAGGCCTTCGTAAAGGCCCGGATTCCCGCCGATTGCAGCGTCGAGTTCATCAAGTACAAGGGCTCCCGCGCACTGGCATTGCCCTTCGACATGCCCGACCTGTCCCGCGCGCAGAAGGCGCTGGCGGAGGAATGGGAGGTGCCGGCCGTGACGATCGGCTCGGGCGGGTCGATTCCCATCGTCGGGGACTTCAAGCGCACGCTCGGGCTCGATACGCTGCTCATCGGTTTCGGACTGGATGACGACCGCGTGCATTCGCCCAACGAGAAGTACGACCTGACGAGCTTCCACAAAGGCACCCGGTCCTGGGCGCGCATCCTCGCGGCGCTCGCGGAGTAGTGAGCCCATGGGCCGGCTGACGACGCATGTCCTCGACACCGCCCATGGCCGGCCTGCGGCGGGCCTGCGGCTGTGCCTCTACCGGATCGGGTCGATGGGCGTGCGCACGCTCGTCGTCGAGGCGGTGACCAATGCGGACGGGCGGACGGACGCGCCGCTGATGGCGGGCGACGCATTCCGGACCGGGCATTACGAGCTCGTCTTCCAGGCTGGCGCCTATTTCGCCGATGCGGGCGCGGCGCTCGCCGATCCGCCTTTCCTGGACGAGGTGCCGATCCGCTTCGGCATCGCGGATGCGGAGGGCCATTACCACGTGCCGCTCCTCGTCTCGCCGTGGAGCTATTCCACCTATCGCGGGAGCTAGACCGACGTGATGCGGCCGACGCAGATGGATCGCGCGGCCTTCGTCGCCGCCTTCGGCGACGTGTTCGAGCATTCGGCCTGGATCGCCGAGGGCGCCTTCGATGCCGGCCTGCCGCCGGATGCCGACAGCGCGAGCGGGCTGCACCGGGCCATGGTGGCGCAGCTGCGGCCGGCGCCGCGCGAGGCGAAGCTCGCCCTCATCCGCGCCCATCCGGACCTCGCGGGGCGGCTGGCGGCGGCCGGGCGCCTGACCGCCGATTCGGCCCGCGAACAGGCCTCGGCCGGCCTGGACATGCTGACGGATGCCGAGCGCGAGCGCTTCACGGCGCTGAACGGCGCCTATACGACGCGCTTCGGTTTTCCCTTCATCCTCGCGGTGAAGGGCCGCTCCAAGGCCGAGATCCTGGAGGCCTTCGAGCGCCGCGTCGCCCATGACGCGGAGACGGAGTTCGAAACGGCACTCGCGGAGATCGAGCGGATCGCGCTCCTTCGCCTGTCGGACCGGCTTCCCGCCTGATCGTCAGAGCGGCAAGGCCGCCGCGACGCAGCCCCAATGTCGCCCGCCGACGAAGACCGGCGCCGACATGTGGACGGTGAGCCGGCCCACGCCGGTCAGCGCGCTGCGCTCCACCTCGATCCGGTAGGGCGTCGTGCTGCGGCAGGCGCGCAGCCAGACGGGCTCGCGGATCAGGCGGCCCGCGCGGCTGCCGGGAATGTCCTCGCGGGCGACGGGCACGTAGCCGGAGCGGTCGATCAGCCGGATGTCGGCGGCGGACGGGCCGCCAGGGCAGGTTTCGATGACCGGGCCGATATGCTGGCGCAGGGCCTCGTCGCTGTCGCCGCAAACCAGCCGCTCGCCCCGTCCCATCCCGTAGGCCGGTGCCAGCAACCTTTCGGCCGAGAGGTGGCCGTCGGCGATGCCGCGCTGCAGCGCCGCTTCCACCGCCCGCGCCAGCGACTGGATCTGCTCGACCTGCTTCATGTCCCGCTCTCCGATATATGCAACTTTAAGATGCATATATCGGGTTAATGCAACCTGAAGCAGAGGAAGGGCACGGGCGGGCGGCCGCTTATGACGTGCCGGATGTTCAGATAGTTCCAGCCGCCGCGTCATCCGTCCATTGGCCGGACCGCGCGGCGGGGCGCAGTCTGGCAGACGGGGATTGCCGTGCGGCGGCGCCTTACGGCTCTCCCCAACCCGGCCGGTGAACCTGCGCGCAGTTGCGGGGCCGGATCGGCGGGCTCATAAAGAATCAAAACGGGAGGAACTGCCATGACCGTCACGCGACGCCAGATCATCAAGGCGGCCGGCGCCGCCATCGCCATGCCGGCCATCCTGCGCGCGGGCAGCGCCCAGGCCGCCGAGTTCACGTTCAAGATGCACCACTTCCTGCCGCCCGTGGCGAACGGGCATTCCAAGTTCCTCGCCCCGTGGGCGCGGAAGGTGGAGGCGGAATCCAACGGGCGCATCAAGATCGACATCTTCCCCGCGATGCAGCTCGGCGGCACCCCGCCGCAGCTCTTCGACCAGGCACGCGACGGCGTCGCGGACCTCGTCTGGACCCTGCCGGGCAACACGCCGGGCCGGTTCCCGCTGATCGAGGCCTTCGAGCTGCCCTTCACGGCCTCGCGCAAGGCGATCACGAATTCCAAGGCCCTGCAGGACTACGCGGACGCCAACCTGAAGGACGAGTTCAAGGAGGTGCACCCGATCTGCTTCTGGGCGCATGACCACGGGCTCATCCATGCCAACAAGCAGGTCTCCACCATGGACGACCTGAAGGGGCTGAAGCTGCGCTTCCCGACCCGCCTCGCGGGCGAAGCGCTGCGGGCGCTGGGCGTCAACGCCATCGGCATGCCGATCCCCCAGGTGCCGGAATCGCTGGCACAGCGCGTCATCGACGGCTGCGTCGTGCCGTGGGAGGTCGTGCCCTCGATCAAGGTCCAGGAACTCGTCAAGTTCCACACCGAGATCCCCGGCTCGCCGACGCTCTACACGGCCACGTTCATCCTCGCGATGAACAAGGCGAAGTATGCCGCGCTCCCCGCGGACCTGAAGGCCGTGATCGACAAGAATTCCGGCCAGGCCGCGGCCTCCATGGCGGGCCAGGTCTGGGACGAGCAGGCGGTCGCCGTGTCCGACATGGTGAAGAAGCGCGGCAACACGATCACCACGCTGACGCCCGAGGAGGCCGCCCGCTGGCGCAAGGCGACCGAGCCGGTCATCACCGGCTGGGTCAACGCGGTGAAGGAGAAGGGCCAGGACGGCGCCAAGCTCCTGGAGAGCGCCAAGGCGCTGCTGGCCAAGTACGAGACGGCCTGAGCGTGGAAGGAGCCCAGCTCGACCACGCGGCGCCGGAGCGGGAGACAACCCGCTTCGGCGCCGTCGTCGCGACCGTCGCGATGCTGGGCGGCGTCGTCGCCCTCGCGACCGCCGCGATGGTCACGGTCAGCGTGATCTCGCGCAAGCTCGGCTATGGCGGCATCCCGGGCGATTTCGACCTCGTCCAGATCGGCGTCGCCGTCGCGATCTTCGCCTTCATGCCCTACACCCAGTGGCGCCGCGGCAATATCGTGGTCGACACGTTCTCCACCCGCTGGCCGCCGCGACTCGTCAGGGCCGTCGACGCGGCCTGGGACCTCCTCTATGCCGGATCCATGGCGGTGCTCGCCTATGCGATGGTCGGCGGGGCCTCGGATGCCATGCGCAGCGGGCTTTCGTCGATGGTGGCCGGCCTCCCGCTCGCACCCGTCTTCTGGTTCGGCAGCGCGATGCTGGCGCTGCTGGCCCTCACCGCGGTCGCGACCGCGTTCGTCTTGCTGAGGCGCCGGGCATGAGCGGCATCGAGGCCGCCATCTACGGCTTTGCGGCGATGCTGGCGCTCATCGCGGTGCGCATGCCGGTCGGCCTGTCGCTCATCGTCGTCGGCGCGACCGGCTTCGTCTACCTGTCCGGCTGGGGCCCGTTCCTCGCCTACATGAAGACGAACACCTATTACCAGTTCTCCAGCTACTCGCTGTCGGTCATCCCGCTCTTCATCCTGATGGGCGCGCTCGCCGAACGCTCCGGCATCGCGGCGGCCCTGTTCAACGCCGCCCGCGCCATGGTCGGGCACTGGCGGGGCGGCCTCTCCATGGCCGTGATCGGCGCCTGCACCTTCTTCGGCGCCATCTGCGGGTCTTCGGTGGCCACCACGGCGACGTTCGGCCGGGCCGCGCTGCCGGAGCTGCGCCGGGACGGCTACGATCCGGGCTTCGCCACGGGCACGGTCGCGGTCGGCGGCACGCTCGGCATCCTGATCCCGCCCTCGGTGATCCTCGTCGTCTATGCCATCTCCACCGAGCAGAACATCGCCAAGCTCTTCATGGCCGCGATGATCCCGGGCCTGATGGCGGCCTTGTTCTACTGCGTCGTCATCGCGCTCGTCGCGTGGCGCCGGCCCGATCTGGCCCCGCCGCAGCCGCGCCGCAAGCCGGGCGAGGGGCGCCGGGCGGTCCTGCGCGCCTGGCCGGCCTTCGTCGTGATGCTCATCGTCATCGGCGGCATCTATGGCGGCGTCTTCACGCCGACCGAGGCCGCGGCGGTCGGCACCATCGCCATGCTGCTGATGGGGCTCCTCCAGCGCTCGCTCGGCTGGGGCGAGATCAGGGGCAGCCTGATCCAGACGGCGGAGACGACCGGCATGATCTTCCTGATCCTCCTGGGTTCGGAGATCTTCGACGCGTTCCTCGCCCGCTCGCAGATGCCGGACGCGGCGGCGACGTTCGTCGCCAATCTGGGGCTGCCGCCGCTCGCCATCGTCGGCGTGCTCCTGCTGTTCTACATCGTGCTCGGCGCGGTCATGGACGAGCTGGCGATGATCCTGCTGACGCTGCCGATCTTCTTCCCGATCGTCAGCGCGCTGGATCTGGGCATGCTTCCCGACGACCTCGCCATCTGGTTCGGCATCCTCGTCCTGATCGTCGTGGGGATCGGGCTGACGGCGCCGCCCATCGGCCTCAACGTCTTCGTCGTCTCGGCCATCGCCAGGGACGTGCCGATCACCCGCACCTATGCCGGCGTGCTGCCGTTCATCGCCTCGGACCTGGTGCGGCTTGCGCTGGTCTTCGCCTTCCCGTCGCTGGCGCTCTATCTTGTGCGCCTGCTGAACTGACGGAGAGCGGCATGACGGTCACGGACCTGGAGCGTGAGGCGATCAAGACGGGCCTCGCGGAGGGCTCGATCCTTCTGGTCGACGTGCGCGAGCCGCACGAATTCGCGGCCGGGCATATTCCCGGCTCGGTCAACGTTCCGCTCTCCACCTTCCACGTCGCGCAATTGCCGGAGGCCGGGGGACGACGCATCGTCATGTCCTGCGCCGCCGGGGTGCGCTCGGTGCGGGCGCTGGAGATGGCGCGGGAGCAGGGATTGTCCCTGAGCGAGCATTACCGGGGCGGTTTCAAGGACTGGCTGTCGTCGGGAGAGCCGATCGATCACGACATGTGATCGATCGCTTCAGCGAAAGAGCATTGACGGCTCACGGGCGGTAGCCCACTTCTGCCGGGCGCGTTGCCGCTGCGCTGCGGCACGGCACCCCTATCCGAGGTTCAGATGCGAACGTCGCGCCTTACAGCCCTCCGGGCCGCTGCCGCTATTGGCCTGATCTGCGGCTCGTCCGCCTGGGCGCAGATGCCCGGCGGCCCCCCGCCGCCGGTGACCGTGGCCAAGCCGATCGTCAAGGACGTCGTGGAGCAGGACAGCTTCACCGGCCGCTACGAGGCGGTCGACTTCGTCGAGGTCCGCGCCCGCGTCACCGGCTTCATCGAGAGCGTGCAGTTCCGCGACGGCACGTTCGTGAACAAGGGCGACCCGCTCTTCATGATCGACCGGCGGCCCTACAAGGCGACGCTCGACCAGGCGGAGGCGACGCTGGTCTCCACCCAGGCGCGTCTGACCTTCGCCGAGAGCGACCTGGCGCGGGCCGAGCAGCTGCGCCAGTCCGGCAACATCACCGACCAGCTCCTCGACCAGCGGCGGCAGAACTTCCTGACCGCCAAGGCCGAGTTCGACCGCGCCGAGGCGGCGGTACGCGAGGCGCGGCTCAACTACGAGTTCACGGAAGTGCGCGCGCCCATCGCCGGGCGCATCGGCCGCAAGCTCATCTCGGAAGGCAACCTCGTCACGGCCAACCAGACGCTGCTGACGACGATCGTCTCCCTCGATCCGGTCTATTTCACCTTCGACATCGACGAGCGGGCCTATCTCGCCTACCAGAAGCTGGCGCGGGATGCCGGGCGGCAGCGCGGCAACCTGGCGGCGACCGAGGTGCTGCTTTCGGTCACCGGCGAGACGACGCCGACCCGCAAGGGCACGCTCGACTTCATCGACAACCGCATCGACCCGGCATCGGGCACGATCCGCGCGCGGGCGACCGTGCCGAACCCGGACCTCTTCGTGACGCCGGGCGTGTTCGGCACGATCAACGTGCCGGGCTCGCCGCCCTACAAGGGCGTGCTGGTTCCCGACGAGGCCATCGCCACCGACCAGGAGCGGCGCCTCGTCTGGGCCGTCGCGCCGGACGGCACCGTGTCGGCGAAGGTCGTGCGCCCCGGCCCGCGGATCGACGGCTACCGCCTGATCCGCGAGGGGCTGACCGGCGAGGAGACGATCGTGATCAACGGCCTGCAGCGGGTCCGCCCGGGCGCCAAGGTCACCCCCACGATGTCGGAACTCCCGCCCAAGCGCGGGTAAGGGCAGCCAGGCCGCGCCGGGCGCGGGAAAGGCAAGACGATGAAATTCGCCCATTTCTTCGTGGACCGGCCGATCTTCGCATCGGTCCTGTCCATCGTGGTGGTGCTGCTGGGGCTGATCGCCTACGTGCAGCTGCCGGTGGCGCAATATCCCGAGATCGCCCCGCCGACGATCGTCGTGCGTGCGTCCTATCCCGGCGCGAACGCGGAGACGGTGGCCGCGACTGTCGCGACGCCGATCGAGCAGGAGATCAACGGCGTCGAGGGCATGCTCTACATGTCCTCCTACTCCACCAATGACGGCACGATGCAGCTGACGATCACGTTCGCCATCGGGACCGACCTCGACCAGGCGAACGTGCTCGTCCAGAACCGCGTCTCCGCGGCGGAGCCGCGCCTGCCGGAGGAGGTGCGTCGCCTCGGCGTCGTCACGCGCAAGAGCTCGCCGAACTTCCTGATGGTCGTGCACATGCTGTCGCCGGACGACAGCTACGACCAGCTCTACATCTCCAACTACGCGCTGCTGCGCGTGCGCGACGAGCTCCTGCGGGTGGAGGGCGTCGGCGACATCCAGGTCTTCGGCGCCCGCGAATATTCGCTGCGCGTCTGGCTCGATCCCAACAAGCTGTCCTCGCTCAGCATGACGGCGAACGACGTCGTGCAGGCCTTGCGCGAGCAGAACGTGCAGGTCTCGGGCGGCGCGCTCGGCCAGCAGCCGGCGCCCTCCGACAACGCCTTCCAGCTCACCGTGCAGACGCAGGGCCGCTTCACGGAAGTGCGCCAGTTCCGGGACGTCATCGTCAAGACCGGGCCGGACGGGCGGCTGGTGCGCCTCCAGGACGTGGCGCGGGTCGAACTCGGCGGCAAGGAATACGTCACGAACTCGTATCTCAACGGCAAGGAAGCCATCGCCATCGGCGTCTTCCAGCGGCCGGGCACCAACGCGCTGGCGGCGTCCGACGCCGTCATCGCCAAGATGAACGAGATCAAGCAGACCTTCCCGAAGGGGATCGACTACACGATCGTCTACAACCCGACCGAGTTCATCGCGGCGTCGGTGTCGGAGGTCTACAAGACGCTGTTCGAGGCGGTGATCCTCGTCGTGCTCGTCGTCGTCGTGTTCCTGCAATCCTGGCGCACGGCGATCATCCCCATCGTCGCCATCCCGGTCTCGCTGATCGGCACCTTCGCGATGATGACGGCGTTCGGCTTCTCGCTGAACACGCTGACCCTGTTCGGCCTCGTCCTCGCCATCGGCATCGTCGTCGACGACGCCATCGTCGTGGTGGAGAACGTGGAGCGCAACATCGCCAACGGCATGTCGCCGCGGGACGCCGCCCACGAGACCATGGACGAGGTCGGCGGGCCGGTCATCTCGATCGCCCTCGTGCTCTCGGCGGTGTTCATCCCGACCGCGTTCATCCCCGGCATTTCCGGGCGCTTCTACCAGCAATTCGCGCTGACCATCGCCGGCTCGACGATCATCTCGGCCTTCAACTCGCTGACGCTGTCGCCCGCACTGTGCGCGCTGCTGCTGAAGCCGCACACGGCCCACGGCACGGGCGGCAACGCGGTGACGCGGTTCGGGCGGCGGCTCGCGGACGGGTTCAACACCGGCTTCGACCGCACGTCGAACCGCTATGCGGGCGGCGTGCGCCGACTGGTGGCGCACAAGGTGCCGCTCCTCATCATGCTGGCCATGTATGCGGGCCTCCTCGGCGCCACGGCCTTCGTCGCCAACAAGGTGCCGCGCGGCTTCATCCCGGCGCAGGACCAAGGCTACCTCATCGCGGTGGTCCAGCTTCCCGACGGCGCCTCGCTCAGCCGCACCGACGAGGTGACGCTGCGGGCCTCCCAGCTCATCAAGGACACGCCCGGCGTCTCCAACGCGGTGGCGATCAGCGGCCTGTCGGGCGCGACCTTCACCTCGGCGCCCAACGCCGCCGTCCTGTTCGCGCCGCTGCTGCCCTTCGAGGAGCGGCTCGCCAAGGGCCAGACCGCGACCGCCATCGCGGGCCAGATCATCGGCAAGCTGATGACGATCCAGGAGGCGTTCAGCATCGCCATCCCGCCGCCGCCCGTGCAGGGCCTCGGCAATGCGGGCGGCTTCAAGATGCAGATCCAGGACCGGACCGGCGTCGGCTACCAGCAATTGCTGGCGGTCTCGCAGGATCTGATCGGGCGGGCGAACCAGGACCCCAACGTCGTGCGCGTCTTCACGACCTTCGGCGCCAACACGCCGCAGATCTACCTGGACATCGACCGGACCAAGGCGCGCATCCTGGACGTGCCGCTCTCCAACGTGTTCGACACGCTGTCGATCAATCTCGGCTCGGCCTATGTGAACGACTTCAACGCCTTCGGGCGCATCTACCAGGTGCGCGCCCAGGCGGACCAGCAGTTCCGCGTGGAGCGCGAGGACATCCTGAAGCTCAGGGTGCGCTCGGCGACCGGCGCGCTCGTGCCGCTGGGCTCGCTCGTCAACATCCGCGACGTGGCCGGGCCGGACCTGATCCAGCGCTACAACATGTTCACGTCCGTGCCGATCCAGGGCGATACGGCGCCCGGCCGTTCCTCGGGCGATTCGCTGATCGCCATGGAGCAGCTGGCGCGGGCGAACTTCCCGCCGGGCGTGTCGTTCGAGTGGACGGACCTCGCCTATCAGGAGCGGGCGACGGGCAACACGGCGATCTTCATCTTCGCGCTCGCCGTGCTCTTCGTCTTCCTCGTGCTCGCAGCGCAGTACGAAAGCTGGGCGCTGCCGCTCGCCATCGTGCTCATCGTGCCGATGAGCGTGCTCTCCGCCTTCATCGGCGTGATGCTGCGCGGACAGGACAACAACATCCTGACCCAGATCGGGCTTGTCGTGCTGATCGGCCTTGCGGCGAAGAACGCGATCCTCATCGTCGAGTTCGCGCGCCAGCAGGAGGCGATGGGCAAGAGCCCGGTCGAGGCGGTGGTGGAATCCTGCCGCCTGCGCCTGCGGCCGATCCTGATGACCGCCTTCGCGTTCATCCTGGGCGTGGTGCCGCTGGTGATCGCACAGGGGCCGGGCGCGGAGATGCGCCAGGCGCTCGGCACGGCGGTCTTCGCCGGCATGCTCGGCGTCACCATATTCGGTTTGTTCCTGACGCCGGTCTTCTACGTGGCGATCCGCCACCTGACGATCTGGCTGCGGCGCGGCCGCGCGCCGGCGGCGGCGCGGGAGGGTTCGGCCGCCTGACCACGGAGACGCGACCATGGGCGTGATGAAGTTCGGGATCGGGCAGCCGGTCCGCCGCGTCGAGGACGCAAGGTTCGTCACCGGCGCCGGGCTCTACACGTCCGACTTCGCGGCGGAGGGCGTCGCCCATGCCGTCGTCCTGCGCTCGCCCCACGCCCATGCGCGCTTCCGGATCGGCGACCTGTCGGCCGTCCGGGCGATGCCCGGCGTGCTCGCCGTCCTGACGCACGCGGATGTCGCCGATCTCGGCGACCTGCCATGCCAGGGCACCGTGAAGAACGGCGACGGCTCGAGGATGAAGGTGCCCGGCTATCCGATCCTGGCGCGGGACGTCGTGCGCCATGTGGGCGACGCCATCGCCTTCATCGTGGCGGAGAGCGTGCTTGAGGCGCGGGACGCCGCCGAGGCGGTCCCGGTGACCTATGAGCCGCTTCCCGCGGCGGTCGGCATCGCGGGGGCGGAGACGGACGCGGCGCTGGTCTGGCCGGAGCTGAAGACCAACCTCGCCTATGACACCGCGCTCGGCGACCGGGCGAAGACGGAGGCCGCCTTCGCCGCCGCCGACCGGATCGTGACGCTGCCGCTCGTCAACAACCGGCTCGTCGCCAACTTCCTGGAGACGCGGGCCTGCCTCGCCGCCTACGACCCTGCGAGCGGCGGCTGGACGATCACGCTCGGCAGCCAGGGCAGCCACGACGTGCGCGACATCCTCGCGGACGACGTGCTGAAGGTGCCGCCGGAGGCGATCCGCGTGGTCACGCCGGACGTGGGCGGCGGCTTCGGCACCAAGATCTTCGTCTACCGCGAATATCCGCTCTGCGCGGTGGCGGCGCGGCAGCTCGGCCGGCCGGTCTCGTGGGTGGCGGAGCGGGGCGAGCATTTCGTCGGCGACACGCAGGGCCGGGACAATATCGCCGTCGCCGAGATGGCGATGGACGCCAGGGGCCGGTTTCTCGCCATGCGCGTCGACCTCAAGGCCGACATGGGCGCCTATCTCTCGCAATTCGCGCCCTATGTGCCGTTCCTCGGCGCGGGGATGACGCCGGGCTGCTACGACATCCCGGCGGTCCATGTGCGGGTGCGGGGCTATTTCAGCCACACCGTGCCGGTGGACGCCTATCGCGGCGCGGGCCGGCCCGAGGCGGCCTATGTGGTCGAACGGCTGGTCGACGAATGCGCGCGGCAGGCCGGCATCGCGCCGGACCGGCTGCGGGCGCTGAACTTCGTCAAGCCGAAGCAGATGCCGTACCGGACAGCCACGGGCCGGGTCTATGACAGCGGGGCCTTCGAGGCCACGATGCGCCGCGCCATGGAACTCGGCGACTGGAAGGGCTTCGCCGCCCGCGCCAGGGCCTCGCGGAAGGCGGGGCGGCTCAGGGGCATCGGCCTTGCCACCTATGTGGAGGCCTGTGCCGGCGGCTCCCCGGAAGAGGCGGACGTGTCGCTCGGCCGGGACGGGCGGATCACCGTCCTGATCGGCACGCAGTCCAACGGGCAGGGGCACCTCACCGCCTACGCCCAGCTCGTGTCCCAGCACCTCGACGTGCCTCTGGACCTGATCGACGTGATCCAGGGCGACACGGCGCGCATCCGCACCGGCAACGGCACGGGCGGCTCGCGCTCCATTCCCGTGGGCGGGGCGGCGGTCGCAGGAGCGGCGCGCGTTCTCGGTGAGCGCATCCGGGAGCTGGCGGCGGACATGCTGGAAGCGGCCCCCGGCGACCTCGAATTCGAGGGCGGCGCTGTCCGCGTCGCCGGTACCGACCGGGCGGTGGCGCTGGCCGATATCGGGGCGAAGCATGGGGGCGAAGCGGCGCTGACGGCGACGCATAAATGGAAGCCGCCGGAGGCGACCTATCCCAACGGGACCCATTGCTGCGAGCTGGAGATCGACCCCGACACCGGGACGGTCGAGATCCTGCGCTATGCCATCGTCGACGATTTCGGTGTGACGCTGAACCCGCTGCTTCTGGCGGGTCAGGTCCATGGCGGGGCGGTGCAGGGGATCGGGCAGGCGCTCCACGAATGGACCTGCTACGACGCGGACGGCCAGCTCCTGACGGCGTCCTTCATGGATTACCGCCTGCCGCGGGCCGACGACGTGCCGGGCTTCGTCTTCGAGACGCTGAACGTGCCCTGCCGGACCAACGTGCTCGGCATGAAGGGCGCGGGGGAGGCAGGCGCCATCGGCGCGTGCCCGGCGGTGATGAACGCGGTGGCGGACGCGCTCGCCCGGGCCGGGATCGCCGCGCGGATCGACATGCCGGCGACTCCCGCAAAAGTGCACGCCGCGCTTGCAGCGCGTCGCCCATAACAAGCGCGTGAAAACCGGCTTTGGGTTGGGCACTTCCGGCGCCGGCTGCGCTTTAAAGGGAGCGGGCCGCCGATTCAGGCGGCGTCAACACACGAGCCCCCGATGACGCGTATTCTTGTCGCCGTTCTCGCCCTGGCCGCCGGTTCGGCCGCCGTCCTCGCCCAGTCCGCGGATCCCATCGCCGAGCGCAAGGCACTGATGAAGTCGGTCGGCGCGGCGACGGGCACGGCCTCGCGCATGGTGCGCGGGCAGGCTCCGTTCGACCTCGCCAAGGCGAAGGAGACGTTCAAGACCTACCAGGACGTGGCGGCGAAGATGCCGAGCCTCTATCCGGAGAACACGAAGACCGGCGGGGACACGTCCGCCGCGCCGAAGATCTGGGAGGACAAGGCGGGCTTCGACGCGGCCTTCGCCAAGTTCGCCAAGGATGCGGCCGAGGCCTCCGCCAAGACGACCGACGAGGCGAGCTTCAAGGCCGCCTTCGGACCGGTCGCGGCCAATTGCAATTCGTGCCACGAGACCTACCGCATCATGCGCTGATAGGATGGCGCGGGGCCCGTCCGGAGCCCCGCGCCTGACCTTTCGGAAAGCCCCGGCATGAAGCGGATCGTCGTCGCTCTCGTCGTCCTCGCCGTCCTCGGCGGCGGCCTCTTCTGGGTGCTGACCAGTCCGATGGTGCTGCGGGCCGGGACCGAGCCGGTCCCCGCCGGCGCGCCAAACCTCGCCAACGGCGAAACGCTCTTCAATGCGGGCGGCTGCACCTCGTGCCATACGACGCCGGGTCAGGAGGACAGATTGCGGCTCGGCGGCGGGCTTGCGCTCACCTCGCCTTTCGGCACCTTCCATGTTCCGAACATCTCGTCCCATCCCGCCGACGGGATCGGGGCCTGGACGCCGGCGCAGTTCCAGCGCGCCATGCGTGCGGGCGTTTCGCCGGACGGGCGGCATTATTATCCGTCCTTCCCCTATACCTCCTACCAGCGGATGAGCGGGGCGGACCTGCGGGATCTCTTCGCCTATCTGAAGACGCTGCCGCCGGTGGCGGGGCGCATCCGCGACCACGAATTGCCGTTCCCGTTCAATGTCCGGCGCGGCCTTGGCCTGTGGAAGCTCGCTTTCCTCGACGGGAAGGTCTTCCAGCCCGATCCGGGGCGCGGCGCGGCCTGGAACCGGGGCGCCTATCTCGTCGAAGGGCCTGCGCATTGCGCCGAGTGCCACAGCCCGCGCAACCCGATCGGGGTCATCGATCCGCTGCGCCGCTTCGCCGGCGGGCCGAACCCGGAAGGCGAGGGCAGGGTGCCCAACATCACCCAGCATCCCGATGCGCTGGGGCCGTGGTCGAAGGAGGAACTCGTGGAGCTTCTGACGACCGGCTTCACGCCGAGCTTCGATTCGGTCGGCGGCAGCATGGCGTCCGTCGTGCGCAACACGGCACGGCTGCCGCAGGCCGACCGGGAGGCGATGGCGGACTATCTGAAGAGCCTGCCGGCGGTGCCGCCGGCGCCGTGAGCCTCCGGCCGGGCTCCTATTCCATCACCGCGGCCTTGAGGATGCAGACCATGGTGGCGCGCCCCGGCGCGTCGCCCACATAGCGCACCGTGTGGGGCCGGTCGCAGCGATAGCGCAGCGTCTCCCCGCCGCGGGCGACCTGGGTCTCGCCGCCGACATCGACCTCGAACGTCCCCTCGATCACCGACAGGCATTCGACCGAGCCGCGCTGGTGCGCATCGGAATCGAGGCGCGCGCCCGGCTCGGCGACGACGTCGTACCATTGCAGCCATTCGACGGTCTTGATCCAGCCGATGATGGCAAGCCGCATCCGCCCGTCCTCGGACAGCAGCATCGGCGTGTCGGCGCGCGACGACTTCTGGATGAAGGGCTCCTCGTCGCTGTCGGCGAGGACGCGCTCGATGGAGACGTCGAGCGCCTGAGACAGGCGCCAGATGGTGGCGAGAGTGGGGTTGGTCTCGTTGCGCTCGATCTGGCTGATGATGGACTTGGCCACGCCCGATTGCTCGGCCAGCTCGGAGAGCGAGAGGTTATAGGCCTTGCGCAGCCGCTGGACGGTCTTGCCGAGCTGGCCGGAGACGATCTGCGCCCCGTTTTCCAGGTCGCGACCCTTGTCCTTGATCTCGACGGCCATGCGCCTTGGCTCCGAAGCGTTTGAGTCACCGGAAATTTCGTTTGAAGAGCCGAACAGTCTGGAGCGCCGGGTGTCAAGGGCGAGGACGGCGCGCCCGGATCGCGATGATGACGAGAGCGGCCACGGCGAGCATGCCGATCAGGGCCGAGGCCCGGACGCCGGCGGGAGCGCTGAAATCGGCGAGGAAGGCGGCGAAGGTGGCCGGCGCGAGCGCCTTGACCAGGAGCGCGGGCGACGCGATCCAGCCCAGCATCCGGCCGATCCGCGCCGCGCCGAAAAGATAGAGCGGAACCACGCCGCGCATGATGGTGACGAGGCCGTTGGAGGCGCCGTAGACGAGGGCGAAGGCGAGCGCGGTCACCGGCGTCGCGCCCAGCAGCATCAGCAGCAGGAACGCCAATGGCAGCGTTCCGACCGCGACGAAGCCGAGCGCCATCGGCGCGAGGGAGCGGCCGGCCAGCATTTCCAGCGTCCGCGCCGCCACCTGGGCCGGGCCGATCAGCATGCCTGCAATGACCGCGTCGCGCTCGGAGATGCCGAGCCCGCCGAGCAGCGGGATGAGGTGGACGCTCATCGCCGAGGTGACGAATCCATGGCTGGCGACGACCACGGCGAAGAGGATGAGGGTCCGGTAGCTGGCCGGCGGGTCGAGGGGGCGGATCGCCGGCTGGGCGGCATCGTCCGGATCGGCCGGCAGCGGCACCGGCCGGCCCTGAAAGGCAAGGCCGTGGAGCGGCACGGCGATGACGATGAGCAGCCCGGCATAAAGGAAGGCGACCATGCGCCAGTCCATGTCGGTGAGGAGGGCGCGGGTCAGCGGCCAGAAGACCGTGGAGGCGAACCCGCCGAGCAGCGTCACCGCCGATATGGCGCGCCGGGCCCGCAGGCCGAGCCGCCGGCCGATCGTGGCGAAGGCCGGGTCGTAAAGGCTCGTCGCCATGCCGAGCCCGACGACGACGAAGCTGGCGAGGTAGACAGCGGGGCTGTGGCTGATGGCGAGGAGGGCGAGGCCTGCGGCGCCGATGACGGGCCCGACCATGAGGATGGTGCGGCCGTGATTCCGGTCGATGAGCGCGCCGACAGCCGGCGCCACCAGCCCCGCGGTCACCATGGCGAGCGAGAAGCCGCCATAGACGAGGCCCGGCTCCCAACCGGTCTCGGCGAGGATGCGCGGCGCCAGGAGCGCGAAGGCGTAGAACAGGATGCCGAAGGTGACGATCTGGGCGAGGCCGATCAGGGTGACGATTCGCGCGACGCCGTCGCCCTTTCGTGCCGGTTCTCCCTCGCGCGCCGGCTCGCTCATGCCGCCCGCGGCGGCGCCGCCTCCGCCGCGCGCCGGCGCTCCAGGCCGAGCCGGTGCTCGCGCCAGATGACGAAGATGCCGGCGCAGGCGACTATGGCGCCGCCGACGAGCACGCTCGGCGCCGGCCACTCGTGGAACACGAACCAGCCGAGCAGCACGGCCCAGATCATCGTCGTATATTCGAAGGGCGCGATGGTGGAGGTCTCCGCGTAGCGGAAGCTCTGGGTCATCAGGATCTGGCCGATGCCCCCCATGATCCCCGCCCCGATCAGCACCGCCGCATCCTGCCAGGTCGGCATGACCCAGCCGAGCAGCGCGGTCGAGAGGCCGAACATCGTGGTCAATATCGAGAAGTAGAAGACGATCGCGCCGGTCGTCTCCGTATGGGTCAGCCGGCGGACCTGGATCGTGGCGCCCGCCGAGCACATGGCTCCCATCAGGCCGAACATGGCGCCGAGTGTGAGCGTGCTGGAAACCGGGGCCGCGCCGAGGGACAGGCGCGGCGAGAGCATGATGACGACGCCGACAAAACCGATGAGGACCGCGCTCCACCGGTAGAACCGCACCGATTCGCCAAGCAGGAACGCCGCCAGGATGACCACGAAGAGCGGCGAGGCGTAGCCGATGGCGACGGCTTCGCTGAGCGGCAGGTAGGTCAGCGCGAGGAAGCCGCAGAACATGCCGCAGCCGCCGATCAGGCCGCGCTTGAAATGGCCCGTCACGTTCGCGGTGCGAACGGCGGACGGCAGCTCACGGCGCGCCGCCAGCCAGACGACGAGCGGGACGAGGGCGAAGGCGGAGCGGAAGAAGACGAGCTCGCCGGTCGGATACACGCTGCTCATCTGGCGGATCGCGGCCGACATCAGCGTGAAGGCAAGGGCCGAGAGGACCTTGAGCGTGATTCCGAGGAGAGGACGCAATGGCAAGCTCAGCCGGTCGGGCGGGACCGCGCCAAGGAGAACATCATGTTCGTCTGCCGGCGTCTAACGCCAATACTTTGTGCAAGCCATGCGCGCCGTTCATGGCTGGCGGTGCCGCTCAGGTGAAGCGGCGCAGCCGCTCTTCCGGGGGCAGGGTGTCGAGCTCGGCCAGCGGGTCGGGGCCCTGGTCCTCGGCCGGCGGCGCGAAAGTGTGAAGCGCGGCAGCGGGCTGATCCGCCTCCGGCGCCGCCGCAATCGCGGCATCCACGGAGGAAGCCGGACTGTCGACGAAGACGAGGTCGTCGTCCAGGGCACTCGCGGAGGGGATGGATACCGGCTGCGGCGTGACGGGATCGTCGTCGATGGCGAAGGCAGACGACGACAGCGTCGCGACGGACGGCGCCTCCGCCGGCATGTCCGGCTTCGCGGCCCGTTCGAAGTCGGGCGCCATGGGCGGCTGGCTCTCAAAATCGATGACCTCGACCTCGTCGAACATGCCGGTGTCGTCGTCGACGACGATATCGATGTCGCTCTGGCTGAGGCCGGGATTGAAGATCGGCTCGGGGGCGGCGCGCTCGAAGGGCGCGACCTCCTCCACGTTGCCCGCCTGCCAGACGTCGATCATCGCGTTGATGCGGTCTTCCAGGTAGGTCAGCGTGCCCACGACCTTGCGGGTGCGCTGGGCCGTGAGGTCCTGGAAGCTGCAGGCCGTGTAGATGTCGGTCGCCCGGCGATCGATGATGTCGCACTGGTCGCTGTTGGCGCCCTGCTCGCGCAGGGTCCAGGCGGCCTCCTGGATGCTTTCCGCCGCTTCCAGGATGTCCGAGGTGGCCTTCTCGGTGGTCTGGACGATCGCATCCAGCGCGATGGCGGCTTCCTCGAACTGCTTGATGCTGTCGCCGTCCGGGCGCAGCGCGGCGATCTCGTCCTTCGTGCGCTCGATGACCTTGGCCATCTCCTGCAGGTCGAAGCGGACCTGCTCGAACTGCTGGTTCGGCTTGTTGTTGACCAGCGACTTCTCGAGGCGGTCGATCGCCCCGAGCAGCACGCCGGTATCGGCATTGCGGTTGCGCTTGGCGAACTCGGCGAGGAACCACCGGCCGCGGGCGGTCTCCATCACGGCCGCCTCGATCGCGTCGTAGTCCGCGGGATCGAGCGGGGTGAGAGCGTAGTGCTGGGTCATTCGACGCCGGAATCCTTCGCCACACGAATCGCCGGGCCGCCATTATGCGGGAACCCTCTCCGGCACGAAACCGATACACGGTTCCCCTGAATGCTCCGTTACGATCATCGCGGAAACCCGGTTACCGCCTGAGCGGGCGGGTTTCCGCCGCTCCGCTCGACTTCGCATGGCTCGGCCCGTATCAGAGAGCGGACATTTCTTCGCACGACCATGGCCGACAGCGATCCCGAACCCACCTGCGAACTTGACGATGGCGGCGGCACGCTCCGCGTGCGCCTCAACGGCCGCTGGACCGCGAGCCATGCCGGCGCGGTCGAGCGGCAGATGGGCGACCTGGTGCGCGATGCCGAGGCCGGGCGGGTTATCCTGGACCTGTCGCGGGTCAGCCGGCTCGATACGCTGGGCGCCTGGGTGCTGGACCGGACGCGGCACGAGCTGGGCGAGAAGGGCCTCTCGGCCGACTTCACCGGCGCCCGCGACGAGCATCGGATCCTTCTCGACGAGGTCGCCTATCGCGGCTTCCAGACGAGTCCGCCGGCGCGGCGCGGCACGATCGTCGATTTCTTCGCGGAGATCGGCCAGACCGTCGTGAATGTCGGCCGCGACTTCGCCCAGGGCACCAGCTTCTTCGGCGAGGTCGTGACCGCGCTGGCCCGGGTGCTGCTGAACCCATCGCGATTCCGCGCCGCCGCCGTGACGCACCAACTGGAGCAGATCGCCTATCGCGGCACGCCGATCATCGCGCTGATCTCGTTCCTGGTCGGCGCCATCGTCGCGCAGCAGGGCATCTTCCAGCTGCAGAAATTCGGCGCCATCGCCTTCGTGGTCGACCTGATCGGCATCCTGGTCCTGCGGGAGCTGGGCGTGCTTCTCACCTCGATCATGGTGGCCGGCCGGTCGGGCTCGGCCTTCACCGCCGAGATCGGCTCGATGAAGATGCGCGAGGAGATCGACGCACTGCGCGTCATGGGGCTCGACCCTGTCGAGGTCCTGATCGTGCCGCGCATCGTGGCGCTGCTGATCGGCCTGCCGCTTCTGACCTTCATCTCCAACGTCTCGGCGCTCCTGGGCGGCGCCGTGGTGACGCTGACCTATGGCGGGATCAGCCTCGACATCTTCCTGGTCCGGCTCCAGCAGGCCATCGCCCTGTCGACCTTCATGATCGGCATGATCAAGGCCCCCTTCATGGCGCTGATCATCGGCCTCATCGCCTCGCTGGAGGGCATGGCGGTGCAGGGCTCGGCCGAATCGCTCGGCCGGCAGGTCACGTCCTCGGTGGTGAAGTCGATCTTCATGGTCATCGTGGTCGATGGCGTCTTCGCCATGTTCTTCGCCGCCATCCGCTACTGAGAACGGACCCGCCCATGGCCGCGCGCTCCTCCGATCCGACCGCCCCCAACTTCCGCGAGACGATCATCCGGGTGCGCGACCTGGAGGTCGGGTTCGGGCCGAAGACGGTGATGAAGGGGCTGGACCTCGACGTCTATCGCGGCGAGATCCTCGGCTTCGTCGGCCCTTCGGGCAGCGGCAAGTCGGTCCTGACGCGCACCATCCTCGGGCTCGTGCCGAAGCAGGCCGGCACGATCGAGGTCTTTGGCGAGAATCTCGACGACCTGCCGCCGGAGGAGCATCGCCGGCTGGAGCGCCGCTGGGGCGTGCTGTTCCAGCACGGCGCCCTGTTCTCCGCGCTCACGGTGAAGCAGAACGTCCAGGTGCCGATGCGCGAATACCTGGACCTGTCCGACCGGCTTCTGGACGAGCTTGCCATGCTCAAGATCGAGATGGTGGGGCTGAAGCCGGATGCTGCCGATAAGATGCCGTCCGACCTCTCGGGCGGCATGATCAAGCGCGCCGCGCTCGCCCGCGCCCTGGCGCTGGACCCCGAGATCGTCTTCCTGGACGAGCCGACATCGGGGCTCGACCCGATCGGAGCGGGGGATTTCGACGAGCTGATCGCCACCCTGCAGAAGACTTTGGGCCTGACGGTCTTTATGGTAACCCACGACCTGGACAGCCTGCACTCGGTCTGCGACCGCGTTGCGGCCCTGGGGGACGGGAAGGTCATCGCCGCCGGCCCGATCGAGACCATGCTCGCGTCCGACCATCCATGGTTGCGGTCCTACTTCCACGGGAAGCGGGCCCGCGCGGTGATGGGCTGACACGAACGGAGCCGCCGACGGATGGAAACGAGAGCCAATTACGCCCTCATCGGCCTGTTCACCATCGTGGTCATCGCGATGGGGTTCGCCTTCGTGTGGTGGTTCGCCGGCCGCGATTCCGCCGGCAGCCGCGAGCAGGTGCGGATCGTCTTCTCCGGCTCGGTCTCCGGCCTCAGCCGCGGCTCGTCCGTCCTGTTCAACGGCCTGCGCGTCGGCGAGGTCACCGATATCCGCCTCCTGCCGGAGGATCCGCGCCGCGTCGTGTCGCTGATCCAGATCGACCGGGAAACGCCGCTCAAGGCCGATACGCGCGCCAGGCTCGAATATCAGGGCCTGACGGGCGTGGCCTCGATCGCGCTCGTCGGCGGGGCTGCCGAGGCCGGCCCGCTGGTCCCGCAGCCGGGCCAGCCGATCGCCACCATCTTCGCCGAGCAGTCGGACTTCCAGAATCTGTTCGAGACGGTGCGCACCATCTCCCGCCGCGCCGAGGACGTGATCGCCCGCGTCGACCGCCTGATCGCGGACAACGAGGGCTCGCTGGGCCGCACCGTGCGCAACGTCGAGCAGTTCAGCCAGGCCCTGTCCGACAATTCCGCCGGCGTCTCCAGCTTCCTTGCCAGCGTCGGCCAGGCGGCCGAGCGCATCGGGCCATTGGCGCAGCGGCTGGATTCGCTCGCGACCGACATCCAGGGGCTGGTGCGCGCGGTCGATCCGCAGCGGGTGTCGAACGTCGTCGCCAACGTCGAATCGTTCACCCAGACGCTCGGCGAGAACCGCGCCAATATCGACACGATCCTGAAGGACACCGCGAGCGTGACCTCGCAGCTGCGGACGTCCGCGGTGAAGTTCGACGAGGCGCTCCAGGGCATCACAGACCTGACGCGCGCGGTGGATGCGCAGAAGATCGGCCGCGTCGTGGACAATGCGGAGAAGTTCTCCGTCGCTCTCGGCCGCTCCAGCGGCGACGTGGAGGCGGCGCTCAAGGACGCGGCCTCCATCGCCGCCAAGCTGAACCAGTCGGCCGACCGGATCGATGGCGTGCTCAAGGCCGCCGAGGCGTTCCTCGGATCCGCCGCGGGCCAGGAGGGCAAGAACGCCTTCGCCGAGGTGGGGGAGGCGGCGCGGTCGATCCGCGTGCTCGCCGACAATCTCGACAAGCGCACCGCCGAGATCACGACGGGCATCAACCGCTTCACCGGGCCGGGCCTGCGCGAATACGAGGCGCTGGCCGCCGACGGGCGCCGAACGCTCTCCCAGCTCAACCGGATCATCAACAGCCTGGAACGAAATCCCCAGCAGGTGATTTTCGGTGGCAAGCCTTCCATCCCGCAATACACTGGCCGCTAGCCGCCAGCGTCCGCCCGGAGCCATCCCGCAAGTGCGCCAAGCCGTCCGCGTTCCCACCCTGGCAGCCCTGGCGCTCGCCTCGACGCTCTCCGCGTGCTCCAGCCCGGCGCCCACCACCTACGATCTCGCCGCCCCGCGGGAGGTGCGCGCGCCACGCCGCGCCATCCAGCTCGTCGTCGCCGAGCCGCTGGCCGTGCAGGTGCTCGCCAGCGAGCGGATCATCGTCAAGGACGCGACGGGGGCGGTCTCGTTCGTCGGCGGCGCGCAATGGGCGGACCAGCTGCCCCGGCTCGTCCAGGCCCGGCTGATCCAGACCTTCGAGAACGCCCGCAGTCTGGCGGCGGTCGGCCGGCCCGGCGACCGCGTGGCGTCGGACTATCAGCTCAACACCGACATCCGCGCCTTCGAGATCCGCCCCGGCACCGGCGAGGCGGTGGTCGAGATCAGCGCCAAACTGGTCCAGGACCAGACCGGCCGCGTCGCGCGCTCGCGCATCTTCACCGCCCGCGTGCCGGGCTCGGCGTCCGACGGCGCGGCGGCGTCCGCCGCCCTGGACCAGGCTTTGTCGAACGTGCTCGTCGAGATCGTGCGCTGGGTCGGCTGACCCCGCGTTTCAGGCCCTTGCCGCGGTCAGGGCCATAGCCGATCGCGGCTCCAGCCGCCTGCCGACGTCTTCCGATAGCGCAAACGCATGTGCTGCCGGTCGGTACTGGCCTGCCAGAACTCGATCTCGGTCGGATCGAGGGCGTAGACCGTCCAGGCTGGAGAGACCAGCGAGGGATCACGCTCCAGGCGCAGCGTCTGCTCGGCGAGGGCGGCCTCAACCTCGCCGTCCCGCGCAATGACATCGCTCTGGCGCTCGGCGAGGGCGCCCGCGCGGGCGGCCGGCGGCCGTGCCCGGAAATCGGCTTCGCAGACCTCCCGGCCGAGTTCCGCGACCGGCCCGCGCAGGCGCACCTGCCGGCCGAGCGGCTGCCAGTAGAAGGTCAGCGCCGCGTGGGGCTGCCGCGCGAGCTGGCGGCCCTTGGGGCCCGCCTTCGTGCTGGCGAAGTGCCATCCATTCGCGTCGATATTCTTCAGGATCAGGACGCGCGCGTCCGGTCGGCCGTCGTCATCGACCGTCGAGAGCGTCATGGCGTGGGGCTCGCGGATGCCGGCCGCGATGGCGTCTTCCAGCCAGGTCAGGAACAGGGCGCCCGGGTCGCCGGGCGCGCTCGCGGTGTCGAAGGGGGCGAACGGCCCCGCCAGCGACTTCAACTGGCGGAGCCGGGCCTGCAACCTCATCCCGCGCTCAGTCGAAGCGGCCGCTGGCATGGGCCAGCATCGTATAGACCTTGCCGGTGTCGGAGGTCAGGTACGTCTTGGCCACCATGGAATCCCGGTCGTCGCGGGAGACCTCGGCGAGAAGGCGCTCGAACTCCTCCACATAGCGGTCCACCGTGTCGCGGAACTCCTGGTCGCGGCGGTACTTGCGGCGCATCTCGTCGAAGGTCTGCTGCCCCTGGAGCGTGTAGAGGCGGCGCGTGAAGACGTTGCGCTCGCCGCGCTTGTAGCGGTCCCACAGCTCCACCGCCGCGTCGTGGTCGATCATGCGGGCGATGTCGACCGACATGGAATCGAGCGATTCCAGCGAATGGGCGGCGGGACGCTGGCCGCCGCGGGCCGGCTGCTCGGCTCCCTCGTCCTCGTCACGTCCAGCACGGGTCAGGAGGTCCGACAGCCAGCCGCCGCGGCCAGTGTCCTGCCGCGGGGCGTCCTGACGGGACGCCTCCTGGCGCGGAGGTTCGGCGCGGGCCGGCTCCTGCCGCAGGGTCTCGCGGCGCGGGGCCGGCTGGGGCGCCTGCTGCACCGCCGCCTGGACGGCGGCCTGGAGCTGCTGGCGCGGAGCCATGCCGAGGTCGGGGAGCGGGTTCGTCGCCGGTGCGCGGGACCGCTGGGCAGCGGCGTCCGCGACGTCGAGCGTGCGGCCGGAGCGGGTGACGATGTCGGTGAGTTCGTTGAGCGCCCGGATCTGCTCGGCGACGACGCGGCGCATGGTGGAGGCGCTTTCCTGCGTCTCGCGCGGCAGGTCGATGACGCCGCGGCGCAGCTCGGCGCGGGTCTCTTCCAGCTCGCGCTGGATCTCGGCCTTCATGGCCTTGAGATCGGCGGCGGCGCCGTTGAACCGCTCGGTGGCTCGGGCCACCGATTCCGCCATTTCCTGAGCGACCTGCTCGTAGGACGAGCGCAGGACCGAGACCATCCGCTCGCGCTCCTTGCCGGAGGTGGTGCGGATGAGCTCGTATTGCTCGTTGATCGCGCCGGTGGTCGCCTGCGCGCTCTCGGCGAGCACGGAACCGATCTGGCGCGCGCGATCCTCGACCGTGCGCAAGGAGTCCTGGACCAGGGCCGCGAAGGAACGGGTGATCGAATCCAGGTCCTCGGTGCGGTTGTCGAGAGCCGCGAGCAGCTCCTCCATGGCCTGGCGGCGCTCGCCCAGCGAGGTGCCGACGCGGGCTTCGACCTCGGAGAGCGTGTGCGCGGCGGTGACGAGCGCCTGGCTCTGCTCCCTGGCGCGCTCGGCGAAGGACATGCCCTGTTCGTCGAGACGGCTCGCCAGCGCGGCTGCCTCCTTGAGGGTGACCTCCGAGACAGATTGGAGGCTGTCCACCTGGCGGGCGACCTCGCCGGAGGCGACGCGGGTGCGCTCGGCGACATCCGACAGGACGGTCTCGATCTCCTTGACCTTCTCGGACAGGCCGGCCTCGACGGAGGCGAGGTTGGAGCCGGCCTGGCCGACGATCTGCTCGATGAGGCGGTTCGCATCGCCAAGGCGCGAAAGCACCGCGGCGAGTTCGCCCTTGAGGCGGTCGTTGGTAGCGACGAGCGCGTTGACCGATTCCGCGGTCCCGCCCTCGATGGCCTCACGCAGCGCGTCGCTGGCGGCGGTGACCGTCTGGGTGATGACCTCAGCCCGGTCGCGCATGGCGTCGACCACGGAGCCGCCGCGGCTTTCGATGGCGCGGACGACCGTCTCGCCGACCGAGGCAAGCTCGCTGGCGATGGTCTCGCCGCGCTCGGCAAGCGCGACGACGACGTGGGACGAGCGCTCGTCGAAGAGGGTGGTGAGTTCGGAGACGCGGCTGCGCAGGGCGTCGTCCATGGCCCGGCCGCGCTCGTCGAGCGTGGCGCTGACCGTGTCGAGCCGGTTGACGACGCGGTCCTCGAAGGCGGCGACGCGCTGGTCCAGCGTGCCGGCGATCTCGATGGCGCGGCCGCCGAGGGTCTCGTTGATGAGGTCGGCCTTGCCGGCCAGCGTATCGGAGAGCTCGGTCGTCTTCTGCGTGATGACGGCGGAAATCTCGTCGGCCTTGGCGCTGAGCGCGCCGGTGGCCTCGCGGCCGCCGGTGGCCAGCACGCGGGCGATCTCCACGGTGCGGGTCGCCAAGGCCTCCTCCAGCGCCTCGGCGCGGGCACCGAGATTCTGGTCGATGCGCGCGATGAGCCCGTCGAGCGAGGCGGCGATCTCGCCGCTCTTCTGCGCCGAACGCTGCTCGAAGGCGGCGATCTGCTCTTCCATGGCGACGGCGGCCTGCTGACCGTGGCTGGCGATGCGCTCGACCAGAGCCGTGCCCTGGACCTTCACCACGTCCGTGACGACATCGAGCCGGGCAGCGACCGCGTCGGTGAACGCGCCGGCATCGTTGGCGATACGGTCGGCGAGGGCGCCGCCACGGTTCACGATCGTGTCCTCGAACCGGCTTAGATAGGTCGTGAACGTCGCGTCGAGTTCGCGCGAGCGGCCGTCGATGGTCTGCGCGATGGTCATGCTGCCCAGATCCACCGACGCTGTGAGGCGGTCGACCTGCTGCTTGAGTGTCTCGCCGATGGCCTCCCCGCGATGCTCGATGGCCGAGGCGATGGCCTCCTGCTGCCGCGTGAGCTGCTCGTCCAGCATGCGGGCGCGGATGTCCGCCACCTCCGCCAGGGCGGCGGTGCGGGCCTCCAGTGTCTCCGCCAGGGCGGCCGCGCGGCTCTCGATGGCGTCCGCGAAGGCGCCCGAACCCGCTTCCAGCGCGCGGGAGAGGCCGCTCGTGCGCTGCTCGATCGTCTCCGCGAGGGTGACGACACGGGCGTCCAGGGCCTGGGCGAGGGTGCCGGTCCGCTGCTCGATCGTGTCGGCGAGGGTCGCGACGCGGGCATCGAACGTGTCGGCGAGGCTGTTGGTGCGCTGGTCGAGCGTCTCGGCGAACGTGGTCGTCTTCGCCTCGAGCGTGTCCGACAGGGCGGCGGCCCGCTGGTCGATGGTCTGGGCCAGGTTGTCGGCGTTGCGCCCCAGGGCCTCGTTGACCCGGCCGCTCTGCGACGCGATGGCGATGACCACGTCGCGGGCGGTGCCGGCGATGGCGCCCGTCGCCTCGGCGGTGGAACGGTTGAGCGTGTCGGACAGCTGCGCGGCGCTGGCCTCGAAAGCCTCGCGCGCATGGCGGGTGCGCTCCTCGACGAGGAGGGCCGCCTGCTCGGCGGAGGTGGCGATGCCCTCTTCCAGCGCCTTGCCATGGACGGTGACCGTCTCGCGGATGGATTCGCTGGTCTGGGCGAGGCGGGTCGCCAGTTCGTCGCCGCGGACTGCGACGACGTCGGCGATCTCGCGGCCGACCGCGCCCAGCTTCTCGGTGACCGTCTCGCCGCGCTCGGCGATGGCGGCGACGAGCGTGTCGCTGGTCTGGCGAAGCGTGTCGTTGACCTCCAGCGCGCGGGTGGCGATGGCCTCCGCGACGCCCGTGCCGGTCTCGGCGAGGAGCTTGTTGATCTGCTGGGCGCCGAGCTGCAGGCCTTCGCCGACGATGGCGCCGGTGCGCTCCAGCGAGCCGGTGATGTCGCGGGACTTGGCGTCCAGCGTCTCGATGACGCCTTCGCTGGTGGACGCGAGGCGGCGGTTCACGTCGTCGCCCGTGGTCGAGAGACGTTCCACGAGGTCGCTGCCGCGGGCGGCGATCTCGTCGATCATCCGGTCGCCGGCGATGCCAAGCGCATGGGTGACCTGATCGCCCTTCTCGCCGAGGGTCGAGGCGACGCGGTTGCCGACCTGGGTGACGGAATCGGTGATGGCGCGGCTCGCCTGTTCCAGCTCGCCCGACAGGTTCTGGTGGGCGCCCGTGATGGCCGCGCGCACGCGCTCCGCGTTGCTGACGATGGATTCGCGCTGGGTGACCAACTCGTCGACGAGGCCGCGGATGCGGATCTCGTTGTCCGAATAGGCACGCTCCAGCGTCGCGATCTCCGAGCGGACCAGCGTTTCCAGCTCGCCGGCGCGGGCCAGCGCCCGCTCGACACCGTCGCCCATGGCCGCGACTTCGCGGCGGATCGCCTGGGACAGGCTCATGACGGAATCGGCGGTCATCGCCTCGGGCTGCGCCAGGCGTACGGCAACGCCCGTCATGGCGCGGGCGACGATGCGCATCTCCTGGGCGCGCACATGGAGCGCGGCGATTGCGAAGAAGAACAGGACCGGCGACACGACGGCGCCGACCAGCATGGCCAACCGCAGCGGATCGAGGTTTTGGACCATGCCGACCGTGCCGGCCCCGTTGCCCCAGGCAGCGCCGAAGGCGGCGAGGGCGACGACGGCCCAGATCGCGCTCGCGGCGAGGGCGAAGAGATAGGGACGGCGGGACGGGCGGACCTGCAGCGCCTGGAGCAATTCGCCCACCGAGCGGGCGTCGTCGTTGGCGACAGGACCGTCGGGCGTCACGAATTGCGGGTCGGCGGTGGGCGCGCGCTGCTCCCGACGCGGCTGCTGTGGCGGAGCGAAGAGGGTCGAATCGTCGATCGAGGGCAGGCGGGGCTCGTCGGTCTCGGCGGCGGGGACCGCCTTGGCGCGCTTGCCGCGGCCGTCGGCCTCTTTCGCGGACGCGTCGGCGCCGGCGGTCTCGCTACCGTCTCCCATCAGCGCCTGCTCGATGGCCGAGAGCGCCTCCTTGGAGGGGTCTTTGAGCTTGGGTTCGGTCGCCATGGCCGCCTCTACGCCTCACGCACGCTGGACCCGACCCGTGGCTGCCGGCCCGCGCGCCTTGAGATAAGCACGCGTCTCCTGGCCGCACGGACACGGGTCCGGCCGTTTACCAGCCTGAACCTTACCGGCCGCTCGGGTCGATGGAAACCGGCGAGCGGGGCAATGCCCCCGAAAACTGGCAACGTCGTTAACGCCTTGTTTACCATTGTGGCGCGACGCGGTTCCATGGGAATGCGCCTGAAGGCCCATGGAGCGGCGATGATCGATTTCGATTTCCTCGAACGGCAGACGCTGGGCGATGCCGGGCTGCGAGACGAATTGCTGGCTCTCTTCGTCGAACAGATCGACCGGCAGGCTCTGGCGCTGGCAGACGGCGGCGCGGGCGCGCAGCGGGACGCCGCGCATACGCTGAGGGGCGCGGCGCTCGCGGTGGGCGCGCTGGACCTCGCCGAAGCGGCCGGCGAAGCCGAGCGGCTGGCGGAGCGGCAGGCTCTGGGACCCGATCGCGTCGCGGCCCTGATCGAAGCGGCCTCGGCCGCGAAGGCGGCGGCGCTCGTCGCGCTCGATCGTCCTGCGGAGAGCTGAGGCGAGGGCCTCGCCAGCGGCGACGCGGGCGATTATGTGAAGCGGGCCGAATGGCCGGAGGGGAGTTCTATGGTCGCCGTCACGTTCATCGATGCCCAGGGCCAGGCCCGCATTGTGTCCGCAGAGCCCGGCTCGACGCTGATGGAGACAGCGGTGCGCAACGACGTGCCGGGCATCGAGGCGGAGTGCGGCGGCGCTTGCGCTTGCGCCACCTGCCACGTCTATGTGGACGAAGCCTGGGCCGGGGCGCTGCCGCCGCCTGCCTCCATGGAAGAGGACATGCTCGATTTCGCCTTCGATGTGCGGCCCAATTCCCGCCTGTCGTGCCAGATCCGGATCAAGCCCGAACTCGACGGGCTGGTGGTGCACACGCCGACGCGTCAGGCCTGAGGGGGATCGTCCGGCCGGCCGGGCAGGAGTTCGGCGGGCGGCGCCTCGGGCGAGAAGGGGCGGGGGCGGTTCAGCCGGATCAGCGGCTCGACCTGCCAGGCGGCGAGCGCCAGGACCGCGCCGGCGACAAGCGCCGCATCGCGGTGGCCCTCCCGCAGAGCGATCGCGGCGAGCCAGACGATGGCGCCGACAACGGCCAGGGCCGCGGCCAGGGACATCAGCCAGAGCGGCATGGAACGGCCGGCATGGAACGAGGCTCGCGGATTGGCCGCCTTCACCTGGCGGCAGAGCTCCACCATGAAGCGCGAATAGGCCTCGTCCTGCCGTTCGAAGCGGGCAACACCGCTCCAGGTCACGTTGGACAGGGTCGCGGACTTGCCGTCCGCGAGGCGGATCAACGCCTTGTAGCCGTGGCGCGTCAGGCTGTTGGGCGCATGGAACAGACGGACGGACTCGATCCCCGACAGACGTACGTCGTCCAGCCGGCGGCCCGCATCGATCCGCAGCACTCCGTCCTCGAGGCGATACTGGATCGGCCCGGCCGTGGGCCTCGGACGATAGGCATATGAGATGGATGGGGAAGCGGTCATCGGCGGTCCGGCGGGCGTCGCGATGCGCTTAACCCACTTCTCCCGCCGGGGCGAGCCCCGGAAAAGCAAATGGGCTCCCGAAGCGGGAGCCCATTCGTTTTTCGTGATCGAACCGATCAGAACAGGCGGAGGACCGACTGCTGCGACTGGTTGGCGAGGGAGAGAGCCTGGACGCCCAGCTGCTGACGGGTCTGCAGCGTGAGCAGGTTGGCGCTTTCCTCGTTGATGTCGGCCAGGACGAGGTTGTCCGCACCCGACTTCAGGGTGGAGACCATGTCCTTCGTGAAGTCCTCGCGGGCCTTCACGATGTTCAGCGACGAACCGAAGGCCGCGGCCTGGGTACGAAGCGTGGAGAGGGCGCTATTCACGGCCGTGATCGAAGCGTTGATCGCCGTGGCGCCGCTGGCGAGCGTCGCGGCGTTCCAGTCCGTCACCGCGTCGTCGCCCGACACGTCGGCCGCCGCGATCGATACGGCGGCGGTACCGCCGGTCGTGTAGTCGACACCCGTCTGCGACAGGCTGTTGCCGCCGCTCTCGTTGAACGAGACCGTCAGCGTGTTGCCGCCAAGGAGATTGGTGCCGTTGAAGCCCGAATCCTCGGCGATGTCGATGAGCTGGGTGCGCAGGGTGTTGAACTGGGCGCCCAGCGTCGCGCGTTCTGCGGCCGTGGTGGCGTCCAGCGCCTGCTTGGCGACGGCCGACATGCTCTCCACCACCTTCGTCATGGCCTTGATGCCCTTGTCGGCGGCCTCGAAGGTCTTCACTGCCAGCCCGATACCATCCAGGCGGCGAGTCAGATCGCCGGCCCGGGCAGACAGCGCCTGGGAAGTGAAGAAGTTGCGCGGGTCGTCGATCGCGGAATTGACCTTCTTGCCGGTGGCGAGACGGTTCTGAGCGACCGAGATGAGGCTTTCCGTGTTCTGGATCGCCAGGAGATTGGTGCGCATTGCACCGGACAGAGTGATACCCGACATGGAACGTCCTTTCTGGATGACAGTCTTCTGCTGACCGGGGCGTCCTGCCTCGGCGTTTTCACGTTGGATGTCCGCGCGTTAACGCGCGGTAAGAACTGCGCGGCGACCTGTCAGCACGGTTTACAGACTCTGTGCTCAATGGCGGCCAAACCAAAGAAAAACGGCGGGGACCATGCGGTCCCCGCCGTTCCGTTCGTTGACTTGGCCGCAATCAGAACAGGCGGAGGACCGACTGCTGCGACTGGTTGGCGAGGGAGAGGGCCTGGACGCCCAGCTGCTGACGGGTCTGCAGCGTGAGCAGGTTGGCGCTCTCCTCGTTGATGTCGGCCAGGACGAGGTTGTCCGCGCCGGACTTCAGGGTGGAGATCATCTCCTTGGTGAAGTCCTCGCGGGCCTTCACGATGTTCAGCGACGAACCGAAGGCCGCGGCCTGGGTGCGAAGCGAGGACAGAGCCGTGTTCACCGCGGTGATCGACGTGTTGATGTTCGTCGCGCCCGTGGCGAGTGTGGCGTTGTCCCAGTCGCCCGCGCCGGCGGCGACGCCGGCCACCGCGATCGAGACGGCGGCGGTGCCGCCGGTCGTGTAGTCGACACCGGTCTGCGACAGGCTGTTGCCGCCGCTCTCGTTGAACGAGACCGTCAGCGTGTTGCCGGCGAGGAGGTTCGTGCCGTTGAAGCCCGAATCCTCGGCGATGTCGATGAGCTGGGTGCGCAGGGTGTTGAACTGGGCGCCCAGGGTGTTGCGCTCGGCGGCCGTGGTGGCATCCAGCGCCTGCTTGGCGACGGCGGCCATGCTCTCGACGATCTTGGTGATCGCCTTGATGCCCTTGTCCGCCGCTTCGAACGTCTTGATCGCGAGCCCGATG
>JAIXTM010000006.1 GCA_027483945.1 Hyphomicrobiales bacterium | reverse complement strand
TGGCTGGCAGCGAGGGAGGCGTGCTTTCGTGAGGCGCATGCCCGCGCCGACTTCTATGTGACGCAAGGCGCTGCAAGCAAAGTTGCGGCCGCCATGCGAGTGCATGATGCCATCCGCGCTCTCCCCCCGCCCGCCGACGCAGCCGCCGCGCTGGCCGAGGTGGTGCGGAAGGCGAAGGAGGAGGAGCGGGAGGCCAACGCAAAAATTGCTCAGGCGATCCGCGTCCCGTTCAAAGACATCGACCCCGACAAATACGCCATTGGTGTGGAGATCGCCGCCGCCATCCGCGCGCGGGGAGGCGAGGCATGACGCGCGCGGAGTTGGTGGAGATGGTGGCGCAGAAGCTGGCGCGCCTTGCACAGCGCAGCACCTCAACATGGGACGAGGATGCACGGGAACTGCTATCCGCCATCGAGGCGGCGGGGCTCATTTTAGCAGATCGGAAGCTGCTGGCCGAAGCGCATGCGTGCATGCGGGAAACCGGGTGGCATCTTGCGACATGCCCTCTGGCGGATGGCAGCGACCAGGACAGCGATGGCGTGCTGGAAACCGCATGCAGCGACGTGGAGGCCCGAATGCGCGCCATGCTCTCCGCGTCCCCTCTGGCGCCGGAGCCCACGCCATGACGCGCGCTGAATGGGAGGCGCTGATCCAGCGCGTGGAGCAAGCGAGCGGGCCGAGCAGGGAGTTGGATGCGGAGATTTCCGTAGCTGTCGGGCGGCATGAAACCCATATTGAGCGGCGTAGCGACGGGACGGCAAAGCTCCTGCCGTGGCGGGGCGATGGAACCGGCAGCTACAACATCGATTGCCGCCGCTACACCGCCAGCCTCGACGCCGCTGTTTCGCTGGTGCCGAGCGGGTGGACCGCGTGGGGGCTAAGGTCTCGCGGCGGGCTCACCAGCTTTTACGCAGAAATCAGCCGCATTCATGGCCCCGAAGACGAAGAGCAAGCCGTTTTTGGTCGTGGCCCCACCCCCGCGCTCGCCCTAGTCGCCGCCGCCCTGCGCGCGCAGCGGGCGATGAGGGAGGAGGGGTGATGCGCCCATGGTGGAAACTTCCATTGTGCTGGGCACGCCTGTGCGGCGGATCGGTCCAGAGCAATGCCACCCACATCTGGTTTCGGTGCGCGACATGCGGCCGGTGCAGCGCGCCAGCAGAGCGAAGGATACCGGCAGGATGACACGCGAGACTGAAACCACGTTTTGCAAGGGCGACATTCGCCTAGGTTCGGGCTGCGGGAAGTGTCGCCGCTGCCTCGACCAGATTGCCGCCGGCCACAAGCCGCCGGATCGTGAGCGGGCGTCCAGCATCACGAACCGGCGCTTCTCTGAGTGGGCGGGGCGCATGGCGGTTCGCGCTGCGGGATGGGCATCCGACACACTGACCCTACCCGAGGCGGTCAACAAGCCTATGCCGGCAGACCAGGTGGCGCGGTTCATCGCGGACATGCGCGGGATGCTGGATGCGATGGAGGTTGCCAGCCATGAGTGACGCCCAACAACCGACCCACACAGGGGTCTGCAAGAAGTGCATCAAGAAGGACATGATGGACGGCTGGGGCCGATGCACAAATTGCGCGGAGCCATCGGCCACGGAAGCCGAGACGGCGGCGGCGGTGAAGGAATTTTTAGAGGGGCGCAGGCATGACTGACAAGTCCCAAACCACCATCGGCGCGCATCCCTGCGTCCAGTTTCCCCATTGCTTCTGCTGGATGAAAGCGCGCGGCTACTGCCAAGCGCGCGAGGACGCCAAGAAGGGGGAATGTGCCAATGGCTGATAGCCCGAACGAAACCACACCCTGCGGCGGGTGCGGCGCGACCGAAGCCGCCCACCGGCGCTTCGAAGCCGTCCGCCAGACCTGGAATTGCAAGCTCTTCGTGATGGTCGCCCGCGGCTGAAGCCCGGAGCAACGAGACGCCCGAAAGGGCACAAAGTGCGAACGCCCGTCCAGTCCGCCCGCGGCGAAGACCCAGAGCAGGAGGCGTGACAGGCCGGAGAGACGGCCGCCCCAACAGACCATTCATCGCTTGACCCCAGGGCTCGCCGTCGCATAATCGCAACCGATTGCGACTTTACCCGGAAGCCGGCCATCCCGGCCGGACCAGGGACAGCCCCAAGCGGTGAACATGGCACGCAAGCCCAAGACCAAGCCCGACGATTCCCTCGACGCGCCAGGCCCCGTCTTCCCCGAGCGGGAGGCGCAGCCGACCCGCACCGAAGCCAGCCTCGCAATCGAATACCTCCCCGTCGGCGACCTGGTGCCCTACGCGGGGAACAGCCGGAAGCACTCGCCCGACCAGATCGCGGCCATCGCCGGCTCGATCCGACGCTTCGGCTTCGTGAACCCCGTCCTGATCGACGCCGAGGGCACGATCGTTGCCGGTCATGCCCGCGTCATGGCTGCCCGCCAGGCCGGCCTGCAGAAGATCCCCACGATCCGCCTGGGCCACCTGAGCGACGCGGAGCGGCGCGCATACGTCATCGCCGACAACCGCCTGGCCGAGCTTGCGACGTGGGACACCGACACCCTTCGCGCCGAGGTTGACCAGCTTCTCTCCGAAGGCGTCGGGCTCGACCTGCTGGGTTTCGACGAGCAGGCGCTCACCAAGCTGGTGGGCAGCCTCACGCCGGGGGGCGGGCTGACCGACGAGGACGACGTCCCGGCCGAGCCGACCGTCCCCGTCTCGCGCCTGGGCGACCTGTGGGTCCTGGGCCGGCATCGCCTCATCTGCGGCGATTCCACGAAGGCCGACGACGTGGCGCGCGTCCTCAACGGGGTGACGCCGCACCTGATGGTGACCGACCCGCCCTATGGGGTGAAATACGACCCGGCCTGGCGCGGCGAGGCGAAGACGTCGGATGGCGAGCGCGTCTCCCTGGGCGTCCACGCCACGGGCAAGGTGCTGAACGACGACCGCGCCGACTGGCGCGAGGCATGGGCGCTGTTCCCGGGCGATGTGGTCTACGTCTGGCACGCCGGCCTCTTCGCGGGAGTCGTGGCCGAGAGCCTGGAAGCGTCCGGCTTCTCCCTCCGGTCGCAGATCATCTGGGCGAAGACCAACTTCGCCATCGGCCGCGGCGACTATCACTGGCACCACGAGCCCTGCTGGTATGCGGTCCGCAAGGGCAAGGCCGGGCACTTCAACGGCGACCGCAAGCAGCACACGCTCTGGACCATCAGCAAGCCCGCGAAGTCGGAAACCGGCCACGGCACGCAGAAGCCGGTCGAGTGCATGCGGAAGCCGATCGAGAACAACAGCAGCCCGGGCCAGGCCATCTATGAACCCTTCTGCGGTTCCGGCACGACCATCATTGCCGCCGAGCAGACCGGCCGAGCCTGCCACGCCGTCGAGTTGAACCCCGTCTACATCGACGTGATCGTCCGCCGCTGGCAGGAGTTCACGGGCCAGGAGGCCACCCTCGAGGGCGACGGCCGCACCTTCGGCCAGGTCGCCGACGAGCGCCGCGGCCTGACGGACGAAAAGGCGGCCTGACATGACCGAGGCCGACCAGAGCGGCCAGCCGCCCTTCGAGCGCATCATCGTCCCGCAGCCTTCGAAGCGGCGCCCACACGCCGGGCGCCCAGAGGCCCCCATCAACTGGAACCTGGTGAAGCTGGCACGCTCAAGCGGGTGCAGTTGGAACGAAGTCGCCGCCACCATCGGCCTCCACCCCGACACCGTCATCAAGCGGGCGAAGAAGGAGAAGCGGTGGCAGGAGCTTGACGAAATGGCGCCGGCCCTCGGCCGAGCCGTCGTGAAGATGAAGCTCCGCGAGAAGGCGTCCAAGGGCGAAACCGCCGTCCTCATCTACCTCGACAAGAAGGCGACCAACGCCGAAGCAGCCGCGGCCCTGCCCGCAGCAGCCGCCGCCGGTGGCTGGCTGGTCGAGACGCGCCCCGTCGCCGCCAACGCCGAAGCCTGGGTGGACCAATATGGGCCTCTGAAGCGTCAAGCCGCGCAGGACAACGAGTAATGCCGCTCGACGGCTCCAACATCATCTGGCGCCCCCAGCCTGGCCCGCAGGAAGCCCTGCTCGCGTGCCCCATCCAGGATATCCTCTTCGGCGGGGCACGCGGCGGCGGGAAGACCGGCGGCGCCATCGGCATGTGGCTGGCCCACGCCGGGCGCTACGGCTCCGCCGCCATCGGAGTCTTCTTCCGGCGCCAATTCCGCGACCTGGGCGGCCTGCAGACCCAGATGACGCGCTTCTTCCGCCCCCTCGGCGCCATCTGGCGGCAGCGGGACTCCATGTGGATATTCCCGAACGGCGCGACCCTGCTGCTCCGCCATATCTGGGACGAGCGCGACGCCGACTCCTACCAGGGCCACGAATACACCTTCCTCTGCTTCGAAGAGGTCGGGCAGTGGCCGTCACCGAAGCCCATCGACATGCTGCGCGCGACGCTCCGCTCGACCGCGGGCGTGAAGCCCATCCTGCTCCTCACGGGCAACCCCGGCGGCGCCGGCCACCAGTGGCTGAAGAACCGCTATATCATCCACGCGCCGAACGGATACCGCCCCATCGTGGCGCCGGACACGGGCGAGCTTCGCGTCTTTATCCCGTCCAAGCTCTCCGACAACGCCATTCTCCTGAACGCCGACCCGAATTACGCGCGCCGCCTGCAACAGGTCGGCGGCCCGGCGCTGGTCAAGGCGTGGCTCAACGGGGACTGGGACATCGTCGCCGGCGGCTTCTTCGACGATATCTGGAACCCGGAGAAGCACGTCCTCCCGCAGTTCCGTGTCCCGGACGAGTGGCAATATCGGCGCGCCTTCGACTGGGGCAGCAGCCGCCCCGCGGCGCTCGGAGTCTGGGCCGTGGCCGACGGCATCACCGCGCCGAAGGATCTCCCCGACTTCTGCCCGCCCAAGGGCAGCATCGTCCTGGCCGGCGAGCTTTACACCGTCTCCAAGGACGGGAGCGGGGACGTCGTTCCCAACGTCGGCCTCGAATGGACCAACGACAAGCTCGGCGCCGAGATGGCGAAGACCACCAAGGCCGTGACCAACGGCCGCGGCTGCCGGGTGAGCGTGGCCGACCCGTCCATCTGGAAGCGCGAAGGCGGCCCGTCGATCTATGACCAGATGAAGGCCGGCGCGAAGGTCGAGGCCGACGATTGGGGCTTCGTGAAGGCCGACAACAGCCGCATCTCCGGCTGGCAGATGATGCGGACCATGCTTCGCCAGGCCGCCGCCGAACGGGCCGAAGGCCCGGGCCTATGGGTGATGGACAACAATCCGGAGTGGCTACGCACGGTTCCGGTCCTGCAGCGCGATCGAGACAAGATCGACGATGTGGACACCGAAGGTGAGGATCACCACGGCGACCAGACGCGCTATGCCGTGAAGGCCGCGAACCTCGGCTCCCAATACGTGGGCGTCGCGCCCGTGATCGTTCGATAGGAGGCTCCCATGGCCCGCACGCCGAGAGTGAAGAACAACCTGATGAGCAGCATGACGTGGGAGCAGCCAGGCCCCGTCCGGCCCTTCGAGGTCATCGGGACTCTCGGCCTCCGCCAGTCGAGCGGGATGGTCTTCGAGGAATACGAGGAGAAGCTGCGCGGCCAGGCCGCAGTCCGCGTCTACGGGCGCATGTCGCGCTCCGATACGACCGTGACCGCCATCCTCTGGGCGATCGAGTCCGTGCTGCGCGGCGTGACGTGGGAGGTCGAGCCTGCCCTGGCGCCTGGCGAATCCCAGCCGACCGAGAAAGCGATCGAGGCGGCCGACTTCGTGCGCGAGGTGATGTTCGACGACATGGTCACCCCATGGGCTCAGTTCATCGCCGAGGCCCTGTCGTGCCTGCCCTTTGGCTTCTCCCTCCACGAGATCATCTGGCACAAGCGGGAGAAGGACGGCCGGGTCGGTATCCATGACGTCCAGCCGCGCCCCCAGGACACGCTGGTCCGGTGGATGTTCGACGACATTGGGAACGTGACCGGCATCGTGCAGCGCCACCCCGTCTCCGGCGGCGAGGCCGCCATCCCCATGGCGAAGATGCTGCATTTCCGCGTCCGCCACTGGAAGCGCGACCCCGAGGGTATCTCCCTGCTGCGCGGCGCCTACCAGTCGTGGGTCTATGTGGTGAACCTCACCAATATCGAGGCGATCGGGCTCGAGCGCGACCTGGCGGGGCTCCCCGTCGCGCGCGTGCCGGCCGACCTGATCGCGCGCGCGACCAATGGCGATGCGACCGCGCAGAGCCAACTCGGGGCATTCGTCACGATGGTGCGGGATCTCCGGATGAACCAGCAGGCGGGCGTCGTGCTGCCGAGCGACCCGTTCCCGTCGCCCGATGGCTCCGGCATGGGGGCCATGCGGCAATACGACCTGGAGCTTCTGAGCGCGCCGTCCGGCCGGAACACCGCGGCCGATACGACCATCCGCCGGCATCGCGCCGACATGGCGACGTCCGTCCTCGCCGACTTCCTGATGCTGGGCCAGGGCTCGACCGGATCGTGGGCGCTCTCGACCGACAAGACCGAGCTATTCCTCAACAGCCTGGAAGCCATCAACGGCTCCCTTGCGGCCGAGGTCCAGCGCGGGCTGGTCAACCCACTCTGCGCCTTCAACGGAATCGACGACGCCGACCGGCCGCGGGTGAAGCCTGGCCGCGTGGCGCCACTCGATATCGAGAAGCTGGTGAACAACCTCGGCGTGATGGCCGCCGCCGGTGGGCGCGTCTTCCCCGACACGAAGCTGGAGAACGCGATCCGCCAGAAGATGGGCCTCCCGCCGCTCGACGATAGCGAGCAGGGCGAGGACACGCTCGGCGGCGACATGGGGGATTGGGGCGAAGGCGAGGGCGAAGACAGCATGCCGGGGCCGAATACGCCTCCGGCCGCGAACGAGGCCGCGTGATGGACGGCCTCGCCCACCTTCCATGGCGCGAGGTCGAGGTCCGCAAGGACAAGGCGGGTGACCGCTGGGCCGACATGATCGACCGCATGGCGGCCGGGTTCGAGAAGCCCGTCGCCGACGCCTTCAAGGCCGCGGCGAAGACGCTCGCCGACCGGGCCTCCGTCGCGGCCCTGGCCGAAGCCATCAAGCAGGGCAACGTGGATGCGGTGATCAGCATCCTCGGCCTGGCGCCCGACGGCGCGAGCTTCGCGGGCGTGCTGCCGCCCCTTCAACAGGCCGCGGCCGTCGCCGGCCAGGCTTCGATTGCGACCGCGGCCGCCGGTGGCGTCGCCGGAGCGACGAATGCGACGCTCTCCTTCGACCTGTTCAACCCGCACACGAGCGCGTTCCTCCGGGATTACGGCTTTCGCCTCATCCAGCAGATCAGCCAGGAGGTCCGTGAGGGCATCGCCGAGGCCGTCCGGGCTGGCGTCGAGGCGGGGCAGGGGCCGGCCGTCACGGCGCGGGCGGTGAAGCAGGTCGCCGGCTTCGGCCTCACGAAGCAGCAGGCCCGCGCCCTGCACAACTATCGCCGGGAGCTTGAAAGCCTGGACGCGAACGCGCTGGAACGCGCGCTGCGCGACAAGAGGTTCGACAAGACGATCCAGGCCGCGATCAAGGGCGCCAAGGGAAAGGCGCTCACGAAGGAGCAGATCGACAAGATGGTCGCGCGCTATGCCGAGCGACTGCTGGCCCATCGGGCCATGGTGATCGCCCGGACCGAAAGCCTGCGCGCCGCGAACATGGGCGCCCACCTGGCGATGCGCCAGGCGGTCGAGAACGGCTCCATCCCCGAGGCCGCCATCGTCCGCCGGTGGGTCGTGGCGAAGGACGAGCGCGTCTGCCCGTCGTGCCGCCAGATCCCGAAGCTCAACCCGAAGGGGGTCGGCCTGCGCGAGCCCTTCAACACGCCCCTGGGCGCCAAGCTGCTGCCGCCCGCCCACCCGCTCTGCCGCTGCGCCATCGTTCACCGCATCCGCCCGGTCTTCCTGGGGGAAATGCAGCCGAAGGCGGCCTGAAAGGACACGACCATGCCCTACGACGACCCGCTCCTCGCCTTCCGCAAGGCGGCCGCACCGTTCAAGCGCATCTCGGCGAAGAAGCCCGGCAAGAGCCGCATCGGGCAGGGGAAGGGGCGCGACGGTGACGGCGACGGCATCACCAACGAAGCCGCGAACCGGAAGAAGGGCGGCCTGAACAAGGGGCCGGTGAAGACGTGGGTGCTGGGCAAGGGGCGCCCCACGCCGGCCAGCCTCCATGGCGTGCCGTTCCAGCCGTGGGACGACGTTCCGACCACGCCGGAGGATTGGGCCGACGTGGTCGGGCAGAATCCGGGCATCAAGGAGCCGCCTCTGCCGGAGCTTGCGCCGAACCAGCGCCAGGGCTCCGGCGTCATCATCCGTGAGCAGGACGGCCGGGTGTGGATCACGCGCCCGACCAACGGCTTCGGCGGCTACAAGCACACCTTTCCGAAGGGCGGGGTCGAGGAGGGGCTGTCGCCCCAGGCCAACGCGATCAAGGAGGCGTTCGAGGAGACCGGGCTGCAGGTCCGCATCACGGGATTCGCCGCCGACGTGAAGCGCAGCACGAGCCAGGCCCGCTATTACTTCGCCGAGCGCGTGGGCGGGACGCCCGCGGCCCACGGGTGGGAGAGCGAGGCCATTCTTCTGGCGCCGCCCGAAGCCCTACCGAAGCTCCTGAACGCCTATGTCGATCAGGACCTGGCCCACCGCGCCGTGGGCGCGCCGAAGCCGCCACCGCCACCCAAGGAAGGCGTCTGGGCGGGGTTGAACGGGGGCGAGGCTCTCCCCCTCGGGGCAAAGAGCGCGAAGGTGCCTCCGCCCGGCTTTGGCGCGGGCCTGAAGGCTCCTCAGCTTGGCATCGGCAAGGTGCCGGCGTCCAAGCCGGCCACGAAGCCCTTCTCGATCGGCGGTGGGGCCAAGCCCAAGCCGAAGGCGGCGAAGACCTTCACGGAATCCTTCGACAGCACGTTCGGCGACATGTTCGACTGGATGAAGCCGGGCGGGAAGGTGAAGAAGGCCGCCAAGCTGCCGAAGAAGATCCGGCCGGGCGGGAAGATCGGGATGCCGCCCGGGCATCCTCCGGGCAAGGTGCCGAAGGACGCCGACGGCGACGGGAAGGTGTTCGAGGGCACCGCATACGAGCAGGCGGCCGCGCCGAAGCCAGCGGCCCAGGCGGCGCCGAAGCCGGCCGTGCCGAGCAAGACGGCGGCTGAGGTCCACGGCCTGGGACCGGCCATGGCGAAGTGGAAGCCGGGCAACAACGCGGCCAACGCGGCGAAGAAGGCCATCGCCCAATACGAGGCGCTGCACGCCGCGAAGAACCTGGACGTGCTGAAGGCCGTAAAGCCGACTTATGGCCCCCTTCGCCCCGGCGTGGGCAACTCCTACACGAAGGCCAAGGCGCTCGCGCACAAGGCGCTGGTGGCCGACCTGGAAGCCCAGGCGGCCGACGCGATTGTCGCCACGGCGCCGAAGCCTGTCGCCATCCGCTTGCCGAAGCCGGCCACCGCCACGGCCCAGGCCAAGACCACGCCCCAGGCCGCCATGTCGGGGCCGGTCGTGCCGAAGACGGTGGGCTGGAAGGAAGTCGGCGGGCAGCTTGGGAGCAACCCGGGCGTCCAGGCGACCAACGCCGCGGGCGAGAAGTTCTATGTGAAGTTCGCCAAGTCGCCGGCCCACGCCGCGAACGAGGTGACCGGCGCGCACCTCTATGAGCTTGCGGGCCACTCCACCCTGAAGCCCGGGCTGATCGACGCGGGGCCGCTGGGCGGCAACGCCTACTCGACCGCCACGAAGTGGCAGGACAAGACCGATTTCAAGTTGAACAACCCGGCGCACGTGCAGGCGGCCCAGGCGGACTTCGCCACGCACGCTTGGCTCGGGAATTGGGATGCTATCGGCGAGAAGTTCGACAACCTCGCCTTCGCCGGCATGAAAGGCGTGAAGGGCGGGCCGCTCATGGTCGACACCGGCGGGACGATGCTCTTCCGCGCCCAGGGCGCGCCGAAGGGAGCCGATTGGGGGCCGGACGTGGCCGAGTGGGACACGCTCCGGAGCGCCAAGACGCCGGGTAACGCGCCGAAGGTCTTCGGCTCCATGACGAGCCAGGACCTGTTCGAGTCCGCGAAGAAGGTGGCGTCCATCCCGGACGAGTCCATCGTCAAGGTCGTGATGGCCCACGGGCCGGGCGACGACGTGGCGCGGAAGGCGCTGGCCGACACCCTGATCGCGCGCAAGCAGTCCATCATCGCCAAAGCGAACAGCCTCGGCCTGGGCGATGTGCTGGAAGACGGCGCGAAGATCATCCCCGTGCCGGCGGCGATCACGAAGCCTATAGTGCCGGAGGCGCCGAAGCCCCCGCGTGTGAAGACGGCGAAGGGCGGCCTGGCGGACGCGCAGATCGAGGCATCCCTGGCCGATGCCATGCTGGGCGGATCACCGAGCCAGTGGGCGAATTACACCGGCTCGCCGAACCTCTCCGGCGCCGTGAAGGCGGCCATGGCCGGCGACGTGGCGAAGCTCGACGCGATCATCGCCAAGGTGAATCCGAAATCCACCGGCGGTATCCTCGCGGCGTCCTTGAAGAAGAAGCTCGTCGGAGCGCCGGTGTCGGGGCCGACCCTCAAGGACGTGCTTCCCGGCGCGCAGTCCATCGCCACCGACGAAGGCAAGAAGTTCGCCCTCATCAACCAGTTGAAGCAGGGCATGTCGGCCGGCCAGAAGGCTGCGCTCACGAAGAAATACGTGAACCTCACGCCCGAGCAGGCGTTCAAGGAGGCTGGGGGCGATTATTGGGCCGCGTGGCAGGCTTCGACGGGCGCGCCCGGTGCCGCGCCCGTCGCCGCCGTGACTGCCGTCGCCGCGCAGGCGCCCCGCGTGGCGGTGCCGAAGCTCAACGATATCGGCGGCCTGCCAAACTCGCAGATCACGAAGATCATGGGCGACGCGAACATGGCGGGCGATATCGGCATGTATCTGCAAAACTCGATGAAGGGCACGCTCTCGCAGAAAGCCGTCATCGCCGCGCAGTCCGGCAATATCGCCGCGCTCGACGAAGTCCTGGCGTCGACCGCCTTGGCGCCGAGCACGAAGAAGATGGCCGAAGGCTTCAAGGAGCAACTGCAGGCTGCCGGCGTCGCCGCGAAGGCCGCGCCCGAGGCGCTCCCCACGATCAAGACGCCGCCCGCGCTGCCCGCGCAGCTTCCGGCGAACGCGCTCAGCAGCCCGGCGAACCCGAACAAGGGCCTGCTCGCCAATCACCAGAAGGTAGCCGACATCGGCACCGATTACGCGAAGGGCGCCATCGGCGCGCAGCAGGCGCTCGACGAGTTGTCGGGCATCACCTTCGGGTCCAACTCCTTCGGCCAGAAGGCGGCAAAGCACCTGGCCGAGACGAAGGCAGCGATCGCCACCCACGCCGGCATCGCCGAGGCCGCGTCCAAGGCAGGGGCGTCCATCCCCGCGCCGGCCGCGCTCGCCATCCCGAAGCCCAAGCCGAAGCCGGCCAAGGGGGCGAAGACCTGGGACGCGGCGACCGACGCGAAGAAGGTCTCCGAGCCGCCCAACTTCATGCAGTGGGGCGGCAGCGGGAAGCCCGGCCCGTCGTCCGTGGCCGGCATCAACCAGGCCAATTTCGACGCGACCCAGGCGATCTACGCGCTCGCCAAGCAGGGCGACGTGGATGGCATCAAGGCGCTGAAGGTGCCGGTGTTCAGCAAGGAGACGAACAGCCTCGGCGCCGAAGTCCTGGCCTTGCAGCACCCCAGCCAGCACGTGAAGGGCTACGCCGAGCAGTCGATCGGCGAGATTGACTCGATCCTCAACCCCACGAAGGCGATCCGCGTCGAGGACGTGGAGGATCTGGTCGACCTGGCCAGCAAGCACCCGGCCATCCCGATCGCCGACGTCGGCAAGGTCGAGCGCGTCGGCTATTACGCGGTGGTCGGCAAGGTTCCCGCGGCTTCGGCTGATGAGATCGGCGCGGCGCTCTACAAGCCTGGCATCCAGAAGACGACGGCCAACAAGAAGCTCACGCCGCAGACCTATCAGAACCAGGCGGTGACGTCCTGGAAGGCCATGTCCGCCACGCAGAAGTCGGCCATCAAGAGCCACACGGGCTCCGGCTATGGCTACATGAACGACGCGCTCTGGAAGGGGAACGAGACTGCGGCCGCAGCCGCCGTCCGGTCCGGCATCGTGACCCACGGCCACTACATCGAGCCGGGCACCGTCCTCCGCCGGAACATCGACCTCGACCAGGCGACGCGCGACAAGCTCCTGGCTTCCGTCGGCTACACGCTGATGGAGCCGGCGAATATGTCGACCTCCCTTGCCGGTCAGTTCGGGAACGGCCGCAACACGCGCCTCAACATCACGGTCGGGCCGAACGTGAAGGGCCTCTTCGTGAGCGCCACCGTGCCAGGCGAGGGCACGATCAGCGCGGTCGGCTCGCAGGAAGCAGAGATGCTGATTCCGTCCGGCGCGCGCATGTTCGTCCGCGGCACGAAGATTGAAAACGGCCGCCTGGTCGTCGATGTGCTATTGCTCCCCAACGACACCCTGTAATCGAGGCCACCATGGCAAAGGCAGAAGGTCGCGGGCCGCTCATCCCGCTCACGGGCATCAAGGGCAGCGTCGAGCGCGCTGTCCCCGACGGTGGGAAGTCGCTTGCCGACAACGCCGCGCTCGAAGGGCTCGTCCGCGACCTGGTCGGCGGCATCTGGCAGCGCGCCGCGCGCGCGGGGAAGGGCGAGGGCTACACCGGCGAGGACGCGGCGAAGGAAGACCAGGCCGCCGCCCAGACCTTCATCAAGATCGTCTCCGGCGAAGATCCTGCCTGGACGCCGCAGCCTGGCTGGACCCCGAACGACCAGAAGGGGATGATGCGCGGGAAGCTGAACGATTACCTGGTCTCCGCGCTCGACCAGGTCTGCTCGCCCGCGCTGCTGGCGAAGCCGAATGGCGGCATCCAGGGGCTCGCCGTCTACATCGTGGGCCAGACCTATAGCCAGATCGGCGAGGCGTCCGGGCTCACCGAGGACGACCTGCGCGGCTCCATCGACTCCCTGGTCGAGGAAGCCGTCCACATGCTCCTCGGCCTTCCCCTCTCCGAATAGGGAACCTCCGCATGCCGTCCTCCACCGCGCGCGCGTCCGCCCCCGCCCAGACCATCGGCGCTCCGCCCTGGGCGGCTGATGAAGTCGAGGCGCGCCCGCTCGCCGAGCTTCTCCCCTATGCGGCCAACGCCCGCGTCCACAGCGCCGAGCAGGTTCAGCAGATCGCCGCGTCCATCACCGAGTATGGCTTCGTGAACCCGGTGATCGTGGACGAGAAGGGCGAAATCATCGCCGGCCACGGGCGCGTCATGGCGGCGCGGCGCCTGAACCTGGCGACCGTCCCGGTGATCGTCCGGCCCGGGCTCACGGACCTGCAGAAGCGGGGCCTGCGCCTGGCCGACAACAAGATCGCGCTCAACAGCGCGTGGGACGAGACGATGCTGGCGAAGGAGCTTGCCGCGCTCGGGCAGGAGTCCTTCAACCTGGGGCTCACGGGCTTCAAGCAGAACGAGATCGAGGACCTGATGGCCTTCGCCGAAGACCAGGCGGGCGACGCCGACGGCGGCCAGGCGAACGGCGTCCCGAAGTCCATGGTCCGGACGGCCGAGATCAACCCGACCTTCTGGATCTCCGTCGAGGGGCCATTCGCCAGCCAGGCCGAGGCGCTGCACGCCATCAAGGCGCTGTCGGCGATCCCCGGCGTCCAGGTGGCTTCGAACCTGAACGGCGTGACGAATGGCAAAGCGTAGCTTCGCGGCCGACCTGGGCCGGCGCTCCCACGTCAAGAAGGACAACGACCCGGCCGCGTTCCCGGCGAAGCTCGGGCTGCGCGAGGCGGCGCTCGAGGAAGTGGGCGGGGCCGTCCTGGATTGCTTCGCGGGGCGGGGGGCTATCTGGCAGCGCGTCTGGCGCCGCGCCGAGGGCTATGTCGGCGTCGAGAAGGAGCTTGAGAAGGTGCTGCGCCATCCGGCGCCGGTGCACCACACCGAGAGCCTGATCGCGCTGCGCGCGCTCGACCTGTCCCGCTTCCGGATCTTCGACCTCGATGCCTATGGCGGCCCGTGGGCCGAGGTTGCCGTGATCGCGGCGCGTCGGCGCCTGGCGCCAGGTGAGCGCCTGGCCATTGTGATCACCGACGGCTCCGTCCGGCGGGCCATGCTGGGCCGCGTGACGCGCGAGCTTGCGGCCTTGGCGGGGGTTCCGGCGTCCGGGATGGGGGCGCACCGCCGGTGGACCGACCTGGCGCGACGCGCGCTTGAGGCGGCCGCGGAGCAGATGGGCGGCCGTCTGGCGTCCTTGCGGGAAAGCGACCTCGCCCACCACAGCCTGGGCATGTGGCACGGGCTGGCCGTGATTGAGGCGGCGTCAGGGCCGGCTTAGGCGGCGCCAGGGCCGCCCGTAGGCGGCAGGAAGAGGCTCCCGCCGTGGGGCCGCCCCCGGCGCCCGGTGGGGCCGCCTGGACGGGGCGCAGGAAGCGCCCGGTGGGCCGCCGCCAAGGCTTCCAGCCAAGCCTCCACAGCCTCCGGAATAGGCCGCGCGCCCTTGAGCCAGCGCCGGGCCGTGGTCTCCTCCAAGCCAAGCGCGCGCGCCAGGGCGGGGGCGTTCCAGCCGATGGCCGACAGGCAATGGGCAAGCTGGTCGGGGGTCATGGCAGCTTCCCCTTCGGGCCGGCCTTTCGGGCGGCGTCCACGGCTTCGCGCGCGCGCTGCATCTCCTGGTCAATCCGATGGGCAATGATGCTCATCATGTGCGTCCGGTCTGTGATCCACTCGGCCGGCGAAATGGTGAGCGTCACCCCTTCGCCGTTGCTCCCGATGGCGACCGTCACCCGGTCGGTCGGCTGCTGGGCTTCACTCACGGCTTCAACTCGGCGCGGATGATCATCTTGAGGGTATCGGGCGAGGGCACCACGGTCAGCACCGCCTTGTCCGGCGCGGCCGATGCGACCAGCGACGGCGAGAGGCTGACCTCCCCGCCGACCTGCCGAACGACACACCAGAGCGCGCGCCGCGTGATCCGCAACTCGGCTTCCAGCCGCTCGATCTCGGTTAGTGCGTCACCAGGATTCATCGCCGCGTTCCTTCAGCCAGCAGAGATTGCACGAAAGCGGGGTCCGCGGCGATGCCGCGCGATTCCCGCAGGTATTGGACGACCTCGGCCACGGGCCGGTGCGCCATCTTGCCGGCGACGGCGCGGATCTCCGCCTCAGTCCGGGCCTTGCTCTCCGCGATGTGCGCCTTGCGCTGCGCGCGCCTCACGGCTTCGGCTCCGGGAACGCCCCTTCTGGCGGCGCCTTCTCCGGCTCCGGCAAGGCGGCCAGTGCCTCAGTGAGCAGCCGGCGTGCGATGCGGATGGCGAGGGCCTTGGCGTCCTCCTTCTTCGCGGGCCGCGCCGATGCCTCATTGCCGAAGACGAAGACCTTATAGCCGCCCTCGTGCCAATTCGCCTGGATGAAGCCGACCTTGCCGACGGCGGCGGTGTGGTTGCTATGCCGCTCACCCCATTTGATGCTCATGGCTTCGGCTCCTTATTCGCCCAGGCTGCAAAGGCATCGCCCATCCGGACCGACTCTCGGTCGCAGGAGAGGAACCACCCGGCTTGCCACCACCCTTCGCGGATCATCGAGACACTCCCGGCTTTGCGCGTGGCGGGGTTCCACCACCACGCGAAGTCCGCCTCGTTGCGGTAGCCCCGCGGCAGGGCCGCGTCCGGCACGGGGAAGTAGCCCAGAACGGAGAGCGCCTGCTCGGCGGCGCGGCGCGTGTCGGCGCGAAGGATTCCCATCAGCCTTCCTCCGCCCACTCACCGCGCTTGAAGTAGGAGTCCGTGACCCGGCGGAGATGGTCGTTCCAGGTTTCCAGGTTGGCAGCGACGCCCCAGACCGGGCCTTCCGGATCGGCGCCAAAGTGGTCGGCGCTCATCTTCTGCAGGTCGGCAATGTGGGCGTCAAAGCGGGCCTTGGCGGCGAGGAGGGCCTGCTGGCTGCGCGCGACGTTGCGCTCGTGCTTGGTCATCTCGGGCATGGCTTCCTCCTCAGCCGATCAGCGCGATGTAGCGCGCGTAGGAGTAGCCCTGGGTGTCGACCAGCCAGCGGTCCTCGATGCCTTCGAGGATGAAGTGCTGCGGCATGTCCGCCTTCTGGAAGTCGCTCGTGGGGGCCGGAAAATGGCGCCCGTAGACGTCCACCATGCCGAAGCTGGGCAAGCCGGCGGCCTCAACCAAGGCGGCCGAGGCGCCGACCCCGGTGGGCCAGCCCGTGGGTTTGCAGGAGAAGCGGGTGGCGGTGAGCAAGGCGTCAAGGGCCTGGGTAGCCATGGCGGGGTTCCTTCAAGGCGCCCCGGGGTCAACCGGGGCCTCCGCCGGGCCAATCCCCGGCGGTGCTGATTTTATAAGCCGGAAAGCCCGGCTTTGCAAGAGGAAAGTGATGCAAAACCAGATGGTTATGTGCTTAGGCCACGCCCGCCCATTGCGCCCGGCGGAGCGCGTCCTTGGCGGCGACGATCTCGTCATAGCTCGGGCCGTCGATCCCCTCCGCCCTCTCGACCAGGGCGCGGAGCGCCGCGGCAAGGTCGACCGCGACACCGGCGTGAACCACGGTCGGCCCGCCCACTTCCCGGGCACGAAGCCCGGCCTGATGGCCGGCGCGCCAGTCACGCGGGTCTTCAAGGTCACCGACGTAGGGGCAGCTATCCAGGGGATCGCCGCGCATCCCGGCCGCGTATCCGAAGCCATAGGGGTTTCTTGCATTCATGGTTTGTTCCTCCGCGGGGCCGCGGTTGCCCACGGCCCCGCCCGTCGGGGTGGTTGATCAGCCGGCCAGTTCGGCCATCCGCGCGCCAAGCGCCCAAAGCGCCCGGTTCAGCTTCACGTCCTGGTCGATCCCCTGGACCTCCCGGGTGGTGACGCGGCGGCGCCGGCCGTTCTCATCCCGCGTCCAAGCCTGCAGCCCGCCCTTGATGACGTTCTCCTGCACCCGGTTGAAGACCGTCCAGAGATCGTTCGAGGTATCGGCATGCCGGCGCGGCGTGAGAAGCTGGTCCGCCGTGATGGGCGACTTCACCTCGCCCTCGGCGTCGCCGAAGCGGAGGATGCGCGCGCCTTCGGCCAGGGCCATCTGGGCGTCCCGGTTGAGCGTGATGCCGGCCCAGGCTTCGGCCGCCGTGAGCGCGCGCCGGCTCTCGTCCAGGACCTCGTAAGATCCCTCGATCACCGTCCGGCGAACATCGCCCATGTGCTTCACCGTGACCGAGCCGTGATCCTGCTCCCGGATCACCATCCCGTTGAGGCAGACCAGCCGGAACATGCCGGCCATCAGCTTGTAGGCGCTGGTCCCGTCGTTGGCGTTGACCAGGACGACCTCGGGGAAGGTCTCGTTCAGCTTGAGGCTGCCGCCGGCCTGCTGGCCGTGGCGGAACCGGATCATGTGCTTGGTGAAGTCGCGCCGGCTCTCATCCCGCGTCCGGCTCTGCTTGGCGGAGTAGGGCTGGAAGCCCTCGGCGCGCATGGCGTCGATCACCCGGCTGGTGGGGATGACCGCGAAGCGTTCGGAGCGGCTCTCATGGGCCTGCTCGGCGAAGGCGGAGGGGACGAAGCGGCGAAGCTGCTCGTCCGTGAGGGGGCTGGTCGAGGCCCGGCTCATGCTGCGGCGGGCAAAGCCGCGATGGTTGATGAACGACATGGTGGTGGTTCCTTCTGGGTTGTTAGGCGGGGGCCTGCTCGAGGCAGGCTTGGGTGATGAGCGGGAGGAGGGCTTCGAGCCGTTCCAGCCGGAAAGCGAAGCGGGCATCCTGGGCCGATGGGCTGCGGGCCTTCACTTCGCGGAGTCGGCTCAATTCGGCGCCGACCAGTTGGTGCAGCAGCAGGGCCTCGTTGACCGTGACCGTGATCTGCTGGGCTTCGCCGTCGATGGCCGCGGCAATCCAGCCGGTCAGCCCCATCAGCGCCTCTTGGTTGAGAGCCTCCGCGCGCGCTTCCGCCTGCTCCAGGGTCTTGAAGCGAAGCGTGTCGCGCTCGGCCGGGCGGCCATCCTCAAAGCGTCGAGCGAAATAGATCATCCGAAGTTCCTCCATCCGGCGGGGAGTCATCCCGCCGCCCGGCGGGGCCAATCCCCGTCCGGTGCTGATGGTATAAGCCGCTATTTCCGGCTTTGCAAGATAAAAACGCAACCGATTGCGATTTTCTGCTGGGCTGGTGCAGCCCCGGGGCCGGCTCAGCGGGTGAGGGGGCCGTCCGGGCTTGGGGGCTTCTCCGCCGCCTTGGCTGCCCGGGCCGCCGCCTTGCGGCCTTCCTGGAAGGCGTCTGAGGCGGCTTTGTAGGAGACGCGATTCTCCGTGTAGAGCCTGAGAAACCGGCGCTGGTCGTCTTCAAGCCCCGCCGCCCGAATGGCGCGCAGCACGTCAGCCCGCTTCACGCGCCGCCTCCTGCTCCGGATGGGGAAGCAACTCCCGGACCCGCGCGATCAGGGCCGGCGGCAGCCGGTAGGGCGACGACCGCATGTCCTCGAGCGCCCGTTCGAAGGTCTCCCGCGGCGTCATCCCGCGATAGGTGTTCGACCTGCAGGACGCGGCCCACGACTGCGCGCGCCGCTCGATGGCTTCGGCCAAGGCGTCGGCGCTGGACGAGGTGGCACTCATGCTGGTTCTCCCGTCGCTTTGGTGATCGCGGCGTTGAGGTCGAACAGGAGCGCCGCCTTCTCCTCTTCCAGATCGCGGCCCAGGGGCGGCAACGTGCCGAGCCAGACACGCAAGCTCCTGGCCGCGTCCAGCAATTCCGGTGCCGCTTGCGCCATCCGACAGACGGCGCGCGCCTCCCAGATGTTGAGCGGGCCGACGTTGCGCGCGTAGTGGCCGGAGCGCAGCTTCACGGGCATGAAGTGCGGGCGGGGGGCCTGGGGCGCTTTCATTGGACTTCTCCCCTGGGCATGAGGCGCCCGGTCATCCGACACCGCCCACGCTCAGCCAAATGCTCGCGGTTGTGATCGGCGCGCGAGATGGCCACGAGGTTCTCGATGCGGTTGTCGTGCTTGTTGCCGTTCTGGTGGTGGATCAGCCATCCCGCCGGGGGCCTTTGATTCCCGGCAGCCACCCAGACGACAAGATGCTCGTATGCGTAGCCATTCGGGTCCGCGAGTGGATGCCCCTTCCCGACGCGCACTTTGATGTAGCCGGTGGTCGAGACCATCTTCTTGTCCGACCACTTCCGGTGCTTCGGCCCCTTCAGGTGGTTGCTGTGCTGCCCGCGCCCCATGTCACGCGGCCTTCGCCTGGGCCGGCAATTCAGGGAAGTCCCGCCAAAGGCGCCCCTCCACCAACGCCCCACCCTTGCCGTTGCTGACGGGGTCGAGCCGCTCCGCCTCTTCGTGCGTCATACCCTGCTGAACGACCAGCGGGTTGTTCTTGTAGTGCCCATACTGCTTCCAGAAATAGGCAGCGCCGGCCCGGAGGGTTTGGTCGCGCAGATCGGCCGCCCACTCTGGGTCCATCGGCCGGCAGCCCGGCCCGCTCTCTCCGCCGCCGATCACCCAATGGATGCCGTCCAGGTTGAGCTTGCCGACCTGCGCCGTGATGGGCTCGATCGAGAGGAACCGGATGCGCGCCGGCACGCGCGCCAGGATGGGCGCCCGGTCCGCCACCCGGTGATCCTCGAGCGTGCAGCCGAGCCAGAGGTTGTCCGGCAAGGACGTGATGCCCATCCGCGTCATGATGGGCGCGATGTTCTCGGGCCGCTTGGTGAGGACCTGGAAGCGATGCTGCGACGCGTCGCGCATGACCTGCAGAGCCTCGTGGCGCCAGCGATCGTCCGCGGCCTCGTGCCAGAAGTCCGACATGCTGTTCACGAAGATCAGCGCCGGGTCGGGCTTCCGGGCCGGCTCCCGCATCTTCGCGTCCGAGGAGCGGTTGACCTTGCCGGTCCAGACGATGTTGCCGTTCACCATCCGGGTCGTGCCCTGGTAGGCGGGGAAGCCGAAAGCATGCTCAAGACGATACGCCTGCCGCATCGCGTAGCAGTTGGTGCAGCCGGCGCTCTTGATAGAACATCCAACGAATGGATTCCACGTGTGGTTGGTCCAAGATATCTCTGTCGTTTGCTTAGCCATGATTGTTCCTTCACGTTGCTTGCGGTGAGAGGCGGCAATATAGCATGCCGCCGCCTTATAGTGTGGATTACTTGCGGCGCTTCTTCCTGGCGCTGAGCCAAGCCAGCCGGGCCGCCTTGGTCCATTGGACCTGCTTGTCAGCGAAGCCCTTGCGCCGGGCTTCCTCGAAGCAGGCGCGCTGCCCGGCGGTCATGCTGCTCCCGTCCGGGAACGAAATGAGCCAGTCGCCGATGATTCCGCCCGTGGCTTCCATGTTGCCGGGCTGGTGGTCGAGGACGGGGCGCTCCTGACTGCTGCTCATCGGGGGCCGTCCACCTTGGCGATAGCGGCGGCAAGAGACCGCACCGCAGCCGCGAGGTCGCCCGACACCCATGCGGCGACGACCGCCTTTCCGGCGGCGAGCAGGTCCGGCGCATCGGCCTCAAGTTTCGCCGGCTCCGGCTGGGCCGTGCAGGAGCCGATCAGCCTGTCGGCCCGGACACCCAGGGCGTTGGCGATCGTAACGAGGCGGCTGGCGGCAATGCGCGTGGTGCCCACCTCATAGCGGTGCATCTGCGTGCCGGTGACGCCGACCGTGGCGGCCAGTTGCGCCAGCGTTATCCCGCGCGCGCGGCGAAGTCCGCGGATCTTTCTTCCCAGGGCAGCATCGGAAGCCGTCGCGGAGCGGGCGCTCTGCGCCCCGCAGTCGTTCGGCGCGCTCATGCCGCACCCCCTTCCGCGGCGATGCGCCAGATGGTCGTGCTGCCGGCGCCCTTGCCGAGCTTCTCGGTCGTGACCTTGAAGCCCTGCTTCGGAAGCTGGGAGACGAAGGCGCGGATGGTATGCGGCAGCCAGCCCGTCGCCGCGCCGATGGTGGCGGCCGTGCCGCCGTCCGGCGAGCGGAGCATCTCAATCACCTGGGCGCCCTTGGTGACGCGCGGCGGCTTCGGCTCCTTGGGCGGCTTCGGCGCCTTGGGCGCCTTTTCCTTCGCGGGCGGCGTCCGGCCGATGGCTTCCAGCCCCGCCTTGGTGACGCGGTAGAATGCTGCGGAGCCGTCCACCAGCCAGCCGGCCGTGGCCTCGGCGCCCTTGGCCGGCGCCTCCTCGATCAGCCCCGCCTCGAGCAGCGACTTCCGGATGGACGCGCGCGGCGCGGGCGGCAGCTTCGGCGGCGGAGCCGCCAGCCGCTTCGGGTGATCAGCGGCCGCCTCGAGGATGGCGCGCTGGGTGTCGGAGAGCTTGGTGGTCATGTTTCGTTCCTTCGTTCAGGCGAGCGTGGGGAGCTTGGCGAAGGCGGCAATCGCCGCCGGCACGTTGCATTTGAAGGCCGCGCCGTCCGTGACGCGGCTGAGGCGCACCGGCTTGGCCGGCGACTTCGGGTCGATCCCGACCACCCGGAAGTCGTCCTTGCCGACCGTGATGGTCGCCCCGAAGCGGTCGCCCGGAAGGCCGAACCGCGGTGCCTGGGTGGCCCACTTCGCCTTTTCGGATTCCTCCGTTGCGGGCGGGGCGAAGCCCAGGCGCAGGCTCAACCCGTCGGCACCATAGGTGGCGCTGTTCTTCGTGAGCGTGATGCCGTGCTGCGCGGCGATGGCGCGGACCGCTTCGCCGATCTGGCTCTGCAGCGCCTTCGCGCCGTCCTTGGTGCGGATATCGAGGCTCATTCGTCTTCTCCGTCTTCAGAGTGATCCGGCTCCGGCATCCCTTCGGGCCAGGCGATCTGCGGCCAATAGATGACCGTCCCGCGCCCCATGCTGTCGGTGCGGGCGTCGCTCATCAGTTCGGCGAGAAGGTCGGCGAAGTCGTCCACCGCCTGCTCTCCGTCTTCCGCGACTTCCGGGAGGTTGGCGGGCAGGGCCTCAACGAGCGCCGCCATAATCTCCAAGGCGGAGCCGTCGCCCGAGGCGCCGACGCATTGCTTCCCGAACATGCCGCGGCCCGAATAGGAGGAGGGCCGGAAGTCGGTATCGCCGAGGGCGGCGATGAGGATCTCGGCGGTGATCATCACACCGCCTCCGCGTGGCGGGCGTCCAACTGCACCGCCTTGCCCCGGTAGCGGGCGGCGACATAGGCGCCGTTCACCCCGGCCTTGGCTTTGCCGATGATCGGGAAGCGCCCGAAGAGGCTCTGGCCGAAGACCCGGACCGTGGCGCCGGGCTGGATGCCCCTTGCCTTCCAGAAGGCTTCCGCCTGGGCGCGCCTGAAGCCCTGATCCTGGGCGATCCGGGCGGAGCGCCAGGAGTCATAGGCGCGGCTGGGTTCTTCCCGATGGGCGCCGCAATAGCCGGCGGCAGGGCCAGCGTCCGAGGCGGGGATGTTGGTGCAGGCTTGGGCTCCGCAAACCGCGCAAAGCGCGATCCAGGAGCGCGGCAGCTTGCCGGGCTTACTCATGATGCAGGTTCCTTCTTCCGGCGGGGGGTCAACCCCGCTGCAAAGGAACATGCTCGAATCCCAGCCAGCCAGCAAGGGAAAAATCGCAATGGGATGCGATTTTCTTGTTGCCCTATACATGGGGGCGTGGCATCAGGGGCAGGGCCAAAGGAGGGCCGCACGACATGGGGATCACCGCAATCCGCAAGGTTTCCGCCTGGACGACCAGCGATGGGAAGCCGTTCACGGTCCGGGCCGAAGCCGTGGCGCACGAGGCGTATCTGAACCTGAAGCGCCTCATGGGCGAGGAGTTCGGCGGCTACGATTGGAACGCCGAGAGCATCCTCAACGCCGTCTCAGACAAGAGCGATGCCTTCGCGGAGGCCCTCGAAGATCTGGTGAAGGCCCGGAAGCGCCTGGCCGACGTGCGGGCCGGCGCGGCGGACGAAGACGGCCAGGCATCTCTCGGGGTCTGAAGAAAGGCGTTGCGATTATCGCAATCGAACGCTATATGGCGCCCCTCTGATGCGGGTTAGAGCAGTCTGGTAGCTCGCGTGGCTCATAACCACGAGGTCGTCGGTTCAAATCCGACACTCGCTTCCGATGCCAGCCGCCGAAAGGCCCATGATCCGAGACGCCCCCTTGCGTCGAGGGGAGGTCTGAGGCGCACCAGCCGGGGGGTGGGCTACCCCGGCACAGTTTTCGTGGCCCAGCAGTCCGCGCAAGCGGCTCCATCATGATCCGCCAACGCGAGGCGGGGAGTGGCAGGGCGAAAGACGGTGGTGACTGGAAGATCGAGGCGGCCGCTTCCCTTCCGGAATATTCCAAGGCCACGCCCCAGCGGCGTCGCGCTGATACCGTCACGGGGGCCGACTAGCGGCTGGGCAAAGGCCCCCGACCAATTCGCCGCCTTCGGCGGCAGGGATGCGACAGTCCACCCGTCGCGGCGCGATAAGCGAGGGGCTTCGGCCCGGGCGCATAAGGCCGGGATCGGGTGGTGAGCATGGGGCGACGGTATCCGCGGCCGTGACTTCCCCGGGTGGAGAGAACCCGGGACCTTCCCTCATCCCCCTCGACGTGGAGCCGACGCCGGTGCCGGCTGTGCCGCTTGCGCGCGCGTGAGGGCATCGGCGAATCCGTCCATCGAGACGTCCGTGTCGATCTGCCCCCGGACATTGGTCACCTGGACCGCGAGCGAAGACGCCCCGCGAAGCTGAGCGGTGAGCGCCTGGCCGTTCGGGATCTCGCAACTCGAGAAGCCGGCGCGGCAAATCCCCTGGACCGGGGGGTTCTGGCCGACGCGAAGCCGGAAGGTGATCGGCGCCGGAGCCCCGGTGATCATCCACGTCCGCCCGCCATCGGCGCTCCAAAGGGATGCGACATTCGTCCCGCGGTCGAACCCGACCTTGATGGTGCAGGCGTCGCGGTCCGTGAAGCGATCCCGCCGGCATTCGGTCGACCAGGCGGTGCGCGGCGCGACGGGGACCGGCTGGAAAGCCACGCCCTGGCTGAGCGGCGGCGACGGCGCGCAGCCGACCAACGCGGCCAGAAGGGCGCCGACAGGGATAAGGCGGGTGATGGGCACTGCTGATTCTCCTTCGGCCCCCAGACGCTGGGCGCCACGGGATAACCATGCGCGAGCCTGCATAAAATCGCAACCGAATGGTGCATCGCAACTGATTGCGATTTTTTCCATTGACGCTTGGAAGGGGTGCGCTCCAATTCGGCAAAGCATCATCGGGTCGGGCTCCGCCCCGTTGTCGCCAGCGAGTCCGTCAGTGCCGAAAGCCCAGACCTTCTCCGAAATCGCCAAGGCGCGCGGTCTGTCTCCGGGTTCGAAGCCGGACGATGCGAAGGCGCTCACCGTCGAGTTCGTCAAGGCGGACGCCGAGCGTCGCCTGGTCTGGGGCTGGGCGAGCATCGTCACCAAGGGCGGTGAGCCGGTCGTGGATACCCAGGGCGACCAGATCACCCCCGAAGACCTGGAAGTCGCCGCCCACAATTACGTCCGCACGAGCCGCGTGTCGAAGCGGCAGCATGCCGGCCCCCCGACCGCAGAGTTCGTCGAGGGGATCGTCTTCACCAAGGCGAAGCAGGAGGCGCTCGGGATCGACCTGGGCCGCGAGGGCTGGTTCGCCGGCTTCTACGTCCACGACGACAAGACCTGGGAAGCCGCCAAGGCCGGGAAGCTCCCGGGCTTCAGCATCGGCGGGCGCGGCGTCCGCATCCCCCTGAAGGACTGATCATGCCGAAGACCCAACTCACGAAACTCCGGATCGACGAGGTCAGCCTGGTGGACGCGCCGGCAAGCCCCGGCGCCATGGTGCTGCTCCGCAAGAGCGCGACCGGCCATCTGCCCGGCGTCGCCGAGGCGATCGAGGCCCTGCAGGAGAAGCACGGCGCCGAAGCCGTCGACGCCTTCGCCGTGGCGTTGGCCGACCTTTCGGAGCCCATCGCCAAGGCCGCCGACGCGATCGACCTCCAGGATCTGGCGCCGGCCATCCTCGGTCTGGGTGAAGCCATCGGCGATATCTTCGCTAAGGGCGATGAAACGGATCGCTCCGCGGATATCGCCGAGGCGCAGCAGTCCTTCCTCGAGATCGCCGAGAGCGAAATCGAGAAGGCCATGAAGAATGGCGGCAAGGCCACCAACAGCGAGTTCGAGGCGTGCCCCGGCTGCAAGTCGCCCGCGGCGTGCATGAAGATGAGCGAGTGCGCCGCCAAGGCGGTGGCGAAGGCCGCCCTCAACCAGAAGCCCGAAGACCTAGCCGCCGTCGCCGAGATGGGCACGGCCATTGCCAAGGCCGCGACCAGCTTCGCCGACCTGAACACGTCGCGCGAAGTCCGCGAGAAGATGAACGGAATGATCTGGGCGCTGCAGGACAGCATCCAGTCGATCATGTCGGACACCAACGTGACCGACAAAGCCGCGATGGTGCGGCAGAGCGTGGCCGAGTTCGACGCCGCTGTCGCGGCCCTGACCGACGAAGCCGTAACCCCGGAGAACGAGAGCATGCCCCAGGAAAACAAGGTGGCGAAGTCCGCCGACGCGTTGGAAGCCGAGGTCGTGGCGCTGCGCGCCCAGGTCGACGCCTTCGAGAAGCAGCGCCGCCGCGACGAAGCCGTGGCGAAGGCCAATTCGCTGCTGCCGAATGGCGGCCCCGTCGCCGAGTTGGCTGACCTGATCGAGAAGGCCGACGAGAACGACATGGCGCGGATCACCACCATCGCCAAGGCGCTCACGGCCCAGGAGGCCAGCGCCACGATGTTCGGCAAGGCGATGGGAAGCTCGGCGTCGCCGCAGAACGAGGAGGTCCACCCGCTCGTGAAGGTCGCCAAGGCCAAGGCCGAGCGAGCCGCCGGCCGTTCCCACTGAGCCATCTGAGAAGGAGTCGCCGCTATGCCGGTCAAGACCATGAACCCCACGCTGGGGGATCTTCTGAAGCGCGAACACTCGCGCGAAACCTGCCGTGAAGCCGTCACGCTGGCGACCGGCAACCTGCTCCTCGGCACGGTGCTGGGCCGCACCGCCGTCAACACCGCCTCGACCACGGTCGCCGCGGTCGGCGGCAACACCGGCAACGGCACCATCGCCGCGCATGCGACCCCGGTTCGCGCGAGCGCGGTGGTCGGCACCTATCGCGCCGTGATGACGTCCGCCACGGCCTTCAATGTGTTCGACCCGGACGGGAACATGATCGGGCAGGGCGCGACCGGCACGCTGTTCGCCACCGAGGTCGCCTTCACCATCACTGTGGGCGGCACGCCCATGGTTTCGGGTGACTCGTTCACGATCATCACGACCGCGGGCAGCGGCCAGGTCCGCCAGATCGCGGCGACGGCGCAGTCGGATGGATCGCATCTCTTTGCGGGCATCCTCCTGCAGGACACGGATGCCTCGTCCGCCGTCCAGCCGACCGTGATGCTTGCGCGCGGCCCGGCCGTTCTCTCGTCCGACCGCGTGATCTGGCCGGCCGGCTTGAACACGGCCGCCCTGCGCGCGCCCGCCATCGCGGCGATGGCCGCCCTCGGCATCGTCATCCGCCAGGCCGACTGAACGACAGCCAGCAAGAAAGGCTCCCGCCATGCCCGCAATCATCAATCCGTTCGACGCCTCGGGCTTTGGCCTGGCGGAAATGACGGAATCGCTCAACCTGCAGCCGAACACCTATGGCCGGATCAACCGGCTTGGGCTGTTCTCCGATGCGGGCGTCACGCAGACGACCGTGCTGATCGACATCAAGGAAGGGGTCATGAACCTGCTTCCGTCCATCGCGCGTGGCGGCCCGGCAACCGTGGCGAACCGCGACAGCCGCTCGATCCGCTCGCTGGTGATCCCGCACATCCCGCACAACGACGTGGTGACCCCGGACGATATCCAGGGCATCCGCGCGTTCGGCAGCCGGGACGGTTCCGACACCCTGGCGCGCGTGATGGACGATCGCCTGTCGCGCCTTCGCATGAAGCACGGCCAGACCCTGGAATATATGCGAATCCAGGCGTTGAAGGGCGTGCTGAAGGACGGCGCGGGCCTCACCCTGGTCAACTTCTTCACCGAGTTCGGCGTGACGAAGAAGACCGTGGACTTCGTGCTGGGCACGAGCACCACCGACGTCGCCGGCAAGGTGCGTGAGGTGAAACGCTACATCGCCAAGAACCTGAACGGCGAGAACATGACCGGCGTGCGGGCCATCGTGTCCCCCACGTTCTGGGACAAGTTCATCCGGCACGACACCGTGAAGGACGCCTACAAGTTCTTCAACGATACCCGTGGCAACCCGATGCGCGAGGACATGCGCGAGGGCTTCACCTTCCACGGCGTCACGTTCGAGGAATACGACGCCACCTTCACGCTGGCCGACGGCTCCACCGAAGACGCCTTCGCCGCCTCGGCCGGCATCGCCTTCCCGGAGGGCACGACCGACACCTTCAAGACCCACTATGCGCCGGCCAACTGGATGGAGACGGTCAACACGATCGGTATCCCCCTGTATGCCCGCCAGGTCGCGCGGCAGGACGGCACCGGCATCGACGTGCTGAGCCAGAGCAACCCGCTGCCGATCTGCCGCCGGCCGAAGGTGCTGGTCGAGCTTACCTCGTCCAACTGAGGCGCTGGTGGCCTGGTCCTATACCGCGAACCCTGGGGGCAAGCCGGCCGATCTGGTCCGGCTCCTCCTGGGCGACACCGACGCGACGTCGCCGCTGTGCGACGACGCCGAGGTCGCGTTCGCGCTTTTGGACCAGGGCGACAACGCCTATCTGGCCGCGGCCTGGCTGGCGGATCGCATCGCCGCCAAGCTGGCCCGCGACGAATCCTTCAGTGCCTCGGGCGTGAGCATCAGCCCGGCGCGTAGCGCCGAGCGGTTCCGTGAGATGGCCGTCGCCTTGCGCCGCGAGGCCGGCGCCAAGATGGCCGCCTCCCAGACGGAGTCCGCGGGGGCGCTTATGTGCGGTGCTGCGGTGGTCACCGGCGCCCGCCTGAGTGATATGGCGGCGGCCGCGTCCAACGCGGACCGCGTGCAGCCCTCCTTCGATCGCGTCGACCAGGCGCGTGAGGCTTGGGAGGGGTGGCAGTGAGCGTCGCCGACCGAGCCGAGCGCGGCTTCCATCGCGCTCTCGACCTGACCGGCCGCCTGGTTCGGCTTCGCCGCACCGTGGCCGCCACGGGCGCCTATGACCCGGCCACGGGCAATGTCCTGTCCACGCAGCCGGAAGAGATCGCCACGCCCGCGATTGTGGCCGACGAGACCTATCGCTTGGAGGGGGGAGCGGTTGCCAGGCGGCGCGTGGCTTCGATCCCGGCCCGTCTCATCGAGCGTTACTTCGGGCGCAGCCCCTGGGGGGAGTTCCCCTGGACGGGTGAGATTCCGATGGTCCCCGAGGTCGGGGACTTCGTCGTGGAGGGCAGTGGCGAGCCGCAGCGCGTCATCAGCGCCGATCCGACCGTCGTGGGTGGCCGGGCCATCTTCTTCCGGCTGAACCTGGCCGGAGGCGCCGCATGAAGTCGCGCGTCCTCAAGCTCAACCTTCAGCAGTGGGCCGAGAAGGGCATGGAGGTCGCGCGCCTCAAGGCGATCGACGTGTGCCTCGAGGCGGCCGAAGGCGTGATCGACAAGACGCCCGTGGATACGGGATTCTGCCGGTCGATGTGGTCGGCGCAGATCAACGCGCTGCCGAACAAGGCCGTGGACAAGCCGGAAGGCTACCAGGCGGGGGCGGCGTCGGCGGGCCTTCCGGCCGAAGTCGCGGTCGAGGTGGCCGGGCTTACGCTCGGCGACCGCGTCTGGATTTACAACCCGACCGTCTACGCGCCCCGGCTCGAGAACGGCCATTCGAAGCAGGCGCCGGCCGGCATGGTCGCCGTCACCTTGGCTGAATTGCGGGCGAAGTATGCATGATCACGCCCGGCCTTCCCGCCGCGAAGGCGGCCATCAGGAACAGGTTCTCGGCCTTGTGGGTGGTGAACGGCGCTCCGCGCACGCCCATCCACTGGATGAATCAGGAGCCCTTCACGCCCCCGCAGAGCGCGCCCTGGGTGCGCTTTTCGCTGATGCTGGGCGAGGGGCGCCGCGTTTCGATTGGGCCGCGCCTGGATCGCTGGACCGGGGTGGTCACGATCCAGGTCTTCACGCCGAAGGGCATCGGCGATGGGTCGGCCGACGCCTTGTGCGAGGAGGTCGCTGCGATCTTCGCGCCTGGCGTCACCTTGGCGGCCGAGGGCCGCGTCACGTTCCAGACGCCGACGGCCCGGGTCGTGCCCGGCTCGGACAACTGGTTCCAGAACAACGTCATCTGTCCGTTCCAGCGGGACCGGACAGCGTAACCATCGGAGGCGATCATGGCCGATAGCGATCAGGTAGGCTTTTTCTACGTCCAGGAAGTCACGCGCGGGGTGACGCCGGCTTCGCCCGCGTTCCGGGCCATGCGCGTTACGACCCCGAACGTGACCATCTCGGATCGGACCGTGGAGTCCGGCGAGATCCGGCCGGACCGCCAGACGTCCGACTATATCGCCGTGGCGCAGGACGTGAGCGCGGATATCGGCGTCGAGAAGGTCTACGGCAACGACGACGACTTCCGGGAGGCCGCCATGTGCGGCACCTGGGCGGTCAAGGCGCGTCGCCCCGTGACGGCGGCCACGGCGACCACCTTCACGGTCGCCACCGGCACGGTGTTCCGCCAGGGCATGCTGGTCCGCGGCGCCAACTTCGCCGTCGCGGCGAACAACGGGCTCTTTGGCCCGCTGGCCGCCGATGCGACGTCGACCACCGTCACGGTGACGGGCGCTGCCATCGAGGCTTCGCCTCCGGCGACCGCCTTCATCAAGGCCGTGGGCTTCCAGGCCGCGTCGGGCGACTGCTCCTGCGCGGTCGGCCCGAACCGCCTGGTGATTTCCGCGGCCTCGGGCAACTTCCTGAACCAGCAACTCGTCGTGGGCGAATGGATTCGCATCGGCGGCGCGGCCGGTGGCGCCTTCGCCTTCAACACCACGGGCTGCAATGGCTGGGCGCGCATCTCGGCGATCACCGCCACCACCCTGACGTTCGATATCGTGCCGACCGGCTTCGGCGCCGATACCGGGACGGGCAAGACCATCCGGTTCACCTTCGGCGACCGCCTGGACCATGGCACGACCCGCCGCACGTTCTCCCTGCAGCGCCGGTTCAACGATATCTCCGGCGGTGCGTTCGAGACGAGCCGCGGCCAGGAAATCACCACGATGGTGGAGACCCTGAACGCGCAGTCGATCGCCACCGGCAGCTTCACCTTCATGGGTGATACCGGCGCGCTCTCGGCGACGCAGATCGCGGGCGCGACCGATACCGCCGCGGTGACCGGCGACGTGATGAACACGGGCACCGACATGGGCCTGCTGTGCATCGACGGCGTGCAGGTCGGCGACACGGACAACAGCTTCATCAGTTCGTTGAACCTGACGCTGGACAACCAGCTTCGCCAGCGCGGCGGCCTGAACCGCTATGGCTCGGTGGGTCGTGGCCTGGGCCGCATCAAGATCGAGGGCTCGGCCGAAATCTACTTCGAGAGCCTGACGCTCGCGCAGAAGGCGCTCACGAATACCGACACGCAGATCGCGTGGCGCGTGGGCGATTCCGCCGGCCGCGGCATTCTCTTCGACCTGCCGACCGCCAAGATCGACGGCAACCTCAATGTGGGTGGCGCGAACACCGACGTGATGTTGCCGATCACCATCAAGGCGCGCCGCTCGCCGACCCTCGGCTACCAGATGCGGATTCTCCGCTACGACGAGGCGGTGTGACGACTTCCGGTCGGGCGGAGATTTTCATCGGCCTGGCGCCCCGACGCGCCATGCCCACCGTGGGGGATCACGGATGAACGACACCACCAATCCGGCGGACGCTCCGCAGGATATCTATGCGCTCTTCGAAACCGTCCCGGAGGCGGAGGCGGAGGGCGTCTGGCACAACATCGGCACCTCCCGATTCCGCATTCGCTCCCTATCGAGCCCGCCGGTTCAGGCTGTGCGCGTCGCGCAGCTTCGCCGGCAGTCGAAGATCGTGCAGGCGAACGGCGGCCTGCTGCCGCCGGATATCGTCAATGCGAACGAGACCGAGCTTGCCGCCGCGGCCCTGACCGGCTGGGAGGACGTGCCGGCGCCGCCCTGGTGGCAGGACACGAAGGGCTCCCTGGCGTTCCGGGCGGACGTCGTGAAGCGCCTCATGGGCGAGGCCAAGATGCGGCCGCTGCGCGACCTGATCCTGAACCGGGCCGGCGACACGGACTCATATCGGCGCGCCGAGCTTGAGCGTTTGGAGGGAAACTCCTCGAAGCTCTCCGATGGTGCATCAAGGAAGGAAAGCACGCCCAGCGCGTGATCGAGGAGGCGCTGAAGCGGGGCAAGACCCCGCCGGCGCACCTTTTGGAAGGGCCGGAGGTTGAGGAAGCGGCCCTTCCCTACTGGAAAGCGTTCTGGACCCTCAACGGAGGGCGCGTGTCGATTCCCGGCTTCTCCTACCTGGTGGACCAGCCCATCCCCGTGAGCGAGATGGATGGCTATATGCGCGGCCGCGTCGGCTTTGATTCCGAGTTGGAGCGAGACGGCTTCATCGAGATCCTACAGGCGATGGACCGGCTCTACCTGGACGTGATCCAGGCTGATCGCGCCACCCAAGCGGCGGTGCGGGGTAAGCGGCGATGAGCGGGACCGGCGGCGGCAGCGGCGGCGGGACGCCGCAGGTTGATATCCTCGCGCTTGGCGTCGACACCGGACCGCTGAAGCAGGCCGAGGGCGAGGTCGCAAAGTCTCTCAGCCGGGTCGAGGGGGCGGCCGAAGGGGCCGCCCAGGCATTCGACCAGTTCGAGAAGTCGGTCCTGGATGCCGCGGCGGCCGCGAAAACGGGCGCCACAGCCGCCCAGAACCTCGACGCCGCTACCACGGGGGCCGGAGCGGCAGCAAAGGGCGCCACGACCGCCCAGGTGGGCTTGTCGGCAGCCTCGAAAGAGGGGGCCGCGGCGTCCAAAGGGCAGGCCGCGGCCATCAAGGCGCTGGAAGCCGAGCTTGCCGAGGCGCGCCGCATGATGATTGCGATGGGCGCCACCATCGCCGACATGAACAAGGCGATGGACGCGCTGCAGAAGCAGGCGGCCGGGGCGGGCAAGGCGCAGGCCGGCATGGCCAGCGCGGCGACTGCCGCGGCCGGCGCCTACGGCCTCACGACGCGTGAGATTCAGCAGCTTCTTCCCCAGATCAACGACGTCTTCACGCAGTTGTCGATGGGGCAGGGGCTGCTGATGACGGCGACGGCCCAGGGGCCGCAGATCATCCAGCAGCTTGGCGGCATCGGGAACACCCTGAACGCGCTCGGCCGCTTCGCGGGGTCGTTCATCCAGACCGGAACGGGCCTGACGGTGGCCTTCGCCGCCATCGGCGTGGCCGCGATTGCCATGAGCGAGTCCACGGACCGGGCTCTGAGCAATCTGTCCCAGCGGCTGCGGATGACGCGCGAGGATTACGAGGCGCTTTCCGTTGCCGTCACCGAGACGGCGAAGCGGGTCGCGGTGAGCAGCAGCATCGGCACGGGTGATGCCCGCGAAGCTGGTCGGGTCATCGCTTCGCAGCGCAACTTCTCCGGATCGGAAGCCGAGCTTGAGAGCCTGGTGCGCCTCTCGGGGCGGCTCGCGCGCGCGATGGGGGTCGAGGTCCCGGAGGCGGCAGCGACGCTCGCCCGGGCCATCGACAAGCCGGCGGACGCGGCGCGGCGCCTGGCCTCCGAAGGCTTGCGGACCATGGACGAGGCGCTCGTCCGGAACGTGATCAGCTTGGAGAACCAGGGGAAGGTCCTCGAGGCCGGCCGGCTGGTCACGGACGCCTACCGCCGCGCTCTGGAAGAAGCGTCCAAGACGCCGCTGCAGCAGAGCCTCGAGAACCTCGGGAATGCGTTCCAGCGGCTGATGCAGGCCCTTCGTCCGATCATCGACGCGATCGGCTCCGCCCTGGCGTATGTCTTGTCCGTAGCCGTGGACTGGACGGCGAAGCTGGTCGACGGACTATCTCGGGTCATCGAATTGGCGACCGACAACCGGGTGACGCAGTTCCTTGGCCTGGCGCCGACGCCGCGGGAGCCGGTCGCGGCCACTTCCAGCGGCCGGCAGGCCACGGAAGAGGCAATGCGCCGCGTCCGCGAGATCAATCCAAGGGTGATGCAGCGCCAGGCGATCAATGAACGGATCACGTCGTTGCAGGCTGGTCTTCCGGAAGCCACAGCGGAGGAAAGCCGGCTGATCGCAGCCGGCGTCGACGCCCTGCGTGAGCAGCTTCGCGGCATCCAGGGGCCGATGGAGCAGTATCTCAAAGGGCTTCGCCAGCAGGTTGACGTAGCGAGACAGGCGGACGGAGCGAATCGCGCTGTAGCTCAGGCGCTGATAGCCGTCGAAAATGCGGGAGGGGGCGCGGCCGAACAGGGGGCGGCGCTTATTCTCGTGAGGCGGCGCCTTGCCCAAGAGTTCGCCAATGAGAACGCCGCACTGAGCCGAAGCAGCAATGCCCTACTGAGCCAAGCTGAAGCCCAAGCCCAAGGCGCGCGCGCGGCAGAGGAATCCCGTATCGCCGCCCAGGCATACCTTGAGACGCTGCAGAAGTTTCAGCCCGGAGACGAGAGGTTCGAGACCGCTCTCGCAACTCGCGTCGGGCTTCTTCTCCGGGAGCGCGACGTGCGGGAGCAGTTGCGGAACGCGCAGAACCTCACGGCCCAGGAGCAGCAGCTTGAGTTGCTCCGGACCGAGATCGACCTGGTCGGCCAGTCGGTGGTCCAGCGCGAGCGCGAGATCGCCGCGCTGCGCGAGCGGCAGCGCATCCAGAACGAAGGCGGAGATCCGGCGTCGTCCTCCAGCCAGGCGCGCATCGCCAATGCCGAGCGCATCGCCGAAGCGACGCAGGCGCTGCAACGCCAGCAGTCGGCCTTCAACGAGCTTGCCCGGATCGGCGAACAGGCGTTCGACCGCATCGGTGAGGCTATCACCCAGGCGTTCGCCACGGGCAACATGAAAGCCCTCAACTTCCGGAACATCGCCAAGGCGGTCTTCTCGGAAGTGCTGCAGTGGATGCTCCGGCTGGCGGTCATCAACCCGTTGAAAAACTCCTTCGGCGGCAACCAGCCGACGCTCTTCAACGTGGCTTCCGTTTTCGGCGTGGGCGGCGGTGGCGGGCTTGGCGGGGTCACGGCGGGCTCGGGCGGCGCGACCGATGCCGGCGGGCTGCAGGGCGGCCTGAACCAGTTGGGGCAGCTTGGCGCCCTTCGCAGCGCCGGCAGCTTCGGCAACCTGCAGAACGCCTTCACGAACCAGGGGCCGGCCATGACCGGCTTTAGCTGGCTGGACGGCGCGCTGAACACCACGCTCTGGGGCGGCGCGAATGCCGGCATCAATGCGGGCGGCGCGGTCACCAATGCCGCCGGCTATGGCTCCATGGCGGCCAACGCGATTGACGCGGCGGGCTCTGCATCCGCGGCAGGCGTCGGCTCATCCACGATGTCGCTGGCCGGCGGCCTGGGTGGTGCCGCCGGCATCGCGGGCGGCGCATACAGCATCTATTCGGGCATCCAGCGCGGCGGTATCGGCGGCGCGGTCGGCGTGGCCGGCGGCGCGGCCTCGGCCATTGGTGGGGCCATGATGCTGGCGGGCATGGCGGGCGGCCCGATCGGCCTCATCGCCGGCGCCATCGCCGCCGTCGTCGCCAGCATGCTCCCGGGCGCAAAGGAAAGCTCGAGCGCGCAGGGGGCGGAGATCGGCCTGGCCGATGGCACCGTCTCCTACGAAGGCAACCGGAAAAACTTCAGCCAGGCCAACCGTGACGAGGCCGAGGGCTTGGCGCGTTCCGTCGCCAGCCTGGAAACGAAGCTGGAGCAGCTTGTCGGCTTCTCCTTGGGCGGCCGCGTCAACGTCGGCGTGGACAGCAGCCGCCGCGGCGACAGGGCCAACATCTTCTTCCGGTATCAGGAAACGAGCCGCACCTTCGATCGCACCGAGGAGGGGGCGAAGCAGCTTGCGGAGGCGGCAGCCGAGACGTTCTTCCGCACATACCAGCAGCGCGCCGATGACCTGATGAACAGCGACGTGCTGGGCCGCCAGGTGACGCAGACCGACCTTGACCGGCGCTCGATCCTGCGCGCCTCGTCCAGCGCGGAAAATCTGGAGCAGAACCTCGAATGGTATGAGAAGACCTACAAGGCCATGGTGGAAGCAGGGAGCGCCGCCAACGAATACGCGAAGTCCATCGAGGCGGCCGCAAAGCCATACAACGACGCCATCGAGAAGGCGCGCGCGCTTGGGCTGGCCGAAGACGCCCTTGCCAGGAAGCGCGATGAGGCGACGCAGAGGATCACAAGCGAGCGAGACCGCGAAGTCTCGGACATTTCTTCGAGCATCATAGCTCGCGCTGTGGACGCGGACCTTTGGGGGGGCAACGAGGGCGCCGTTAAATTTTGGAACGACATGAACGCAGCAGCGGTGCGCGCTGCGGCTGAAGTAGAGGACCTCCGGATCAGGCTGGATTCGCTTGGTGTATCAAGCGAAAACGCAGCCGGGCTGATCCAGCAGCTACAGGCTGTGCAGGCGGCAGAGACAGCCAAGCGCCTGAAGGCGCGCAACGAATCGATCACCGATATCATCTTCGAAGTGACTCGACGTGCAAGCGCCACCGGGATGCTTGGTGATGCCGGCACCCTTACTCAGTATTACGAAAGCTGGCAGCAGGCACGCTCGATTGAAACCCAAGTTGAGGCACTAGCGAAGCAATTCGAGGACCTTGGGTGGGAAGCCGCGTATGCGGGTGAGTATATCGAACGATTCCGCGCCACCCTCCAAAGAGAAGCGGATGACGCGAACAAGGCGCGCGGCATGCAGATATGGGAAACCTCGGTCGAGGTGAACCGTCGCGCGGCGGCCGCTGGCGTTCTGGGCGACGCTGGCGCCGTTTCGCAAGCGCACGAAGCCATGCAGACCCAGCGGTCCATTGACCTTCAGATGGAGGCTCTTCGCAAGCAGTTCGAGGACCTGGGCTGGGACGCCGAGAACACGGCCATCTATGTCGACCGCTTCGGACAAGCCTTGAAGAAGGAGGCCGCTGATATCGAGGCCAGCCGAGTGAGGCGGGTTTGGGATAGCGCGATCGAAGTGAACCGCCGCGCCGCCGTAGCTGGGTTGATCGGCGACGCAGGTTCAATGTCCCAGGTCTTCCGAGACATGCAGGAACAGCGGTCCATCGAGGATCAGGTTGATGCTCTCCGGAAGCAATTCATCGACCTTGGCTTCGACGTGGAGAACACGTCCCTCTACGTGCAGCGGTTCAGTGAAACCTTGCAGAAGGAGGCACAAGATCGCGCCCTTGAACGCATCGCCCAGGTTCGTTCCATCAACGACAATGCGGATCTTCGGCTGCTGCGCGCGGCGGGACGGACCGACGAGGCGGCGCTCATGTCGTTCGATATCGCGGCACGTGACGAGATCGCGCAGCTTCGGAAGGCCCTCATCGACCTTGGCGTGGGCGCGGCTGAAGCCGCGGCCACCATCGGCAAGACCGAGCAGGCGCTGACAGCCGAGCGCGTGCAGCTTGTGAACCAACTCTCCGAGGCGACGAGGGAGGCCACGCGCCAGGCGGGGCGAAGCATCCGCGCCTATCTGGACGAGTTGCGGACGTCGACCGGCGCGGGCGGCGTCTCGGGCGCTGACGCGCTGGCCGCTGCCCAGCAGCAATTCGGCCGCGATCTGACCCTGGCGCGCGACGGCGACCAGGAAGCCTTGTCGCGGATCACAACGTCGGCCGATCGCCTGCTCTCTACCGGCCAGGCGCAGTATGCCAGCGGGGCTGACTTCCAGGCCATCCGCACCTTCGTGCTTTCGTCGCTTGAGAACCTCCCGGCCACGCGCAGCTACGACTCCCTGATCCTCGATGAGTTGAAGAAGCTGGGCGGCGGCATCGACGTGGCAGTCGATATCGCGGTGGTTCGCACCATCACAGAGGCGCTGAACCTTCTGCCTGAAGCGGATCGCGCGCGCTTGGTGCAGGCCCAATTGGTGCTGCGCTCCGTCGAGGAGCGGCTGGGTCGCTTCCTCACGGCGGCGGAGAAGTCTGCCCTGGTCGAGGGGAGCCTGGTTCGTCGGGATATCGAGCAGGCGATGGCCCGCGATCTGACGCCGGCCGAGCGGACGAGCTTGGTCACCGGCGGCCAATTCATCCGCGAAGTCGAGCAGCGGCTCGGGCGCAACCTGACGCCGTCCGAAGTGGCGACGCTGGTGGCATCGGAGGCGGTGCAACGGGTTGTCGAGCAGTCGCTCGGCCGCGACATGACCGCGGCCGAGCGGGCTGGGCTTGTGCAGGCGGGGTCTGTCGAGCGCCGGGTCGAGCAAATCCTGCAGCGCGACCTGACCGAGTCCGAACGCGCCCTGATCGTGAGTGGCGGCACCATCGCTCGCAACGTGAGCCAGTCCGTTGCCGATCCGACAGGCTCAGAGGTCATCACGCCCGGATCGGTGAACCGCACCGTCACCCAGACCGTGGAGACGATCGAGACGGTCCAGATCAGCCGAAGCATCGACGACAAGCTCTCTGGAATCCTCAACGCCATGCTGGTCGTGGGGCGTGAGCAAATCGTCGCCATGACAGCCATCGGCACGGAGGCGAATGGACACACGCGCCGAATGTCGGAGGACCTGAACCTGCTCTGGCGGACGGCGGCCGGCGTCATTGGCAGCGGGCTTGTCGTGCAGGCGCGCCCCTGGGCGCAGGAGAATGCTTCCAGCATCGTGAAGTTCGCCCAGGGCGGCGTCTTCGATGGCCCGGTGCTGTTCCCAATGCGGCGCGGGACCGGGATGCTCGGTGAAGCCGGGCCTGAAGCCATCATGCCCTTGCAGCGGGCGCCCGACGGGAGCCTGGGGGTGCGCGCTTCCGGCGACCTGTTCGACCTGAGCCCGATCGTTCGGGAGCTTCGTGACCTTCGCCGCGAGGTCGCCTATCTGCGGGCCGAGCGCGATGCCGACGCGAAGCGCGCGCAGCGCACACGCGAGGATATTGCCGACTCGTCCGGCAAGACTGCTGAGGCGACCGAGGCGGTGGCGCGCGATAGAGGCGCGGTGGGCCGCCGCCGGAAGGTGGCGTGATGCCCTGGCTCCTTCTCGCCCAGCCCTACGACCCTGCGATCGCGGCCACGCGCTCGCTCTATTTCTCCGATGTTGGGTTCACGACCACGCCCTCCGAGGCGCCGGCATCCGTCTACTGGCGGCGCCGGGTCGAGGCGCCTCTCACGATCACGGAGAGCCTCTACGCCGGTGGCGATGCGACGGGCCGATCCGATATCAGCGTGGGTGAAATCACCCTGGCGAATGACGACGGGGCGCTTGATGGCCTGGTGCAATACGATTGGGATGGACGCTCCATCGAGGTCCGCTACACGCCGATCCAGAGCCCCGTGCTGTCCGATTTCGCCGTGGTGTTCAGTGGGACCGCGGAGCAGATTGTCCTTGGCGACCTGATCACGATTGAAATTCGGGACCTGCAGATCCTTCTGGACGAGCCCTATCAGCCGAACCGCTTCGCCGGAACGGGCGGCGCCGAAGGGCCGACCGAGTTCAAGGATCGTCGGAAGCCGCGGCTCATGGGCGTGAAGCGGCAATTCGTCCCTGTCCTCATCAACCAGGCGTCGTGGGTGTTCTGCTACAATGATGGCCCCGTGGGCGGCCCTCTCGAGGTGCGCGATGCCGGGGTGGTTCTCACGGGCGCCGGCGACTTCGCAAGCTATGCCGCCTTGACGGCGGCCAGTATCCCCGCCGGCCAATATGGCACATGCAACGCCCTGGGGCTTGTCAGGACGGGCGTGGCGCCGTCCGGCGTCCTCACCCTCGACGCGGAGGGCGCAAAGCCCGTGGCGACCGTCCTGAAGCGTTTCGGCGATATCGCCGTCCATGTGGTCGACGTCGCCACTTCTCTTTCGGCGTCCGACTTCGACTCCGCATCCCTCACGGCCATCAACGCGGCCTGCGCCCAGACGCTCGGCCATTGGTATGACGGGACCAGCGACCTTACGGTGCGGAACGTCCTGGACGCCATCGCGGAGAGCCCCGGCATCTACTACGGGTTCAACGACGCCAGGAAGATCGTTATCGGTCGCCTTGAGCCCCCCGACATGGTTCCCACCTTCACCTTCCGGGAGCGGGACTTCTTCCGGCTTGAGCCGCGGCCGACCGAGCGCAGGCTGAAGGCGCAGACCATCCGATATGGCCAGAGAACGCGCCCGCTGGGCGACCAGGAGATTGCCTCGTCGGTGGTCGGCGCCGCGCGCACCGCGCTGATCGAGGAGTGGCGGCAAGAGCGGCACGCGAGCGCCTCGGTGGCGACGGAGTCGCTTCTCGCGCGCGAAGAGACGCTCGACACCGGGTTCGACCTGGCCGCGGACGCCTTGGCGGAGGCGCAGAGGCGCGTCGATCTCTATGGGCCGAGGCGCCAAGCCTTCAACGCGGAGGTGCCCTTCACGGCCGGCGTGCGGCCCGGTGTCACGGTTGAGATTTTCGATAGCCGCTTCGGCCTGGCAGCCGGACGAAAGATGAGGGTCATGAGCGTAACCAGGAAGGCCGCGGACGGCATTCTCGCAATGGAGTTGTGGGGATAATGGCAAACGTCACCCTGCTCTGGGACAAAGCATCGGATCGAGGAACCCTTTCCGGAGGGTCTTGGGTTTCGGGCCTGCCGCTCAACTCGCTGCAGACGCCCGATGTGCAGGCGGTAGCCCGCAGCACGAGCGCCTCCACCGCCCACACCCGCTTCGTCGTCGATCTTGGCACGGTGAAGCCGGAGGCGGTCTCTGGTTTTGCGCTGCTGAATCACAACGGATCGACGGCCAGCAAATGGCGGATCGTGGTGACCGACGACGCGAGTGATACGAACCCGGCTCTCCGCAAGCTCGACACGGGCCTGATGAACATGTGGGTCGAAACCGTCGTCTTCGGCAGCGCGCCATGGGGGTCTTTCCCTTGGGATGGCATCGACCAATCTCGCTATCCCGGCGGCACCATCGCTCTCTACTTCGCCCCCAGCTATGTCATCGGCCGCTACATCTGGATCTACATCGAGGACGCCGCAAACGCGGCCGGCTACTTCCAGGCGGGCCGATTCCTGGCCGGGCAGACCTGGGCGCCGGCCGAAAACGCGGCCTATGGAGCCAGCATCCGCTACATCGACCCAAGCGAGGTGCGCCGCACACGCGGCGGCGCGCGCCTGACTTCGCCCCGTCCTCGCTACCGGCAATTCTCGCTGTCGTTCCCCGGCCTGACCCAGGCGGAAGCTCTTGGCACCGCATTCGAAATCGACCGCCAGATCGGCAAGACGGGCGACTTCCTTCTCGTGATGGACCCGGAGGAAGACGGCGTCTACCGCTTCCGGCGGACCATCTATGCGGCCCTGTCCGACACGAGCCCGATCGCCATTCCCAACTTCGAAGAGTGGTCGTGGTCCATCACCGCAGAGGAGTTGATCTGATGCCGGAAGCTGATCGCACGCGGCTGTCCGCACGCGTCACCGCCGATTACCTGGGATTCAGCTATGCGCCGGTAATGCCGGTCGACCTTATCTCGGTGGCGAACATCGCGGCTGATATCTCATCCGCATCACTCGGCGCGACCGCCGGCAAAGCAAGCGTCGCCGCCAGCCGTGCCCAGACCTTGGCCGACCGGATAGCCGTCTCTGCCATCGCGCAAGGCGCGGCAGGCATCGTAGCGGCCACCGTGGATCGTTCTGTCGGCCGCCGGCTGAATGACACCGCGCTTTGGTCCGTGACGCGCGCCACCCCGTTCTGGAGCTTCGGGCCGGATGGGGCGCTGGTGGAAACGGCGTCGGATACGCTTCCGTGGTCGTTCGACCTGGCGACCAATGCGTCGCTCGGTGCGGCGTTCGCCGGGGCGCGCGTGAATTGGCTGCCCAATCCCCGCGCCGAAGGTCTGCCACCGACAAGCTGGGTGGTTCCGACCGGACCAGCCGGCGTGACGATCACGTCGTCCTCATTCACGGCATCCGGCATGACGGGCTTGGAGTTGACGATTACCGGCAGTGGCAGCGGGGTGGTGCAACTCCAATTCGGATCGCTAAGCGGCGTCGTGGGAAGCCCGGGCCAGACCTGGTCGGCGGCGGTCTTCCATCAACTGGTCAGTGGCTCCATGGCGAACCTCGCCTTGAGCCTGCTCATCCGGCAGGGGACGGCGGCTGGCACTTTCCTTGGCGACAGCCCGGGCGTTTCCCTGGTGCCCACGACGGCGGCCTTGAGCACACAGCGCGGCCAGGTGGTTATGGCATCGGCGATGGCGGGGACGGAGCGCGTCATGAGCCGCGTCTACATCACCACGTCGGGGGCGGTCGACGCAGTGATCCGCTTCGCATTGCCACAGTTGGAGCAGGCGCCCTTTTCTTCCGCCCCTATCCTTCCCCCTGTCGGGAGCCCCAGCAGCTTCACGCGAGCCCAGGGCCTGGTCTCCGTTCCGGTGCGGGATCTCGGCGCGCGCTATAACCCGAGGCAGGGTGTTGTCGTCGTCGAATGGAATAGCCAGCCCGGCCCCTTCACATCAGCGGCCGACACCGATGCGTTCGGGCTCATCAGCTTGGGTGACACGACCGCGAATGAAGTGATGGGCGTCGTTCTGAACCCCGCTCACAACCTCATCGAGTTTCGCCGGGTTGTCGGTGGAGTGGCGCAGACGGCGGCCTCTGTGTCGATCACGCCGCCAGCGGCCGGTCAGAGCACACGCTGCGCTTTTGCTTGGGATGCGGACGCTGGCCTGATCCAGGTGGCAGCACGCGGCGCTGCCGGCACGCAGATCACAGGCCAGACCAGTGTGCCGGCGATCACCCACGTCATGCCGGGCCGCTTCTCAACCACGCGCCCTCATTTCGGCGGGCTGCGCCTGGCGGAAATCCGCCCGCTGGCTGTCTTTGGTTCAACCCTCGCGGCGATGACATGACGCAAAGTCTGATGGAGTGAAAAATGGCTGAAGCAGATCGACTGCGCCTGGCGGCGCGTCTCCCCGCCGAATATGCATCGTTTGGCTATGCGCCCCTGCTTGCCGACGACATGCGCGCTGTTGCCGCGGTCGCCGGTGATGTGGCGGATGCACTCGCCGCCTCGAACGCGAACGTGATCCTTGCCGATGCGGATCGAGAGCAGACCGGGATCGACCGCGCCGCGGCGGCGGGGAGCGCCACATTGGCCGGGGCGATCGTGCCGGCCTCTGCCGACAATACGGTGGGCCGTCGGCTCAATGATACGTCTCTGTGGCCGGTCGTGCGCGCGACCCCGGCTTGGGGATTCAATTCTCTCGGCAACCTGGAAGAAACTCCGGTCGATACGCTTCGCTGGGAGTTCGACTTCTCGACGCTGGCTCCTCTTGGCGCGGCCTTCGCCCCGACGCGCACGAATCAGATAACCAACCCGCGGGCCGAGGGCGCCGTCGCAGGCACGCCCGGCACACTCCCGACTGGATGGAGCGCGCGTCCCACTGGTGTGCCGATCACCGAAGTCGTGGGAATCACGACGAGACGCGGAATCCCGGGCCTTCTCGTCAGGTTCTCCGGCGTTCCGACATCCACAGGCCCGCAGCAGTGGGGTCTGAACGGCTCCGTCTCGCATACGGTCGGGAATGTCATCAGCACGAGCGTCTATGTCGAGTTGGTGGCTGGGAGCCTGACCAACGTGGGCAATTTCGGCGTGCGGGGCAATCTGGGCAACGACCCAGGAACCGCCTTCACTCCTGGCGCTCTCGCCCGATACACGCGAACCTGGACGTCCTCCGCGTCCCCGTCACAGCCTGGGCTCCGCTGGACCTATCTCGACACCGTGACGGAGGTGGATTTCACCATCTTCGTCGGCGCGCCAAGCATGGAGATCAATGCGCCTTATTGCTCGGCGCCGATCCTCGCGCCGGTGGGCTCCCCGGCTGCCACATCGCGTGCCCAGAGCACCATCGACATTCCGGTCCGGTTGCTGGGGTCACGATACAATCGGCGCGCCGGCACCATCATCGTGGACTGGAACAGCCAGCCAGGCGCCTTCACGTCGGCCAATGACACCGACTTTATGACGCTGGTTTCGCTTGGAGACCTGGGCGCGAACGAGGTGATGGGCCTTCTCGTCAATCCGCAGCACACGAGCGTGGTGTTCCGCCGCACAGTGGGGGGCTCGCCGCTGACCACGGCGAGCGTGACGATCACCGCGCCTAGTGCGGGGCAGACGATCCGCAGCGCCTTCGCGTGGGATATCGACGCCGGGCTGATGCAGGTGGCGGCGCGCGGCGCAGTGGGGGCGCAATTGACCGGGCAGACGTCCATTCCGAACGTCACCCACATCATGCCCGGCCGGTTCAGCACGACCCGCGCCCTCTCGGGGCGCCTGGTGGGCATCGAAATCCGCCCGACGGCCATCTTCGGCGCGTCGCTGGCCGCTTTGACCTGATCGGAGAATCCTCATGTGGACATACGCCACCTATTGCTGGGCTGACGAAGCCGCCTACCTCTCGGCCCTCGCGGCTGCTGGCCTGGCCGATGGAACGACCGCGGATGTTTCTCTTCTGCCAGTTGGCACGGTCTATGCGCCTCCGGCCGACGAGGAGACCCCTGGCGAGCCATTGGCGGGCTATTACGTCGCAGCCGCGTTCCGCGGCCGTCCTGCGCCGGCCGTGTGGAGCGACGCCGAGGTTGATCATCCGCCGGGCATGCCGGTCCTTGGACGCAACCCGGTCCCGCAGAGCGTCTCGCGCTTCCAGGCGCGGGCGGCATTGCACAATGCTGGCCTGCTTCCGGCGGTTGAGGCCGCCATCGCGGCGAGTGGTGACGCGCTCGCCCAGATCGCTTGGGCCGATGCCGCCTCGTTCGAGCGGTCATCGCCGACGGTGGCCGCTATCGCCGCCGGCCTGGGCGTGACCGACAGCCAGATCGACGACCTGTTTCGCGCGGCGGCGAAAATCATCGCGTGAGGCCCCAGAAAATCGCAACGCAATGGTGCGACTAGGCCGTCACTTCTTGGCACGAGGGTCGGTGTCGTTGTCTTGAATCTGAAGAAGTGGAGTGCAGCAGATGAGCCTTCGAATCGAGCTTCGTTTGATGGAGCGAGCGATGCCGTTCTCGGCGCAGCAGCCGCTGTATCGGCTCGGGTCGCTGTTCTTTGTCCAGGATCTTTCGAGCGCCGGCGTCGTCAGCACCGCCTTCCCCGCGCACCCGGATGAGCCCAACGCGCAAATCGGGGTGCGGTTGATCTGCGGGGTGAACCTGTCCCTGGTGTCGGGGCTCTGGGTGGCAGGACCGCTGATCGAGGGCTTCACGGCGGCTGGGGCCAAGACGCAGGTCTTGGCGAACCTCGCGCGTGGGCAGTTCAACTTCGGCGACGTGATCGACATGGCGGCGGCGCCGGGTATGGCGGTCGCCTGGTTCACGCGCTGATGTTCGGGGCGCTGGGTCTTGGCCTTGGCCTAAGCCGGCGGCTGTCCGGCAGGAGCCTTGTCGGCCCCAACTGGCTGAACCCGGCGCTCAGTTTCACGCGGGCGTCGGCGGCCACACTCATCCGCAGCACAGACGGCGCGCTGGTCGAGTTCGGGAACAATGCCCCGCGCTTCGACCCGGCGCTTGGCCTTCTGATCGAGGGTCAGACCACCAACAGCGTGCGGAATCCACGCGGGGAAGGGTTTTCCGCGGGGGCGCCCGGCAGCGGCCCGACGAGTTGGAGCCTGATTCCCGGCACAGAAATGTCTGTGGAGCGCATCGGCACCGCGACGGTGCAGGGCGTGGCCGGTATCATTGTCCGCATTTTCGCCGCGGCGCCGCTTACCGTGTCGAGTAACTGCCTCATCCGATCGGAAGGCACCCAGCAAGTCGCGGCTTTGGCAGGCCAGACCTGGACGTCGGGCATGTATGCGGCGCTTGTATCCGGGTCTTTGCCCCCGGGCACGACAGCCGGGTCATACATTATTGAGCGAAGTGATGTGGGCGGCTTTTTGTTGCAGGCGTTCACGAATGACCCGCCGACCACGACGCTCCGCCGGGTGCTGCACACGCGCACCCTTACCAACGCATCGACGGCTTTTGTCCAGCCTGATTATGCTTTCGTGTTCGCCTCGGGCGTTCAGCCGGATTTCCAGGTGTTCCTGGCGCTGCCGAGCCTTGTGCAGTCGGCAATCACCACTTCCCCTGTCGTCCCGCCAATCGGGACGCCAGGCACCACGACCCGCTTTGCTGATCTGCCATCGTCCTCGCTGGCGGCGCTTGGAGTTGCGCCGAGTGGCTCATGCACCCTCGTGGGCACCTTTTCGTCGGCCGCTGTGATTGACGGAAACCTCCTCTATTTGGACGACAACATCGGCCCCAACAACACATGGAGGCTCAGGACCTTTACCGACGGTGGCCTGTATCTGAGCCGCACAAATGCCGGGGCCTTCTCCAACGCGACGATCTTGGGCACTTACTCTGTCGGTGCTTCTTTCCGTGCCGCCGTCTCGATTGATGGCGCCGGCAACGCGAGTGCGTGCGTGAACGGTGGCACCGTCAGGCTCCTTACGGGTGGCGTCACGTCTGGGCTGATATCCCTGCGAGTGGGCCATGCTTTCGGCGGTGGCGGCAACTGCGCGGGCTACGTCCAGCGCCTCGCTTACCTGCCGTATCCCGTCCCCGACGCCCAGCTTCAGCAGCTTTCAGCCTAGGACAAGCCGATGCAATACATTGACCATCTCTGGACAGGTTCACCCGGCACGATGGCGGATGTTCTGACCGCGCTGGGCTGGACACCCGATGGGGCGGAGCCGACGCAGCCCCGCCACCCGGCCATCGCCGGTTTCGCTCCGGTGGCGATGGCGACGGATGTGGCCGGCGTCCCGGCCTGGACGGTCCTGATCCGTGCCACCGAGGCGCTGCCCCTGCCGGAGGGCGTGCAACTGGCGCCGCAATGGGTCGCCGACGTCTTGGTGGGCCGCATCGCGGCGGAGAGCCCGCGGACCATCTCGGCGCGCGCCTTCTTCGATCGCTTCACGCGCGAGGAGCGCGTGGCCCTTCGCGCGCAGCCGATCCTCGACGACGCGGAGCGTGGGGCGATCGCGCAAGGCAGCGTGCATCTCGATAGCCCCGAGGCGGCGGCTCTGTTGGCTCTTGCCGTCCAGGAGCAGGTTCTGACCCCGGAGCGGGTCGCGCAGATTCTCGCGTAAGGAGGCGAACATGGAGACCCCACCCTCGACCGGCGGCTGGATGCCGTCGCTTGTCGAATTTGCTGGCGCCACGGGTGCGGCTCTTCTCGCCAGCTACGTCAAGGCCAAGCAGAACCCGAAGCCCTGGTCGGCTGCTTCGATCATCGCGCGCGTTGCCGAATCCGTCGTCTGCGGGTGCCTCGCCATTCTTGCGGCGGCGCTCCTGAAGACCGGCGACCCACGCTTCACCATCGGAATGTCCGCGGCGATTGGCCTCCTGGGGACGCAAGCGATCACCGACCTGCTGCTGCGGGTCCTGACCCGGCGCGCCGACAAGGTATGACCCGGCCGCCGGCGTCCCTTTCAATCCCGCGCATCCGGCGCCAGGAGCGCCGGTGCTGAACGGAGGATAGCTCCATGCTCGCCGCCCTCATTCCCCTCGTCAGCCTGCTCGCGCCGCTGATTCCATCCATCGGCCGGCTCATTTCCGGGACCGACGGCGAACAGGTGGCCGGGAAGATCGCGGACGTGGTGACCACCATCGCCGGTGGCACCACGCCGGACGACCTGCACGCGGCCCTGCAGGACCCATCGAAGGCGAGCGAGCTTCTGGTCCAGCTTCAGCGCATCGAGGCCGAGGCCGAAAAGGCACGCCGCGACGCCGACGCCGCGGAGTTGGTGGCGCGCCTGGCGGACGTGTCGGGCGCCCGGAGCCAGACCGTCGAGCTTGCCAAGGCGGGTTCGCCGCTTGCCTGGGGCGCGGCCGCGGTCTCCATGTTCATCCTGCTCGTGTTCGGGGTCGTGGTGGCGGCCGAGATCGGCGGCTATCCGGTCAGCGAGATGACGCGGCGGCTCATCGAATATCTGCTGATCGCCGTGGCGGGCTATTGGCTCGGAAGCAGCGCTGGCTCGGCCGACAAGAGCCGCCTCTTGGGGGCCGGCCCTTTGGCCCGCCAGCCCGGAGGCCGGCAATGAGCGCCGCAGGAGGCCGTGTGGGGGCTTCCGCGCCGCCTTCGGCTGTCCCGATACCCGGCGGGCGCGTTCTCCGCCTTGGGAGCGTTCCTGGCGCCGACGTGGCGTGGCTACAGGAGCGGCTTGGGGTTCCGGCCGACGGCCAATTCGGCCCCCGGACCCAGGCGGCCGTGGTGGCCTTCCAGGCGGACCAGGGGCTCCTGGCCGACGGGGTGGTGGGGCCGGCGACGTGGCGCGCCCTGGGCCTCTCCCAGCCGGCCGCACAGCCGGTCTTCTCGCCCCCACCACTCGCGCCCGGAAGCGCGCGCTGGGCGGCCCTGGTTGAGCGCGTGCTGCGCCAGGAGGGTTGCTTCGACCCGGCTGGGTGGGCTCCGGTCCTGGTCGCCCGGATGGCGCGCCACGACATTCGCCCTGGGCTGCGCGCTTCGACCTATCTCGCCAACATCATCCACGAGACGGGCAAGCTCCGGGTGCTGGTCGAGAATCTGCACTACACCACGCCGGAGCGCCTGATGGAAAATTGGCCGAGCCGCTTCGGCTCTGTCGAGGAGGCGACGCCCTTCCTGCGGAATGGGCCGGCGCTTGGCGAGAGGGTCTACGGCGGCCGCTACGGGAACACCGACCCGGGCGATGGGTTCCTGCACCGCGGACGCGGCGTCATCCAGGTCACGTTCCGGGCGAATTACGAGATGCTGGCGAAGGCCACGGGCATAGCGCGGCTGAATCTCCTACCCCTGATGGAGCAGCGCGAGGGTGCGGCCGAGGTGTCGTGCCTTTGGTGGAAGGCGTCCGGCATCAACGAATTGGCCGACAGTAGCGGCATCGAGGCGGTTCGGCGGCGGGTGAACGGCGGGAAGATCGGGATGGACCATGTGGTCGCCATTCACCGTCGGATCTCACCGGCGATCCTCGAGTTCAGGCCCCAATAGGGGCGCGGTCTCGCTGGACGGCCGTTATCCCCGACGGCCGCGATCAGTGGGCGGCGACGGGGCGTGGTGTCCCGTCGCCGTTTCCTTTTCGGCTCAGTTGTCGAACCAGAAGACAAGCCGATGTTCTTCGACCTTATCGCTCTCCACATCGAAGAAGAGGCTGGCTGGATCGGCGCGGGGCCAATCGCCCTCCTTTACGTTCTCTGGCCAATACTCGGTGCTGGCGAAGATCGCGATAGCCTCGCTGAGAGGTAGCCAGCTATGGCTGTGCCCGTCACCTCCCCACTGATCAATCAGAAGCTTCGAGGTGTCCGAAATATCGGGCGGAACGCCGCGCGCCTCCGGTCCATGTCCGCGCACGCCAGCCAGGGCAGCGAAGCGCCGGTAGTTTCGGCTTCGCGCGACATCGCCGACGAACCCATAAGGCTCATCGGCTTGCCCAGAGCGGTGGACAAAGCCAAGAACCCGCACGCCGACCCACTTATCACCTGATCGGCGCTCGACAACGCCATGAATGTCACACCCCATGATGGGCATCCTTATTTGGTTGATGGTTGCCGCCCCTCGGTTCCGGGGCTTCAAGCAGACCGCAGTAGCGGCTCGGCCTCTCCGGCGGGTCGTTATCCCCGGCGACCCAGACTGGTGAGCGGCGGCGGAGCGCGATGCTCCGCCGCCGTCGTGTTTGGGGGAGTGGTGGATCAGGCGGCCGCGACTGGCTCCGGCTCCGGGTTTTCCATCTTCGATGGCTCGGGCGCCACCCAGAGCGTGAGCATGCGGCGGTCCCACACGCGGATTCCCATCACGCCATTGGGCTCGCAGGTCAGGAGGGCCACATCCTTGCGGAAGGAGATGTCGCCCATCTCGTGGCGATGGGTGAAGAAGTAGCCGTCCAGGCCGCGGCCGGGATCGGCGACTTCCAGAACCATCATGGGAGCGCCCTCCCACGGGTCGGCGCGATACTCGAACGCCTTGCGAAGCGTGACGAGTTGTCCGGGCTGCAGGTCGGGGGCGCCGTCGATCTCGACCTTCGTCATGGCGAGGCGGTCAATCTGGGCCTCCCAGATGGGAAGCGTGGGACGGGGCCTCTGGCCTTCGCCGCGGCCCGCCAGGGCGGCGAGGAGTGTTGCTGCGTTCATTGGGTATCCTTCACTGTTTGAGGGTTGCGCTCAGCCTCTTGGCGAAGCGCCTTGCCGCCGAGAGGGCGGCCTTGTCGCTCACGGCGTAGGGAACGCCGGGGACAACGGGGGTCTCGCCGTCCGGACCCACCATGGCGTGGGAGCGGATGGCGGACTGCAGCTTGGGCTCATCGCCATAGGCGATGGCGAGCATCCCCTTGGGGAGAGATGCGGCGATGCCGATTTCCCCCGTGCGGGCGCAAAAGGCGACGGGCATGGCTCACCCTTCCGCCTGGGCCGGAACCCGATAGGGCGTGACGCGGCGGCTGCCATAAGAGGGGGCGACCAGAACCGCCTCGATCTTCGCCTCGTCCTGGCTTTCGAACAGGCGAGCCGCCTGGATGGCGCCAGCCCAGCGAGTGGTGGTGGTGGCGCCCTGATCACACCAGCCGACAAAGAAGGCGGGCGGCTTGAAGAGGGAGATGGCTGCGACCGCCCATTTGGCCGGCGGCGGGGGCGCCGGAGCCGGCTCGGGTTCTTGCTGAAGCATAATGGCCTCCTGGTTCCTTCGAAGCGTCCGGGGTCAACCGGCGCATCAGGACCATGCCCATGGAGGGGCGAGGAAGCAAGCGAAAAATCGCAACCGATTGCGATTTAATAGGGCAGGGGGGCTGCCCCATTAGGCGGCCCGGCTGGGCTTATCCGGCGCCACGGAAGCGAGTGGACGGCGGAACGTCCGAGGAACCTGTTGCCGCCGTGGTGCCAGCCGTCTTGTTTTGTTCTGGCCTCCTTCGGCCTTTTTTGTCCGGGGTGGGGTTGTCAGGCGTGAGGCTCAACGCTAGGGAAAGCGCCGCGCTGCTGTTGTAGCTCAGTGGTAGAGCACTCCCTTGGTAAAGAAGGGATGCACGCCCGGAAGCCAAGGCAAACCGCGGCTTTCACGCGATTCGCAAAATCTCTTGCCGCTCCGGTGCCAGTCCCCATAGGCGACGTATCGCGGCCTCCTGGCCGCTTGGGATCACGTGGGCGTAACATTCGACCTGCGCGACGCTCGCCCACCCCCCATCATCACGGAGCTTGAGCAGGTCGCGCCAAATCGCATGGTGATACGAAGCCCAGGTGTGCCGCATCCCGTGCGGGCCGACCTCGGGAACCCACCGACGCTTCGGCTTCCCGGCCACCGACCACTCCTGCCAGCGCCCCGGGACGCCCGCGCGTTGGCAGGTGGTCGCCCAGGGCGTCCGGAGTTGCCCGCCGCCCGTCTCGCTGTCGCGGTAGGGCTCGCAGTCCCGGCGGAGGAAGACGTGCCCCTTGCGGTGCTTGAGCCCGGCCAGGGCTGCGACCGCCGCGGGGAACAAGGTCACGACCCGACGCTTGCCGGCCTTCGTGGTCTCGGGAAGAAGGATGGCGCGGCCGCCGGCCAGGTCTACCTGCTCCCACCGGAGGGCGAGCGTCTCGCCCACGCGCGCGCCGGTGCAGGCGAACCAGACGACCAAAGGCCGGAAGCGGTCGGGCGCCTCGGCGATCATGCGCGCCACCGTGTCGGGCATCAGGGCGGTCGGGGACGTCTCCGGGATCTCAGGCGCCTTGATCCGGGGCTCCGGCCCCCAGCCTTTCCAGGCGGCGTGGTTCAGGACGGCGCGGATCGGGACGATGATGTTCCGGGCGACCGTGGCCGGGCTGGCATCGGGACGGCACAGGGCGCGCCGCGCCTCATCCACGGCGTCCTGGTCAATCCGGTCGAGCGGGGTGTCCCGGAAGTGCTTCGTCAGCTTGATCAGCAGGGCCAATGTGCCGAGCGACCGCTTCTCGTGAGCCTTATAGCTGGCTACCGCCTCGCCCCAGCCCCGAGAGGCAGGACGTTCCCCGAGATGGGCATTGCGGATGATCGAGGTTTCGATCGCGCTGGCTTCTTCTCGTGCAATTCTCGGGTCATCGCTTCCAGCACGGCGGCGGATGCGGACGCCAACTTTCGTGCCGGCGGGCGTGACGGTGCCGGTAATCCATAAGCCGGGGTGGCCCGGCCGCCGTTCGATTTTGAGGGGCATGCGGCCTCCAGAGCGTGCAGTGCGGCGTCATCGTAGCGGACTCGGCCGCCGACGCGACGGGTGGGAATGCTGTGGGCTTCTTCCAGCCGACGCAGGGTGCGCTGGCTGATCGAGAGCTTTCCCGCGACGTCCCCGCGAGTGAGCCAGCGCGTTTCATTCATCGGCCATTTCCTTCTCGCCGAGCCGGCGCGCAGCCAATCGAGCGCGCGACTCCGCGCGCGCCACCGCGCGCTGCGTCACGGCCTTGTAGAAGGCGCGGGCCAGGGGCGTGCATTGGTAGACCTGGGCCGCGGCGCCCTCGACATGGACAGGCGAGATCATTTTCATCCGCGCCAGGCGATCCAACAGGACGCAGACATGCGGGGCTCTCTCGATCGCCGCGCGCCGCTTGATCATGTTCGTGATGATCAGCCACTCCGGTCGAGAGAGCCGGATCACGACTCCCTCGATCGTGGCCGTTGGCCGGCGGCCGACGTTCAGGGCGTCCATCAAAACGCCTTGCCGCCGGGCTTCTCCCGCTCGGAAAGCCGGTGATCCGCACGGTGCTGATTGTATGCGAGCTTCTCGGCGATGGCCCCGGGCACGTCGAAGCCCAGGCCGCCGGCCATGTCGAAGATCCGGATCACGGCGTCGGCAAGCTCAACCTCGACCATTTTCCGGTGCGGCAGGTGATCGTCCTGGCGATCCTTGCGAAGCCCCTCCATCGCCTCGGCGACCTCGCTCACGATGAGCATCAGGCGCGTGGTCGCCATCAGCGGATGACGCGCGTCCTCCTTGGCCCACCAGCCGGTCTGCAGGGAGGCGGCGTGGCATGCCTCAACCAAGGTCCAGCCGGCGCCTTCGATGGCGAGGCGGACTCCCTGAGCGTCGAAGTTGATCCGGCCATTCTCGCGGTGGGAGAGCGTGTCGGTGCTTTTCATCGTGCGGTTCCTTTCAGTGGGCCGCCTTCACGGCGGATGGTTTCGAGCCAGGCAAGCCAGCCTGGGGTGGGGTAGGACGGCGCGAGGCGGTGCTTCATCGGCGCAGCTTCTCCGTGTTCACAGCGCGATCCTCACATGCGGGACGTGCCCGTCGATGATGGCCTGGACGATCAGGTCGGCCTGGGCCTCCGTGATGTTGCCTTCGCGCATCATGGCGTTGCGGGCTTGGTTCCGCCGGAGGATCGAGGACTGCGGCAGGAGGGCGGGCTCGACCGTCATGGCGCCGTCGGTGACGCTAGACACGCGGAAGTGCCGGCCGGAATCCAGGCTTAGCCCGACGCCCAAGCTCCCGCCTTCCCGTGGTGATGGGGGGAGGGCAGCCTCCGGCGCCGGCTGCTGAAGCGGCTTCTCCGGCTCAGGCGGGGGCGCGGCCGCGCGCGCCTCGGCCTCTCGGCGTTCAGCCTCGGCCCGAAGCCGCGCCACCTCCGCCCGGAGGGCTTCGGCCTCCTTCGCGGCCGTCAGGGCCGCTTGCAGTTCAGGCAGGGCTTCATCCCGCAGGGCACGCGCGGCCGGAAGCTGGTCGAGAAGCACCTCGTGGTCGAGCGATACCTCCTCGAGCCATTTGATGCGCTGCTCGATGGTGCTGGACGGCGTGTTTGCAACAAGGAGGGTTGCGGTCTTCAGCATCTGCATCAGGCCATCGGCGCGCTCTTTGCGGGCCTTCTCGGCCGCCTCCCATTGGTCGAGGGGCGATCGGATTTCCTTCTGCAGTCCTTCCAGGCGCGCCCACATGGTGCGGCGCTGGGCGTCGACCGCGTCGATTTCCTTCCGCTTTTCGGCGTTCAGGTCCTTCCCGGCCTTGTCGATCGCGGTCTTCAGCTTCGCCACGCGGAAGGCTGCCGACGCGATGGCATCGCGCCCCTTCTTCGTAGAAAGGTCGGGCGTGGCCGGCACGACTTCCGCCTTCAGGGCATTGAAGAAGCGGTCGAAGCGCCCGGGGTCGATGGCGAGGACCGGCTTTTCCTCGATCGAGGCGACCGTCACGGGTTGCTCCGCGATGGATGCCTGGATCAGCAGCATGTCGGCTTCGACGCTATCCATTATGCCGCCTCCTCGGCCTGGCCGCCGGTGATCGCGGCCATCATGCGTCGCGCCGTGATGGCGACCGGCTCTGGCTTGGCAGGCGCGGTTTCATCGGCGCGCACCTGCTTGTCCTGGGCAATGTGGTTGATCAGCGCCAGGGTATTGGCCTCGGCGGCGATGCGACGGGCGAGGGCGGGCGCCATGTCGTTCTGCTTGGCGGTGCCGGCCAGTAGAGTGCGACGCGCGCGCCGGGCGGTGCCGCGGATGCGATGCCGCGCCGTGCTGCCGACCTGATCGGCGATCTCCTGCACGGAGAGGCGGCGATAGCCGATGCCGCGCTCGCAGGTGAAGACGGCGCCGGCCTCGCGCTCGGCCACGCGGATGGCCGCATAGAGCGCGTGCCGGCGGGCGGCGATGGGGAAGCCGATGGTTTTCGAGAGGCGCTCGAGGGTGACGATGGAGCCGACCGGCTCCGCGATCAGCAGGTCGGCCAGCGCGCGCGCGTCGGCGGACAGATCAGTCGTGATCATTGGGTTTCTCCTTCGGGTGGAATGGCGTTGAGAAGCGGAGAGCGGAGACGCGCTGCGGAGCGCGGCGTGACGCGGCGTGGCGCTCTGGCGGGCCAGGGCAACGATGCGGTGCCGTGAGGAGCGGTGAGGCGGGAAGAGTAGAGAAGCGGAGCGCAGCGATGCGCTGTTGCCCGGAGGCCGGGCACGTCGAGGTGCAATGCGATGCGGTGACGGGAGATGCGCTGCGGAGCGAAATGAAGCGCGGCCGAGCGGAGGGCGTCGCCTGGGCGAAGCCACGGTGCGGTGAGCAGAGGGGCGGAGCGAGGCGTGGCATCGAGTTGCCACGAGTAGCCACGAGAAGGCCAGCGATGTGCTTGTCCAAGGACGAGCCGTTGCGTTGAGTCGCGTGGGGGTGAGTCGCGGTGCGCCGAGTTGCGCTGCGGGGATCTTCCCGTCGGGAAGACGAAGCGTTGAGCAGAGCGGCATTGCGTCGTGATGCGGCGCGCAGCGGAGTGCTGTCGGGCGCAGAGGCGCGTTGCCCATCGCGAAAGGTGGGCGGCCGAAGCCACCCACCCGACGCGATGCGATGCACAGAGGAGCGGCGCGGCGCGCAGCGGAGTGCTGCTGGGCGCAGAGTCGCAGTGCGCTGTGCAGCGCGGTCATCACGCCGCGATCTGGCGGTTATCCGCCCAGGCCAGCGACGCAATCTTGAAACGGCCATTCGTCCCACCCTTCTCGGGGCGGAAGCGGCCGATGCCGATGAACATGCCGGCGATTTCGAGCATCTCCCGGAAGACCTGCTCGGTGATGATCGGGTCCAGGATGTAGACGTCAAAGGTGGCGCGCCACTCCGGGATGATCGGGAAGCGGCGCGGCACGCGCTTGCCGGAGCCGCGGATGCCGTCGGCGTTGGCGCTGATCGTCACCACGTTCACGGCGTCGGGGTCGATGCCCAGCGCCGGGTTCTCGAGCAGGGTGATGCCCGCCTCGAATTTCTTCGTCCAGGTCGCCTTGCCCTGCCCGGGGATCTGGCGCTTCGAATACTTCGCCGCGGCGGCGATGGCCTGGTGAATGCCATGGGCCGGGATGACGACGGTCTGCTTGCCGTCGCGCAGTTCGATCGACTGCTTCGAGCGCCAGGTGCGCTTGTCGTAATCCTCGTGGGATTCGCCTTCCAGCTTCGGCTCATCGTGCTGGCGGGACTGCGAATAGGCGGTGATGCCTTCGAGGGTGACGGTGGCGATTGAGGCTTTCATCGTGGGTTCCTTCGGTCGTTGAGAAGCGCGGAATTGCGCGGAGTGGTGGTGAGATACGTCGCGGAGCGAGGCTCCTGGCCGGAGCCAGGACGTTGCGTTGAGATGCGGAGTGCAATGCTGCGGTGCGTTGAGAGGCGACGAGCGGCCTAGCGGGGCGCCGTGGCGCGGAGCGGGGTGCGGCGGGGCGTAGCGGCCTCGATCAGGCGGCCTCCCGACCGAAGCCCGCGGAGTCGTCCGCCGGAGCCGGCGGGCGGGACTCGTCCTCGATGCGCGCGGCGCGATCCACGCAGGCGTCCATCCAGCGATGCCACGCCTTCTCGTTGCGCTCACGCATGAGGGCCAGCGCCTTGCCGTTCACCCCGTTCAGTTCCTTGATCTCGGCGCCGCTCTTGCGCTCGGCCAGCAGGTTCTTCATCGCCAGGCCCCAAGGCTCCCAGAGGGGCTTCCCGCCCTCGGCGAATTGGAGCGGGACGAAGAGCGGGCTGCCCGCGTTCGGGTCGGGCTCGGCCTTGGCGCCCACCACTTCGCCCGTGGCAGGGTCGACATCGCGCGCGCCCTGCGTGGCCGACCGGAAGCGATCGCCAGGGGTGGAGGACGAGCCGGCGGCCTGGCCCGAAGCCGGAGCCGACGCCTGCTGGGCGGGCGGTCGGTCATCCTGCTTCCGGTCGGCGAAGTCGTATTCTTCCTCGATCCGCTGCAGAACCTGGGCGAGCAGCCCCTCGCCGTCCTCATCGCGGGCCGCCATGCGCTTGCCGAGACGATGCAGCACCGTCTTGCACGCCATCTGGCCCCAATCGGTGACCCACGGCCCCTTACCGCGCGACGCGCCCGGGCTGCGGTCGCGGATGGCGTTGATCTGCGCCACCGACATGACCTCGCGCTCGCGCTGGTGCATCTCCGGCCCGTAGACGAAGATGGCGTAGGCTGCGACTTCCTTGCCGACGATGGCGAGCGCCGGGTTGCCCTCGTGGATGATCCGGCGCTCATCGCCCTTCAGGACGCGGAAGACCTCGCCCTCATAGACCAGTTCCACATCGACCGACTGCACGCCGGCATAGAGCTTGGCGATCTTGATGATGCCGCGGACCATCGGCTGCCATGCCGCTTCCAGGCGCTTCGACTTCTCGTTCCAGCGGGGAACGATGGCGCCCTCCCGGCCGTCCGGCTTCAGGCGATCCGAGGCCGCCTTGCGGCACGCATCGAGCAGCGTGTCCTTCGGCAGGTCCAGCAGCGCGGGATTGGTGGTGATCGCGGTGAGAACGGCGCGCTCGAAGCGATCCACCTGGACCGAGCCACCCAGGAGACGCTCGAAGTCGGCCCGCATGCCGACGATTTCGGCCTTGGCGGCTTCCATGATGGCGGGGGATTGGCTCACTTCTTGGGCTCCTTCGGGGCTTTCGGTGGGATGATGCGAATGGGGCGGGTCGTGCCCTCCTCGACCGTGTAGGCGGCCCGGGCCTGGGTTTTGGCCGCGACCAGCCACCCGCCGGGCAGCGTCGCGCGCTCGGCGTCGCCGAGCATCGAGAGCAACTGCGCGGAGAGCAGGTCGGATTCGGCCTTGGCATCGCGCTCGCGGCGCCGGGCCTCGGACAGCGCCTCGGCCACCTGCAGCGCGGCGTCGGACTTCGAAAGATCCAGCGCCTTCTCCTGGCTCTGCCGCCACCGGCGGCGAAGCGCGTCGCGGTCGATGCTGCGGGTCAGATCGGCAAGGGGCTCGCGGCCGGCGGCGACGTCTTCCCAGAAGGTCGCCGCGGCGATGCGGCACTGCTGGAAGGCTTCAACATCGAAGTCGTAGGGCAGGACCCGCAGGTCATTGCCGGCGATCAGCCCGACCACGATAGGGCCGTCCCAGGGAAGGCCGGCGATACGGGCAAGGCCGGCCTGGACCTGCCCCTGCAGCCAGTATTTGACCGGCGCCTGACCCTGCTCCCATTCGTCCCGGAACGCCTGCCAGGAGACGTTCTTGACCTCGACCGGCCGGCATCGGCCGTCCGGCTGCAGGAGAACGCGGTCCGGCGTGGCGCCGAGCCGGCAGCGCGTATCGCGCATGTAGAGGATGGTGGGCGGGTGGAGCGTGAAGCCCGCGTCGTGGAGGTGGCGCCAATAGCCGGCGGCATCGAAGAGGTTCGTCCAGCCTTCCTCTTCGGCCGCCAGGGAGGCGATCGCCGCTTCCAGATGGCGCCCGGCACGCTTCAGGTCGGAATCAGCGTCCTTCCGCGGAGCCAGGCCCGCCTTCTCGACATAGTCGGAGTAGCGGGACGACCAGGCCGAAAAGCCGAAATGGCCGGCGATGGTGCTGGCGGTGATGTCGGAGGCGCGCGCTGCGTGCCAGTCGGAGGCCGCGTGGAAAAACGCGACCTCACCTTCAAGCCGACGCGCGCTTGGCGCCTCGGCAATCGCTTGATGATCCATGGGAGTCCTTCAACACCGTGGGTTTCGGTGTCGGGACATTGGCATTGGATTGCGAAAGCCGCAAGCAAAAATCGCAATGGGATGCGATTTTTCTCAGTCGGGGGCTTTGATCCAGACGACCTTATAGGCGGCCTCAAGCTCGACTGAGTCCAGCACTCGGCCGCTTACGGTGAGGAGTAGATGCCGTCCCTCGCCGAAGCCGCGCCGCAGGTCCGCAAGAACCATCGCGTCTTGTCCGGCGAGCTTGCACACGCAGAGGCCGGGCTTTTCATCGGCGCGGCGATCTATTCCCTGGTGCCAGTAGACCGTGGCGCCCTCACGGAAGGCGCCCTGCTGGTCGGTTGCCGCCTCGGCGGCGGCCAGGCCGACTGGATTGACGTCCGGCGGGATGGGCGCCATCCGCCGTCCGTTTCGCTGCGGCATCGGGGATATCAGGTCGCCTCGGAGGTGGTGGGTGACGGTAAATGCCTCCGGCGTCGGGCCTTCTCCGGTGAGCATCGCCATGGGCACGCCGGCTGCTTCGGCAAGGCGCGCGACCAGGGGTGTCCCGAGGTGGTTCGTGCGGCCCTTCAGGAACGCATAGAGGCTGCCGCTGGAAACGCCGGCGGCGAGCGCCCACGGGCTTGCCCGTAAGCCTTTCGCGTCCATCACTGATCGGACCGCTGCCCTCTGGCGCTCGGCCTGTTCGAGCGTCAGTTCTTCACGTTTCGCCAAGGTGCCCTCCGCATAAAGTCGCAACCGACTGCGATTTTAACATTGAAAATCGCAATCGTTTGCGTTATTGGGGCGATATGTGCCGCCCCCCGACCATCAAATCTTGCATCGAGCGAGTCCAGGCATGGGTCGTCTCGCAGCCCCGCGGGAAGCGAAGCATCGCCGCGCGCGCGCGAATCGCACCGAACACCCTGGCACGCGTCGAGGCCCCCGACTGGTCGCCGAGCATCGAAACGCTGCAGCGCCTTGAGGCGCTGATTCCTGCCGATTGGTCGCTTGGTGAGCCAGCGACGAATCCCGTGCGGCCGCACTCTCAATTCTAGAGCCCCCTTTGATGTCGTCTCCTTTGGCAAGGTTTCGATGAAAAATCAAATGGGTTCGCATTCGGTTCGCAAAAAGTTCACCTACAACCAAGGAGCGCACAATGAACGACCTGCCCCCTGAACAGAACGACCCGGAGGCGCCGGAGATTCAGCCCGCCTCACCGATGGCCGAAGACGACCTGCAGTTTATCGCGGCGAAGACCCTGGCGGGCGACGTCCGGGACTTCCTGCTCGACCGGCTGCGGCATGATCATTCGCCACTGCCTTGGCACCTCCGCGGCGAAGATGAGCAGCAGCGCACCATCGACGCCGCCGACGAGCATTCCCGACTGCTCGTGGCGAAGGTCGTGGACCTGGTCATGGCCGGCGGCCGGCGCACGATCATGGCCACCTTCAAGAAGGCGGCCATCAAGGACCACATCGCCTGCGAATTGCACGTCCCCATCACCAATGAAGACCGGCACGCGCTGCTCGATAGCGTGGGCGAGGTGATCACCCTGACCTTGGCCGACACGCGCGCCTTCAACGGCGACCGCGGCAAGCCGAAGCCGACCCCTGATCAGCGGGGCCTGTTCCCGGACGATCCGGAAGGCCCGGATGATGGGCCGGTCTTCGACAAGACCCCGTCAGGCCGGAAGGGATAAGCGATGAACGTCGTCCAACTGATCGGCCGCCTGGGGAAGGACCCGGAGATCCGCTCGACCAACTCCGGCAAGCGGGTCTCATCCCTCAGCGTCGCCACGTCGGAGAAATACAAGCAGGGCTCCGAATGGAAGGAGTCCACCGAGTGGCACAACGTGGTCGTCTGGGGTGACCTGGACGCCGAGCGCCTGAACGAAGCCCGCAAGGGCGACGAGGTGATCGTGGTGGGCAAGCTCACCACCCGGAAGTGGCAGGACAAGGACGGAAAGGACCGCTGGACGACCGAGGTGATCGTCCAGTTCCCCCAGGGTCATATTCGCCTGGGCCGGCCCTTCAAGAGCGGTGCATCCGACAGCGGGTCAGGCGGCGGCGGATGGGGCGGGGAGCGCGGTTCGGGCGGATCGAGCAAGCCTTCGGGTTCGGGCGGCGGCTGGGATCGGAAGGGGCCGGATCTCGACGATGATATTCCTTTTTGATGGACGCCCAGGAGATATGGAGGGTTGTCCCCTCAATGCCGGAATATGAGGCGTCCAGTCTGGGTCGGGTCCGCCGTGTTCCTCATCTCGTTCCTACTTCACGAGGCTCAGGTCTCGTGAAGAGGGGCGGGAAGGCTCACTTCGGCCAACTCACCGATGGCCGCTTCATCCTGGTGTATCGGCGAAAGACACGCAAGGTTCATCGCCTCGTCTGTGAGGCATTTCATGGCCCTGCGCCTTCTGGCGCGGCTGTAGTAATGCACTTGGATGAGAACCCTCTGAACAACAGGGCTGATAACCTCGCGTGGGGGACGCAAAAGGAAAATCTGAACGCGCCGGGATATCTGGAATATCGGAGGAAGGTGCAACGCGCTCGTCTTGACGAGACAACCGTGTCAGCGATCAAGGCTAAAGTCGCGGCGGGGGCATCTCATGCAAGCGTTGCTCGCCTTTACGGAATCGCGGCAGCGACGGTGACAAATATCATGGCGGGGAGGTCATGGCGAAACGTCCTCCCAGGGTAAGCGCCGCCTCCGCCCGCCGCGCCGCGCCGAAAATGACCGCGCCAGTCCCCCGGGCTGGCGCGGTTCTCGGTCTGGATATCGGAACGCATATGGGGTGGGCGCTCGCCGTGAACGACGCGGTCCGGATCAGCGGGTCTCTCGACCTGAGCCTCCGCGGCTCGGACGTGCCCGGCCGGCGCTACCTGCGTCTCGCGCGCTGGCTTGAGAGGGAGTCGCCGGCCTGGCCGGCGCCCCTGGTCGTGGTTCTGGAAGACGTTCGGAGCCATGAGCGGCGGGACAAGGCGAGCGGCAAGCGCACGTTCGCTACGACCGCGGCGCACGTCTACGGCGGGCTGCGGGCAATCATTGAAGCCTGGGCGGCGGCGTCGAACGTCCCCGTCATTCCTGTGGGAGTTGGATCATGGAAAAGCGGGATCGGGCTGCCCGGCTCACACGCGCCGAAGGAAATGGTGATGGAGCGGGTGAAGCTCCTGGGCCATCGGCCGACAACGCAGGACGAGGCCGACGCGATCGGCGTAGCCCTGCACGGGTGGCGGGTGGCGCAAAGAAGCGCCCTGTGACGCCTCGTGAGGCTTGTGAGGCGCCCATGAGCCTTACGAGGCGCCAGGCGCAGGTCCTCGCCTTCCTGAAGGGCTATCTGCGCGATCACAACGGAGTCGCACCATCCCTCTTGGAAATTGCAAGAGCATTGGATATTCGATCCAAATCTCAAGTCCACTACATCATGACGGAATTGGAAAGGCGGGGTCGGATTGTGCGACAAGCCTATCGCCAAAGGTCGGTCAGAATTGTAGAACAGAATGAGAACAACGGAGGTGGTTGATGGCTGACCTGACCGCATACGGAACGCGGGCTGAAGCTGGCGAAGCGGCTGCACGCGAGGCCATCGCCCTGGCCCGGCAAAGCCACGAGCCGGGCTTCCTCTCGGCATTCATGATCCAGGCGTGTCGCGCGGAGCCCGATTGGCAGGACGGCGCCTTCCATGCCTTGGCCGAGGAAATTCTCGGCGCGCGACTCGCGCCCGAGTCGCAACCGAACGCGAGTAAAGGTCAGGCCGCCTGACCTTTCTTGGTGAGGCCACCTGGAAAATGTCGCGGTTTCTTGCGGGTCTCCGGCGTCTAAAACATAGGTCTTGACAGCCATTTTTCTGCGACGTTTTCCTCGCGCGCGGAATACCCTACGGCGTAAGGTGCGCCCTTCGAATGAGGGTTTATCCCGGCGGGCGCGCTTCAAGCGCGCACAGAGCGAGTTACGAAGAATGCGCCTTCGGCGCTTCCCGATGGATCAGATTCATCACGGGTGATCTTGCGGCGAGCGAGTAGGTTCAGAGACGCGCGCGCGAGCCAAAAATCGTAACCAGTTGCGACTCCGCGCGACTTCGACCATGGTGTGCACCGCCGGGATGACCACCCGGCGATGTTCGAAGGATCACCATGACAAACATTGTTGATGCGCTTCTGAGCGTCGTGCCCGCGCCAGGAATCAAGCTCCGGTCGGTGCGGGAAGGCGATCACAAGACGACCTGCCCGGCGTGCAGCCACACCCGGAAGAAGAAGACCGACCCCTGCCTCTCGGTGACGCTTTCCCACGATGGCGGGGATATGAAGGCGGTCTGGAAGTGCCACCACTGCGGGTGGTCGGGATGGACTGGAACCGGGCGCCTCGCCAAGATCAGGGGCGCCGAACGGAAGGTCTACAAGCGGCCATCCATCAGGCCGGTCCCGCCGCAACGGGCGGTCCTCGACTGGCTTGCGAGCCGAGGTATCCCGGAGCGCATCGTCGAGCAGGAACGAATCTTCGCGGCCCAGGTCTGGATGCCGCAATCCGAGCAGGTCGAGACGGTGGTGGCCTTCCCGTTCTTCAAGGGTGGCGAAATCACCAACGTCAAATATCGGGAGCCCATCAAAAAATGGTTCCGGCAGGAGAAGGACGCCGAGCCGCTCCCATACGGCTTTGACAGCATCATCGGGGCCAGAGAAATCCTGATCGTTGAGGGCGAAATTGATCGCCTATCAGCACTCGCCGTCGGCTTCGCCGCCTGCATCTCGGCGCCCGATGGCGCCCCGGAGAAGGATCTCCCGGTCGATAGCCCGAAGATGGCGTGGATGGACGCGTGCGCCGAGCATTTCGAGGCGGCGGAGCGGATCATCATCGCCACGGATGCCGACGCGCCCGGCCGGGCTCTGGCCCGGGAGATCATCAGGCGGGTTGGTCGGCACAAGGCGTGGGTGATCCACTGGCCCGCCATCGACGGCACCCAGATGAACGACGCGAACCAGACCCTGATGGTTGCCGGCGAGGAGGAGCTTCGCCGCATCCTGGACAACCCTGTCGCCGTCCCGGTCGAGGGCGAGGTCACGATCAATGACCTATGGGGCGAGATCGAGGCGATGCATCGCGGCCGCACGATCGAGTGGACCAGCGTCGGGTTCGATGGCGCGCTCGACGACATTTACCGGGTCCTGCGCGGGCAGGTCACGGTGGTGACCGGGCTGCCGAATGAGGGGAAAGCCCTGGCTGTCGACACCCCGGTCCCAACCCCATGCGGCTACAAGGCGATGGGCGACCTTGCCGTGGGTGATGAGGTCTATGGCGCCGATGGCCGGCCTTGCCGCATTACGCACGCGACGAAGGTGATGCTGGGGCGGCCCTGTTACCGGGTGACCTTTTCCGACGGTGCCTCCATCATTGCAGATGCCGACCACCAGTGGTTCGCCTCGACGCGGCTCGAACGGATCTCCATGGCGCAGCAGTCGCGGCGCAAGCCGGAGACTGCACCACGAGGGAGGGACCAGCGCCATAAGGTCTCTGTGCCGAAGGTGAGGACGACCAAGGAGATGGCGGCCAGCCCGACGCGCACCGACGGCGGCGCTCCCAATTGGGCTGTCCCGCTCCCTCCGGTTCTGGCCGGTGAGCACGCAGATTTGCCGGTCCCGCCCTACACGATGGGCGCTTGGCTTGGCGATGGCTCTAGCGCCGATGGGGTGATCACCAGCTTCGATGAGGAGGTGATCGCCGGCATTCGCGCGGACGGCTTCTCGGTGAATGAGCGCTCCGCAACAGCCGGGCGGTTCGGGGTGTATGGATTGAAGGCCAGGCTTCGGGCGGCCGGGGTTCTCGGCTCAAAGCATATTCCGCAAGCGTATCTGCTTGCTTCGGCAGAACAGCGGGCCGCGCTTCTTCGTGGGCTGGTCGATACTGATGGGCATGTCGGAAAGACCGGGCAGGTTGAGATCGTCTGCTGCTCGCCCCGCTTGGCGCAAGATATCGTGGCCCTCATCCGCAGCTTGGGTTTCGTGACTGGTGGCGCGAAAGAGGGGCGTGCGCGGCTCAATGGGCGCGATTGCGGGCCGAAATGGCGAATCACCTTCCGGCCGGGCGCGCCGGTTGCGACCATCCCCCGCAAGGTCGCGCCCCTAGTTGGCCGCGTCTTGAAGAAGCGGTGGCGAATCATCCGCTCTATCGAGCCGGTCGACTCGGTTCCGGTGCGGTGCATCGCGGTGAGTAGCCCGGACCGCCTCTTCCTGGCTGGCCACGAGATGGTGGTCACGCATAACTCCACCTTCGTCGACAACATGATCGTCAACATGGCGCTGGGGAGCGACTGGAAGTTCACGGTGTTCTCGCCGGAGAACGACCCGGCCCGGCATGCGGTGAACCTGCTGGAAAAGGCAGCGCGCGCCCCGTTCTTTGATGGCCCATCCCCGCGGCTGGGCATCGAAGAGGTCCGTTCGTATCGGGCCTGGCTCAGCCAGCACTTCCACTTCCTGAAATTCGATCGGCAGGCGAACGCTGGGAAGAAGCGGCGGGCGGACGTGGATTGGCTGATCCAGATGATCGAATACCAGGTCCGGCGATACGGCATCGACGGCGCGGTGGTCGACCCCTACAACCGAGTGGGCAAGCCGCCAGGGCTTACCGGCAGCGAGAACGACTTCGTGCTTGACCTGCTGGATGCGCTGCAGGTCTGCGCGCAGCGGAACAACATCCACATATGGATCGTGGCGCACCCGACGAAGCTGCCGAGAGGCAAGGATGGGAAGCGCGTCGACGACCCGCTCAGCCTGCAGGACGTGAGCGGCGGACATGCCTGGGACGCGGCGACCGACATGGGTTTCGCCATCCGGCGCCTCTGGAAGAACAAGGCCACGGGCGAAGCCTACAAGCCGCGCGAGACGCCGGTGGAGTTCACGACGCTTAAGGCGCGCGACCGCTTCGCTGGTCAGAAGGGCGCATCCGCCGTGTTCAAGTTCGACTTCGCCACGGGGCGCTACATCCCCTGGCAGGGGCCGAACGGCGAAGCCTACGGCGCTGATGCCGACTGGCGGAACGTCTAGCCCGAAACGCAAAACCCCCGGCCTTTGGGGCCGGGGGCTTGGTCCGGTGACTAGCCGGAGGGGTGAAGGAACCCTGCCCCGTATATAGGGCCGCGACGCGCCCATGTCCACCATATTCAGCGTCCGACGGCGACGAATCGCAACGTGTTGCGATTTTATCTTGCCCATCACCGCCTTGCCGCCTATTTTCGCAACCCATTGCGAATGAGGGCATCATGCTTGAGGCGGTATCTCCGCGGCCGGAGCCTGATCCGGGCACCACGCGGCAAGTTGCGGGACGATCGGGCGAGCCGGTCGGAATCGAGGTCTGGACCGGCCAGGCGTGGCTGCGCCTGCGCGACGTCGCCTGGGTCAGCCCCATCTGCCTCCCCCATACGCCATCCATCGGCGCGGCCCATCTGACGCTGAAGCGCGTGCTGCCGGCGGCTTTGCCCTGGCCGGAGCGGCCCCGTGTCGCACGCTGAGCAGCCCAGCCTCTTCGATTGGCGGCCGAAGCCGGAAGTCGAACGCGCCTTCCACGCGTTCGACGAGGCGAATCCGCGCGTCTGGCACCTGTTCTGCCACTTCGCCTGGGACCGTATCCGCCTCGGCTTCAAGCACTACAGCGCCGACGCGATCCTCCACCGCATCCGGTGGGAGACCGACGCCGCCCAGCAGGACGGCAGCGGCTTCAAGGCCAACAACAACTTCACCAGCCTCTACGCTCGGAAGTGGGCGCGGGAATTTCCCGATCACGCCGACTTCTTCCGGATGCGCCGCAGCAAGTTCGATGGAGGGCTCCATGCAGCCTGAAGGTCGCGTCCCGAAGAAGCCGGCAGGCGGGAGAGCTTACGGCTCGACGCCGCACCTGCCGGGCAGCCGCCTCGGCCCGGGTGACTGGTCCATCAACGCGGGCCAGGCCGCCATCTGCACCGAGCGCGCGCGCGACAAGCACGACGAGGTCTGGGTCACCGAGAAGCTCGACGGATCTTGCTGCGCGGTCGCAAATGTCGCCGGGCAGATCATGGCCCTGACGCGCGCTGGATACCTGGCCGAAACGTCGCCATTCGAGCAACACCACGCTTTCGCCGAATGGGTTCGGCTGCGCGAAGCGCGCCTGCGTGCGGCGTTGCGCCCGGGTGAGCGCATTGTGGGCGAATGGCTCCTGCAGGCCCACGGCATCCGATACGAGATTGTGGAGCCGCGCGACCTGTTCGTGGCCTTTGCCCTGATCGAAGGGCCGAAGCGCCAGCCGATGCGGAAGATGCTGGACGTCGCCGGCCGCGCCGGGCTGCGCGAGGCGGCGCTGCTTTCGCTCGGGCCTCCCTGCTCCATCGAGACGGCTATGTCCGACATGGGAATCTGGACCGGCCGGCAGGGCGCCCACGGCGCGCTTGATCCGATTGAGGGTGCCGTCTGGGTGGTTGAACGCCATGGGGCGTTCGACTTCGCCGCGAAGTGGGTCCGCCCCGACAAGGTGGATGGCCACCTGCTCCCGGAGATTTCGGGCGGCGCGCCGGTCTGGAATTGGAACGGCAGCCTGGCCCCGACCGGCCAGGAGACGATGCCAGCCACGGAGGCCGCCGACCATGTCTAATCCGCGCGTGGTCGAGCCATACGGGATCGTCCTCTCGGAAGCGCAGCGTCGCATCCTGGCGACGGCGGCCCGGCAGAACGGGCGACTCTTCTGGGCGAAGAAGGATGGGCACGGCCGCGGCGTCCGCGGGCGGTGGAACGTCCTGCAGACGTTGGAAGCCCTCGAGCTATCCTGCCTCACGCAAGCGGATGGGAAGGCGGGCTATTACGAGTGGGAATTGACCAATCGCGGCCATGAGGTCGGGCTCGCGCTCCCACTCCCGGTGGAAGAGGCCGCCTGATGGAAGCCGGCGCCCACTACGCGGCGGGCCATATCCGCACCAAGGCGAAGGGCGAGCGCGACCACTTCTACCCCACGCCACCCTGGGCCACGGCGGCGCTGCTGAAGGTGGAGCCGTTCTCCGGTGTTGTCTGGGAGCCGGCCTGCGGTGATGGCGCCATGTCCTGCGTTCTCGAGCAGGCCGGCCTTGAGGTCATCAGCACAGACCTGATCGACCGTGGCTATGGCACGGGGGGCGTCGACTTCCTGCTCGACTATCAGACCCGGGCGGATCACGTGGTCACCAATCCGCCCTTCAAGCTGGCGGAGGACTTCGTTCGCCACGCCCGTGCGCGCTGCCCGGGCAAGGTGGCGATGCTCTGCCGGCTCGCGTGGCTCGAGGGGCAGAGCCGGGGGCGGCTCTTTGCCGCGCATCCGCCAGCGCGCGTCTGGGTCTTCTCCCGCCGGGTGAAGTTTCGCCCGGCGCGCCTGGCCGGCGACGATGACGACGGAGGCCCTATCGCCTTCGCCTGGTATGTCTGGGACCGCGCGCACGTCGGCCCGACGCATCTCGCGTGGTTGCGCTGATGGAGCCGCGCGCGCCGGAGCAAGGGACGGAGGAGTTCGACGCCGCCGTTCGCCGCTTTGCCAATCGCATGCTGGGCTCTTCGACCCGCCAGCAGACGACCGACCTGACGTCGGCCTTCTTCGGGGAGGCTCTGATTCGGGGGGTTGAATCCGATGGCGCCTTGATGGCGCACATCGCGGCTGTGGCTCTGCTGGCGAAGCGCCTAGGTGAGAGCCCGGCTGTGGTGGCCGCGGCGGTGAGCCATCTTATCAGGTGCGCCGCGGGCGGGCCAGCCAACGACCAGCGATGACCGAAGGGGACGGCAAGCGAGGACGCGCCGAGCAGGCGCTGGAAGCCAGTCGCAAGGCGCGCGAGGCGCGCCAGGCTTGGACGCCGGAGCGCCGGGCCGAAGCCCGCGAAAGGCAGCAGCAAACCCGGCGCGAAAACGAAGAGGCGCGCCGCGCGCTGCTTGAGAAGATCGCTCCGTCCTTGCCGGAGCCGAGCAAGCCGGCGCCGGTGCGCCAGGTTGTCGGGCCGCAGCAGATGACGGAACAGCAGCGGCGCGTCTACCAGAGCCAGCGCAATCGCGGCATCCGCGAGGACGAGGCGTTCCGGGTCGCCATCCGAAGCAAGCCTTAATCGCAATCGGTTGCGATTTTTCTTGACCCTCTTTTGACTGGCCCATATGGTCCCGGCGACCGAAAAGGAGCCGAGCGTGGATATTGTTCCCTATGTCGCCCATGGCGACCAAACCCGCCTGATGCAGATCCTTGGGACGCTCGGGCATTTCGGCTGCGACTGGTGGCACGACCTTGCCGGCAAGCGCGCGCCCGACTTTGTGATCGGTGGTGAGGACGCCCCCTACCTCCGGCGCTGGTGGCTCATCCCGCGCAACGAGGAGTGCAACCTCTACCTGCACCAGTTCTGCCGGTCCGATGACGACCGAGCCCTGCACGACCACCCGTGGGCCAGCCGCTCCCTTATGCTCGAGGGGCGCTACATCGAGCACGTCCAGGAGGGGCCGCCGCGGCTTTTTGCCGAGGGCCAGGAAATCTACCGCTCCGCGACGATGGCGCATCGCGTCGAGCTTCTCCGGAATATGCACGGGGAGGAGATGCCCGTCTGGACCCTGTTCGCCACCGGCCCGAAGGTCCGCGAGTGGGGCTTTCTTTGCCCGCAAGGCTGGCGCCATTGGCGCGACTTCTGCGGTGTCACCGAAGACGGGCGGAACGACGGAACGATCGGTCGGGGCTGCGAGGGATGAGTGGCCGCGGCGAGGGCTCGGACAACATCATCGTCATGATCATCGTGATGATCCTGGCGATCGGGCTTTCCGCCGTAGGCATCCACACATGGGCGAGCTTGGCCCACACGCGCGAGGTCATCCGCATCGCGTGCAATTCCGCGCACGGCAGTGGCGAGGCGTGCCTTGCCGCGGTCGAGAAAAACCACAGGCGCTGATCGGCGCCGCCAGCAGCGGGCAAGGCCCAGGAGATTCCGATGAGTGAAGCTCAGCAGTTCGTGGACGAGATGCTCGCCCACTGCGATTCGAAGGCGCGCATCTCTTCCGCCGACGAGGCGGCGGAGTGGGAGGCCATTGCCGCCCGCATCCGCAATGCCACGCCCGATGCCCAGGCGCCGGACCAGCAGGGCGAGGTCGCGCGCATCCAGGCCATCGCTGATGACGAGACCGCGCGCGCCGACGAGTTGGAAGGGCATCTCGAGGAAGAGACCGCGCGTGCGAAGGTGTTCGAAGAGGCGCTGGCCTTCTGCGCCGCATCGAAGACGACGACCTTGGGTGAGCAGCCGGCCAACGCCGCAAGGGCAATGTGGGAGCGCGCCAAGGCCGCGCTGGCCGGCACGAAGCCGACAACGGCTGCGCCGGAAAAGCAGGAGCCCGCCGCGTGAAGCAAACCTGGCCCGTTCTTCCCATGGTCCGGATACCCATGGGCACCAGGCTTCGGATCGCGGCTGATGCGCTGCGTGCGGCGGCGCGCGTCCCGAAGGAGGCATGCACGATGCGCCAGCGCCGATGCTTTCGCCTTGCGATGATCAAGGAGGGCCGAAAGCGCCTCCCGGTCTGGCGGGCCAACGTGCGGTGACCCACGACCATTGGGAGTGGGGCTCGTTTCATCTTGCGATGATGGGTGGAGCGCCGGTCCAAGCGCATGGGTATCTGCTCGGCGGCTTGGCGCTGATGCACGATGGCTGGGCGCTGTTGCCCAGCGAGACGCGGTGGACCCTGCTCCACATCGGCTCCGGCTTCGGAATCTGCACCTTCGTGGGCGACGTTGCGACCGTCTTCCCCGCCGGCGCCGCGGTTGCGCGATGCACCGACTGGACGCTCTTCGATATGCCCGGCAGTTGGCGCCAGATCGAGCCGGAGCTTCCCCAGAAGATCGCGGCTGTCCTTGAGGCCAATCCCCAGGCGCGGCCGAACGAATGGCGGACCGGCCAGACCGCCGACCCTGGCCCCGAACGCGACGACGCGGCGCGCGCCGTCATCCAGAGACGAGAGGAAGAGTAGTGAGCCGCAAGCCCGACCCCTTCGAGCCCCGCGCGCGCGCGCTTGCCGCCGCCGCCGGGCAAGACCCCGACGCCCGCATCCCGATGCCCGGCAGCGAGAAGCGCACCATGCCGGCCTGGACAGCCTTCCGCGACGCCGCCCGGGCCGAGGAGGCCGCGGAACGCCAGACCGCCCTCTACGCCGACGTGGTGAGGGACCAGCCTGAAGCCTATCGCAACGCCCCCCTGGTGGTCTTCGGGGAGCATGAGGAGCGCACGCTCGGCCAGATGCGGACCTGCATGGCGACGGGCAATGTCGTGGCTGGCGTCCTCTGCGGCGACGGCCACCTGGGCTACGCCCAGCCCGTGGGCGGAGTGATCGCCTATGAGGGCCAGATCAGCGTCTCCGGCGTGGGCTTCGATATCGCGTGCGGCAACATGGCCGTCCGGCTCGACACGCCGGCCGCGGAGGTTCGGGCGCGCGTCGGCGATGTGCTGGGCGACATTCGGCGCTCCATCAGCTTCGGCGTGGGGCGGGTCAACGAAACCCGCGTCGAGCACGAGCTATTCGATGATGACGACGCCTGGCTCGCCTCCGGCATGGAGGACTTTCGGCAGAAGGCGCAGGCGCAGTTGGGGACCGTGGGCTCGGGCAACCACTACGTGGACCTGTTCGAGGACGAGGAGGGCCTGACCTGGATCGGCGTCCACTTCGGCTCGCGCGGCCTGGGCCATACGACCGCGACGCGGATGCTGCGGCTCGCCGGCGGAGAGGATGGCATCGACGTGGCGCCGACCGTGCTTCCCGTCGAGAGCGACCTGGGGCAGCAGTATCTCGCCGGCATGGCGCTGGCCGGGCGCTATGCCTATGCGGGCCGTGAGTGGGTGGTCGAGCGCGTCCGGCAGATCATCGGCGGGGCGGTGACCGAGACGATCCACAATCATCACAACTTCGCCTGGAAGGAGCAGCACGGCGGCCGGGATCTCTGGGTCGTGCGGAAGGGTGCCACGCCAGCCTTCCCGGGCCAGCTTGGCTTCGTGGGCGGCTCCATGGGCGACGACGCGCTGATCATCGAGGGGGTGGAGAGCGAGGAATCTGCGCGCGCGCTCTACAGCACGATCCATGGCGCTGGCCGGGTGTTCGGCCGCCGCGAGGCGGTGCGGCGCTTCACGCGCCAGGAGATGGAGACCTGGCTGATGCGGCGCGGCGTGCTGCTGGCCGGCGGCGATATCGACGAGAGCCCGATGGCGTATCGGCGCCTGCAGCAGGTGATCGAGCACCATGAGGCGACGGTGCGGGTTGTCCGTCGCCTCCGGCCGTTCGCCGTGGCCATGGCCGGCCGCGGCGTCGAGGACCCCTACCGGGACTGAGCGCGGCGCGCTTGGCGCCGCCGAACCTCCGCCATCCACGGCGGGCAGAAGGCTTCGTCCCGGTTGAATCGCCGCCCGCTACCGGGCTGTCCCTCGGGGATCAGGTCTCCCACCCGGCGCCGAAGCCATCCGGTCTTGGCGTTCCAGTCCAGGCCCGACGGGGCTATCACCTCGAGCGCCGCGAGGGCGCCTGGGCAATCGCCGACGGCGGCGAGGTAGCGATTGCACTCCGCGCAGCACCAGCGGAGGTTCTCAGGCACGGTGACCCCGCCAAGGCGGCGGGGAAGCACATGCTGAAGCGTCCTCGTCCATGGGCGGGGCGGGGCGTTCCCGCTTCCGGAGTGCGGAACCATCGTCCTCTGGCAGTAGGGGCATGCGTGGTTCGCGGTCTTTTCCAGGCGGCTGGTGTCGTGCCCGGCTTGGCGGAGATTGGCGATCGCCCTTTTCCCCGACATGGCTACTTCATCACCGATGCGCGGCGCGTCCAGAACGCCTGGACGGCCTTGCCCATGCTGACCGAGGGGCGGCCGACTTCCGTCCGGATGAGAAGCTGGGGGCGGGTCGGGTCGAAGTAGCCTCCCACGATCTCTGCGATCCATCCGGACTTGCCGGCGGCGCGCTGCTGTTCGGCGAGTTGCTTGGCTTCGTCCAGGACGACCGTCCTTCGAACGAGAGGGTGGTGGGAGCCGTCCTGGCCGAGCAGGACGGTGGTGCAAGATTGCTGCGTTTCGGCTGCGCTCATCGAGTGGCTCCAATATCGTGATGGATAGCGAAAGCGGTGCGCGTGAGGGTGATCGGGCCTCCTTCATAGAATGCCCGCAATCTGCCATGAGGCGAAGCCATCAGCCAGGATAAATCGCATTGGATTGCGATTTTACTTGCGAGGGGTGGGGCTTTGGGGCATGGTCCCGGCGTCATTCAAAGCGGGAGGCTTGGGCGCCGATGGGCTTGATATTGGGCGTTGCATTCATGTTGAGCGGCGTTCTCGCCGGGCTGGTCTGGCTGGTCGTTCTGATCGCCCTGCTGGCGGGTGATCTGCGGCTGGCGGGCCATGCGCTGCTCGCCGCCGTCTCTCTGACCGCGGGGCATTTCTCGATCTACTTCGCGCGCTCCACGCGCCGGGCGGCGCGGCGATGAGCGATCCGCTGATGAACGAGGTTCTGGCGGAGCTTCGGGCAATCCGGGGCACGCTGGCTGGGATCAGCCAGGCCGCGCGCACGGGCTGCGTCTGCCCGGCCGGCGCCGAGGCGGGCTGCCAGAGCTTCTCCTGCGGGCGCAAGCCGCCGCCACGACGCCTCACGCCATCTGGCACGATGGTGCAGGGCCAGGGCTCGAGGTTCGGGACGTGAGCGCGGCCCGATCCGAAGCCACGCCGGAGAGCGTGGCGGCCTGGGACGAGTGGGACGACCGGCAGCGCCGGGCGCTCGGGATCTTCGGGTGGCCCGCGCTGTTCTGGTGGGAGCGGTGCGACGAAGGCGGCGTGAATATCGTGGCGCGCCATTGGCCGCATCTGGCCCGCTGGTCCTGGATGGTGTCGATCGAGCCGACGCACGGCCGGCGGCGCTTCCGCCCGTTCTGGTGGTATCCGACCACCTTCGCGCTCCGGGTCTGGCCCGGCTGGGAGTTGGTCCTCCGGCGGCAGGAGGATGGCTTCGAGCCGTCTCCCAAGCATCTGGCCGACGCCCCCACCATCGAGTGGCGCTTCCTCTTCCAGAGGGGGCTGACCCGTGGTTGATCGCCCCATCATCTTCTCGGGGCCGATGGTCCGGGCGCTGCTGGACGGGCGGAAGACGCAGACGCGGCGGCTGGCGTGGGGCAAGCCGCGCATAGCGATTGGGCCGCTGGGGTTCGGCGCCGAGGCCGTGCCGCAACCCTCGCCCTGGCAGCGCGCGCAGCCCGGCGACCGGCTCTTCGTCCGGGAGCAGTTCAGCTTCGAGCATGCCTTCCAAGGGGTGAAGCCGCGCCAGGTGGAGCCGCACGCGAGTGCGGTCTGGTATTGGGCCGACGGCAACCCGGAGCACGGCGACTGGATCAGGCCGAAGCCCGGGATGCACATGCCGCGCTGGGCGAGCCGCCTCACGCTCACCGTGACGGATGTGCGGGTGCAGCGCCTGCAGGAGATCAACGCCGATGACGCCGAGGCCGAGGGCCTTTGGCGTGGCCGAGCCCGGCGCAATCTCTTCTGGCTGAACGTGACGGCTTGTCGGCTCTTCGAGGGCCAAAGCCACAAGGCGGTCTTCCGCGACCTATGGAACAGCCTCCACGGCGAGGCGCCGGCTCGGTGGGAGGACAACCCCGAGGTCGTGGCGCTGTCCTTCACCGTCGAGCAGCGGAACATCGACCGATGAGCGCCGCGGACTTCGCCATCGCCCTGCACGCGCTCCGGAGCCCGCAGGCGGCCACCTATCCAGCCTCGATCCTCATCACGGGGGCGACCGGATTCCCGCCGAATTGGCACGCCATGGCGGCATTGGAGCCGCGCCCATGACCATCGCCCTGGTCTGCCTTTGGCTGGCCGGCGCCGAAGCGCCGGTCGTCTGCCTCGACCAGCAGGCGTGCGACGTGCGCGCCGCCATCACCAACCACCAGGAGCGGCGCCGCGTCGCGACCTGCAGGCGGCCCGCCCCTCTCTCCAACTCCAACGACACGAAGGAACCCGCATGACCCTCTCGACCCTCCTTCCCGAAGACCTGCATCGCGTCCTCGCGCATATGCCGAAGGACCTGCGCGAGCTTCTCCACCAGAAGGACGTCTTCCTCGCCGGCGGCTGCATCCGCGCCATCCTCGCCGGGGAGCCCATCAGCGATTGGGATCTGTTCGGTCCGCACGCGGCGGTCTTGAAGATCCGCGCGAAGGAATTGGCCGAGCAGCGCGACGGGCGGTTCATCGCCACCAAGAACGCCTTCACGGTGCTGGCTCCGCCCCGCACGCCGGTCCAATTCATCTATCGCTGGACCTTCGATGGACCGGAGGGGCTGATCGCCAGCTTCGACTTTTCCGTGGCGCGCGCGGTCATCTATCGCCGGCACGAGGGCGGCGTGCCGAAGGAATGGGTCGGTCTGTGCGACCCGATGTTCTATCCCGACCTGGCTTCGCGTCGCCTGCGCTACATGGCGCCCGAGCGAAACGAGGACGCCGGCGGCTCCATGCTCCGCGTCCAGAAGTTCATCCGACGCGGCTACAACATCTCGCCGGAGAGCCTGGGCCGCGTGATGGCGCGGGTAATGGGGGGCGTCCATACTTCGGCGCTTACCGGGGACGAGGCCGGCAAGGCGAAGGTCATCACCGGCCTTCTGCGCGAGGTCGACCCGCTCACCATCATCGACGGGGTCGAGTTGCCGCCGGATGAGATCGTGGGCGAGGGCGACGAGCCCGCGGGGGTGGCGGCGTGACCGAGGTGTCTCAGGCGGAGCGCCTGGCGGCCCTGGACGCCGCGGAGGCGCGCGAGGTGGCCGACGCGGAGTTGTTCAACGACTTCGCCCACACGGACGGCACGGTGGCGGCGATCCGCGCGCGCTACCGTGAGAAGCGCGAGGCGTTGCCGCGGCCGGAGGCCAAGGCGGCATGAATGGCCCGACGAGGCCGCTCCGGCCGCAATGGAGCCGCCCGCCGGGGGACGTGAAGGATTGCGCGACCTGCCGGCACTGGCGGCCAGGCACGGTCGTCCTACGCGGCAGCACGCAGGGCCTGTGCGGGTTCGACCCGAACAACCAGCCGCGGGCCTCGGCCGACCAGTGGTGCGACCAGCACGAGGAGCAGCCCGGTGCCGGATGACGCCCTTCTCGACCTGATCCGGCGAAGCCGGCGCGAGGCGGACCGGATGAGCCGCCTGGTCGAGACGGCCAGGCGGATCGAGCGCATGCATGTCGCCTCCTTCTTCCCGGGTGAGAATGCGCGCCATCTTGCCGTCAAGGCGGAGCTTCACGCGCTTGCCGAGGACGCCCGCCAGGAACGCAACCGGCTGATGGCCGAGATCGCGGCCTGGCCGGCGCGGCGCGCCGACACGATCGAGCGGCGGATGGAGGAGCACGAGGCTGCGTTCGAGGAGGCTCGCCGCAAGATCCGGCTGGGCGCGCGCGGCGATGTGAAGGGTCGCTTCAAGCTGTGACGGCGGCCTTCCCCTGCATCGAGGTGACGCGGCGCGTGGTGGGGCACGGGGATGCGACTCTGCGCGTCCTGGTCCCGCTGCCACGGCGCATGCCAGTCGAGGCGCTTGTCCATCTGCGGCGGAAGGTGGAGATCCTGCGGCGAACGGCCTGCGAGGAGCGGCGGGGAGGTTATGGCGCCTGGGTGGTCGCGCCTTCGCTGCGCGCCCAGAACACGTCCGCGATCAACGTGCGCCGATGGAGGAAGGAGGGCGTGTTGGAGTGCCGGCCGGTGATGATCGGGCGTGTGCGCCGGCTGATGTTCCGCATCACGCCGAAGGGCCGATCCCTCCTGCTTCGCCTTGAGGCGTCGCTGGAAAGGATCGACCGGGCTGCGGCTTAGAAGCGGCCGGGGCCACCCATGAAGCCCCGGCCCTTGCCGCGGCCATTGCTGAGCGCCGGCTGCGCCTTTCGCCGGCCCGGCGGGTTCATCGCGCGCTCCTGCTGCAGGCTGTGCATGGAGCGCCACGCGCCGAAGTAGGCGTCGTGCCGGCCATCGTCCTGCACCGAGTCCTTGAAGTTGCCATAGGTGATCCGGTCCACCTCGGCGGCGAGGGCTTCCCGGACCGCTGTGCGGTCGATCAGCGCCCGGAACCGATAGTCCCGCTGGGGCGTCTCGGTGACCGCCGCCTTGGGAAAGACCCGCTCGATATCGCCCTTCAGGCGACCCCGGACCAGGAGCTTATTCTGGGCCGCCGCGACCGTATCCTGGGGTGGGGCGACGATGGAAAGCATGGCGTCGTTGAGAAAGATCCACATGGGGTTCCGCTAATCTCCTGGCTGGTTGAGCCCGTCCGGGCCGGTGTCTGATATGCCATGGAAGCCAGCAGCCATCCAGTAAAATCGCAATCCGTTGCGATTTTATGTTGACCATGGGAGGGGGTGTCGGTAGGTTCCTGGCGTCCCGGGCTTCCCGGGCCGGACCGAAGGACCCTGATGATGAGCCTCTTTGCGCTTGAGTGCTGGCCGATCCGAGGAGGCGGCGCTTCCATGGTTGCATCCGTTCACGATTCCGAGCCGGAGGCGCGCGCCGCCCAAGCGGCTCAGAACGAGAAGCGGGGCCACCTCTGGCATTTCGTGGTGCGGGAGGCGCGACGCGCATGATGGGCGCGGCTGATTGGGCGATGCGCCGGCTGCTCTCGGCGAACCGGGACGCGGCCGCGGCCATCTTCCAGGCGCCCGACGATGGGCGGAAATGGACCATCTCCGCCCTGGCCTGGGCGCGGCAAGAGGACGACGCCATCGCCTGGATCGACGGCGCGTTCTGGCCTGGGCACTGCCAGGAGGCGTTCGATGCGACCATGAGGGGTGAGCCCCTTGAGACGACGACCTGGCGCGCCCGGCGCGGCGCGGCACGGGTGCTCTGGCGCCTCGCCACGCAATGGTGGCGCCTGCCGAAGCCGAAGGCGGCCAAGGCATGAGCGAGCAGCGGAACGACGCGGCGGAGCGCAGCGCGCACGTCCTCCGGGGCGGGGACGCCAAGGCCGGCGGGCTTCACCCGATCCTCGAAACCAAGAACGAAGCGGGGCAGACCGTGGGCCAGCTTCGGGTGGTGGTGGAGCTTCGGACGCAGAACGCGCGGCTCCGGGAGGTTGTCGAGCACTACGCGGACCTATTCTGCGAATGGGGGGCCGCGCACGAATGCTGCGGGAAACTGAGCGACGATGAATGCAGCGGGTGCAAAGCCCGCGCCGCCCTGTCCTCGGAGCCCCGCGCATGAGCGGCGCGGTGGATATCTCGCGGGAGGCGTGCGGCCAGGTCATCCAAGACCTTGCGGCGTTTGCCATCATGCTTGGTGGCGCACCTGCAATCGAGGCCGCTCAATTCCAGATCGAAGCCCTCCGCGCGGCGCTGGATGCGGCGGAGCGGGAGAGGGATGAGGCGCGCAACGCAATTTCTGTGATCGCAAAGGCAGTAAACTATCGCTCGTCGTATCAAGCGCCGCTTTCGCAGCGAGTAGTCGAGCTTGCAAAGGCTTACGACAATTTCCCTGCCGAACGCGACGCCGCCGACGCCACCGGCTACGCGCGGGGCCTGCGGGATGCGGCGGTGAAGGCGCAGACATGGCTTGATGCGTTTGGCTCCTTTGAGCCTGAACACGTCACGCCACAGAAGTGGGCAAGCGATGCTGTTGCCGACATCCATGACGCCATCCTCGCCCTGCTGCCGAAGGAGAAGACGGAGAAGAAGGAAGAGGAGCGTGAGGTCATTTATCGCCACCCCGAAGGCTGGATTGATGGAGATTTTGAATGATGCCCGCTGACACCGCGCCCGCGTGGGATGGGCGGCCTGACAAGCCCAAGCGTCCCATTTACCACTGGCTCACGACCGACGAGTTCGCCGCCGAGCCAATCCCCGTCCGTTGGCAACCCGGCTTGAACTCTTGGCGCATTGGCCCCGCGCAAGATGACAACGCCACGCCTGAACAGATCGTGGCGGCTGGTTACGACTATCTGGGGCCGTGCCTTATGCCTCACGAAGTCCAACACCACACCCGCGCCGCAACCGCCGCCGCGTGGCTGGCAGCGAGGGAGGCGTGCTTTCGTGAGGCGCATGCCCGCGCCGACTTCTATGTGACGCAAGGCGCTGCAAGCAAAGTTGCGGCCGCCATGCGAGTGCA